>NZ_JBHULI010000002.1:0-347702 GCF_042684365.1 Gracilimonas halophila | reverse complement strand
GGGGCAAAACCATTGAACACGAGGGATCTCAAGGTTTGCACTACTTGCCAGGTCAACCTTTGATATCCTTCGCGGCAAACCTTCCAAACCTACATTCAACTCCACTTCGCTCAGGATGACGACTTTAGGGGGATAGAACTAAAAGAACAAACAAGGCCTTACTTAACTAATACACTCGCCTCCGTCGTCATCCCGAGTGCGTACCAAGTAGCCAGGGGTAATGCCCTTGAAAACGAGGGATCTCAAGGTTTGCACTACTTGCCAGGTCAACCTTTGATATCCTTCGCGGCAAACCTCCCAAACCTACATTCAACCCTGCTTCGCTCAGGATGACGACTTTAGGGGCTATTGGATATTGATCAGAGTGGCACCTTTGGCGAGTATAAAAGCTTTGTTTTACCCTAAGCTCAAAACTTTTTCCAACACTCAAATCTATTATCTGTTACTTTCCATCATATCTTAACTAATATTTTTTCCATGCGATCATTTTCCAGATTCTCACTTTGGCTTTCTGTATTTGCTTTGATCTTTGTTTCGGGGCTCACAGCACAAGATATTCAGGTACCCGTAATTGAAGACGGGCAGGCTCAGATCATCCCTGAATTTGAAGATCCCGAAAACTGGATCCGTCACGACCTCTGGGTTGAGACAGAATTTGATACCGATGGCAATGGTAAACCGGATCGTATGCATGTATCCGTTACGCGTCCTCAGCAAACTGAATCCGGGAACCTGAAGCTGCCGGTTATATATGAGACCAGTCCCTATTATTCAGGCACGGCACGTCCACCCTATGATTTTTTCTGGAATGTGGAGCATGAGATTGGGGAAGAGCCTCCGGTGCGAACAGAAGGGCCGGAAGTAGAACGCCGGGGAAATCGACCGATTATCTCCAACTCCCATATCAGAACATGGGTACCCCGCGGATTTATAGTGGTACACTCCAGTTCTCCCGGAACCGGACTGTCACAGGGATCTCCTACCGTGGGCGGCGAGAATGAATCGCTGGCTCCAAAGGCTGTCATAGAGTGGCTGAACGGTCGTGCCAATGGATATACCTCCCCTGATGGCGATGAAAAAGTAGAAGCTAACTGGACCACCGGTCAGGTTGGGATGACCGGAACATCCTATAACGGCACACTGCCATTAGCTGCTGCCACCACCGGAGTGGAAGGACTGGAAGCCATCATTCCTGTAGCACCAAATACGTCTTATTATCACTATTACCGCTCCAATGGGTTGGTGCGCTCGCCGGGTGGCTACCTGGGTGAAGATGTGGATGTGCTTTTTGATTTCATTCACAGTGGTGCTGAAGAATACCGTGAGCACAATCGTCGTGTTTACAGAGATTCCATCATCGCAAATGGCATCGATCGCAAGACCGGGGATTATAATGATTTTTGGGCCGGACGTGATTACCTAAATGAGATGGAGAACTTGAATGCACCCGTGCTGATGGCGCATGCCTTCAACGACTGGAATGTGATGCCCGAACACAGCTACCGCATTTACAAGGCATTGAAGGAAAAAGGGGTGCCAAGCATGATCTACTATCATCAGGGCGGACATGGCGGGCAGCCCCCTCTGTGGCTGATGAATATGTGGTTTACCCGATATCTCTTTGATGTGGAGAATGGGGTTGAGGATCTGCCTCGATCATGGATCACCCGCGAAGATGACGAGCGTGACCAGCCAACGTCTTATCCGGATTATCCCCACCCGGCAGCACAAGATGTAACCTTCTACCTCTCCGGAAATGCACCAGAACGAGGCACGCTTTCAACGGAAAGAACCAGGGGTGTGGGAACTGAATCCTTCATAGATAATGTCTCTTTTGACGGAACGGCTCTGGCCAAGGCCAACTGGACCAATCATCGCCTGATGTATGTGAGTGAACCACTTTCCGATTCCCTCCATATCTCCGGAGTGCCTTCCATCACGGTGAAGCTGGCGAGCAGCAAGCCGGCGGCAAATCTCTCGGTTTGGCTGGTGGCTCTGCCTTGGGAAGAAGGCCGTAGCGCTCAGATCACCGATAACATCATCACCCGGGGCTGGGCCGATCCGCAGAACCATGCATCGCTGACTGAAAGCGAAGCACTCGAGCCCGGAACCTTCTACACCATCACTTTTGATCTTCAGCCCGATGATCAGGTCATTCCGCCGGGGCAGCAACTTGGACTTATGATCTTTTCAAGTGATCAGGAATACACCCTGCATCCACAACCCGGCACCGAACTGACGGTGGATCTGGATGGGACCTCGTTGACTTTGCCGATCGTTGGAGGTTTTTAGGTTTATTGATATGCGATTAGCGAACGGTTATTAGCGATTTTTGGAGTGGCCGTGGTAGTGAAGGCAGATGAGGCCTTGGCGGCCACAACAGTCGTCATCCCGAGTGCGTACCAGGTAGCCAGAGGCAATGCCATTTAACACGAGGGATCTCAAGGTTCGAACTGTCTGCCAGAGCATACACTGAGATCCTTCGCGACATACTTCCCAAACCTGCATTCAGCCCCACTTCGCTCAGGATGACGACTTTGGGGGACTGGGATATAAAGAGCAAACAAAGCCTTACTTAAAAATACACTCCCTTCCGTCGTCATCCCGAGTGCGTGCCAAATAGCCAAGGGCAGTAGCATTGAACACGAGGGATCTCAAAGTTCGAACTGCCTGCCAGAGCATACACTGTGATCCTTCGCGACAAACCTCCCAAACCTGCATTCAGCCCCGCTTCGCTCAGGATGACGACTGTTAAGGTTTGGTATTCATTGAACCCCTAAAGCTCCAGATCAAAAACTAGCTCCTCCCCATCCCGAACCACCGTAACCGGGACCGTTGTTCCCCGCTCAAGTTCATTCAGGGCGCCCATGTAGCTGTAGATATCCTCGATCTCCATCTCTCCGATCCTGATGATGACATCTCCGCCTTCGAGTCCGCCGCGTTCGGCCGCGCCACCGTTGCTTACGCCGGTGATACGAAATCCTTCGCCATCAAAACCATAATCCGGAAGCACACCTAAAGTGGGGCCGTCCATGGACATGGACTGTCGCTGCTCGCCGGGAGCTTCCACAAAAGCCAATTCCTCTTTATCCATGGCATCCAGGCGCTGGATGACACGGGCTACGTGTTGCAGCAGTCGGGCCTGACCTTCTGCATTGATCCACTCCGTATCATCCGAAGGGCGGTGATAATCGGCATGGGTGTCGGTGAAGTAGTGCAGGACCGGGATGTCCTTGTAATAGAAACTCGTGTGATCGCTGGCGCCGGTTCCATCGGGAACGAGATCCAGGTCCAGGGAATCGGTGTTGGCTTCCGTGAGGATGGGTTCCCAGGCCTCCGTGGTAGCTACGCCGAAGATCATCATCCGGTCGTTATTCATTCGCCCGATCATATCCATATTGATCATAGCCAGCGTATTCTCCATATCCACCGTTGGGTTTTCTACGTAATACTGAGAGCCCAGCAATCCCATTTCCTCCCCGGAAAAAGCAAGGAAAAGCAGATCGGTTTCGGGGCGATTTTCAGAAAAAAACTCCGCCAGCTCCAGGAGTCCGGCCGTGCCCGAAGCATTGTCATCGGCGCCGTTGTGGATGGTAGAATCGCTGCTGCTGAGCGAGCCAAATTTACCCAATCCCAGATGATCGTAATGGGCCCCGATGATGATCAGCTCCTCCGAGTCTCCGGTTCCCTGAAGCAAGCCCGCTACATTTTTAGCCATTCTTTTATCACCGGCAGAACCGGAGTCGGCGGCATGGGGATTTTCAAGGATAGACATATTCACGGTGAAAGACTGAAAATAGGTCTCTTCCTCTCCGGCCGGGTCCAGTCTGTATTCCCGGAAATAGTCCGCGATGTAATTCGCTGCTTTGGCTTCCTCCGCCGTTCCGGTCTCGCGCCCTTTCATTTCATCACTCGCCAGGAAGCTGATATGCGACTGCACATCCATAGAGGAAATATCAGACATCGTATCGGCCGACTCATTTTCAGAGGCACAGGAAGAAAGAAGCATCAGCAGTGGGATCAGAACAGCAACAGCATTTCGGAATTTCATGGAGCAAAAATTTTTGGGTGATGATTGATGGGTTAAGATAGGGGTTTGTTGGGGTTATTGGGAATAATTGATTTAAGGGTGACGATAATTGTCACTACCTCTGTATATTTTATTCATAGGCTGAAATGAATAGCAAAAGAACTGTGAGTATATTTGTGATAGTGGCATAAGAATTATACACTTTAGTAAACAAATATATAAATATGACTGACGTTCACGAACCAAAGACTCGAAGTTATAATATGAGTCAAATACGTTCTAAGGATACAAAGCCTGAGTTAATTGTAAGAAAGTTCTTACATAGAAAAGGCCTTCGATTCAGTCTGCATGCAAAAGATTTGCCAGGTAAACCTGATATTAAACTCACTAAATATAAAACTGTAGTTAACGTCCATGGTTGTTTTTGGCACGGGCATGAAGATTGTGAGCATTTTAAGATGCCTAAATCAAATATAGATTATTGGGAAAATAAAATTTACGGTAATAAGGAAAGAGATAAAGCTAATAGGAAAAAACTAAAAAAAATGGGCTGGAAAGTAATTACATTTTGGGAGTGTAAGCTGAAAAAAGATGATTCTTTGGAAAGACTTGAAAACCTTTATTTAGAAATAATAAAAGAATAGCTATGTATACAGTCGGCGGTTTATTTTCAGGAGTTGGAGGAATTGAATTGGGTTTTGAGAGAACTGGAAAGTTTAGAGTTCTTTGGGCAAATGAGAATGACAAATATGCTTGTGAGACCTATCGCGAAAACCACGATCATCGATTATTTGAAAAAAGTATTTATGACCTAAAAGCTTCTGAGCTTCAACCTGTTGATGTTTTAACAGGAGGTTTTCCTTGTCAAGCTTTTTCAATTGCTGGTTATAGAAAGGGGTTTCAGGATGAAAGAGGTGAATTATTTTTCGAAATCATGAGACTTGTGGATGAGTTTGAAGAAATAGGACATAAGCCAAAAGTTCTTTTTTTAGAAAATGTCAAAAATTTCAGCACACATGATAATGGTAAAACCATAAAAGTTGTAGAAAAGGAGATAAGAAAAAGAGGCTACTCTTTCTTTGTCGAAGTTATAAATACTTCTGAAGTAACAGACATTCCACAAAACAGAGAAAGGACCTTCATGGTTTGTTTTAAGGATGAGAATAGATGGAATGAACTCATTAAAGACGAAAAAAATGCCGGTGATGTTTTTCAAGATTTATTTCCACCTAAAAAGTGTAAATCAAAAAAGCATATTCAGGAAATGCTTAGTAATGAAAAGGTGGATGACAGATTTTATTATGATGATCGATATAAAATGTTTAATCAAATCAAGGAAGCCGTTACTTCACCTGATACAACATATCAATGGAGACGTAAATATGTCAGGAAAAATAAAAGCAATGAGTTTCCGACCCTAACTGCTAATATGGGAACTGGCGGGCATAATGTTCCACTTATTAAGGATAAATCGGGAATAAGAAAACTAACCCCAAAAGAGTGCTTTCGTGTTCAAGGGTTTCCTGAAATTAAGCTACCAGATTTAAGAGGTGATGCTCAACTATATAAACAGGCAGGAAACATGGTTACGGTTGATGTGATTCAACTTATAGCTGAATCTATTGGGAAATCACTTGACTATAAATTTCAAGACAATGTTGAATATCAAGTTGCCTGAATACTTCGTTCTGGATCAATGAATTTTTCATAACTACCTACTGGCATAACATCTATTGTATAGTAATCTTTTTCTTTTTTTGTGACTATTACTGAATCAACACCAAGGTAATCTAGATGCTCTCGGGTTGCCAATTTACCTTCCTTTAAATTCAAAATAGTTCTTAGTAACCATTCACTTAAAGCTTTATTAGGATTTGTCATCAATGCTTTTGAATCTTGTTGGCAAATTTTCGCTTCAAATATTTCGCCAGTAGGTATTTCAAGCTTGAAAGGTGTGTCTCGAGAAGGAAAAAAATCAGGATATTTATTTCTTATATCTGCAGGATTTGGGATATAAACCTCTCCATAATCTCTTTGACGGCCTCCTGCATTCCATTGATTTAGCCCACTTTTTTCAGCTACTTCTCTGCTTTTACTTTGAGTAGAATACAATGGAAGAACAACATAATCAAAACTCTCTGCTTCTTCCTTTTTAAATAAATCATCTTTTAAGTTTAGCAGTAATTCAAATGGATCATCAACTATTTCTATTTCAATTTTAGAAGATTCCCCGACAGTAAAACGCTTATATAAAGTCGATTTAGAAATATTATAAGAGTACTCATAATGCTGATCTTCAAACTTCACAATATTGCTATTTGTTGATTTCAGCATTTTAATATTACCTAAATCTACTTTTAAGTAATCATTTTCAAAAACTTCCAGAACCCCATCTTTTCTTCCTACACAATGATATATCGCTTCTTTTACATTGTATAATCTTAGAGCCGAATTTATTCTACTATTTCTCGCCTTTGCTACTTCAATTGCTAATTTCTTCCCTTTCAACTCTCTTAAAGTTGATGAAATTGAATTAAATTCAGCAACTTTTTCCAAACTATTATCACTTTTAAGTAAAAATGTTTTTAAGCCAACCCCTATCTCATCTATTGTGGCATCATAGGAAGAATCTTTTCGCGCTAAATTTTTTGCTCCAAAAGCTCTGCAAAAAATATTCTCCGCTATTCGATAATTCATATACGGGGCTTTCCCTTCGCTAAATAATCTTGAAAGTGCGCTAATAATTTTAAGTAATTCAGTGTATTCTCTGTTTTCAAATTTAATAGCCATTTGTAAATCCGGACATAATTTGTTTAGAAAATTGAATATACTGCTAACATAATCAATTTAACTTATATCTCAATTATAAAGGATTTTGCGAAACCCCAAATGGCATAGAGATGAAATAATTTTAGCACTTGATCTATATTTTAGGATGGATTCAAGTAAGATGACCAGCTCACACCCTGATATTATTGAACTGTCTAAGTTATTGAATCGACTTCCTATTCATGATATAAGACCAGATGAGGTAAAGTTTCGGAATCCAAATGGGGTGAACTTAAAATTGAATAACTTCAAAGCTTTTGACCCTTCTTATTCGGGTAAAGGAATGGAAAATTATGGGAAGCTTGATAAACAAGTATTTGACGAGTTTGAATCTGACACAGATAGATTGCACAAAATTGCTGAACGAATACGTGCCGTTAGCCAAGATCTTGACCTGGCTATAGAACTCTACAAGATCAATGAGGAAGACGACCGAGCTTTTGAAATACGTGAAGGAACCGTCATCTATAAGCTTCACAAATACAGGGAAAGAGACTCCGATATCATCAAACGAAAAAAAGAAAGGGAATTTCAACGACTAGGCCGGTTACCCTGCGAAGCATGTACCTTCGATTTCTACCAAAAATATGGTCAGCTTGGCTACAAATACATTGAATGCCACCACCGTACACCTCTTTCTGAATTCTCAACTTCAACGACTACCACTCTAAAAGACTTGGCATTGGTTTGCTCAAACTGCCACCGAATGCTTCATAGAAAAGTGGATACCTTAAGTGTCGAAGGTCTTAGAAATATCTTAGCCAGTTAATAATATGAACAGGATCAAACAAATCAACTTCGAGTATCTAACTCCAAACAAAACGATCGAGGAGTTGTTAGTCTTCAATGATCACAGCGAGGGAATTTTCTATCTCTACAACTACAAAGGAACTTCATTCCGTCTCTTCCCTTCAAAACAAAAGCTGGATGATTTTTTCGATAATTCATCTGATGAAACACTCCATTTCCAAACCGAAGAAACCTTAGACAACTACCTTAACCACATTCAACTTCCCTAAACCAGTTCTACAAATTTCTTTATTGTTAAGGCTTCTGTATCAGATAATCGGCCTTAGAAAAAAGAGCGTGAAGAAGATGACGGAATGCAGCGTTAAGAAAGAAATCATACCGCATGGCACTTAACTTTCAGGCAAGCCCGGTGATGGAGCATTGATTTCTTTTAGTGAAATGGAGACAGCTTTAGCTCTTTTTTCGCAGACGAGAGCTTTTGGTTCTTTTGTCGGCACAAAAGAACAAGGAACACGATTGTAGCCAGAGGTCAATAGGGGCGCCGGAAAGTTGCAAAAAGTACGCCCCAACGCAGAGCGTGTGGGGCGAGGCGAAGGAACGCGACCAAGGTCAATCTATCAATAGCAGTAACGGGAAGCCGGAGCTTCCGGGAATGCATTCCAAAGATGGACCTTCGGAACGAGGATCAAGGTTGAAATGCGATGGAAGATGTGCGATGGACCGATTTGCGAAGTGGGTTAATATTTTAAACCAACCCCGCCATCCTCTTCACCTTTTCCTTATCGGCGAAGCCGACCTTGGGGTCGCACTGGATAAAGCGCTCGCCGAATTGGCTTAGTCCTTCGTCCATATCATCCAGGATGGCATACCTGGGGACCTCTTCGGTGTACAGGTGCTCGGAGATCCAGCGGCGGATCTCATCCCCGCGGTTTACATTTCCGGAGTTTTCGTAGATCAGGGAAGGTGTGACGCCAACCACATATTTCCCCGGCAGCCCATTGGTCTCGAACAATTCCTTTAGCTGTCGGAGGGAATGGTCGTACCGCCAGGTGGAACTCACCACGATCTGTCCGTTGTAATACTCCACCAGCAGCTTCAGATGCGCCATTGCCGTCGGACACCAATTCTTATTGCTGGACCTTCCCGTATCCCTTGCCTGCTTCCGCAGATGCGCCTCCGTATTCAGTACGCCGTCAATATCCACAAAAAGGGTGAAGGTGGTTGTATTTTCATCACTACTCATGGACTTATTTTAACAACATGGAAAGTTAGGGGCAATTTTAGTTTTGAGTTTTGAGTGTTTAGTTTTGAGTTGGGTTCAAGGTTTTAGGTAAATTGGCAACCAAGCCATCCTTTACTTCAGCGAGGAATTCATTCTGTATTTTGGATTAACGAATGGAACGCGGATGAGGCAGATTTGGCAGATTGTCGCTGAGGCATGGTTGAACTGATGGATCGAATTGCGAAACAGGAACCCAAAGCCATCCATCACCCCGCTATTCAGCGGAAAGATGGATTCCCGGCGGGTAATTTTCAATAATGAATTAATACTTCATTTAACGTTTAAAATTTGCAACCTTAATTCTTTTGACGGTTATCCAGAATAGTTATCACCTTTATAGTTTCCTCGCCAATTTCATAAATAACCGATTGATGTTTTGAAATAACAGCCTTTCTAAAATGGGGAAATTTCAACGATGAAGGGTATAGCTTTGGAAAGTAACTTATACGATTTTCAAACTTCTTCAGCTTTAGCAAAAAACTATTGACTTCTGTTTCACTCCATTCCTCTAAAAGATATGCTTTGATATCCCGGATCTTATTTGACGACTCAAGCGACCATACTAATTGCTTTCGCTCAGCCATGCTTATCCCAAAATTCCCGGCTGCTTAATGTTCTTCCCTTTTCATGATCTTCTTGCCCTTTTTTTATGGACTCTTTTTCTTCTTTGGTCAAACCATCATACCAATCTCCTTCCGTCTGCTCTGCTTCTTTCATAAGCTTCAGCGTTTCCAGCAGATCTTCATTCCCCGGCTTTGAGATCCACTCTACTAATTCTTCTCTGACTATATTTTCATCGTCCATGTTTTCTCCTTTTTGTAAGTCATTCAATATATAAAATTCGGGTTTTGAGGCAAATTGATTTGCGATATGTGATGATCGATTTTTTGGGAATAAAACTAACGAATGGAACGCGGATAAAGCGGATTCTGCGGATGATCGCAGAGGTGGGATTGAATTGCGATGGACGATGGACGATGGACGATGGACCGATTTATGAAGGAATGACTAGGATATAAACAAGCTCCGAATGCTCGGAGCAGGCTGCCTTTAGGCCTGCCTAAGGGTGACCAAGTTGCCACAAGCAAAACAGCCTTCCGGTACACAAGCATGGGGTTCAGCCCTGTTTTTGGACTAACGAATGGAACGCGGATAAAGCGGATTCTGAGGATGATCGTGGAGGTGGGATTGAATTGCGATGGACGATGGACGATGGACCGATTTATGAAGGAATGACTAGGATATAAACAAGCTCCGAATGCTCGGAGCAGGCTGCCTTTAGGCCTGCCTACAGGGTGACCAAGTTGCCACAAGCAAAACAGCCTTCCGGTACACAAGCATGGGGTTCAGCCCTGTTTTTGGACTAACGAATGGAACGCAGATGACACAGATTTGGCAGATGGTCGCTGAGGCATGGTTAAACTGATGGATCGAATTTCGAAACAGGAACCCAAATCCATCCATCACCCCGCTATTCAGCGGAAAGATGGATTCCCGGCGGGTAATTTTCAATAATGGATTTTTGAAGTTGGGAGTTGTTCTACAACCTCCGTCGTCATCCCGTGTGCGTACCCGTTGGCCAGGGGTAATACCGGTGAACACGAGGGATCTTAAGATTCAAACTACCTGCCAGAGCATACACTGAGATCCTTCGCGGTATACTCCCCAAACCTACATTCATCCCCGCTTCGCTCAGGATGACGACTAATGGGGAAGTGATCTGCACTCAGCGAACGGTGAGGTGCAATTTTTAAAATGAAATAGCTTTCGAAAACACGTGTGAAAGTTTTTAACGACGCTTCTAATTTGGGGCAAAATTGCCACACCTAATTCAGATACCGTCTTTCAAACTCCTGTGTGCTTTCGTCGGTACCGGCAAGGATCACCTCATCGCCATCCCGGAACACAAAGTCATTTGGATCTACCTTTGGGAATCTTTCATCACCCCTGATCACCACCAATATTGTACATCCGGTTTGGGCACGTACGTCGGCTCCAGCAAGGGTTTTCCCTGCCAATGAACCCACCGGAAGCTGTATCAAGTTGATCTGCTTGTTTGCAGCTATGGAGGTCTCATCCTCGAAAATACAGGAAGCCAGCATCCGACCGCTTACCGTAGCCAGCGACTGTACATAGTCGGCTCCTGCCTGATAGAGCTTTTGAACATCACCTTTATCATTCGCCCTCACAATGATATTAGCCTGGCGGTTTTTATTTCGCGACATAAGTGTGGCGAACAAAGCAGCAGTATCATCCCTGATCGTGATAATGATAGCCGAAGCATCTTCTACTCCCAATTCACTGAGTACTTTAGGTTCACGCACATCACCAATGATATCTACTCCTTCTTTGTCCTCAATATCTACGACCTTGACCGATACACTCGTATTTCTAAGTACTTCTGCCACGGCCTGCCCGGATTGTCCATATCCCAGGATCAGAACCTCATTGCGGGTAAAATCTCTTGTTTTGGCTACCGCTTTTTTGGTAAGGTTCTCAAGCTCTTCGGAAAAGCCTGCCACAAGAAGCCGGGTATTGGAACTCAATTCAAGATCTATATGCACCGGACTTTGAAATTCACCTTTCACCCAAGCCCCAATAATGTTGATATTATACTGTTTCAGAAGATCCGTTTTACCGATCACCTGATCACAAAGTTCACTTCCATCCTGTATATCGATCTCAACGATCTCCAGATTATTGTCAATTTCCACACTGTCGTTTATTGAAACAGCCGGAATTTGTTCAGCAAGTGTTTTTCCCACCAATTGTCGTGGCGCAATAGTGATATCAGCCCCGGCCAGGTCGTAATACACCTTCATGTTCTCATCTCTCAGGATTGCAATAACCTTAGCGTTTGTCTCGATATTCTTGACTGTAAAAATTGTACTGATGTTTTTGTAGATATCAGTATGAATGACCACCGCTGTCGCCTTATCAATACAGGCGGCTTCCAGGATCTCTTTTTGTTCCGGATCACCCAGCATCACATTGAATCCTGTTTCCATCAACCCTTTGGCCTTTTCCTCCTCATCCTCAATGATCACATAATCCTTATTTCTTGAATTCAGCTCCTCGATCAGTGCTTCGGTGTATGAGGAATAATCGCAGATGATCACATGATCTTGCTTATTGATCTTTCGCGGGATATCTCTGCTCATCACATTTTTAAGTGAAGGAATGAAAAAGACCGGAAAGGCAATGAAAAGCAGGGCAAGTCCGGTGAAGTTCATCCATAAGATAAAATAATTCATGAAATCACTTTCCCAGGGAGCAAAGCCGCCGTACCCGCTTGTCGTCAACGATTCCACGACCACCTGAATGGATTGGGCCAAGGTAACCTGTTGCCCTTCAAAATAGCCCATTCCCCACATGAAGATCTTGGCATAGATCAGGATGATCGCTATAACTCCTACTAAGAATATCAGGATCTTGTTTTGCCAGCTAAATTTTGAGTTCATTTTTTAAGTTTAGCTTTTGAGGTCAATTTGTTTGATTTAAGATAACAGGCGTTCAAATATATCTATCTAACTTAGATAAAAATAGCAAAGGTAATTTCGAATCAAAGGATTTCCAGCCAGATACCAGCTAATCATATTCGGGTGTTCGTTCCGGGAGATTGGGCGGATGACCGCTAAGGTGTGGTTGAACTGTGATGTACGTTGGACCGGGTTGCGAAACAGGAACCCAAAGCCATCCATCACCCCGCTATTAAGCGGAAAGATGGATTCCCGGCGGGTAGTTTTCAATAATGGATTTTTGAAGTTGGGAGTAGTTCTACAACCTCCGTCGTCATCCCGAGTGCGTACCAAGCAGACAGGGACAATGCTATTGACCACGAGGGATCTCAAAGGTTAAGCTACCTGCCAGATCAACCATTGATATCCTTCGCGGCAAACCTCCCAACCCTACATTCAACCCCTGTTCGCTCAGGATGACGACTTTTGGGGGGCGATTTTTGAAGTGTGTCGTTAAACTTCTGCATTCAATGTTGAATGTTCCTTGTTCGATATTCCTAAGCCTCTTATCTTGTCAGCTCACAACCAAGGTTGGGGGTGCTTGCATAGCGGGCTGAGATTACACCCTGATACCTGAACCGGATAATACCGGCGTAGGGAAACCTGTTTACCGCACAGTTACGCAAGTTAACCTCCTCCATTAATCTAAGTTTCAAATGGAGGAATTCATGTTTAATTCTTTACTTAAAAAGTCGTTTTTAGCGGCTTTTCTATTCACACTACCACTACTCTTCACTACCGAAATTCAGGCGCAGACCATCTCCGGTACCGTACTTGATGCTCAATCCAAACAACCGCTGGTCGGGGCAGCCGTCCGACAAATGGGCACTTCCCGCGGGGTTGTTACTGAAGATGACGGCTCATTCGAGATCCGTCTTTCCGAAAACGGACAACGAGCTTTGCTCATCACCTATCTCGGATATAAAGATCTTGAAGTCGATCTAACCGTCCCTAATAAAACGGGTGAACTCTTTATGTTTCCGGAAACCTACATCGGGGATGATGTTTTCGTAAGCGCCACCCGTGCCGACGAGACGTCCCCCATCACCTATACCAACATAGAGCGAGAGGAGATCGACCGGCGGAATCTGGGACAAGATGTGCCCTACTTGCTGCAAAGCACGCCATCGGTTACTACTACTTCTGACGCAGGTGCAGGCATCGGTTACACCGGTATTCGCATCCGTGGGGTTGACCCGGCTCGCATCAACGTGACGATCAACGGAATTCCTGTCAATGATGCTGAATCACATGCTGTGTTTTGGGTGAACCTGCCGGACCTGTCATCATCTACCGAGAATATTCAGATACAGCGCGGAGTGGGAACATCCACGAACGGAGCTGCTGCTTTTGGAGGCACCATCAATCTTCAAACCAGTTCTTCCCGGGTGGAGCCGTTTGGGGAGATCAATACCGGAGTTGGCTCCTTCAACACGCAAAAATATAACGTGAAGTTAGGCTCAGGTCTGATGGAAAATGGATGGCAATTCGAAGGCCGCCTTTCCAAGATCGATTCTGATGGATTCATCGATCGGGCAAGTTCTGACCTGGATTCCTATTTCCTTTCGGCTGCCCGACACGGAGAACGCAGCCTGCTGAGAGCGGATGTCTTTTCAGGACGAGAACGTACCTATCAGGCCTGGTATGGCATTGAAGAAAGCATACTTGAGGATAACCGCACCTTCAACGAGGCCGGAACAGAAAAACTTGGTGAGCCCTATGAAGATCAGGTCGATAACTACCAGCAGAACTATTATCAGCTGCATTATTCTTATCAGCTCACCGAGCAATGGAATGCTAACATATCCGCTTTCTATACCAAAGGATTTGGATATTATGAGGAATATAAAGCTGATGAAGACCTGGCCGATTATGACATTGAACCGATCCTTCCATCTACTCCTTCTGAAACAGATCTCGTCCGTCGCCGCTGGCTCGACAATGATTTCTACGGCACTATCTTCTCCACGAAATTCACCCCGAATGATACCTGGAATGTAACATTAGGCGGTGGGTACAATTATTATGACGGAGCTCATTTCGGAGAGGTGATCTGGGCTCGTTATGCAGGGGACAGTGAAAACGAAGACCGTTATTATGATAATGATGGTATCAAAAAGGACTACAATCTCTATGGAAAAATTCAGTATCAGCTCACGGAAAACCTGAATTCTTATGTGGATCTGCAGGTGCGGGGAGTTGATTACGAATTTCTCGGGAACGGCTTTGTTCGCAGCGCGGGAAGTACCGTGAGAGACAGTCTCGTAGCTCTTCAGCAAACCGATGATCTGCTGTTCTTTAATCCCAAGTTTGGCTTTGTATACCAGCTTCCGGAGCAGCAACGCATTTATGCTTCTTTCGCGATCGGTAACAAGGAGCCTACCCGTGATGAGTATGTGGATTCATCGCCCGAAAGCCGTCCTGATCCCGAGAGATTATACAATGTTGAAGCCGGGTATCGTGGTGATTTCAGCCGTTATTATGTGGGCGCTAATGTGTACGGCATGTACTATCGCGATCAGCTGGTTCCTACCGGAGCGATCAATGATGTGGGTGAGATCGTTCGTGAAAATGTCGATGAAAGTTATCGGGTTGGACTCGAGCTTCAGGCCGGTGTGAGTCTTTCGCAGAACCTTAGTGTGTCAGCGAATGCAACCTTCAGCCAGAACAAGATCACCGAATACACGCAGTTCACTGATCAGTATGATGCCAGCTTCAACTATCTTGGTCAGCAGGAAACAGTGTACGAGGATACCGATATTGCCTTTTCTCCTTCGGTGATCGGTAACGGGATCATTGGATATCAGTCCGGTGGGTTGAATGCAGAGCTGATCAGTAAGTATGTATCACGTCAGTACCTGGATAACACCCAAACCGAAAGCCGTTCCATCGATCCGTATTTTGTGAATGATCTCAGGTTGAGTTATGCACTGGATGGGATCGATCTGCTGAAGGGAATCACAGCAACATTGCAGGTGAATAACATCTTCGACCACGAGTATGAGACCAACGGTTATACCTTCGGCTGGTTACAAGCAGGGGAGCCGGTGAACTTCAATTATTACTATCCACAGGCCGGGACTAATTTCCTGTTTCAGCTTACTTGGTCTTTTTGATCACAGATTTTTGTGATTGCACTGATTTCGCTGATTTAAAAGGCGCTTCTTTGAAGCGCCTTTTTTTGTTTTGGGAGGCCTTGGCTACCACACCCCACGAAATCAATTCAGGAACAACTGAATTGATTGATCTGCCCTCAAGGGGAGACTGCAGAATATCGAATATTGAGGACGAGAACACTGAATATCGAAGTGTGTTGATCACTTCTGCATTCAATATCGAATATTCCTCTGTTCAATATTCGGAGAGTCCTCCCTTGAGGGAGGCGGAGGGTGTCAGTCAACAAAATATAAAAACTACTTACAGCCCACCACAAGTCATTCTGTGGGTACTCCCGAAGAATCCTGCCTATTTAAGACTAATAATTTCGAACAGAATATCGATCATCTCTTGCTCCACTATAGGCAAGGTCCTTCGCTTCGCTCAGGATGACGACTTGGGGATTAGATAAGTAAATGTTAAGTGTTAAATGAACAGCTACCATTTAACACTTAACATTTAAAATTAACGCATTATCCCAAATTCTTCTCAACATGAGTTGCTATCTGCTCGGCATGGATGCGGGAATTTTCTATGAACAGGCTGCTGGTATCCATTCCTCCACAAACCACTCCGGCTACGTACATGCCTTTGCGTTGAGTCTCCAGGCTATCTTCATCATATATGGGCATGCATTTTTCATCTTCGGTAAGTTCAATATTCAGGCTCTCCATAAGCTCATAATTGGGGTGGTAACCGGTCATGGCGAGCACAAAGTCATTTTCTATCGTCACTTCTCCATCCGGGGTTTTAATGACCACTTCCTTCTCGCGGATCTCCTTCACTTCTGAGTTGAAATACGCGGGGATCTCTCCGTTTTTGATCCGATTCTCAATATCCGGTTTCACCCAGTATTTTACCGTCGGCTTGATGGTATCATATTTTAGCAACATCGTTACTTCGGCTCCGCCTCTCCAGCATTCGAGCGCTACATCCACACCTGAGTTACCGCCGCCTATCACCAGCACTTTTTGCCATGCATATGGATGAGGTTCATCATAATAATGCTTCACTTTTGGAAGGTCCTCACCCGGAACTCCCATCATATTCGGTTTCCCATAAAATCCGGAAGCCACGATCACTTTCTCGGCTTTGTAGGTATCCTTATCTGTTTTCACAGTAAAGTTGCCATCTTCCCCTGTAACCGTATCAACTGTTTCATATAAATTGATCGGTAGCTTATAGTGTTCTGCCACACGACGATAATACTCCAGTGCCTCAGCTCGGGTAGGTTTAGGGCCGTGTGAAATAAAGGGAATATTGCCGATCTCGAGTTTATCTGAGGTTGAAAAGAAGGTCATGTTGGTGGGATAGTGAAAGAGTGAATTCACCAAACAACCGCGTTCAATAATTTTAAAGGGTATGTTTTTCTCTTGAAGGGCAATTCCGGTGGCAAGCCCAATAGGACCTGCACCAATAATGATAACCATGTGAATTTATGTTGTTATAAATTTGAGTAAGTGAGTTGAATTAACAGCCTGAAGATACGAATCGTTTGTATTTATATGGAATGATCTGATCGAACGATTTGGGAACAATTCTTGATGTTGTACCTTTCAACAAACCCAGAATAATCGCCTAATATTCAGTACATGCGTATATTTGTTCCATCCCTTCTATTTGTATCCCTTCTTTTTTCCGCCCCTGTTCATGCCCAGCTTTTGAATGTGGAAAGTGTCCGTGCCAATGCCGACTCAGCCGGGTGGCATGGTGAGCTGGAGTTCGACCTCTCTCTGAACCGATATAATGAGCAGGTTTTCGAATTCACCAACGAATCCAATCTTTCCTATTTCACAGAGCGGAACGCTTACATGCTTCTCAACAGCCTGAAGTTTGTGAACCTGGATGGAAATTCCCTGATCAGCAGTGGATATGTACACCTTCGCTCAACCTTGTTACGAAATGAAAAACTCTCTCCGGAATTCTTTACCCAATATCAGTACAACAACAATCTTGGGTTGAATCATCGTGCACTTGGCGGTGCCGGTATCAAATACCGTTTTTACCGGTCAGACTCCTGGCAGGCAAGTATTTCCACTGCACTGATGTATGAATTTGAGGAATGGCAACTTGCAAGTGAACCTTCCATCGAAAATGAGTATGTAAAAACCACCAGTAACATCCGTCTGAATGGAAAGATCAGTGATGACGCTACTTTTTTATTGGTTGGATACTATCAGGCCCGTCCCGCTCAGTTTTTTGAAGCCCGTTCTATTCTTGAATCAAAGCTAAAAATGGATCTAAGCAAGAGAATAGCATTGTCGATAAGTTTTGTGGCTTCCTATGATGCCAACCCGATCATCGATATCCCTCAGTGGACCTATGAGCTGAGTAATGGTTTAGTTATTAAGTTTTAACTTCATGCTTTTCTAGGTGTTTTCTCCCAGTAGATGTTTGATAATTTGATAACAAATAGAGGTAGATATCAAAGATAAAAACTATACACCAGCTTTGTCATTTCGACCGGAAAGAGTGAACACCATAAGGGTGAACGAGTGTAGCGGAGAAATCTGTGGGGTTGAATACAAAAATGCGCCTTTTTAACCTCTTTAGATTTCTCAGCTTCGTTTCGTTCGTTTTTACTCACTACACTACGTTCGAAATGACAACCTTGTGAGTATAGCCCTTCTCATCTTTCCAGCCATTGCAAAATCACCCTGTACAACCATCCCGGATCAGAACTCAAAAACCCAACATGTCCGCCTTCATCAGTAAAATGAGTTAGGATATGATGATTATCCTGCATCACTGAAACCGGAGCAAATTCTATAGGACAGAGCGTGTCTTCCTTGCTATGGATGACTAACAGATCTGTTTTCACCTCTCCATAAAAATGCTTGCTCGAACATTGGTGATAGTAATCATCGGCCCCGCTGAAATTGTGAAGCCTGGCTGTAACCTGATCATCAAAATCATAGATCGTGTTTCCATGGAAACTGGGCAAGTCCGGAAATTTATCCCGTTTTAACTCCAGTTTTTCAACCAGTGTTTTCAGAAAACGGATCTCGTAGATTCGGTTAAACCCTTGCTGCATACGGAGGGATCCTTCTTTCAGGTCATAAGGCGGAGAAACAGCTACTGCCCGCTTCACTAAACTTTGCTTTCCCTCTTCACCTAAATACTTTACCAGTGCGTTAGCACCCAGGGAATAGCCAACTGCATAGAGATCCCGATCCGGAAATTCCCTGTTGATCCATTGAAAGAAAGTACGATAATCCTGTGTTTCACCGGAATGGTAGAATCGGCGCTGATCATTCATCCGGCTTCCGCAGCCACGGAAATTTAAAGCTACCGATGAGAACCCATTTTCTTCCAGCTTTCCCATTAAATTAGCTATATAATGCCGATCTGTGGAACCTTCCAAACCATGAAAAAGTGCAACCACAGGCTTCTCAGTATCAACTCTGCAAACATCAATTTCGAGGAAATCATTATCCGGGGTTGGGATCTCGATCCGTTTGTGATCAGGTTTCTCTACCCTGGTGAGTTGCGAAGCAACCACGGTATGAACATGCGTATTCCAGGCCCACCAAGCCGGCTCAAAAGGTTCAATATTAATGCTCAAATTTGACTGATCTATCATTTATAAAAAAATTTATGCCGGACAAAGCTATACAGAATTGAGCTGCCAATCCATTTTAGGTTTTCAGCGAACCGTTGCTTCCTTTATATTCGGTTTCAAAAAATAACTTATCAAAAGAAATGGCATCATCACTTACACCCGTTGAATACATCCGAAGCATTTTAGCGTTAGTGGTCTTCTTTCTGATGTTTGCTATTTCCACTCCAATGATCGCTATTCTTTTGATCTTGTCTTTTGGTAAAGCCACAAACTATGTCGTGGAGAACTTCGGCCCCTTCATTGCCTATCCCGTGCTGTGGACGCTCGGAATTAAATTCAATGTAATTCAACATGGCGAACCCGTCAAAGGTTCTGTGATCTATACCATTAATCACAGTTCTACCCTCGATCTTGTTACAATGATCGCACTTGGGTTACCTCATATCCGTTTTGTAGCGAAGTGGGAACTGCAGTACAATCCCCTTTTTTTTATAGTGGGTCATCTTACAGGTCAGGTTTTTATTCAGCGTAAAAAGAGTAAAAAAGCGATCGCGAAATTGCAGAATACCTATGATCGTCTGCGTCGTGATAATCTATCCATCATGGTTGCTCCGGAAGGCTCAAGAAAACATCCCGGGGTGATCGGGCCTTTCAAAAAGGGAGCTTTTCATATGGCCATCGACCTTGGATTTCCTATCGTCCCCATTTATTTCGATGGCAATCAGGAATTGAGCTTAGGCGGATCGTTACTTTCCAAAAGCGGAACTATAAATGCACATATCCACCCTCCCATCGATACCTCTGACTGGGAAAAGGAAACCATCGATCAGCATATAACTGAGATCCGTAATAAGTATTTAGTTTGGGCCGGGGTAGAAGAGTAAGGGATTTTATTTGCTTGATCTTATAAAGTGAGATTGCAGTGAAAGCAAATGAGGCTTTGGTCACAGCACCCCACGAAATTCAAAAAGGAACAGCTTTTTGAATTGATCTCCCCTCAAGGGGAGACTTTCCATTGTTGAATTTGAGAGAGTTGCTAATCAGGAATCAAAAAATTAAAACCACCACGAAAATTCCTCCCTCGAGGGAGGTGCCTGCTGCCATAGGCAAGATATTAATTACCTTCTACTTATCCCGGTAGAAGTAGATCTTTTTGTTATCAGCGTCTCTTCGACTTTTTACTTTGAAATCATTTTGCTTCCCAAACTGATACACGGCCGTACGCATAGAATTGATGTTCTTTTCATTGCTATAACTTACCTCAACAGCCTGTCCGCCCGGTTTTAGTTTTTCAATGGCTTCAAGAAGTGGTTTAAATTTTGAGGTTCTTTTTTTGGAAGATTTTACTGTGGAGCGTTTTACGAATTTAATGTCCATTACCTTTTTTCTTTTTATCTGCTAATAATTATAAATAAATATATGAATATTATTTTATATGTCTTGAATTAATAACTTAATCATTGTAAAATAAATATGTTAATCAGACGGCATAAAACCATCGCTCAAAACTAATAATTTATTTGATATCTAAGTACTTCATCGGAATACTTTCTTGAATTAAAAGCTTTTGTGTAGACATATCCATCTTTGATAAGCATGATCTTGCTATTCCGGGGCAGATCAAAAGTTGCGAGGGGCTCGCCACCGGGAGCAAGGATGAACCAGCGATATTGGGTTAGATCCGGGATAATGGTAGCAATCCAAAGACGAACCTTATCATCTATTTTCATAGCTGCCAATGCCGGCCATGTTGCAGGAAGACTTGCCCGACGAATAGCCCTCCGCCGATGGGTATCCCTGTAGAGGTCAATAGCATCCGACCTGATCAGGTTATATTTTTCAAAAGGGTAATAGCGGGATCCGATATTTGTTCCGGAACTGTCGGCTACATGAATCAAAAAGTGATCTGAATATGCGGAATAGATCCGGCCATTGGAATCTGTTGCCGTGAGGGTTTCCGGCTCATAAGGCAGCATGATGATCAACGGAGGATTAACAGCTTCATCCACATAAAGGCTTCTATTTTTGAATGCCAGCAATTGATCTGAGATGATCTTTCCTTCAGGATCTACTTTATAATACACCAGCTGCCTGTCCTGTGGAGTATTGACCCTCTGAAAGGCCACAAGAAAATTACCATCATTCAGGACCTCAAATGCAAAAGGCCTGGCCTCACTCAGAGAATCCACTCCCAGCGAGCGAGCGGTAAATTCCAATTCTGTTACATCTTCCAGCTCTAAGCCGGGGAGGCTGTACCTATAGGTTCTGAATAAATTTTGATCATAAGCATATAAACTCTGCCCCTTTACTTTCAGATAGGTTGGGTTTTGAAAATCTCCCGGATCTCTGCCTATTCTTCCCAAACTGCCCATATTATTTCCTGAACCGTCAAAAACCTCGATCTTTTTTCTAAGCTCATCAACCACATAAACTGTTTCCTCCTCATCCACAGCCATGGCACCGATGTTGTTAACGGTTTTCATGGACCCTACTAAAAAATCCCTGTCTCTTATTAATTCAGCAGGAGCCGCTTCATCAAGGTTAAATTTTTGGGCTTCGGAAATTTGTTTTGAAAGCTCTTGTTCTTGCTGACATCCTGCTGTTAGTAATAACAAGATGGCACAAAGCATTGCTTTAAATAATGATCTCATTCTAACAAGCTAAAAAAATGATGAGCAATTTGTTTGGCTATCTAAAGTATATTACAAGAGAACATAAACTTAGAGATCGATCAATGAGACTTTTAGTAGTTATAGCAATTATTCTTTTTTCGGGATGTAGTACCACAATAGATTTAACACAAGAGGGTGGTTACGATTATAAAGGGATAGATTTCAGAGAGTATACCAGAAATGGGTTTAAATTTACACCAGAAAAACCATCAGGGAAATATGAATCCATTGGTATAGTTGAAGTGGAATTTTACCCTGAAATTAGGGAAATAGATCTTAATCAATATAATAGGGCCATGACTATTCAAATAAATTCTTCCAGTAATACTTATGAAATTGATGGGAAAGAATTTAAAGTTAACAAGAGTAGCTATAACGGAGTAGTTGAATACTATCTAATTGAACAATTCGAAACGGATTCAATCTTGGAAGAAATGTACGAACTTACTTCAAGTTGGGGTGCCAATGCTGTAGTAAATCTTAGATTCGATTATCAGTTATTTACAGAAGGATTGACTTGGTCAAGTGTTACAGTTAGAGGTTTTGCTATTAAAGAGGAGAGGTAATTGACTGAATGTTTTATGAAAAGATATGCTTCTTTAAATCCGTCAACCTAAATTGTGAGCTCAACAGGTAGTAACTCAAATACTCAGTTTTCCTTATTGACATTTTGACCCCAAATCATAGAAATAAAAAACCCTCTGCTCTACTCTAAATAAAGTTAAACAAAGGGTTTGTAGTGGTGGGCAATGAGGGACTCGAACCCCCGACCCCCTCGGTGTAAACGAGGTGCTCTGAACCAACTGAGCTAATTGCCCGACTTGCTTGAAGGGCGACAAATATAAGAACATTTCAAACGCAGACAAAGAAAAATAATCATACAGCTTGATTTATTAGTTAACACTGTTAACTTACGAGTGAGTTTTAGTGTTTTAATTTCAGTAAGGGCACATCGTAATATGCCCTTACTGAACAATTTATTCACCCAAATTGATTATGGATACAAGCCAAGATAACTCTCCAAAAGCTGTTCTTGTTGATGGATGCCGAATACCCTTCCAGCGCTCTTCTACTAACTATAATGATCTGATGGCCTATGATCTGGGGCGTATGGCCATCGAAGGATTACTTGCCCGAAATCCTATTGATCCCGCTGATATTGATCGGGTGATCATGGGAACAGTCATTCAGGAAGTGAAAACCAGCAACGTAGCACGCGAAAGTGCGCTCGGTGCAGGCATCCCAAATTCTGTTCCTGCTTTCACCACCACCATGGCGTGTATTTCTTCCAACCAGGCTATTGCAAGTGGCGTTGACCTGATCCGCTCAGGACAAGCAAAGATCATTTTGGCAGGCGGAACCGAGACCATGTCCGACATCCCGGTTCGCTTCAAAAAGAAATTCCGACAAAAAGTATTGGAAGCCCGAAAATATAAATCACCGCTCGATTTTCTGAAGTTTTTCAAGGGATTGGGATTCAAAGATCTTCTTCCGGAGTTGCCGGCTATTGAAGAATTTTCAACAGGTGAAGTTATGGGTGAGAGTGCCGACCGAATGGCCGCACGGTTTGGGATCTCACGGGAAGATCAAGATGAATATGCCATGCGTTCTCACCATCTGGCTGCCAAAGCGACGAATGAAGGGCTACTGGATGACGAACTTATCCCCGCCAAACTCCCTCCTGAATTTGATGTGGTTAAACACGATAACGGTTTTCGCGAAGACACTTCGATGGAGAAACTAAGTAAGCTTCGTCCCGCTTTTATCAAACCTCACGGAACTGTTACTGCCGGTAATTCTTCCTTTTTAACAGACGGCGCCTCCGCCAGCTTTATTATGGAAGAGCAAACAGCTTTGAAATTGGGACTGAAACCCAAAGCTTATATTCGTGAATATAATTTCGTGGCTCAGGATCCCGGTGAAGAATTATTGCTTGGCCCGGCCTATGCCATACCCAAAGTTCTGGATGCCATGAAGCTCTCATTGGAAGACATGGATGTGATCGAATTGCACGAGGCCTTCGCAGGACAAGTGCTCTCTGTTTTGGCCGCCCTGGATTCTGATACCTTTGCAAAGGAATCACTGGGCAAGGATAAGAAAGTTGGTGAGATACCCATGGATAAGCTGAATACGCTGGGCGGCTCCCTTTCTTTAGGGCATCCATTCGGAGCCACCGGCGTTCGGCTTGTTACCACAGCCGCTAACCGATTGATCCGTGAAGATGGAAAATATGCCCTCGTTTCCGCCTGTGCAGCAGGAGGCCAGGGACATGCGATTGTGTTGGAGCGGTATTCTAGTTAATCAAAATTTTCCACCCTTCGGTAGAAACGCGATGCATCGCGTTTCTACCGAAGGGTTAATTTATAAACACACACCATGAGCTACCTAAACATCACCCATAAGAATTCCGTCGCCATTATCACCCTCGATCTTCCCGGTGAGAAGGTGAACAAGCTGAATGAATCCATGATGGATGAATTTTCTTCTTTCCTGGATGAGTTGGAATCGAATGACAAACTGAAAGGAGCTGTCCTGATCTCAGGTAAAAAGGATAACTTCATTGCCGGGGCTGATATCGATATGTTTCAGGAGCGGGATACGGCTGAAGAAATTGAACAGCTCAGTAAAAACGGACATAAGATCCTGAATCGGATTGCAGATTTTCCAAAACCTATTGCCGTAGCCGTTCATGGGAGTTGTATGGGGGGAGGGCTCGAACTTTCTTTAGCATGTCATTATCGGGTTTGCTCGGATAGCTCAAAAACGATATTTGCTCTTCCGGAAGTTAAACTGGGATTACTTCCCGGAACCGGAGGAACACAAAGACTACCCCGAACCATCGGTATCCAGAAGTCGCTGACCTATATGTTGCAAGGGAAAAATATCTATACCCGTCAGGCACGAAAAATGGGACTGGTGGATGAAGTGACTCATAAAGATGCCATTGAGTCCGCCGCGATAAAAGCAGTTCATAAGATCGCAGAGGGAAAGTTCAACCGAAAAGATAAGCGGTCTTTGGTGGAGAAACTGCTTGAAGGTAACCCGATCGGGCGAAAGATCATCTTCTCCCAGGCAAGAAAGAAAACTATTTCACAAACCAAAGGAAATTACCCGGCTCCGCCAAAGATCATTGACGCTGTGGAATACGGATATAAGCATGGACTTGAAAAAGGACTTGAAAACGAGACGGTACTATTTGGCGAGTTGGGAGCTACTCAGGAATCCAGGAATTTAGTAGATCTGTTTTTCGGAATGAATGCCTCCAAGAAAGTGCCTAATCCTGACCTGCTAAGACCGGTTAAAAAGTTGGCAGTTCTGGGAGCAGGATTGATGGGCTCAGGAATAGCTGAGGTAAGCATAGATAAAGGGGACTATAACGTACTATTGAAAGATCAAACTATTGACCAGGCTGCACAGGGCGAAAAAGAGATCTGGAAATCGCTTAATGAAAAAGCCCAAAAAAGAATCATCTCAGAATTTGAGCGGGATAAAATGGCCAGTAAAGTCACAGGAGTTGATTCATATGATGGCTTTGGTTCTGTCGACCTGGTTATCGAGGCCGTCTTCGAAGACCTGGAACTGAAGCGTACCATTGTAGAGCAAGTTGAATTTGCTTCCGATGACGACTGCATTTTTGCATCCAACACCTCCTCACTGCCTATCTCAGAAATTGCAAAAGGTGCAAAACGACCCGAAAACGTAATTGGGATGCATTACTTCTCACCGGTTCAGAAAATGCCATTGCTTGAAATCATCACAACCGACCAAACCGCAGATTGGGTAACACAAACCGCATTTCAGGTTGGGGTGAATCAGGGGAAGAATGTGATCGTGGTGAAAGACGGACCGGGTTTCTACACCACACGAATTTTAGCTCCTTATATGAATGAAGCTCTCAAATTGTTGGAGGAAGGGGCTTCCATTGAGTTTCTCGATAAGATCATGAAAGACTGGGGATTCCCGGTGGGACCCATGGCACTTTTTGATGAAGTGGGGATTGATGTGGGAGCGCATGTAGCCGAAACCATGTCGGCCATGTTTGCCGAGCGCGGGGTGGATACTTCCAATCGTGCACAGGAGTTACTTGATGCCGGTTACAAAGGCCGAAAAAATAAACGTGGAATGTATAAATATGCTTCCGGCAAGAAGAAGGAAGTCAACACGGAGATCTACGAACATTTCGGCGGCTCCAGTCGAAATAATCCCGATAAAGAAACAGCACAGCTCCGCATGGCGCTGACCATGATCAACGAAGCGGCCTGGTGCCTGCAAGAAGGTATTTTGAAATCTCCGGAAGATGGCGACCTTGGGGCTATCTTAGGACTTGGATTCCCTCCATTTCTTGGAGGACCTTTCCGCTACATCGATCAAACCGGGGTCCAAAACGTTTTAGATAAACTAAATGAATTCACTGAAGCACATGGACCAAGATTTAAACCTGCCAAAATTTTAAGTGAGTATGCTACGGATGGGAAGAAATTTTATTAAAACCTGTGTATTTGATTATTATATTTATACTTAAGCATAAAGCATATCATTATTTAAACTTCAATATCAATTATTTGATACTCATCTGCATTTTATATACCCTATATGGAATTATTGGACGCTGTATTACTTTATAATTATCAGTTATTTCAATAAGCTGACCTTTTCAGCATTAGTTAATTTCTATAAGGAGTACATGAGGCCGATGAATAATCAAATTCAGGAGCATTTCTTCACTATAAATCTGAGCAATTCCATTCCTCAGAATTCTCGCTCTCCTTACGACATTTTGCCCCGCTTTCGGCAATTATTGAGTTAATTCTAACTTTCCAAATTTACCAACATGGCAATAAGAGGAGAAGAAAAAGACCCGGGTGAGAAAACGGGGATCAATAAATATTTCGACATTCACAAACCGGTATTCTGGCCTTCCGTTATTTTGATCACAGCTTTGATAGTTGGGGTGATCTGGGCCGGTGACGCTGCTAACGAGGCATTCAACTCCGTTAGGGTGGGTATCACTGATGCTGCCAGTTGGTTATTTGTCGGTGCTGTTAACATTTTCATTGGTTTTGCACTTTATTTTGCTTTCAGTAAATATGGTGACATCCGCTTAGGTGGAAAAGACGCAGAACCTGACTTTAGTACAATGGCTTGGTTTGCCATGTTATTTAGTGCGGGAATGGGAATCGGGCTTATGTTCTATGCTGTGGCCGAACCAATGTGGCATTTAATTTCACCACCACATGCCGAGGTTGGATCTACTGAGGCTATCCGGGATGCGATGGGCGTTACCTTTCTGCATTGGGGACTTCATGCATGGGCTATCTATGCTATCGTAGCATTAGCATTGGCATTTTTTGCATTCAACCGCGATCTGCCTCTTTCTTTCCGATCTGTGTTCTACCCGATTCTGGGCGATCGTATCAATGGATGGATTGGAGATGTAATCGATATTTTAGCTGTATTGGCCACCCTTTTTGGTTTGGCCACCTCTCTTGGATTAGGTGCAGCACAAGCAGGTGCCGGCATGGAATATGTGTTTGGCTTTGAAAATACTACCAATCTTCAGATCATCATTATAGCCGGAGTTACTGCTATTGCCGTAGTCTCTGTTGTACTCGGTATTGATAAGGGAGTAAAGGTTTTAAGTGAATTCAACATCCGCCTTGCCGGACTCTTCCTGCTTTTCATTCTGGTGGTAGGTCCTACCTTATATATTCTTAGTTCTTTCATTCAAAATCTTGGACACTATGCCCAGAATTTTGGAACCTATTCTTTCTGGACACAGTCGTATGAAGAGGGTTCATTTATGTCTTCATGGACTGTTTTCTATTGGGCCTGGTGGATCTCCTGGTCACCTTATGTTGGGATGTTCATTGCCAGAATTTCACGGGGTCGAAGTGTTAAACAATTTGTATTGGGTGTTTTGATCGTTCCGACCATGCTTACTTTCTTATGGATGAGCGGTTTTGGAGGAAGTGCGCTTTTCCTTGAAACAAATGGCATCGCTGAAATTGCCTCCGCCGTTGAAGCAGACCAAACTACCTCCCTGTTTATCTTACTTGATCAATTCCCGTGGTCTATGGTCACTTCATTCCTCGCCATCATCCTGGTGTTGAGCTTTTTTGTAACCTCATCTGACTCAGGCTCATTGGTGATCGATGGGTTAACAAGTGGCGGCAAACTTGACGCCCCTGTTGGCCAGCGTATTTTCTGGGCGTCTACAGAGGGTCTTGTAGCAGCTGTACTGCTCTTGGGCGGCGGGCTTGGAGCTCTTCAGGCCGGAGCCATCAGTACGGGCTTGCCTTTTGTTTTTGTGTTGCTCGTCATGTGTTACAGCCTGAAACGGGGGCTCGAAAAAGAACATCAGGATTACCTGCGAAAAGACAGAGATAAGGAGAGAGAGTCTTATCGCGAGTTAGTTATGAAAGCAATTCAAAAACAAAAAAAATCAGATTAGAGGTATAAAAATGATAGATTCAAAACATTGGTTAGCATGTCTCGACTTGTCCAACATGGACGATATCCTTATCGGATACACTGCATTTTTAACCTCCGTCGTAAAACCTAAAACCATCACTTTCTTTCACACGGTTGAATCGGGACCTACGGCTTTAGAGTTAGCAGAACAATTTCCGGAAATTGAATCCGAAGATGAATTTCTCGATCTCATCCGTAATGAGCTGAATGATAAAGTCAGTGGCCACTTCGATGATGATTCCATAGAAATCAGGATCATGATCAAAACCGGGAAACCTACCGATCAGATCATTGATGTAGTAAACTCTATTGAACCCGATCTCTTATTAATGGGTAAGAAGGTTGGATATACCGGAGAAGGTATCACCCCAAAAAGAATTCTCAAATATGTGGCTAATTCTGTTCTTCTTGTTCCCGAGAACAGTCGTTACAGTATGAAGAATATTCTTGCCCCTGTCGACTTTTCTGAGCAATCGGGTAGAGCGATCAAAACGGCTAAAGAATTGTCCGATGGAGGGACTGTTACCGGTCAACACATCTATAGATATCGAGCCCAGTTTTTCCCTTATACCCTTTCTGAAAAGGATAAAAAGGAAGTGGACCAAAAGGTGAAAAAGAAATTAGAGGAATTTAAAAAGCAACCCGGCCTTGAAGATGGGATCAATTATGTACTCTCATTGCAAAAGAAAGAGCGGGTAGCAGATGTTGTCTATAATCAGGCAATGGTCGATCAAACTGACCTTATTATCGTATCATCCAAGTCCAAAATGATGAACACTTTTGTAAGCCATGATTTCACTGATAAGATGGTAGATTATGCCTTTGGGATTCCACTTTTAATACAGAAAAACAAAGAGAAGCATCAGAAATTCCTAAAGTCTTTGTTTAGTTAGGCCGGGATTTACTTTTGAGTGTCATTCCTGACTGTCCTCCCCGGAAGTAATGAGCAAGCTCATTCTTCCTGTCCCTCCAAAGGGACACAAGTACGGGGCTTTGGCAAGAACTTGTCTCTCTTTGGAGAGAGACAGGAATCAGCTTTGCTGCAATCCAGAGAGAGGAACGTAATTTGGCTATGGCACTATACCTGATTTTCTATTCACAAATCCACCATCGTCTTTCAATGCAGGAATTCGTATCTTTTGCCCGCAAAAACATAATCGCACACTAATTAATACTTATGCAATTTCTACCTCTATTTTTTATGGGAGCTCCCGGTGACGAAAGCGCCGGAATTATCAACCTTGTTTTTCTTGGAGCGATCTTCCTTGTATTCTATCTCTTTATAATCCGTCCGCAGAGTAAGCGGCAAAAAGAGATCCAGCAAATGGTCTCTGATATGAAAAAAGGGGATAAGATCGTTACTTCATCCGGAATCATCGGTATTCTTGACAAGATCGAAGAAACGGAAGTTTTGGTTGACGTAGACAGTGGCACCAAGATACGCATGTTAAAGTCTGCTATCACCGATGTAAATCCTAATAAAAAGGATAAATAATTTATAAAGCTGCTCTGATATTCTGCAGCGCAAAGTGAAGTAAAGCTATGAGTCAGGATTTCCACTTCAATACCATTACCGAGGCCATTGAAGATATCAAACATGGTAAAATGGTTATTGTGGTTGACGATGAAGACCGGGAAAATGAAGGAGATTTCCTGATGGCGGCCGAGATGGTTTCCAAAGATGCCATCAACCTTATGGTGACACATGGTCGCGGACTCGTTTGCGCTCCTATAACAAAGGAAAAAGCCGACAAGCTTAAACTCCGGCATATGGTGCAGGAAGGAGCTGATCCGGATGAAGCCAATTTCACCATTTCGATCGATCATAAGCGTCAAACCACTACCGGGATTTCTGCGCAGGATCGTGCCAACACCATTCGTGAACTAGCCAGTGACGATTCCAAACCCGTTGACTTCCGGCGTCCTGGTCACGTATTTCCACTGTTGGCTGTAGAAGGCGGCGTTCTTCGCCGCGCCGGGCATACTGAAGCTGCCATTGATCTTGCACGCCTTGCCGGGCTAAAGCCGGTGGGAATCATTTGTGAGATCATGAAAGAAGACGGTGAAATGGCCCGCGTCCCCGAGCTCATCAAGATGGCGGAAGAGTTTGAGATGAAGATCATCACTATCAAGGATCTCATCGCTTACCGGAATGAAAATGAGACACTCGTTGAAGAAGTGATGGATGTTAACCTTCCAACCATGTATGGTGATTTCAGCCTTCGAGCCTTCAAAGAAAAACTGACCGGCGATATTCATCTTGCCCTTACAAAAGGCAGTTGGACCAAAGAGGAACCGGTACTTACCCGCGTTCATTCATCCGACCTGATCGGAGATATTTTTGGGGCCCGCAATAAAGACACCAGTGAACAGCTTCATCAGGCTATGCTTCAGGTAGAGCGGGAAGGAAAAGGTGTGGTTCTGTATATGAACCGAAATCAGCGTGGTTCGGTTTTGGTAAACCAGCTTAAAACCCTGAAAGCCTTACAACAGGGGAAAGTTTCTGAGAATGAAGAAGATATAAGTCCCCGAGGGGATACCCGGGATTATGGAGTTGGCGCCCAGATCCTGCGATCACTTGGCATCCGCAAGCTAAAGCTGATGACGAATAACCCTGTCAAGAGAATCGGGATCAAAAGTTTTGGGCTGGAGATCGTAGATCAGGTACCTATTGATCATAACTTCGACTTTTCTACGCAAAAGTATCCGTTTGAGGGAGAAGAGAATAGTTAGTTTGTTTGTACTAACTACTATTCCTAATTCAAAGTACTATCAGTCTTTACTTCAGATTCCGTTACGGATTCTTCTGTTTCTGATTCCCCATTCTGCGTAATAAAAAACCTGCGATTAAAGATCAGGATAAAGATAATAGAGCAGGAAATAGCAACATCGGCCACGTTAAAGATATAAGGAAAGACCGTCCAGTCTCCAATTTGAAGAGAAAAATAAATGAAGTCGACTACATGACCTTCCAACACCCCGCCATAGTCCATGATCAAACCCATAAAAAGGCGATCAGAAATATTTCCGAATGCTCCGCCAATGATCAGCCCCATACAGAATAAGTACCCTATGGTAGCTTCCTCAATATTTTTGATGATATAGAATAAAATCCCAGATACCGCCAAAATGGCGATAACGCTTATCACAGGGGTAGAAAACACATCGATCCCCAGTGCCATACCCGGATTTTTGGTATAGTAAAATTGCAACCACCCTTCTATTAGGACTTTATTTTGCAACTCAGGCGAAGTTCGGATAAGCCACTTTGTGAGCTGGTCTAAAGCCAGCACAATAAATGCAGGCACAAAAATGGCCGTCAGCTTTTGTTTGTTCAAAGCGTGGAGTTACCTGCGTTTTAGTTTGGCATCAATGCTTAACTGCGTATGTGGCACAGCTTCCAATCGACCTTTAGCGATCTTTTTTCCTGTTACTTTGCAAACGCCATAGGTTTTGTTATCAATACGCTTGAGGGCATCATCCAGATACTTCACGAACTTCTTGGTTCGGTTAAAAAGCATATAGGTTTTTTCGCGCTCCTGAGCATCAGTACCGGCATCCGCCATGTGATAAGAATAAGCAGATTCATTCGAAGCATTTTCCATACTTTCACGCAGCGTACGTTGTAAAGCATTTACTTCTTCTTCTGCTTCTTCCATCTTTTTGATGATTATGTCGCGGAAATATTCCAATTCTTCATCAGTATATGGAGATACTCTTTCGTCCTTTTTTGATTCTTCAGTAGACATAGCTGCTTAGTTATGAATTAATATTTCTTCGGATGGAGATAGTGCACTCTTCATCACTAATTTCCCATTTCTTAGTAAAGTCGGAAACTTCCAACTCCGTAATTTGAATTTCTTCTGCCAGTGTTTCCTTCTTAATATAATCACTCATGGAAACAACAGCTTCCTTAATTGCATCAGACCCTGTGAAGCCGATAGCAATACGGTCGGTTACTTCAAAGTTAGCTTCCTTTCTCATATTTTGCACACGATTTACAAATTCCCGGGCAATTCCTTCCTGAATCAGATCTTCACTTAAAGCAGTATCCACTGCAACACTGAGTCCTTTTTCAGTTTCAACCGTCCAGCCTTCCAGCCCGGTACGAACTATTTCGAGTCCCTCAGAATCGATACGAATAGTTTCATCTTCTACATCGAGATCGATCCATCCATTTTTCTCAAACTGAGTGATCTCTTCGGTGCTGAGCTTAGCTACTTTTGCTGCAACAGCTTTCATCTTTGGGCCTAATCGTTTACCTAATACCGGATAGTTTGGCTTCGCTGATTTCTCCACGATTCCTGAATCATCATCCACAAACTGAATGTCCTTAACATTCACTTCTTCCAAAATGATATCCCGAACCGACTCAATAGCCTGTCGTTCACTTTCATCTTTTATAGGAAGAATGATTCTCCCTAAGGGCTGACGAACGTTCATCTCTATCTGGTTACGAACTCGCAATACAATATAGGAGATAAGCCGCGCCATTTCCATCTTATGCTCAAGCGCTTTGTTTATGGCCGTCTCCTCTACCGTTGGAAAGAATGCCAAATGAACAGACTCTTCTTCTTGCTGGGTCACAGAATTTAGTTTTTGATACAGCCATTCGCCAATAAACGGAGCGATCGGACTGATCATTTTACTAAGATTACTCAGGCATTCATACAAGGTTTGGTATGCAGCTGTCTTATCAAGTGTATTTCCTTCTTTCCAGAAACGGCGACGATTTCGACGAACGTACCAGTTACTTAATTCCTCTACAAAGTTTTCCAACTCACGGGCAGCTTTAGTTGGCTCATAATCTTCAAGATATTCTTCCACAACTTTTACGGTACTGTTGAGGCGTGAGATCACCCACTTATCAATTTCCGGACGATCTGCGATCGGTATCGCTGTTCCTGAGAAGTTGAATCCATCAATATTCGCATACATGGCGAAGAAAGAGTAAGTGTTAACAATGGTGTTAAAAAACTTACGCTGGACTTCTTTGAGTCCGTCTATACTGAATTTCAGGTTTTCCCATGGCGAGGAATTACTCATCATATACCAGCGAACGGTATCGGCTCCGAACTCCTGTATCACCTCAAAAGGATCTACCGTGTTTCCTTTTGATTTACTCATTTTCTCGCCGTTCTCATCAAGTACAAGCCCGTTGGAAACTACATTCTTATAGGCTTCTTCATTGAACAACATGGTACCTAAGGCATGTAAGGTATAAAACCATCCACGGGTCTGATCCACTCCCTCAGCTATAAAATCTGCCGGATAGTTCACCTGGAAATCATGATCATTATCATACGGATAGTGCCACTGAGCGAAAGGCATCGCTCCGGAATCAAACCAAACATCGAGCAAATCCGGAATACGGCGCATAGTTCCGCCATCAGGCGCTTCCCATGTGATATCATCTATGAACGGGCGATGGAGATCGATCTCAGCATCTTCATCCAGTCCGGCTTTTTCGCGAAGCTTATCCATACTTCCGATACATTCCACATACTCAGGGTCTTTATCACTTACCCAAATCGGGATCGGTGTTCCCCAATAACGCTGACGGGATACGGCCCAATCCACGTTATTCTCGAGCCATGTTCCAAAACGACCTGAACCGGTACTTTCCGGCTTCCAGTTAATTTTCTTATTCAACTCCACCATTCGATCTTTCATCTTGGTGGTTTCAATAAACCAGGACTCTACAGGGTAAGACATAAGCGGAGTGCCTTTACGCCAGTCAAAAGGATAGTTGTGAACCATAGTCTCATGCTTATACATGCGGTTCTTCTCCTTGATAGCTTTTGAAATTTCTTTGTCGGCCTCCTTAAACCACTGTCCTTCAAAATCCGGGGCCTTGTCTGTAAACTTTCCGTCCCGATCTATCGGGTTAAACATTGGAATCCCGGCTTTCTGGCATGATTCGTAGTCATCGGCACCAAAAGCCGGTGCAGTATGAACCACCCCGGTTCCGTCTTCTGTGGTCACATAATCAGCCGGGATCACTTTCCAGGCTTCGGTTTTGTCAAATTCTTTAAGAGCGTAGTCAAAGATCGGTTCGTAGGTTCTGTGAAGCAGCTGCGAACCTTTCATCTCTTCTTCAATGATATAGTCCTCGCCAAGCACATCTTCTACACAATCTTTGACCATGATAAAGGTCTCATCGAAATGAGCAACTTTCACATAGTCCAGATTTGGATTTACGGCAATGGCCATATTCGAAACTACTGTCCATGGTGTGGTTGTCCAGGCCAGGAAGTAGGTATTTTCTTCTCCATCAACTTTAAATTTAAAATAGATGGAAGGGTCCTGAGTTTCCTTATAACCCAAGCTCACTTCATGGGAAGAAAGAACCGTTCCGCTACCCGGGGAATACCATTGGATCTTGTATCCTTTATACACCAAGCCTTTATTGTAAAGCTTATTAAAAGCCCACCAGACTGATTCTATATAGTTATTCTCAAATGTAACATAAGGGTCGTCCTGATCTACCCAGTAACCCATGCGAGAGGTGAGTTCATCCCACAGATCCTTATATTTAAGTACACTCTTACGGCATGCAGCATTATATTTTTCTATACCATACTCTTCAACTTGCTCACGACCTTCGAGCCCTAACGCTTTTTCAACTTCAATTTCTACCGGAAGTCCGTGCGTGTCCCAACCTGCTTTTCTCTCTACTTTGAAACCTTTGAGCGTCTTATATCGGCAGAACATATCCTTAACCGTTCTGGCCATCACATGGTGGATACCCGGCTTACCGTTAGCAGTAGGTGGGCCTTCATAAAAAGTAAAAGGAATCCCATCCTCACGGGTTTTGAGACTTTTATCAAAAATCTTGTGCTCCTTCCACCAATTCAGAATTTCGACTTCTGATTTCGGAAAACTTACTTGCTTAATCTCTTCGAATTTTTTTGTCATAAAAAACTTAGTTCCGCGAATAGTTTTAAGCCTCAAATATACAAAATATCAGGGAAAAGCATGTACAACCTTCAACCAAAAAATCTGGAACTTGACGCTAAGGCTCAGTCGTTATACTATCAGTGTTCCATTAAAATTGAAATGATCCATAAAATTGCCAATCATCATCTCTAAACATCTTTTAAAACGTGAGCAACTCATATTTAAGACCTATCAGTAAAGAAGACCCTTATAAGCTTGTATTTGTATGCCTTGGAAATATTTGCCGAAGCCCAACCGCAGAAGGTCTTTTTATCCATAAGGTTAACCAAAAAGGACTCGATAATTATTTCTACATAGACTCTGCGGGAACGGCCGCTTATCATGTGGGTGAATCAGCCAACAGTAAAAGTCAGGCTACAGCTAATAAACATGGTGTACACCTGCCTTCAAAAGCCCGAAAATTTGAGTATGCTGACCTTGAGGAGTTTGACCTGATTCTGGCTATGGATTCTGAGAACTTATCAAATATCAAAGAGTTAGACCGAAAAAATAAGTTCTCCGAAAAAATTAAAATGATGCGCGAGTTTGATCCCGAACCCGGTAATGGGGAGGTTCCCGATCCATATTATGGAGGTCAGGAAGGGTTTGAGAATGTTTTCCGCGTTCTGGACCGAAGTACACAAGCGCTTCTCAACGAATTGAATTCTTTTATTAAGTAATAATTATGCTTTCTGAGAACATTCAGACCACTTTAGAATCCCAACTCAACGACAAGATTGTATCAAAAGAATCCGTCCATGGTGGTGATATCAATCATGCCCATAAACTTACTTTTGATTCAGGAAATATTGCTTTTCTGAAGTGGAATGAGAATCCTCAAGAAACTATGTTCAAAGCCGAAGCAAAAGGGCTGAATTTGTTACGTAAATCTGATACAAACCTTGTTATCCCCAGAGCCTTGGCCATATCTGATGAATATCTTCTTTTAGAATGGATAGAAGAAGGGGGAGGAAAGCCTGACTCTTCTTATAAATTTGGTGTTGAGTTAGCCAAACTTCATTGTACGTCTAACTCCTACTTTGGTCTTGATCATGATAATTTTATCGGGAAACTGAAGCAATCAAATACGAATCATTCCAACTGGCCTGATTTCTTTGCCCTTGAGCGCATAGAGCCGCAGATCAAATTGGGGGTTGAGTCCGGGAAATTGACTCGCTCACTATTTCGAGATGTAGAGCACCTTTATAAAAATCTGGGTTCTATTTTCCCACAGGAGCAACCGGCTTTGCTTCACGGAGATCTGTGGGGTGGAAACTTTATGTTTACCAAATCAGGAGTAGCAAGTATCTATGACCCTGCCGTTTATTACGGGCATCGGGAAATGGACCTTGCAATGACGCGGCTCTTTGGTGGATTTTCCGCAGATTTCTACAACGGATATAATGAACAATTTCCAGTTGAGCCCGGTTTTGAAGAACGGATAAGCCTTTGCAACTTATACCCCATACTCGTTCATGCCAATTTGTTTGGCGGAAGTTATTGTCGCCAGGCGGAAAGTATTATTAAAAACTATGTCTGAATTCCCTTATAAGCGAATCGTTTCACTCGTTCCAAGCTTAACCGAGCTATTGATCGACCTTGGATTAAAAGGTCAGCTTATCGGGCGTACACGTTTCTGCATCCACCCGGAAGATGATGTTGAAGATATTGAGATTGTAGGGGGTACAAAAAAACCTGATCTCGAGAAGATCATTGAACTTAAGCCTGATTTCATTCTCGCCAACAAAGAGGAAAATCGTAAAGAAGACATTGAGGTATTACAGGCCTATACTCACGTACAGGTTACAGATATTGAGTCGGTGGAAGATGCATTACTTGAGATCAGTTCATTGGGTATTACACTTGGGGTTAATAATAAAGCTCAAAAACTTGTATCCAAGGCCACAAAATTACTTTCTGAGATTCCCAGTGAGCGCGAACTTTCCGTGGCCTACTTCATCTGGAAAGATCCCTGGATGACCGTGGGCAAAGACACCTATATTCATCACGTACTGGAACGATATCATTTAAAAAATGTATATGGCGATCAAACCCGATACCCTAAAACCACGTTAAAAGAACTGGAATCCAAGAACCCGGATCTTATTCTATTGAGCAGTGAACCCTATCCTTTTAAAGAGAAACACATACAAGAGATAAAAGAAGCATGTCCTGTTGCCAAAATAGAATTGGTAAATGGAGAATGGTTCAGCTGGTATGGTTCCAGGATGTCCAAAGCTTTTAACGCTTTAAATACCTGGAGAAGCAAACTCTGAATTGTTAGCAGATCTTCCCCTTTTCGGGATCAATGTAGCATCCGTCTCCGCTTAGCGATCGCTGCCAATTTAATTCTGCGGTAAGTTCAATCATCCATTCCTCGATCTCCTCTTCAGTTTTATAAACAATCCCATCCTCAACGATATAAGGTAATCCAGCTTCATTTTCGGCATGAATTTCCCTCTTGAAAGCGATCACGAGATCCTCGAGCCTGCTTTCCAACTTATCGGAATTTATGTGATCCTTTTTTTTGTGAAGAGTGATCATAGATATTATTCTGATTTTGCAGCTTCAGCTTACAACTTTTGTTCTTTTGATTGCAATAATTACAGATATTCATTGGTTAATATTAAAAAATCTTAATATGTTGATGTTAAGGAATTTTAATATTTAAGAGGCACTATGGGACCTTCAAAAAGGGTAATGATAGTTGAGGATGATCCGCTTCTTTCCATCGTTGAAGCAAAAATGATAGAAAAGCTTGGCTACACCGTTGTTGGCAAAGCCAAAAGCGGGGAGGAAGCACTGGAAAAATTTGACGAGTTGAATCCTGAGGTTTTGGTTATAGACATTCAACTCGCAGGTAAACTGAATGGGATTGAAACGGTGGAAAAACTAAGGGAACTATACTCTAATATCCCTGTCATTTTCTTATCAGGAGATAACTCTTCTTCCATCCTGAAAAAAGCAGAAACAGTAGACTACATTGACTTCCTATTAAAGCCAGTATCAAGTAACGAATTGTCCGGTACCTTACAGAAAGCCGTAGAGAAAAACGAAATGCTTTCTCAAAATGCCGCTTAAAAATGAACTAGATCAAACAAATACCCATAACTCACATAAAGTAGTTTGACCGCTGCTTTATGATTATTCAAAGCCTGCTATTATTCCCAATAGCAGGCTTTTTTATTTGTGTTCTACTACTACTCTTCCGGCTTGCTTTCCTTCCAGGATCCGGTCTATCTCTTTTATCAAATCCCCCAGTTGTACCATTTTTGAAAATTTCTCAGGCAATTTCTTATGATCAATATTCGCAATGGTATCCCAGATCTTAAGTCTCATCGGCATTTTACAAATGGCTGAATCAATACCAAGTAAACTCACCCCCCTCAAAATAAATGGATAAATATTGGTCGTAAGTTTATGGCCTAAAATATTCCCACAACAAGCAACAGCTCCATCATGATTGGTCTGCCGGATCACCGCATCCAGCATTTCCCCACCCACGGTTTCTATGGCACCATTCCACTCACGGCTTAGCAGAAAATTGCTATCTACATTTGTGATCTCATCCCGGTGAATGACTTCATCTGCTCCAAGCTCTTTCAGAAACTCTACCTTATGCATTTTGCCGGTAGCAGCTATTACTTCATAACCAAGTTCAGATAGAAAGAATACAGCAAGCGATCCTACCCCACCCGTAGCTCCGGTCACTAAAACCTTGCCCTCATTCGGTAAGATCAGTTCACGCTCCAAACGCTTTATACCATACATTGCCGTAAAACCAGCGGTTCCATAATTCATCGCTGTTTTCAAGTCCAGGCCGTCCGGCAAAGCAACCACCCAATCTTTAGGTACGCGGATCATAGCTCCAAAACCGCCCGGCGTATTTGATCCTAGATCCCGGCCGGTTACTACTACTTTCTGTCCTTTTTCAAATGTTTTGCTTTCGTCTTTAACTACAACTCCTGAGGCATCAATACCGGGAATATGAGGATAATTTCGGGTCACCCCTTTATTACCAGAAGCCGAAAGACCATCCTTATAATTAAGAGAGGAAAATTGAACCTGCACCTGCACTTCATGATCAGGCAAAAATGACATAGGAACATCTTTCACTTCTCCCCGGAAGTTTCCTTTTGATGTTTCTTCAACATAAAATGCTTTGAAGGTCTCTGTACTCATTTCAGAATTTTTTTTATCCATTTTAGCTTTCCTTTGTAAGGAGCATACCGAAATGGGATATCCAACCAAAGCGGCTTTTTCATGATCCCTTTGAAGTGGGAAAAGGTATCAAAGCTTTTCTTTCCGTGGTATGCTCCCATTCCACTTTTACCCACTCCGCCAAAAGGTAAATGGTGATTCCCAAGATGTGCAACCACATCATTAACAGCACCGCTCCCAAATGAACATTTCTCTACGATCCGGTCTTCTGTTTCTTTCTCCCTGGTGAATACATATAGTGCCAGCGGCTTAGGCTTTGAGTTGATGAGATCAATGGCTTCCCCAATATCATTAAATGTGATAATCGGCACAATGGGGCCAAATATTTCTTCCTCCATCACCGGTGCACGCTCTTTAATATCAGTCAAAATTGTTGGTTCTATATAACATTCCTCTTGATCCGTTTTACCGCCGTAGTATATTTCGCCATCTGATAAATATGAAACGAGCCTTCCAAAATGGTCTTCATTAACGATACGAGGGTAATCGGGACTTAACTTCGCATTCACACCATAAAAGGAGCGAATGGATTCTTTGAGATATTCCAAAAATTTATCTTTAACGGAAGCCTTAACCATTATATAATCAGGAGCTACACAAGTTTGTCCTGCGTTTAAAAACTTACCCCATGCAATACGTTTAGCAGCTGTTTCAAGATCCGCGGTATCATCAACAATGCAAGGACTTTTACCACCAAGTTCCAAAGTCACTGGGGTTAGGTTTTTAGAGGCCGCCTCCATCACAATCTTACCAACACGACTACTACCTGTAAAAAAAATATGGTCAAAATCTTCTGACAACAGTGCTTGATTGGTCTCAACTCCACCCTCAACAATTGCGATAAATTCTTCCTTAAACCACTTGCTCATCAAACGGCTTAAAACTGATGTAGTATGTGGAGTGAGTTCAGAGGGTTTCACCACTACGGTGTTCCCCGCTGCAATGGCTCCTACTAACGGTAAAAGGGCTAACTGGATCGGGTAATTCCATGGGGCTATGACCAGGACGGCTCCATAGGGTTCAGCGATGGTATAGTTTGATGAGGGAAAATTTATCCACGTCCCTTTCAATCGTTTTGGTTTTGCCCAATTTTTTAAATTCCTAATGGTGTAACTGATCTCATTATGAAGGATGCCGAGCTCAGTGGCATAGGTCTCAAGTTCCGGTTTTTTAAAATCAGCATATACTGCCTCAAAGAGCTCATCTTCATGTTCACTCAATAACTTCTTCAAAGTTTGAAGCTGGTGAATTCTAAACTCAACCGACTTTGTGGCTCCTGACCGAAAATAGGTTCTCTGTTTTTCCAGTAATCTTGCTGTGTCCATCAATCTTTATTTTTCCTTCCTATAAATGAATCCATTGAACCATATACCCCAAAGATCTTACCGGCTACAAAGTCATAGACCTTCGCGGGCAAAATTCCACGGATAAAAGGAGTTAGCTTCACCATAAATGGTTCTCTGAGGCGTGCTTTTCCGCGTTCAACAGCATCAAGTATTTTTGTTGTGATGTCATCCGGGTCCAAAAGCGGCATGAGCAGAGGGGCTGTTACTCCCGCAAACATTCCGGTATTTATATAGCTTGGCATAACAGTTAGAACCTTAACAGACGATCCGGTTTTCTCAAGCTCAAGGTTTAATGATTCTGACCAGCCCACGGCTGCCCATTTACTGGCCGCATAAACCGTCATCCCGGGGTTTGGCGTTAAGCCTGCTGCTGAGGCAATGTTAATGATATAGCCGTCTCCATGCTTTTTCATGGAAGGAAGGAATGCCCGAGCTACATACATCATTCCAAGGCTGTTCACATCCATAGTTTTCTTAATACTTTCCATGGAATGTTCTTCAAAATTTTTACCGGCTACAATGCCCGCATTATTGAAGATTATATCTACCCGGCCGTGCTCTTCGAGAACTTTTTCTGTCATTTTTAGAACACGCTGGTGATCACTTACATCGACAACGTCAGTACTAAGTGAATATCCTTTTCTGGTGAGCTTGGATGCAGCCTTTATCAAGGCCTCCTCATTAACATCCCAAATGATTAATTTTTCTGCACCTCTCTCAAGTGATTTTTGCCCCATTAACAATCCGATCCCACTCGCGCCACCGGTTATTAAAACAATTTTATTTTTAAAAGAGGACATATAAAAACCTTATATTTAAGACTTAAAAATAATTAAAAACTGAACACATTCTTTAAGCAAAATTTTCGTGTTCAGAGTAATTAACAAATAGACAATAAGTCCATTATTACACAAATGAAAAGAATATTATCACTTTTAACCCTTGTATTTTTTGTCGCATCCTGCCAGCAAACACCAAAGCAAGTTTCGCTGGACTGGTCAGAAGCAGAATCATTGCCCATGCCTGTTTCTAATAACGCTGTAACTTCAGCTACCATTGACGGGAAAGTATACCTTTATACCTTTCTAGGTTTGGAAGAAGGCAAAACCCATGAAGATGTTACTGATTTTGCGGCTCGTTATGATGTTGAAAATGGTACTTGGGAAGAAATCCCCGGTGTGCCTGACGGGATCGGCAGACTTGCAAGTACTGCAGAATACGTAAACGGAAATATCTATATTTTTGGCGGCTATACGGTTGCTGAAGATGGATCTGAAGTATCAACTCAGGAAGTTTTCAAATATGATCCGGCAGCAAATTCTTATGAACGTGTTGCTAATATGTTGCTTCCCGTAGAAGATGCTGTATCTCTTGTATATCAAGACCGCTACATTTACTTAGTAAGTGGATGGAATAACACCAATAATGTTTCAAATGTACAGGTGTATGATACCGAAACAAATTCCTGGGAACATGCCACTCCGTATGCGGGACCTCCTGTTTTTGGTCATGCCGGTGGAATTGTTGGAAACACCATGATCTTGTCGGATGGCGTTCAAGCTATTGTGGATGAAGGCGAACGTATTTTTAAAATGTCACCCGGTAGTATCCGCGGTGAAATTAATACCGAGGACCCAACCGTTATTGACTGGACCAGAATTAGGCAGCATCCTGGAAATGCACGTTACAGAATGGCTGCCGTTGGCGTTGAAAGCCCTGTTGAAATGGTCGTCTTTGTTGGAGGAACCGATAACCCGTACAACTACAACGGAATTGGTTACAACCTTAAACCATCTTTCCCGGATAGCAATGTACTTGCCTACCGCCTTGATACTAACGAATGGGTTGAATTAGGCACCCAGCCTACCCCAAGTATGGATCACCGCGGTGTAGCTAAAGCCGGAAATGATTTTTATATCATTGGTGGCATCCTTGACAATCAGCAAGTAACTGATATGGTACAAAGTTTTAGTATTGAGCTGGAAGCTGCTAACTAAGCTTTTTTCAGACATCATTTTTTAAAAGCGAAAGGTGAATAACCTTTCGCTTTTTTTATTTCTTCCAGGTACATTATTTTATCCGGAGTTTCTTCCATTAACTTTTAAAAGCTGTTCAATGAAATCAGTCTTATCCCTCCTGATCTTTTCTCTTCTCTTTGTAAGCTGTAATCGATCTCCTGCTAACAAAGCAGCGAATAGCATTAACAAAGATTCTTTACTTCGGCATATTGAAACACTTTCCTCTGATGAGTTTCAAGGTCGCGCGACCGGCACAGCAGGAGAGCAAATGAGTGTAGACTATCTTGTAAACGAATTAGAAGCAATGGGTGTAGACCCCGCCGGAGAAAATGGTACATATATTCAAGAGTTTCCGCTATTGGGACAAACCACCTCCAATGCCCAAATGTCGGTTTCAACGGATGGACGGACTCCTTTTAACATTGAGTATTTTAATGAGTTCATGGCCTGGCCTGCTAATCAGGCAGAAGAAGTTGAGGTCAGAAATGCGGAATTAGTTTATGTAGGATATGGCATCCAGGCTCCGGAAGAAAATTGGGATGATTTTAAAGGAGTGGATGTTGAAGGGAAGGTCCTTGTGTTCAAAAACAGTGACCCCGCCTATGATGAAAACCTATTCGGAGGCACCGCCCGATTGTATTATGGCCGCTACGATTATAAATACGAAAAAGCCAAAGAACTCGGTGCTTTGGGCGCTATTATCATTCACACAGATGAAACCGCAGGATATGGTTGGAATGTAGTTTCAGGTGCCTGGAGCGGTGAAGGATTTTATTTAAAAAGTGGTGATGAAGGCTCTTCCTCTGAAACTGAATTCAATGGATGGATAACAGAACCCACCAGTCGGTTACTTTTTGAAGAAGCAGGACTCAATTTTGATGATCTTTTTGAAGCCGCAGACAGTCCTGATTTTGAACCTGTTGAGCTTACGGGAGTACGGATAAATGTGAGTATGGATGCTGATTATCGCGAGATCAACGGAAAAAACGTACTAGCTGAAGTAAAAGGAAACGACCCGGAATTGAATGATGAGTATCTGTTGCTTACCGCACACTTCGACCACCTTGGGGTTACCAATCCAATTGAAGGAGATTCTGTGAATAACGGCGCTTCTGATAATGCTGCAGGTGTCAGTGCCCTTCTTGAAATGATGGAAGCATACCAATCGGTCCAACCCATATTGAAACGAAGTGTACTCGCCGTGATCGTAAGTGCCGAGGAAGTGGGCTTACTTGGTTCTCAGTATTGGGCTGAAAACCCAACCGTTGATCCCGGCAAAGTGACTGCTAACATCAATCTCGATGGGATGAACGTATATGGCGAAACAAGAGATGTGGTAGTAGTAGGTTACGGGCGCACTTCCTTAAGCGAGCTTTTAGAGGAAGAAGCTGAAAAACAGGGCCGTACCGTAAAACCTGATCCCTATCCGGAGCGGGGCTATTTCTACCGATCTGATCATTTTAATATGGCAAAAGTTGGAATTCCTGCGATCTTCCCGAATCCCGGCACTGAATATATTGGCAAGGGTGAAAATTTTCTAGCCTTACGAGACAGTGTGGCCGATGCGAATTATCACACCGTTTCTGATGAGATCAATGAATTTTGGGACCTTAGCGGTGCAGAAATTGACACCCGGTTATTTTTCTTGACCGGATTCAGAGCCCTGAATGCCGAAGAACTTCAATCCTGGAAAAAAGGGGATGAATTTGAGGCTACAAGGTTGGAAATGCTGGAGCGCCTTGAAAATTAATTTTCAAGCACTTCAGAATAACTTCATAAACATTTTCTAACATGTCTTAACTATTGCTAACGTAATCTTATACCATTATTTGATATCATATCATGTGAACATAAACTCACTGTAGATATTTCAAATACTCGATTTCAATTATCAGCTAACAGCTAGTACCTATGAGTTACGTGACTGCTAAGGATACCATCAATAAAGAAATCTTTTGGTCTTGGGATATAGCTTCCGATACGCTCACACTAAGTGAAGACTTTACCGATATCTTTAATTGCCCCCTCAATGAGTTGCCGGGGAGTTTTGAAGAAGTTCGTTCGTTTTTCAACAAAACAGATCTTGAAGATCTAAAGCATGCCTTTAACGAACATGTTGAGTCCAAAGGGGAAACAGATTTCAATTCCACAACAGCTCACTTTTCATTTGATAAAGAACATGCCCTTAACCTGCTTTGGAAAGGGGAAGTTGTAAAATGGAATGGGAAAAATGAACCTCTGCTCATGATTGGTTCTGTTAAGAAGATCACCTGGTATAAAAATGTTCAACTTGAATACCAACCTGCCAAAAATGGGTTAAATAGAGGATACATAACTGATTTTGGAGAACAGAAAGAGATACACAAATCCAATATCCGATTAAAACATCAGTTTCAGGCGGTGTTTGATACTGTTCCAAATTTAATCTTTGTGAAAGATCTGAATGGAACGTACATCATGGCCAATAAAGCTACCGCTGAATTTTTTGGTCAAAAACCGGAGGAGATCGTTGGTAAAAGAGATATCGACTTTGGTATGACCAAAGAAGAAGCCATGCGGTTCAGGGAAGCCGATCGGGAAGTGGTCGAAAACAATGATATGCTCTTCATCCCGGAAGTAAAAACTATCCGTCCTGATGGCACCAAGGTTTGGCACCAAACCATTAAAGTCCCTTTTCAGCAGCTCGACTCAAATCAACCAACCGTATTATCAGTTGTAACGGATGTAACCAGACGCAAGAAAAATGAGATGGAGTTGAGCAACAGCCTTAACATCATCGGGGAGCAGAACAAGCGGCTGATGAACTTTGCTCATATCGTATCACACAACCTCAGAAATCACGCCGGAAATATTGGAATGCTGCTTTCTTTATATGATACAGAAGAGTCTCAGGAAGAGAAGGAAGAGCTTCTTGATCATTTAAGAATGGCCTCCAATCAACTTAATGAATCCATCAACGATCTGAATGAGATCATCGATCAACAGTACAAAACGAGCAATGATCGTAAGGAGATCAATCTGAAAAATTATATTTCTAAGATCAAAGAAATTCTAACAACAGATATTCTTGCCCAAAATGTGACGTTCAATGAACATGTGCCCGAAGACCTTACCCTTAAATATAACCCGGCTTACCTTGAGAGTATTATTCTGAATTTACTTTCGAATGCTATCAAATACCGGCAGCCTGTTATTGAAGTAGAAGCTTCAGAGCATAACAAACATGTTCATTTGAGAGTCTCTGATAACGGGTTAGGCATCGACCTTGATAAACACGGGGATAAGCTTTTCGGTATGTACAATACCTTCCACGATAATAAAAACTCTAAAGGTATCGGGTTATTTATTACCAAAAATCAGATCGAGTCGATGGGAGGCTCGATCGAAGTTGAGAGCGAACCGAATAAAGGTACCACATTCAAAATAATTTTAACGGGGGAGAAATGAAGAGCATCTGTATAATTGATGACGATAGAATTTACACCTATGGGATCTCAAAGATCATAAAAAGTCACCTTCCAGGAAATGAACTTAGTTCCTTTGAAAATGGGCGGAAGGCATTAGATGCCATCACAAAAATGGCAGAGAATAATGAGGCTCTCCCTGATATGATATTACTTGATATCGATATGCCTGAAATGAACGGTTGGGACTTTCTGCATGCTTTTCAAAAAGTACGAGATAAGATCGAAAAAGAAATCGAGATCTATGTGATCAGCTCAAGAGTAAATGATAATAACGAGGAGCTCTATAAAATTGAATGGAATCAAAAAGTATCGGACTTCATCCAAAAGCCGGTAAATATAGAGGCTCTTAAAAAGCTCCTTAAATAGCTTCAAAACATAGACAACTTTTATACTTCAGATAGAGTAATACATTAATTTTCGAGTATCGCTTCGTTCGGAATAACGGTATTTTAGAGATCGTTAAAATCACAATCCGAACAGTATCATTTTTTGAGTTACCTCACCTTTGTTTTACAAGAGAGAAAAGTCCTTAGCTTTGGACTTTCATTTACTTTTTTCTCCAGCTTTGGGCAAACCTTTCTTATCTCATTGTTTGTCCCATTTTTTCTGGCCGATTTTGATCTGTCCAATGCAGCTTTCGGCTCCATTTATTCCGCAGCTACCTTAGCAAGTGCTTCCATTCTGCCTTACCTGGGTAAGTGGATAGACGTACTTCCTATCAGGCAATATAGCTTGTACGTAGCGGGAGGATTATTGGTCGCCGCTCTGACCATGGCTTTTTCGTGGCATATCGGGTTTTTATTTGCAGGAATTTTAATGCTTCGTATTGCCGGTCAGGGGCTTAGCGGTCACACTGCCGAAACCGCAATGGCCCGATACTTCAAACTTCAGCGGGGTAAGGCATTAAGTATCTCAAGTTTAGGCTATCCAATAGGGGAAGGTATACTTCCGGTTGGGATTGCGGCCATACTGGCTATTACAAGTTGGCGAACAACCTGGGGTATAATTGCTGCAACCATTGCGCTGATATTCATTCCTTTCCTCTTGTATGTATTAAACAAAACCGAGATCGAATACTCCAATCAACAGGTAAAAAAAGCTAAGCCTGAATCTGAAGACTCTTCCGGTTCCTACTTTCAGATCATAAATAATCGCAGATTCTGGTTGATCTTACCCGCTATCCTGATCCCGCCATTCTGGGCTACAGCTTTGTTTCTCTACCAGGTATCCATAGCGGAACAATTGGGGTGGTCTGCTGCTATCATCGCTTCCGCCTTTATTTTCTTTGCGATAGCGCGAATTGTTAGCTCTCTTGGAATCGGTCCGGTCATTGACAAATTCAGTGCTGCATCGGTCTTTCCCTTTTACATTATTCCGTTAGGAGCCGGGTTGATCTTGGCTTTTTATCATCCAGGAATATGGTCTGCCTTCCTGTATATGGCCTTGGTAGGTATTACACTTGGATTTGGAAGCACTACAAAATCTGCACTCTACGCAGAGCTTTACGGAGAAGAAATGATCGGAACGGTACGCTCCTTGTTTGCTTCTATAATGGTTTTCGGTACCGCTATGAGTCCGTTCTTAATGGGATGGATGCTTGATAACAATATAGCCATGGAAAGCATCTTACTAATAGCTTTTTCCACGGTTATAGCCGGTGTTGTACTGGCATATGTTGGGCTGAAAGATGAAGTCTCTTCCGGTCTTGATTTCAGGTGAACATTTTCATCCGGAAATGAGTTTTAATGACTACAATCAAAGAACTTCTATATGGCTATGAATATTGAAATTTGGTCAGACGTTGCCTGTCCCTTTTGTTATATCGGGAAACGACATTTAGAGCAAGCGCTCGAACAACTTCCTGATCTTGAGGTGGATATCACCTGGAAAAGCTTTGAACTCGACCCCAATGCACCGATCGATTCTGACCTCGATATCTATGACACTCTCGCCAAAAAATATGGACGGGATCGTGATTGGGCACAACAAATGAATGCCAATATGGTAAATATGGCATCTAATGTTGGGCTCGAATTTGATATGGACAGCCTCATACCAACCAACACTTTTAATGCGCACCAGCTTATTCATCTAGCAAAAGAGGTAGGCAAACAAAATGAAATGAAGGAAGCGTTACTTTCCGCCTATTTCAGTGAAGGCAAACATGTGGGCAAAACAGATGCGTTGGTTGAAATAGCGGAAAATGTCGGAATGGATGTGCAAAAGGCGAGACAAGCATTAGAGGATAACTCCTATTCCAATAACGTTGTGAAAGATGTCGAAGAAGCCCATAGCTTGGGAGTGCAAGGTGTTCCATTCTTTTATATCAATGGGAAATACGGCCTTTCCGGCGCTCAGCCTGTAGAAGTTTTTGTTGAAGCCCTATCCAAGATCGCTTCTGAGTGATCCCATTTGCAAACTTTAATCCCGGTTATTTGGGGGTTCCAAGATTTTAAAATAGATTTTAACTTCAACTCAAAATCATTCATGGTATTATGAGAAATATAGTTATCACGATATTTATAGCCGCAGTTTTTGCTGCATGCAGCACCTCCGATTCTAATCAGACTGCATTTGTAACTTTACTCGGCAGCGATACCTTAGCTGTTGAGCAATTCGAAAAAACTGACACCAGTATAACCGCTAATGTGATCTTACGAAGTCCGGAAACCCGTTTCTCCACCTATCTATTGAAGTGGGATGAGACCGGTGGCATACAGGAAATGGCCCGCACCGATTTTCCGCCATCAACCGGATTTGCAGGTGAAGGCGCTGTTGTTCAGACTGTCGTCAGAGAAGGCGACAGCCTAATGGTACAGGTGACAGACGATGAAAATCCACGAAGCTACAAAGCCCCATACCAACCGGGTGTTCTTCCATTCATCGATATGGTACACTGGCCTTTTGAGATCGCGTTTAACAATGCCGTTGAAGCCGGACAGGATACTGTCAACCAACCTTTATTAACCGGAAACCGACTCTCCAATTTCATTATTGCAGCCATTGAAGGCGACTCTATGACCATCCGTCATCCGTTCCGCGGAGTGATGGGGGGGAATGTGGATGAGAACGGAAATCTTGAACATTTAGATGCCGGACTCACTACCAGAAAATTAAAAGTAGATCGTGTTAATGATTTAGACATGGATGCCCTGAGTACAAGGTTTGCCAGTAATCCTATTGGCCAGCTTTCCGGTGCCGCCAGTGCTGAGTATTCATTTAAAGGAACTGATTTCACCATTGAATTCGGTTCACCACAAAAACGCGGCCGTGATTTATTTGGTGGTATTGTTCCCTACGGTGAAGTCTGGAGAACCGGCGCTAACCGTGCAACCCATTTTTCCACTTCTAACGATCTGATGTTCGGCGATCTTGAAGTGCCGGCCGGAGAATATACTCTATTTTCCATACCGGAGTCTGATGGCGGTATGCTCATCATTAACAGCCAAACCGGGCAAAACGGTACTTCCTATGATGAATCCCGAGACTTGGGTCGTGTACCAATGGAGGTTACAACCCGGGATGATACCGTCGAAGCCTTTACCATCACCATTGATGAAACCGATGAAGGCGGTCGAATTAACCTGATCTGGGGAAACACCATTTATTCATCTGATTTTATGATCGACTGATCAAATAAGAACGCATGTTAACTTATAACCGGTGGGAATATCTATTCCCTACCGGTTTTTTGTGTCTGCCAATCCCTGAAATTCATGATTACTGAAACCAAAAACGCCCCTATCCCCAAAACGGCCACCAAGACATCTACCGTAAAAGGCTCCCATGAAAAACCAAATACCTGATCAAGGTAATATTTGATATAAGAAGCCGGAAGCCCGGTTTCTCCCAACGCTCTTTTAACCTGCCAGTGCCAATCGGTGCAAGGGCAATATCCCAATCCATAAATAGCCCCCAATCCCACCCAGGAAAATATGGTAGCAGAAATTACATACAAATGAAGTCTTCGGGTTTTCTTCCAGATCCAGCCCGTTAAAATGAACACGACAAGAGAAAAGTGAAATGCCACAAAGGCATAATCAAAGATCAGCAATGTGGTTTGGTCGTCCATTGTTCAAAAATGTTATTTCTTTTTATTCATAAAAGCGTCCACACGGTCTATATGTTGCTTATCTACCCAAAGCTTAGAAAAGGGATCTACTTCTGCTTCTAAGGCTTCTTCCCGGTGAGATGTAAATCGCATAGCCCCCTCTTTAAGGATATGGATGAATTCCCGATCATTTTTGGTGAGTGTTTCTGCCCATTCCAATGTTTCTTCTTGTGGATTATCGCCTCTTAGAATGTGTTCGATCAGTCCATGCGCTAATACATTATTTGCTGAATTCACCTCTGATTTACCCAGCCACTGAAGGGCTTTTGCCCGACCAACTTTTTCTACCAATCGAGTCAAGCCGCCCCAGCCGGGTACCAGATAAAAACGGCCTTGGGTAAAACCAAATTTTGCGCCGGAAACTGATAACCTGAAATCAAAAGACAGCATCAGTTCTATGCCTCCACCATATGCATCCCCATTGATGTGAGCGATGGTCCAGCAGGGAAGTTGTTCAATTCTGCTTAACAGCCGCTGCATGCGTTTCGCTTTATACACGGCTTTTTCTTTAGATTTTATGGTGTGAAATTTCTTCAGATCGCCTCCGGAAATGAAAAACTTTTCACCGGCTCCACTTAGAATCAGCACCCGGATACTCTCATCTTTTTCCACCTCTCCCACCATTTCCTCCAGCTGCTCCATCACCTCAAAATCAATGGCGTTAAGGGCTTCTGGACGGTTTATTTTAACCCACAAAATATGATCTGATATGCGCTCTTTTAATAAAACCATGGCTGCTTTTTCTTTCCAAAATAGAAAAATTGGTATTAACCATGTTATCAAAAAAGAAATTTATCCAAGCATTAACCTGCCTCCGGCAGATATGATCTATTTCCACTTCCTGTTTCGTATCTAATAGTAAAAACTGAATTCTATCTCTCTATGAGCCTTCTAATAAAAGAATCTAAATTTCTACAGGTAACAATACTAACGATCAGCCTTGCTTTTTCAACCACTCCTCTCATTGCTCAAACCACGGTTTTAAAGGATATCTACCCCGGTAATTATGATAGTGATATCGAATATATGACGGTAATTGATTCTGTTATGTATTTTGTAGCGGATGTAAGTGATGAAGATGAAGGAGAGCTTTTTATTACCGATGGAACCCCGGAAGGAACTCAAAAGATCAGTGATATAGCCCCTCCTCATGATTTTCCGGATATTGAAGATGTTACCCCTCTTGGGAATAAGATCATTTTTACAGCCGTAACCGATGAAATGGGACGTGAACCTTATATCTCAGACGGTACTTTCTCCGGCACTCAACTCATTGAAGATATAAACCCTGATGACGGGTACTCCGAAGCAGAACATTTTGGAGTAATGAATGGAAAGGCATACTTCCCTGCTGAAGATGGCAGCTATCCGGATGCCAATAACGGAGAAGAACTATGGGTATCGGATGGTACATCGGGTGGAACCTATATGATCAAGGATATCTTTCCGGGCACCTATGAAGACCATCCGGATATAGAATATGATAGCTCCCCCACAAACTTTGCCTCTATCAACAGAACCGTACTATTCAAAGCTGAAAGCGACTCTGTCTCCAAACATTATTTATATACTACCGATGGCACAGAAGAGGGAACAGTAAAATTTCTGGAGGAAGAAGACGTATTCATCCATCAAGAGCCCATTGAATATAATGGAAACTGGTATTTTATTTCCGGCACCAAGCTTTGGAAAAGTGATGGTACGCCCACAGGCACAACTGTTGTTATTGATATGGCTGAAGGAAATTATGTAATTGAAGATGGTTCTGATCTGAGCAATAAACTATTTAGATACAATGGCCATATCTATTTTTTCAGTACTTATACATTATGGAAAACCGATGGTACCCATGCCGGAACGGAAGTGGCGGTAGAGGGTCTGTTTTCCCTATTTGATTATCATCACACAGATTTTGCTGCCCTTTTTAATGATCATATTTATTTTGCAGCAACGGATGAAGACTACGGACAGGCCAATGTATCAGGCCGCGAACTTTGGATGACTGACGGCACGCAGGAAGGAACCATGTATGTAGCCAACCTGAGAACAGGTATTGACCGTGGCGAACCTGATGACTCTGACCCGGAGGACCTTAGGGTACTTAATGGAAAATTATACTTTACAACATAAGGTGATTCCCTCGGAAGAGAGATCTGGATGACAACCGGGATCCCTCAGCGGAATTACCAGATCAAAGACACCTCACTTACCGCTGAATTCCCTGATTACGGAGCCACCGTAAGCTTCCCAAATTTTACAGATTCATTACAGCTTCAGGCATTTCTTTATAGCAATATAGATCCGGACTATCTCCAAATTTCCGATTCTCTTACACTGGGAGCAAATCGTGTCTGGAAACTTGAAACTCAAACATCAAGCTCGTTTGAGGCAACCCTTTGCCTGTCCCTGAGTAAAGTTAACCTTGACTCACCGGATCTGGATAACCTGGACATTATTAAAAGAACAGATCCACAGTCAGATTGGGAATTATTAGCTGCACAGGTTGGTAACAGTGAAGAATATCTATGTGCTGCAGGCATTCAGTCATTCAGTGAATTCACCATTGTGGAAAACCCCGGCAATGATCTGGGTGTTTTTACTGAGGCTGAAGAAACACCCGGTTCCTTTGAGCTGAAGCAAGCATATCCACACCCCTTTAATCCAACAACAAACATCCGCTATTCTATTCCGGAAGCAACAGATGTATTACTCGACGTCTACAATATAGTTGGGCAAAAGGTCTTAACCCTGGTAAATACAAGGCAATCGGCAGGAACCTACAACGTAACGTTTGAGGCCCACAATTTATCGAGTGGCGTCTACTTTTATCGGCTGGAAGCCGGAGGAAAGGTTGAGACCAATAAAATGACCTTATTGAAATAAAATACCCTAAAGCTCAAAGGGTTGTTTTGAGCTATTTTCAATCCAATTCAGGTACTCTTCATTTCCCTCATCTTCCGTAAGGGTGAGAGATATAACACAAGGTACTTCATAACTGTGCATTTCCTTGATGAGACGAGTTACTTTTTGCACTCTTGAATAATGGGTTTTTATCAGAAGCACACACTCATTGTCTTCCTGTATCTTTCCTTCCCACTTATAGATAGATTCCATTCCATCAATAATATTTGCACAGGCGGCAAGATTCTGTTCTATTAATGCCCTGCCTATTTTTTGGGCTTCTTTTTTATTGGAAGTAGTAACGTAAAGAAGGCGAAGGTTTTTATACATGATGACTAAAATTCAACATTTCAAGGTCCAATATCCACTTGTTTTTTGCTCCCGATCTGTCTCAAAGTATTAAGATCTGTTATTGCAGCACTTTCTGTGTCAATTTGGTTGAATTCAGAAGTTTAAACTCTTATCTTTGCAAGCTCTGAATTTTGCGAGAGTGGCGGAATTGGTAGACGCGCTAGATTTAGGATCTAGTATCTTAACCGATGTGGGGGTTCGAGTCCCCCCTCTCGTACTTCCTTCCTAATAAAAATTGAAATCCTGTTCATTTATTGAATTCACATAATTAAAGCGGAGAACACGTGGATATTTCTGTAGAAGAGCTCACATCTGTAGATAAAGAAGTCACCTTAAAAGCTAAAAGAGAAGATCTTCAAGAGGACTTCGACAAAGCTTACAAAAAATATAAAAGCCAAATTCAGCTTCCCGGATTTCGTCCAGGGAAAGTGCCCATGGGACTTGTGAAAAAGCGTTTTGGAAAAGAGATCGAACAAGAAGAGATCAGTAATATTGTCCAAAAGGTATTTGAGAAAGAAGTAGTACCTGAATACGAGCCCGTTGGTGAAACTGAAATGTTGGATTTCAATTGGGAAAACGATGAACTGGAAGTGAAATTCAAGATCGGTTCTAAGCCTGAAGTTGAAATTTCAGACCTTTCCAAGATCAAAGTGAACAAAATGGTTCATGACGTTACCGACGATGAGGTTGAAGAAGAAGTAGAGCGCACCCTTGAGCGCGAAGGAAACTGGGAAATTGTTGACGAGCCTGCTTCAAAAGAAACCCAGGTGATCGTGGATGTTATTTCTAAGAACCACGGTGATGAAGATAAAGACCAAAAAATAGACCTTCGCAAGGACGAAGCTGAAGATTTTCTAAAGGCTCTTAAAGGCAAGAAAGCCGGTGATGTAGTTGAAATGACCATTCCTCATGGTGATCATGAGGATGATCTGGAGATCACTATTAAAAAAGTTCAAAAACTTCATAAAGCGGAACTGAATGAAGAGGTCATTAAATCTCAAAGTAATGGAGAGGCTTCAAACGAAGACGAGTTTAAGAGCTATATCAAGAGCCGCATGCAAGAATACTATGACCAAACGGCCGAAGACCTTTTTAAAAATGACGTAGCCGATGCCCTTGTTGAAGCACACGACTTCGAAGTTCCTGAAACCTTTGTGGCACAGATACAGGGATCATATGTAGATCAATTGAAGCAAAAGCAGGGTGGCGAACTTCCTGAAGGCTTTGATGCCGAGCAGTATAAGGCTGGAATGAAGGAGCGTGCTGTACGCGAAGCCAAGTGGTCGTTCATCAGTCAAAAACTGCAAGAAACATTTGAAGATATCGAAATAAAACCCGAAGATATCGATGAGCATTTAGCTGGTCAGGCTGCACAATACGGCATGCCAACAGACCAATTGAAGCAGTATTATGCTCAGCAGCCACAAATGCTTGAACAATTAAGAAGCAGCATTCGCGAAAACAAAGTATTTGATATTTTACAGGATAAAGTGGCTATTAGCGAAATGGACAAAGATAAGTACCGCGAATTGCAGGAAAAGAAAGACAAAAAGAACAAATAACCGATTACTCAGGAAACCATGATTACTAAGCAACCTCTTTTTGAAAACCCGAATTTAGACTCTGTTCAACCTATTCAAAACAATCTGGTTCCTATGGTTGTGGAAACAACCAGCCGGGGAGAGCGTGCTTATGATATCTATTCCCGCCTCCTTAAAGATCGGATCATCATACTTGGCTCTGCCGTAAATGATGCTGTTGCAAGTTCTATTATGGCTCAGCTTTTGTTTCTGGAGTCGGAAGATCCTGAAAAAGACATTCAGTTTTATATTAACAGTCCGGGAGGCGTTGTTTCTGCCGGCCTGGCGATCTACGATACCATTCAGCACATCAAGTGTGATGTAGCAACTACTTGTATGGGAATGGCTGCAAGTATGGGTGCTGTACTCTTGACCGCCGGAACCAAAGGCAAAAGAAGCTGCCTTCCACATTCTCGTGTTATGATCCACCAGCCTCTTGGAGGAACTCAGGGTCAGGCAAGTGATATTGAGATCGAAGCTCGCGAGATCATTCGTGTAAAAAAAGAGTTGAGCCAAATACTGGCTGATCACTCAGGCAATTCTGTTGAGCAGATCATGGAAGATTCTGACCGTAACAAATGGCTAACTGCTGATGAAGCAAAAGACTATGGCCTGGTTGATAATGTGATCGTGAAAAGCAAAGATTCAAAATAACCGGCATTTTCATTAAATTAAGCTTGTTATGAGCGATAAAGAGAAAAACAGCGATATAGTACACTGTTCATTTTGCAGTCGCTCCAGTCTGGAAGTGAACAGCATGGTAGCCGGTCCCGGAGTTTATATCTGTGATCGTTGTGTAGAAGACGCATCCAGTATCATTGAAAGTGACTTGGCCTCATTGGCTCGCCGCCGTGAGAAAAGCTACAAGCCAATGCTTAAGCCTGTCGAGATCAAGAACAAACTTGATGATTATGTGATAGGACAGGAACTGGCTAAGAAAACCTTATCGGTAGCCGTATACAATCACTATAAACGTATTTCTGCTGAAACTGCCGAGATCGATGATACTCAGATCGAGAAATCAAATATTATGTTGCTCGGGCCAACAGGTAGCGGTAAAACTCTTTTAGCTCGTACACTTGCCAGAGTTATCGACGTCCCGTTCACCATCGCCGATGCAACTGTGCTTACGGAAGCCGGCTATGTAGGCGAAGACGTGGAAAGTATTCTGAGTAACCTTTTACAAGCAGCTGATTACGATGTGGAACGTGCCAAGCGCGGCATCGTATACATCGATGAGGTGGATAAAGTAGCCCGCAAGAGTGATAACCCCTCTATCACCCGTGATGTAAGCGGAGAAGGTGTTCAGCAGGCTCTCTTGAAGATATTAGAAGGAACTGTAGCTAACATCCCACCTAAGGGAGGCAGAAAACATCCTGAACAAAGTTTTATTCAGCTTGATACAGCGAATATCTTATTTATTTGTGGAGGGGCTTTTTCTGGATTAGAGCAAATAATTTCTCGACGGCTCTCTACAAGCGTTATGGGCTTCCACACCAAGGAACAGGTGAAGTTTGACAAAGAAGATCCCGAAATTTTCACTCATGTGGAACCGGAAGACCTTCAGCACTTTGGGCTAATCCCGGAATTGATCGGTCGTTTACCTGTCATTGCAGGATTGCATGAGCTTTCTGATGATGCTATGCTTGATATATTGACGGCTCCTAAAAATGCTCTTGTTAAACAATATACTAAGTTGTTTAACATGGAAGACGTTGAGCTTGAAATTGAAGAAGAGGCCTTAAAAGCTATTGTACAACGTGCAAAAGCTCGAAAAACCGGAGCACGCGGATTGCGATCCATTATGGAAGCAGCCATGCTTGATATCATGTTCACGCTGCCTTCCATGAAAAACATCGCCCGATGTGTAATAACTAAAGAGACCATCGAAAAACAGGCACCCCCTGTTTACGAAAAACAAAAAGCGTCTGCTTAAAAATTTCGCCTCCTTAAATGTTCGTTTATTAAGGAGGCTTTTTTATATCTCATCCTTTTTATTATTAGCTAAAAGGATTACCCTTGGCTTATGAAACTTTTTGTACCCTCAAACAAGATCAAACTCATTCTTGTATTCCTGCTCATCTTCCTGGGAATTGGGTCTGTTGTCTATAATCAATATTTGGTCTCAAAAATACTGGAGCAGGAACGGGCAAGCGTAGAGCTGTGGACTAAAGGTATAGAGTTCAACAGTCAACCGGTTAATGAACAAGCAACCACTATGTTGCTTAAAGCCATATACATTCTCCAAACTATAGAGGAAGTTCCGGATAGTGTCATTACACTGATCGAAGAAGCGGATGCCGCCCGAAGTTCTAATGATTTCGTAACCAAAGAAATTATTCTGCAGGATCGTTTTCGCATACCCACCATTCTGATCGATTCAAGTGATGTAATACTTGCTTCCCGAAACATTGATTCCCTTCGTCTCGCCACCCCCGAGAACCGGGAAGAACTAGTTAGGGAGCTAAAGAGCCTTAATACTCCGATCAGTTTTGTTTATGGTGATGAAAAACGTCAGATCACTCAATTTGTGTACTACGGTGAAAGTCCTACCGTACAAATGCTGCGTTATTTTCCCTATATACAGATCCTTTTGTTAGGCTTACTGCTTGGAATCGGTTATACCACTTATCGCAGTATCACCCGTTCAGAGCAATCCAATTTATGGGTTGGGATGGCCAAAGAAGCAGCGCATCAGTTGGGTACTCCTATCTCCAGTCTTTATGGCTGGTTACAGCTTTTAAAAGATGAATATCGGTATGAGGAAACAGCTGTTAACATTGCAAATGAGATTGAAAAAGACATACAGCGCTTACGCGGAGTCGCAGAACGATTTGGCAAGATCGGCTCAGAGCCTGAACTTAGAAAAATGGAGATCGGGCCATTACTTGAGCAGGTTGTTGTTTATATGGAACGGAGGCTCCCCCGTTTAGGAAAAGCCATTGAAGTTCGTAAAAATTTACAGGCTCAGGCTGTAGTTCGTGCTAATCCCGAATTACTACAATGGGCAATAGAAAATTTGGTTAAAAACGCTATGGACTCTCTTCGGGGGAAGGAAGAAACGGCGTATATTTCCGTTATATCGAAAGTACAGGAAGGGGAAGTGATCATAGATATTGAAGATTCCGGAAGCGGTATCGATATCAAGAACGTAAAGAATATTTTCAAACCCGGATTCAGTACTAAAAAAAGAGGATGGGGATTGGGTTTAAGCCTTACTAAGCGCATTATCGAAGAATATCATAAAGGCAGTATATTTGTGCTACGTTCTGAACTGAACGAAGGGACTACGATGAGGATCACTTTAAAAGTTCAGAAAAAGGAAGAAGAAGTATACCCGATGATAGATCAGTCTCCGGTATAGCCTCTCGTTTTTGCGTATTCCAGCAATTCTGTCTTCAATAAATTTCGGCCCCGGTGTAACCTTGAGCGGATTGTTCCGATCGGCACGTCCAGCATATTAGCTATTTCTTCGTACGTGTATCCATCCACATCACATAAAAGAACCACGGTCCTAAAATCTTCGGGAAGCCGTTTTAAAGCCATGGAAAGATCATCATCCATCATTTCACGAAACATCAGGTTTTCAAGATCCGATGTTTCTGTTCGCTCTGCACGAATTGATTCGTAATAGGAAGAAACCTCATCGTAATCTACCTGAGATGGTTTTATAGAGGACTTCCTGTAGTTGTTGATGAATGAATTTTTTAAAATTCTAAACATCCATGCCTTAGCATTAGTGCCTTTTTCATAGCTGCTAAAAAATCGATATGCTTTTACAATAGTATCCTGTACAAGATCTTCCGCATCATTTGGATCTGTTGTTAACCGAAGAGCAAAGTTATACAACGCATCCATATGAGGTATGATCTCTTCGTCAAAATCCTTCTGCTTTTTTTGTTCATCTCTCGTTAACTGAGACATTTACCCATCCCTAATTTCTTAATATCAATAAGAGTTAACTGCTTCTTTATTCAAATAATTTCAATCTACTTAATGCTAACTAAATAATACTTTAGTATTAAATAGATTCTATTGATCGCTTAGTTAATAAATTACTTTTATGACAAAAGCGCGATCACCATAATGTCATAGATGGCATGAGTCCAGGCGGCCACACCAAATCCTCTCCAAACATATATCCCATTGAGAATTAAACCAAATAAAAAACGATAAAGAAAGGAACTCATTGTAAAAGCGTCGCCCATTGAGCCAACGTAATGCACCGCAGAGAATAATAAAGCCGAAAGGACGACCGCTGCGGTAACACCGGCCCATTTTTTCCCTAAAAATTTTGTAAAAATCAGAATAAATAAGGTTACGAGAATGACTCTAAAGAACAACTCCTCATATAAACCGGCCCCCAATGATAGCGCTAGTTTTTGAGTAATCGTCAAACTGTTGATTGGATCTGTAGCAGCCATATTTACTATAAATGACACCAAACTCTGGCTTATAAAGGCCACTACAATAGCATAAACGGTAGCCTCCAGGATAAGAATTGGAAAGTAAGAAAGCTTAAGGCTCTTTAACCGCTCTCTTTCCTTATAGATAATAAAGAGTCCGATCACTGCCACTAATAACAACGAAAAAGAAACCGCATTCACTCCAAGATAAGTGAATAATGTTTTGATCCACACATCCACACTTATACGAACAATGGCATCTCCCGATGGCTGGGAGATCATGATCAATAACTCATACAATAAAAAAAGCGGAAGGCTTACAAGAAAGCTGTAAAGTAGGTTATTGGTATTCTCAAAGTATGTTTTAACATGATTAGTCATCTACTTCCGTATAAATGGTTACAGCCGGCTGATTTGCTTCATTTAAACGAAGTGTACTGTATGCCTTTCGAGAAAGTTTCAGGCCGGAACCGGTTATCCGGTCATTAATACGAATGTACACTCCCTTACCAGTTTGTACATTTTCAACAAAAATGATACTCCCCAAGCTGATATTGGAATGGGCCGCCGTTAAGGCTTCAGGATCGTATAGTTCGCCATTGGTAGTTGTTTCCCCAAATTCAGATTCACTATAAGAAAATACCTGAACTTCACCGAGATCTTGCAAGTCTGCTTTCTGTAAATATGGGTTCTCATAATTTCGTGAAGGCGGAAGTAATATGGTTACCTGCTGTCCGGCGGGTATCCGTCTCATATCCAATTCCGCATTTAACATCTGGAATTCATTCTCAGTCATTTTGAACCGGGATGTTATATCCTCTAAATTTTCCCCGCTTTTAATTTCATAAATGGAAAAAACACCTTGTGGGGTTGACTCCTCAGAGAATTCTGCTACTGATGGCGGGGCTTCAGACTGTTTTTTGACCGCTAACCTCTGGCCAACACGTATATTATTTTCTGTGAGGTTATTCAGATCCTTCAACTCCTGAACAGTCATATTATGTTCACCGGCAATTTTGTAGAGAGAATCTCCACTTTTCACTATGTAAGAAACATTTTCTGATCCTGAAGATCGATTAACCAAAGGCTCTGATTCTCCCTCGGATAGCTCTTGAGGATTCTCATTTTGCAAATAGTAGGTCAACTCTTGCCCTAATTCTATTTGATTTCCATCAAGGTTATTCCACTGCTGTAACTCTGCAATACTTACATTTAGCTGCTTAGAGATACCATACAGAGTATCTCCTTGCTTAACTTTATAGGTAGCTTTCTCTTGTGCCAAGCCTTCAACAGCTGTCAAAAAAAATACTGAAAGCAGTATGCATGCGATTTTTAAACAAAAATTAGACTTCATTCTATGATCCTTCTTCCATTTCAATTTCAAGATTCAACAGAGCCGCTGATAACTCTGATTTCGTATGCTGATCATTTTGATCTTCTGCGACTTTTATTCCCTCTTTATAAGTTTCTAACGCCTTTTTGTTCTCGTTCAATTCTGAATAAAGTTTTGCTAAATGGTAATAAACACCTACATATTCCGGATCATCATTCCTGATCGCTTCAAATAAGATCCGGGCTTTTACAGGCTGCTCTATTTTCAACATTTCCAAAGCCAAAGTAAATTTATAAAAGGAATCCTCTGGATGTTCTTTTACCGCTTTTGCCAACGTTGAAATTCGTGAACTCATTGTGTAGCATTTTTAAAATTTGCTTCAATTTCTTCAATGGAATCACCGCCAAATTTTTCTAGGAACGCATTTGCAATAACCGGAGCGACTACACTTTCAGCAACCACAACTGCCCTGGGAAGAGCACAAACATCTGATCGTTCGTATCTTGTTTCCGTTACTTCTTTGGTTTCCATATCCACAGTACTGAGCGGATTCAACATTGTTGGGATAGGCTTCATTACCCCCCTGATTATGATCGGCATACCGGTGCTCATACCTCCTTCAATTCCTCCCATACGATTTGTTCTTCGCTTGAAGGAACCTTCTTCATGTGTAATTTCATCGTGGACCTCATGGCCCGGAAGGGAACCTGACTCAAAACCCAATCCAATTTCAACGCCCTTCATTGCCTGTGTTCCCATGATAGCCTGAGCTAACTGCCCATCCAGTTTTCTATCCCAGTGAACATAGCTTCCCAAACCTACCGGAAGCCCGGTTATCACGATCTCATAAATACCTCCAAGAGAGGAACCTTCCTTTCGGCGTTTCTTAATTTCTTCCCTCATTTCTGCCGAAAGGGTTTCATTCAGGCAACGCACATCAGATTCATCTGCAGCTTTATAAATTGATTCAGCTCCATTTTCAGCCAATGGATCTGTAATCTCACGAACTTCATTCCAACCACTGTACCCAATTGAACCAATTCGAAGTACATGCCCTCCGATCTCGATCCCAAAGTGTTTCAAAAATTGTCGCGCAACACTACAGCAAGCAACTCTCATCGCTGTTTCACGGGCACTTGAACGTTCTATAACCGGACGAATATCATTGAATTTATATTTTTGCGCACCAACCAAGTCAGCATGTCCGGGCCGAGGAAGTGTGATCTTTTCTATGCCTTCCGCTTCGGTCTTTTTATTCATTACGGTAGGCCAGCCTGCATCATCTTTCTCAAACGCACGATTTGGCATGTACATTGAGATCGGACCGCCCATGGTTTTCGAAAAACGAAGCCCTGAATTGATCGTTGCGAAATCTTTTTCAAAGGCCATTCTTCCTCCACGGCCATAGCCCTGCTGTCGTCGAACGAGATGTACGGCAATTTCTTCTTCTGTGAGCGGAAGACCGGCTGGAACACCTTCAACAATGCCTGTTAGCCCCGGTCCGTGTGATTCTCCTGCTGTTATATATCTGATCATATAATGACCGTTCTGCTTTTTAAAATTTAATGAGTTGTTAATTGCCCGTTAAGTTAATCAAAGCAACGCTACTTTGATGCTTAATCTGGTTATTCCACCTAATTTACTGTATGAATTTCTGCTGACATCAAATGTCATACTCTTAAAATTGAAACCAACACCAAATGCCATTCCGGCAAGGTCAAATGTTTGACCGGTTTTAGTCTGCTCGTGCAAGTAGTGATCGTACCCAAGACGAACCTGCATGCTTTCACCAATATCCGCCTCAGCTCCAAATAACATATGACGAAATAAATTATCCAGCGGTGCCGGCTTTTCAGACTCCCCAAAAGTACGCAGATCCCAGTTATTGAGCTGCCGTAATGTGAAGCTTAAGTGAAAGGGAAATGCTTCCGGTTTTTTCGAAATACCAACAGATACGTCTAAAGGCAACGGCTCTCTTCGTTCCTCAAATGTGGTTATTTGCGCTCCTACATTTCGAATCGCTATACCCGCACTGAAATTACTTGTGCTATCTTGGTAAAGCAGTCCTGCAGACACAGAAATCGCACTTGATCTAAAATTTGCATAGGAAGAATGTATGTAATCGACCGCTGCACCTGCCTGAAATTTAGGCGAAATTGACTTGCTGTAAGCTCCCGTTATAGCAATATCATTAGCGCTAAAATTCCCCAGATCGTTTCCATTCTCATCCAGCTGGTCAAACTCTCCATATCCTACAAAGCGTATACCCAATCCAAGGGTCCCAATATGTTCCAGGTCATAAGCGCCACTGCTGAAGCCCATATTAGCATCTGCTAAAAAATTTATATAAGAGGCTGAAATTGACCCCGTATTTCCTGCATTCAGATATGCAGGGTTAACATGCATCAAACTAAAATCTGCATCAAATATACCCACATGATTCCCGCCAAGCCCTGCAGAACGTGCTGTTGGGGTTACCTCTAAAAAACGGAAAACACTTGACGTATTTGATTGCGCTGCCGAAAGTTCGGTGCAAATAAAAAGTATCAGGAAAGATGCAATCAGGCGCACTTTTTAACTCATTTATAAATCACAATTGGCAAAAATGTTTTGTAATATAATCAAATGCTTCGGCAATACGTCAAGATTATTGATTAAGAAATGATTTCCAATTTACCAGGGGCTGCCGGTTTACAGCAATTCGGCAAGTACGCCCAACTTTTATATCAGGCTTTACGATCATCGACCGAAATAAGCACCTACCGCAAAAACCTATTTCAGGAATTTGTTAAGGTTGGCTATGAATCTATACCTATTATTTTCCTTGTAGGAATATTTACGGGTGCTGTACTAACACTGCAAACAGCTTATCAATTAGACACTGATATTTATCCCAGTACCATCATCGGTTCTATTGTAGCTCAATCTATTGTAATTGAACTGGCTGCTGTTATAAGTGCGTTGGTATTGGCTGGAAAAGTAGGTGCTCGTATATCAACAGAACTTGGAACCATGCGCGTTAGTGAACAAATAGATGCGCTGGAATCAATGGGGTTTAATTCTGTCTCATTTTTGGTGGTACCAAGAATATTAGCCGGACTATTGATGTTTCCAATTCTCTATACAACGGCTGCTGTTTTTGGGATCATAGGCGGGATAACAGCCGGGGCCCTTGATGGAATATTGCCTGCTGCTGAATTCCTGGAAGGTGCACGAGCGTTCTTTTTTGAATCGGATATTATCTTCGGTTACATTAAATCAATTGTTTTTGGCTTTGTAATAACTTCTATTGCATGTTACAAGGGTTATTATGCATATGGCGGAGCAGAAGGAGTAGGAACAGCTACAACACAAGCAACCGTTTTAAGTTGTATCTTTGTACTTTTAGCTGATTTTGCATTAGCCGCGTTATTATTATAACTCATGATAGAGATCAAAAACCTGACAAAAAGCTTTGGCGACCTGGTAGTTTGGAGAGATGTTTCCTTTGATATCCAAGATGGCGAAACTACGGCTGTGATAGGACGCTCCGGATGTGGGAAATCAGTACTATTGAAACACCTGAATGCACTTTTATATCCTGACGAAGGAAATGTATTGATCGACGGAAGGTGTGTATTTGAATTGAGTTATTCTGAACTCCGAAAAGTACGTCAGCGATTTGGTATTTTATTTCAGGGGGGAGCTCTTTTCGATTCCATCAGTACCTTCGAGAACGTTGCTTTTCCCCTTCGTTATTTTACAGAACAAACCGAAGATGAGATAACACATAATGTTAATGAAGCTTTGGGCATGGTAAACCTTCAGGAAGCGGGCATGAAATCAACTTCTGAGCTTTCCGGAGGTATGAGAAAACGAGTAGGCCTGGCAAGAGCGATCATATTAAAACCTGATTATCTGCTGTATGATGAACCAACATCCGGGCTTGACCCAAAAACGTCAGATGAGATCAATGAACTGATCGTGAATATGGCTGACAGCCTCGATATCACTTCTATTGTTATTACTCACGACATGCATAGTGTCTTGGAGGTTTCTGATAAGGTGGCCTTTCTGGATAACCAAAAACTGAGCTGGTTCGGCAAAACCGAGGACATGAAACACAGTGAAAATCAAAACCTGCTTGAATTCATTTCAGCAAGTGAATATCAAATAAATTCAAAAACTGCATAGGAGACCTGTTTTGAAAAAAGTTTCCAACGAATTAAAAATTGGCCTTACCATCATTGTTGCTATCATCGTAGCATTTTTGGGGTATAGCTTCATGAAAGATATTCCGCTATTCAAATCGTCCACAACTATTTATACTAAGTTTGAACAAGTATATGGTTTGATACCGGGCAATGTCGTGAATGTGAAAGGCTTTAAGATCGGTACTGTAAAAAGAATGGAACTACTTGAATCCGATTCTACTCAGGTAACATTGAACATTGAAGAAGGATATGAAATACCGGAGGGTTCAGTCGCTTTATTAAAATCGAGCGGAGTATTAGGAGGTAAATACATTGAGATCCAAAAATCTGATTCGCAGACAATAGTAGAAGATCAAGGGTTTATAAAAGGCACTTTTGAGCAAGGCATCATGGATAGCTTTGCCGAAGAAGGTGAGCGACTTAGTAAAGATATTTCCGGATCTATACGTGGGTTTGAAGAGTTCATTACAAGCCTCAATCAAACCCTGAATGAAAAAAATAAAGATAACATCTCAGGTATTATTCAGAATCTGGAATCGAGTACCGGCTCCCTTAACGAAGTGATCCAAAACCGACAAACCGATCTTGACCAGATGATCGTGGAAGCTAAAAATACGCTTCAGAATTTAGATGAACTTAGTAGTGATAATAAAGAGAAGCTTACCAGTCTTATAGAGAACCTGGAGGCAACCAGCGCTGAGTTAGAAACCTTAAGCACAGGCCTTAATCAAACAAATCTGACATTGAATGAGGTTCTGACAAAGATCAACAATGGCGAAGGAACATTGGGCAAAATGGTCAACGATCCCTCTCTGTATAATAATATCGACAGCCTTTCAGTTAGCCTGAATAAGCTGATTAAAAATATCAATGAAGATCCCGGAAACTACCTGAAACATATGAGGCTGATCGAAGTATTTTAAGTCACAGCATCGTTTTTATTAGCTTTCAATTCCTTGGGTATTCACTTATATTTCCAAGCTTACTGTCAAAGGTTAAAATGACACCGACAGTATTCAAATCGCAATTTAACAAATGTTTTTTTAGAGGTAACCTTTTATGGGTGTAATGGAAAAAATGAGAAACAGTACCGCATTTATCTTGTGGTTACTGATAGGTTCTTTTGGCCTTTTATGGGTTCTGGCTGATGTTAACTTTTTTGACGCCATGCAAGCCGGGCCTAATGCTCTGGGCGCTGTGAATGGAGAAAAGATCTCGAATGAAGAGTATCAAAGCAGAATTCAATATTATTCTAATGCTTATAGCCAGCAAACCGGGAATTCCCTTTCAGCTGAAATGCGTGCCAATTATGAGAATCAAGCCTGGAATGAGTTGGTAAATGCCAGATTGATCAACCAGAAAATGGATGAGCTTGGCATTACCGTTTCTGATCAGGAAATCATGGATATGGTATTCGGAGAAAATCCCGCTCCCATAATCCGTCAGAATTTCACCCGTGAAGACGGAACAATTGATCGTGCTGCAATCCAGCAAGTGCTCTCATCAAGTGAATTTACTCAGCAGGCAGTTGCCCTTGAACTTCAGCTACGAGATCAGCGCCGCCAGCAAAAACTGAACAATTATATTTCTGCCGGACTGCAGGTTACTGAATCAGAAGTTGAGCAGGAATTTATTAAAAATAATACCACAGCTCAGATCAACTTCATCCGTTTTCCTTATAGCGAAGTTACCGAGCAAGAACTTGAGATATCTGACAGGGCCTTACGTGAATATTATAATAATAACAGAGAACGCTATACTCGCGACGAAAGTTACCGGTTCCAGTATGTAACTTTCAGTAAGCTTCCTACTGCTGCAGATACTGCACAGATCATTGAAGATATTCGCTCACTCAGAACGGCTTTTGCTGAAACTGAGAGTGATTCCCTTTTCCTTGCTCGCCAGGCTTCAACAACCAACTATCGTTCTACTTTTGTTGAAGTGGATGACATTCGTGACGAATTTCAGGCAGTGACAAACTTAGAAGTTGGGGAAGTTTCTGATGTAATCGTTACCGGAAGTCAGGTTGCAATACTTAAAAAAGAAGAAGAGCGTGGTAATGAGATCAAGTTCCAAACAATGAGCTACAATATTCAGGCGCTCCCGGCAACCATAGACGATGCCAATGAAAGAGCCTCTGACTTTGAGTTTTTTGCTTCTGAAGAAACAAGTTTTCAGGAAGAAGCAGAGTCTCGCGAATTGGAGATCAGTGAGGCCTTCGCAACGAAAGGTAATAACTTCATTTCCGGACTTGGAAGCAGTCAGCAGATCATGAATTTCCTTGAATCGGCTGATGAAGAAGATATATCAGACGTATTGGAGTTAAATACTGAATTTGTGGTACTGGAAGTTATAGAAGTAACCCCTGAAGGATTTCGCCCTTTTGATGAAGTACGTACACAAGTTGAGAATATGGTGAAGATCGAGCGACGAAAAGAACTTACACAACAGAAAGTTCAGGAGCTGCTTGACCAGAATCAAACATTAGCTCGATTAGCCGAGAGTTCAGAAAAAGAGATCCAAACGGTTAATAATCTTCGCTCAAATGCTACTGTAATACCCGGTGCAGGCCGCGAACCAATGATCGTTGGCGCCGTCTTTTCCTTGAATGAAGGCGAAACTTCTGATGTGCTTACCGGAAACAGTGCTGTATTTATTGTTGAGGTAGCTGAGAAAATGGAAGCTGACCTTGCAAACCTGGATCAGGAAACACGCCGGCAAATAAGACTACGACTGGAGCAACAAAAGCTTCAGGAATTTTCTTCCATTTGGCTGGAGCAACTGCGCGAAGAAGCTAAGATCGTAGATAACCGTTCTCGCTTACTTCAGTAACGAAAAATTTTGATGATTTCAGGGGTGAGGAGTTTCTTCTCACCCTTTTTTGTTTCCTATACATGTAAACGATACCGGTAAAACAGTAGATTTCATCTATGAATACCAACAGCAAACATAACCATGAATACTGGATGCAAGAGGCTCTTTCCCTGGCGGAAAAAGGTAAGGGAGCTGTGTCTCCAAATCCTATGGTTGGTTGTGTAATAGTCTCAGAAAATGGAGAAAAAGTAGGAGAAGGCTTTCATAAAAAATTTGGAGAAGCCCATGCTGAAGTACATGCTGTGCAATCCATTAAAGACCGGGATACTCTTAAAAATGCCACTGTTTATGTGACACTTGAGCCGTGTTCTCATCAGGGGAAAACCCCTCCATGTGCACAAATGCTTGCAAAACTCCCGATACAAACGGTTGTGGTTGCCATGCAAGACCCGAACCCTTCCGTCAATGGAAAGGGAATTCTTCACCTTAGGAATAACGGAATTGAAGTGGAGGTTGGTGTTCTGAAGAAAAAGGCTGAAAAACTGAATGAATTTTTTATTCATCATCAAACTTTCGGACGCCCTTTTATAACACTCAAAGTAGCTCAGACTTCAGATGGCTATATTGCAGCCGCTGACGGAGAATCGCAATGGATCACAGGCAAAGAATCACGGAGAATGGTTCATCAGTGGAGAGCCGAATATGATGCCGTACTCGTTGGCAGAACAACCGCAATGGTTGATAACCCGAGCCTTACTGTTCGTCATGTTTCAGGCAGACAACCCAGGCGTATTGTGATTGACGGACCTTATGAACTACCCAAAGAGCTCAATTTATTTTCCGACAAATTTGAAGAAAAAACCACCATTCTTACCTGGAATAAAGAGGCCTCTGCAACCGATGCAGACCCCATGTTGAAAGTAATGAAGCAAAACTATTTCAGGGGTGAAGTTATACAACTTTCCAAAGTAGATGGGCATGTAGATCTTCGGCAAGCCTTTAAAGTACTGGGAGAAAAAGGTATCACCTCCGTTTTAGTTGAAGGAGGACAGCAGCTTTCTTCTGCATTGGTCCGTCAAGGGATGGTTGATAAACTTGAACTTTTTATAGCCCCTAAATTGTTGGGTGCCGGAACCAGGTCTTTTATAAATATCGGTATTAATAAAATGAAGGAAATTGCCGAACTTAAAGATTCTACGTGGACCAAGGTTGGAAACGACATCTTATTAACCGGATATTTTTAGCACTATGTTTACAGGAATTGTACAGGAGATAGGAAAGGTAGCCGAGATCAGGTCACTGAATGGAGGAGGGCAAGAAATGAAGATCTTTTGTTCATTTGCTGACACTTGCCATGAAGATGAGAGCATCTCAATAAACGGAGCCTGCCATACTGTTACCGCATTTGATGAAGATACGTTTACGGTTCAAAGTGTAGAAGAGACCCTCCGAAAAACCTCGATCGGAGAACTTGAAAATGGAAGCCCTGTAAATCTTGAACGCTCTCTTACGCTGCAAACAGGAATTGAAGGACATCTTGTACAGGGCCATGTTGACACTACGGGTACTATCCAAAAAATAGTACAAGAAAAAACCGGATGGTTGCTCACCATAGAGTATCCTGATGAATTCACTAACATGATCGTAGGCAGAGGAAGTGTTACGGTGGAAGGTATTAGCCTCACCGTGGCAAGAGAATCCGGAAATCAATTTACCGTGGCCATCATCCCATACACATGGGCTCATACAAACCTTAAAGATAAAAAAGAGGGTGATCCTTTAAATTTGGAGTTTGATGTGATAGGGAAATATGTAGTTAAATACCTTTCTAAGATTGGTCGTGATTCTCTATAAGAATAGCATTTTAAAACCCACCATATCCACCTCTCCGGTTTCTCGCTCCGGATGGACTTGAGCTTCTCTCAAGATTCTTAAGTACAGGTAACTTCTGGAATAAACTCTGTATTTGGGCACTGTTTACACTTAAACGGAAGAAGTAATATTGGAATTCTCCAAATGGATTGATCTGAAATGAAAGATCCCAGCATTCTAAATTTCGGTTTAATGAAAACTGTGATGGAGTAAACTCTTTTCCAATAAAGTCATACCCTACATCCGTAGAAAATCTCCATTTTGGGGTCAGGTTGAAGGAGATATTTGAAGCCCTGAGTGTTGCCCTTTTAGAGGGATCTTCTCCGAAGCGAAAACTCCAACTATAGCTAAAATTTAGGGAGACGCTCCAGGGTGAATTAATTGGAGGAATAGGCTCATATCCGAATCTTGAATCTATTGGATGAAACCTCGACTGATCCAGTGGGTCGTACCTGCGACGATACTCCGGTGTATATACCCGAACTCCATTATTTCCACCCCTGAAGGATGTGCTTGCGTTAAGTGAGAAGGACCTAAGCTGTGCTAACTTCTTTCCATCTTCAATGAAAAACCGATCTATTTCTCTTCCTGTTGAATCGAACTGATAAAAGGAAAAATTGGCTGATGCTCTCAAATTCAATCCGGAAACCGCGCTTGAACTAATACTTGTGTTCAAATTACTCAAATTCAGGCTGTCAGCTGCAAAATTATAGGAAGAGCTAAGTGAAAGATTATCGATGAACCTAATATTCTTTTCGGTAACCTCCCCGGTGCTGTCCCGTTTTACCAGCTTTGTTTCAAATACATTTCTTAATGAGAAATTTAAGGACCGTTGCTCACCCCTGCCCGGCCCTTCAAAAACCTCGTCTTCAAAAATTGAATATTCCTGCGTATTGCCCTCTTCATCAGATTGTACCGTTTTGTAATACCCCCAAAATTCAGAACTGAAATCCGGACTGTAGCTGAAGCCTATCTGAGGGCGTACGGTATGCCGAATACCTTCCATATTACCGACCTTAATATTTGAGATTCCATAGAATGTAGTTCCCATACTAAGGTTCGTGCTGAATTCTCTTGCCGATTTAAATCCATATACTTTTTCCTCTTCAACCCGATTAGAATCTGCATTAAATGTTTTCAGTGTGGTTGAGGGATACCAGGTTTCCGTTGCATTAATACCCGCAGAAATATTTAAAAACTGACTGGGAATCAGCTGCCCCACTTGCAACCCGGCAACTTGTTGAAACCCGGCCTGTATGTAATCGTCATTTCCGGTTGCCTCCTCATATTTATCTCGATCAGTAAGTGCTTCGAAGAAGGATATTTCAGAGCTGTCTGCATCAATGGGATCAAAATCAAAACTGGACCTTAATGTATTGTTATAGCTTATACTGATAGATTCATACCATCTTGGGTCAGAAGTGCCTGAAGAACGGCCTTGAAATGGAGAGAATGTTCTTAACCTGAAATTTGCTGAAGGTCCACTGACACGTGTAGAGTAATTAGTAAAATTTTGAACAAGCTGTGCATTGGTACTGAAAGTGAACATGCTTTCCGGGTGTTTATAATTGTACGCCAGCTTTGAGTTGGAATTAGTTTGCGCACGCTCATCAATACTGTAAGAGTTTCGTGTATTGTAATCCGCTGTTCTTAGATTCACATTGGCCGTCAATGAAGCAAATGGTGAAATAGTTTGATTATGCGATACTGATATTGATTTCTGAATGGTTTCTGAGTATCCCGGATCTGTAGGTTCCATCCCACGGTCTTTCGAATATCCTATTCTAACTGAACCATTATAAAAATCTCTTTTCCGGTATTGAACCAATCCATTTAAATAGAATGATCCTGAAGTATAAATATCGCCATCAACCTGCCCTGTCAAGTAATCATTAAAATACTGAAACCAACCTACATTTTGCAGACCAAGTCCTCGTCCATTCTGATCCTGAAAGGCATAAGTAGGTGTTAAAAGTCCCGATCTTTTTCTCTCAATATCGGTAGGCACATATCCAAATGGAAAAATAATGGGGTAAGGAATATCCAGGATGTAAAGCTGGGCATTGCTGAAAAACAACTCGTCCTCATCTACTACTTTCATCTTCTTTGCTTTCAAATAATAGTACATGTATTCTGGCGGACAGGTTGAATAAATACCATCTTCTATGAAAACTTCGCTGTCGTTTATATTTTTTATTTTTGAACCGATCAGGTGTCCTTCAGATACTTGTACCTGAGCAGCTTCAAATTTTCCTTTTTCAGTCTTATAGTTGAATAATATTCGCGTACTTTTGATCTCATCTGTTTCCCTGATCAGCACGGGTCTGGAAAGGGTATCTTCAGGCGTTGTTGTGCGGGCCTCCACCGTAGTTTTGTCGATATCCATGTTAATTACCCCTGAACGTAATGCTCCTGATGTGTGCTTTACCTCAGAATTTCCATATAGAATAGCTTTTTTCCCTTCCCTGAAATCTATGACAAGAGAATCTGCCGATTGGAACTGCACTGCGTTTTCGGGAATCGAACCGCTCCTTGCACTACTGCGAGTCGTTTGGGGTTCTCCGGTTTGGGTAGTGTCAGCACCGATTATACCTTCCGGTACTGTTAAATCCTGGTTTATATCTGTGGAATCTCTCTGCTGTCCAAAAAGGGGAGCCGTCACCAGAAAAACGAGGCAAATACCTGTAACATATCTGCCTGTATTTTGGATAACGGAAAGCATAATCGTTGTTAGTTAGAAAAAGAATCAAAAGCCAAACCGGCAGCTCCCAGCAGTGCGCTGTCGTTACCAAGGTCTTCATACACTATCTCAAACCCTTTTTTGAACGGCTCCATCATATGTTTTCGTACTATTTGTTTTGCCGGTTCAAATAAAAAATCTCCGGCTTTAGAAACTCCCCCACTTAACACAAACTTCCGTATATCCATCATATGGACATAGTTTATAAGAGCATACCCAAGCCTTTGCCCGCTTTTGGCTAAGATCTCTATGGCTAACTCGTTTCCTTCTTTGGCCGCATTAGTAAGATCAACAGGCTCCAGTTTATCAAAATCGTTGGCAAACTTACTGTATAATGGGTTAGAAGGGTTTTGGGATATAAGGTCAGCTGCAAAACGACTTAAAAAGCGTTGACCTAAATAGGCCTCAACGGTACCACGAGTTACGCTATTGCTAAGCGGTCCGTGATAGTCTATGATCACATGACCAAGTTCTCCGGCCATACCTTCCGTTCCTTTAAATAGTTTTTTCTCGTAAATAATACCACCACCAACGCCGGTGCCAAGAGTGATCATAATAAAGCTGTCGAACTTCTGCCCAACCCCAAAATGCATAGAACCTAACGCTGCTATATTCGCATCATTTTCAATCTTGCAATCTATTCCCGTTCTTTTGCGAATCTCATCTGCAGCATTCACAGAGATCCAACCAGGTAAATTAGGCGGATTATTTACTGTTGTTTGATCTTTGGAAACCATTCCGGGCAGTCCCATTCCGATGCCAATGATGTCATGGGTCTCTACCAAACTTGAGATAGTTTCGGAGATCCTGTCAAGAAGATGTTCCTTTCCCAGATTTGCTTGGGTTGGAGTGGTTACCCGCTCAATGATTCCTTTATCTTTATCTACGACGGCAGCTTTTATGTTGGTTCCGCCAAGATCTACACCAATGACTTTCATTTAGTTTGGCTTAGAAGCTATTTTTACTTTTGGGGAAGATAATGGGCCTACCTGCTCGAACCAAACAGAAGTGCTACTCCTCACGCTTTACTTTGTACACGGTTTCGCCTGGTTTTCTCATACCATATTCTTCGCGGGCGATTTTTTCGAGAAGAGCAGGATCTTCATCTAATTGCTTGATCTTAGTTTTGAGTTCTTCAGATTCGACATTCAGATACTCAGCACGCTCCTTAAGCTCTTGTTTCTGGGTGTGAAGGTCCCAACGAGTCTTCAGGCTGTATGAATCTATAAATGCAAACCACACTACGATAAACGCGGCAAGTAAAGTGATCAGAAAAGACTTTTTCCACCGAAGTGGATTAAAAAATTGGAGGTTCATAAATAAGCCTGTAGATTTCTGTTATTGTTTTAAAATACATTAATTTGATTATTAAGTACAATCCGCTGTTCTTCTGATATGAAAGTAAGATCCGTTTCACATTTTTTCTTTTTACTCATCTTTTGGCTTGGCAGTTTTTCTGTTTTTGCCCAAACTGAAGAATGGATTGAAGTCTACTTTAATATGCCGGCTGATCATTCTGTAGCTACTCCCGGCAATGAGAGTAATAGTGAAGTAGATCTGATCGCCACCCTTGAAGGGATCATCGATTCCGCAAAAGTAAGCGTAGATGCTTGTTTATATGATTTCGAAGAGAAAAGAATTGCCTACGCACTTGTACGCGCTAAAGAACGAGGTGCAAGAGTAAGAGTTGTTACCGACGATCACAACCGAACCGATGGCGGTGAATACGATGAGGCTATTTGGCAGGTCCTGGCTGAAGGCGGCATTATTTCCATGGATGATGACGGTGATATCTATAACCCGGATGGGTCCATATCAGATAATGATCTCGTCAATTCGGGCTCACAAATGCATAATAAATTTGCCATCATTGACTATTTAAGTCCATCTCCGGATGATGATTATGTATGGACCGGATCTACCAACATGACCTACACCAGTAATTACAATACCAACCATACCATCATTATTAAAGACACTGAAATTGCTAAAGTTTATACTGAGGAATTTGAGCAGATGTGGGGAAGTAATAATGAAACACCCAATCCCGAAAATGCCGGATTCCACAAAGATAAAGTGAATGTCAGCCAAAACGTTTTTGATGTGGGAGGAACAAAAGTTGAGGTCTATTTTGCCCCCATAGACCGGGACCGAATAAAACCAAGCGTTAGTGACCGCCTTGTCAGGTTAATTGAGCAAGAAGCTCAACACGATATCAATTTCCAGGCATTTGCTATCACTCCGAGTATTCCCATCAGTGAGCAAATGTGGACACAAACAGCTGACGGACAAATATTGCTTCGGGGGGCGATAGATCGTCGCTTCTACAGTCGATACGAAAGTGCCGGTGAGATTTGGGGAAGCCCGGAAGCCCGATTGGGAAATCGTATGATTCTTCAGGCCAATGAACTGCGAACCCTTCATCATAAAATAATTTTGCTTGATATAGAACATCCCGATCCGGATGATATTGCTGTTACCGTTGCAGGTTCTTACAACTTTTCAATGAATGCAGAAATGAATAATGATGAGAACACTCTTATTTTTTATTCTGATGAAATTTCGAATCAATTCTATCAGGATTTTATGGGTGTAATGAGCCGGGCAAAAGAAGAGACTTTCCCACCAGCACCTGAGGTAGACGTAAATAAATGGTATGATATATTTTCTATATCTGATGGCAGTCGATTCGAAATTGATATTGCACCGGGTTTTGGATACAGTGTTCGCTTTCTTGGAGTAGATGTCCCCTCAATTTACGCCGGTGGTGATTCCGCCCGTTACTATTCAGGTGCAGCAGCAGAATATCTTCAGAATGTACTGGAGGGTCGAAAAGTTCGAATCAAGGGATATCATGGCGGAGTTCCTGATGCCCGATACAATGCATTTCAAGCCTATGTTGAGATGGAAACCGAAAATGGGCCCATAAGCCTAAATAAACTTTTACTCGAAAACGGGTATGGTACTACTTCTGTTTACTACCGTCAAAACCGGGATTCTATAGACGCTTTTAAAGAATATGAAGCAAAAGCCAGACAACAAGAACTTGGCTTATGGAAGAACTCTGATAAGATCGGAACAAAAGTACTTCGCGTAGAAGCGGTAGATTCCGGGAGCCCAACTAATGTAATGTATCCGATCAACATCAATACAGCGGATGAAGCCACTCTTCAGCTTTTACCTGGCATCGGACCTTCTTATGCACAACGGATCATAGAGTACCGAACCGAAAATGGGGGGTTCAAAAGCGTGGAAGAGATCACTAATATTCGAGGGATCGGGCCAAAGACTTTAGAAAAACTTCGGCCGATAGTTACTATAGATTAGTCAAATATAATTCCCATAAAAAAACCCCATCCGAGGTCAATCGTCTGGGGCTGGTCAAGAGAGATTCTAAAAATTTCTTAAAAAAGTGTGAATCGGGAGGGGCTCGAACCCTCGACCCACGGCTTAAAAGGCCGTTGCTCTACCAACTGAGCTACCGATTCTCAAATAGATTCCAAAGATAAGGCATTTATCAATTATAGTACAAGGGAAAAATCACTTTTTTAGTCACTTTTTCCCTGATGCCTTTTCACTATTTGAATCAAGTCGAACTCAATTGATCCTTGTGGCTTTTCTTCAATACGTCCTATTTCAAAACCGTCTTTTAAAACCACAACGGTGGGAATATATTCGATATCAAACTTATTTAAAAATGATTCCGGATAATTTTTTTGATCATCTACCCCAATATAAGTCGCCTCAATTAAATCACTATCAACCATTTTCAGTGTTTTCATAAGTCCGGGAATGTATTTTTTTGATTCCCGGCACCAATTTCCAAAGAAAATATAGAGCGAAAGCGAGTCTTCCTGAGAGCTTAAATATTCGATGGCTTCTTCCTCCGGATCATATCTATCCACATAAATACGAAAGATCCGGTCATGGTCTATAATCTCCTCAGCAGTAACCGGGCCTATCTGGTCTGCTGTAGATTGCGCTCTTGCAGGTATCATCATCAACCCAAATAGAATAAAGATGCTCAGAATCATGAGCCTTGCAGAGTTCATAAGGATTTCTCTTTTTTGGATGGTATCTTCACTCAAATTAACATCTTTCAATCAGAATTATGTCGAGCATTTTTACCAAGATCATAAGTGGTGAGATCCCTAGCTATAAGATCGCCGAAGATGAAAAGCATTACGCCTTTCTAGATATCAATCCTGCGGCGAAGGGACATACCTTGTGTATTCCCAAAAGAGAAGTCGATTACTTTTTTGATCTAAAACCAAATGAAATAGGCGAGCTTACCAAGTTTTCCCAGAAAGTTGCCCGGGCTATAGATAGATCGTTAAAACCTATTCGCACCGGCGTTATTGTTGAAGGCATGGAAGTGCCACATGCACATATTCACCTCATTCCGATCTATAAAGAAACACAAGCATTCAGCCTTGGGAAAAAAGTAGAAGTTACTGAAGACGGGATGAGGAAACTTGCTCAACAGATCCGACAAAAAGTTGAATTATGAACATACTGATCATTAACGGACCTAACCTAAATTTACTGGGTAAAAGAAACCCCGGCGTGTATGGAACCGGAAGCCTTGCTGAGCTGGAAGATTATTTAAAAACTGAGTTTCCCGGTCAAACCCTCGAATTTTATCAAAGCAATGTTGAAGGAGAGTTGATCAATAAAATCCAAGCTGCCTTATCCGATGGCACCGAAGCTCTTGTGATCAATCCCGGCGGATATTCCCATACTTCCGTAGCCCTTCGCGATGCCCTGGAACCTTTGGAGATTCCGAAAGTTGAAGTCCACATCTCTAACATTCATGGCAGAGAAGCATTCAGGGAAAAGTCGATCACAGGAAGCGTGATGAATGGCATCATCACCGGCTTGGGAAAATACAGTTATGTTTTGGCAATTCAAGCTATCGAAAAGCTCTCAGCTGATCACTGACCACTGCTTCTTTAAACACACCTAATTAACATTGACCAAGCTCAAAGAACTTTTTTCGGACACCCTTATCTACGGCATTAGCAGTGTGCTTGCCCGATTCATAGGGTACCTCCTGGTTCCGCTACATACCGGTGTTTTTGATGAGGATCAGTATGGGATCATAAGTTTGATCTTTGCTGCCATTGCCTTGTTTAACGTGCTTTTTACCATGGGCATGGAGTCCGCTTATATCCGTTATGGAAAAGACCGGGACGAAGCAAAAAGCCTGTTTAAAACACTCCAGCTTTTCTTATTGGGAAGCTCTGCGCTCTTTGTTATTGCAGTTTGGTTGGGACAACCCTTGATCTCCCCTATGATCGGTCTTGAGACTGGAGATCCCATATTGTGGATGATGCTCGGAATTCTATTTTTCGACACCTTGGCTATTGTTCCTTTTGCTGAGCTGAGGCTGGTCCGGAAATCGATCTCTTTTGCTGTTATTAAAACCGGAAACGTTCTTATTAATTTGGGACTCAATTTCTATCTCATTCTTTGGCTTGATTATGGCATCGAGGCCGTATTTATCAGCAATCTGGCCGCTTCATTACTTACCGCACTTGCAACCTGGATCGTCACCATCCCAATGTTTATGGGAGAATGGAATCGGGCACTGCTCACTAAAGCCCTCATCTTTGGGCTGCCTTTTGTGCCAGCCGGACTAGGACATGTCATCAACGAGTTGATAGATAGGTTTTTTCTTAAATCCATGGAACCTGAAACTGTTGAAGCTCTCTATGGTTCTGATTATTCAGCTGATGATATCGTAGGAATTTACAGTGCCTGTTACAAGTTGGCTGTATTTATGCTGCTATTGGTGCAAATGTTTCGCATGGCCTGGCAGCCATTTTTTATGCGGCAATCGGATGAGGAGTCTGCACCAAGAACTTTTTCACAAACTTTCTCGCTGTTCAATTTTGCAGCGGCCGCCATCTTTCTTTCCGTGGCCCTTTTTGCAGAGCAGATCGTTTCGATCAAAGTCCCCTTTCTTGATTTCTATTTAGTTGATGAGAAGTTCTGGAGTGGACTTGGCATTGTTCCCGTTTTATTGCTGGCGTATTGGTTTCAGGGATGGTATGTGAATTTCTCAGCAGGAATTTTTATCAGTGAAACCACCAAACGCCTTCCTCAGATCACCTTGATAGGCGCCGGCATAACCATTGTAGCCAACTTCATCATGATCCCGTTTCTTGGAATGATGGGTTCAGCTATTGCTACCTTGTCAAGTTATACAGTGATGGCTGCACTCATATATTACTACTCGAGAAATGCATTCCTTGTCCCTTATAAGTTAGTACCCGGGCTTGCTGTAATGTTAGTCGCAACAGCCTCTTACTACCTAAAGCCAACCCTCATTGGGTTTGGTTTCCCGGACCTTTTAACCTCCTTCTTATTATTATTTTCTGGATTGACAGTAACCGGACTGGTCACCTATCGAACTGTTCTACGCTTTAAATAGCCCCTTTCTAATAAGGGTTGATTCTAATCTTTTTTTTTCGCTTAATTTATTGGCGTACTTGGAGTTAAATCAGATAGTGGGTTATTTACCCCACAGCATATTATTAAATAAAGACCAGCACTGGATATTATTATGAAGACTAATGAACGAGTAGGAATTTTTGTAGACGCTGTTAACGTAACCATGAATGGCGGCTATGGACTCAGATATGATATTTTACGAATGTTTGCCTGCAGAGGTGGAGGGATAGCCTCTCGCCTTAACGTCTATTTATGTTATGATGCAGATCGACTAAAGGAAGATCATGAGTACCGTAAAAAGACACAGCGATTTTGTGAGGTACTTCGTGATTTTGAATATAAAGTGACGGAAAAACCCGTTCAAACCTATACCAATTACGAAACAGGTGAAAAGATCACAAAGTCTACCATTGATATGGATATGGCCGTTGACCTGCTGGTGCAGGGAGACCATCTGGACAAAGTAGTATTACTGAGCAGCAGTGGAAGCTACGTGAGTGTGGTAAATGCTCTCCAAAATAAAGGATGCCGAGTTGAACTGGTTGGTTTTGATAATGTCTCCTCCTCTCTAAAAAGAAGTGTGGACTCTTCTGTATCCGGATATCTGATTCCCGGACTTTTACCGATCGACTCTCCCTATGAATGGGGAAAAAATGGGTCTCGAGTTCGCGGTGTATGTTATGACTTCACTCAGGATGAAGGCTATGGATTTCTCCGGTTCCTCACCCGAAAGGAAGACTGCTTATGGATCACTGATTCAAGGGATCAAGAATCTCCTTACAAAACCGTTTTTGCACACATCTCACAATTCGAAGATGATTTTGATACCTCCTACCTACCTAGCCGGGAACTTATCTTTGAGTTCGATATCACCGAGAATGACAAAGGATTTGTCGCTGAAAATATTGTTTTGGTCAGTGCACCTTAATTTTATTAATTCCGGACCTATATTCTGATTGTTATTGGGAATGGTCTCCTTCCTTTGCTACTTTTCGAGGTATGAAACATCAACATTTCCATATAAAAAACATGGTATGCAGCCACTGTAGTGAAGTACTCCGGGAAAAACTGGACCAGGCCGGATTTCCTGTTAAAGAAATTGATTTAGGTGAAGTCACTCTCAAAAAGCCGATTGGGCTAAAACAGCAAAAAGAATTTACCGAACTTATTCGCCAGCATGGTTTTGATGTCATTAATGACCAAAATAGCCGCTTGGTTGAGCAAATTAAACAGCTTGTCATTCAGCTAGCCCGAACAGGTGAAAAACTTGAGAATCCGCTTTCTGATTATCTCTCTAAAAAGCTACATAAAGATTATCAGCAACTGAGCCGTTTATTTTCCGGGGTGGAAGGGAAATCCATTGAACGCTACTACATCCTCCAAAAAATTGAACGCGCCAAAGAATTAATCGTTTACGGCGAGCGAAGCCTCAGCGAGATTGCCTATGATCTTGGTTATAGCAGTCAGCAACACTTTTCCAGGCAGTTCAAAAAAGAAACAGGATTGTCTCCTTCCCATTTCAGCGAGATCAAGGAAAACCGACGCATTTCCATTGATGAGGTCTAACACAATCCTGCACAAGAATTACGCAATAGTGTAAGACTCTCTTTATCCCTCTTAATACTTTAGGTTTGCAAATTAAAACCTACTCCATCTACATGGAATTCGTTAAAAAGTATTACGAGGTCTTTTGGTCCGCCGTTTTTTTAATTGCGGCTTTGGCCGTTCAGCATTGGATCACTTTTCAGGGAAATGAGTATGTATTCTTGCTTTTTTACCTAATCTCTTACCTATTTGTAGGAGGGCCGGTATGGATAAAAGCGTTCAAATCTTTCCAAAAAGGAACCATTTTCAGTGAATTCCTGCTAATGGGCATTGCAACCGTTGGTGCTTTTATTCTTGGAGAATATGCCGAAGGTGTTGCTGTAATGTTGTTCTATATGATCGGAGAATATGCCCAGGGAAGTGCTGTACGAAAAGCCCGCCATTCCATTGAATCACTCATAAACCAGCAACCAGATGTTGCCCGGGTTGAACGAAACGGGGAGACAGAAGAAGTCCATCCTTCTGAAGTAGAAACCGGAGAGATCATTCAGGTAAAATCCGGGTCTAAAGTTCCGCTGGATGGAGAACTGCTTACAGATCGTGCTTCTTTTAATACTGCGGCTTTAACCGGAGAGTCGAAGCCTATGACTCGGATTGCCGGAGAAGAAGTCTGGGCCGGCTCTGTCAACGAGCTTGTCCCGGTGCGGATAAAAGTGACTAAGGGATATGAAGACTCCCGCCTTTCTGATATTTTGAATATGGTACAGGAAGCTTCACAGCGCAAAGCTCCTACCCAAAGGTTTATGACTCGTTTCGCCAAGGTGTACACACCCATCGTGGTCTGGCTGGCAGTAGCACTTACCTTCTTTCCATGGCTGTTTGTGGAACAGTATATATTTGAAGATTGGTTTTATCGTGCACTAATCTTCCTCGTGGTTTCATGTCCGTGTGGCTTAGTGATTTCAATTCCATTGGGATACTTCGGAGGGATCGGGGCGGCTTCACAAAATGGAATTCTCCTGAAAGGCTCCGATTATCTTGATCAACTTCGAAAAATGAAAACCTTGTTCCTCGATAAAACCGGTACCATGACTGAAGGTGTTTTTGAAGTACAAAAAATTCATCCTGCTAACGGTCATGAAACTTCAAATATATTAAAACTGGCCGCTTCATTAGAACAACACTCTTCACACCCTGTTGCAAAAGCCATTCTACAAAATACCAAGGGACAGGAAATACCGGAAGCCAGAAATATTCAGGAAATCCCGGGACGAGGGCTAAAAGGAACTATCGGGCAAGGGGAAATTCTGGTCGGCAATCGAAAACTATTGGAGGAGAACGAAGTTTCCGTTTCTGAAATCGGTAATGAAAAACCTTCTGCATGCGTATATGTGGCAAAGGATGGAATTCATATCGGAACCATTTTAATTTCCGATAGAATAAAAGCGGATGCTAAACAAGCCTTGGAGGAACTTAGGAATTTAGGGGTAAGAAAATTGATCATGCTCTCAGGTGATAATCAGGAAACCACGGATGCTATAGCCAAGAAACTGGGCATAGATCAAGCTTTTGGCGGATTACTACCTGACGGAAAATATGAAAAAGTTAAAGATGCTTTGGATTCAGATCATGTAGTTGGATTTGTAGGTGACGGGTTGAATGATGCTCCGGTGATCACTTTGGCAGACGTTGGAATTGCGATGGGAGGTATCGGTTCGGATGCTGCCATCGAAACCGCGGATGTGGTTATTCAAACTGATCAGCCTTCAAAAATTCCACAGGCTATTCATATTGCAAAATTTACCCATAAAGTAGTTTGGCAGAATATTGGCTTTGCCTTAGGGATCAAGGTCTTGGTGATGGCTCTTGCCACCGTTGGCCTGGCAACCATGTGGGAAGCTATTTTTGCTGATGTAGGTGTTGCCCTTATTGCGATTGCCAATGCAATAAGAGTTCAGAGAAAGTTTTCGAATGATCCATTCACATTCCGCTCTTTTTTTGAAACAGAAAAATCGAATACTTTAGCCAACAGTAAACCGGAAAGCTGTTGTGAGGTCTGTTAACAGGTTGCGCATTAAATCCACCGGCGAACTGCTTTTTTATATTCTAAAAACTCTTCCTCAAACTTCTGCTCCATTATTTCTTCTTCTGGCTTGATCTGAAATTTATTTATGTACCAAACATAAAAGATTAGAACTATTATACCCGCCGGTTCTCCAAATTTTATCATTCCACCCAAAAGTATTAGAAACATGGCAAGATACATTGGGTTTCTGCTGAATTTATATACTCCGGATGTTACCAGCATACGGGCTTTCTCTGGATGGTGTGGATCAACAGTTGTTGAATTGTTCCTAAACTGAATTACCCCTCCTAATCCAAAAAGAACACCAAAAGCCAATATTATCCTTAGTACCCATTGGTCTAGATCTATTACAAACCAATCGGTGATTTGGTTGTCTAAAGCCCACATCAAACCAATGCAGATCAAAAATACAAAAGCGGGAGGGATTTTGAGCTTTAGCATAGTTTTTGGTGTTTTGTTGCTTCCGTGTTATTCATTTCTATAAAATTCCCATCTTGGATATAATCATATACAGACCACTAAGCACCATAACGGCAAGCACATATTTTCGGAACGTTTTGTCGGTCATAGAACTGAGTAATTTTTTGCCGACCAGGTTTCCCGCCGTAGCTCCAAGTCCTAACACAATTCCCAAGATCCATAGATCTCCGTATAGCGCACCTAAAAAAGAATAAGTTCCGATCTGAACAACTCCCATAAAAAAAGAATTGGCTGTTTTGGTGGCTATCATTTCTTCTTTCAGAATTCCGGCATTCAGATAGAACGGATTTAGTACAGGCCCAAGTCCACCCACAATAGTAGAAATAGAAGCCACCCCAACGCCAAGAGGAAGCCAGTACCACTTCTTCATTTGAAACGTTCGCTCTTTTTTTCCAAACTGATATTGAAAAACCGTACTCACCAAAAAGACACCAATAATAACCTGAAACCAGCTCGCATCCACCCTGGTAAATAACCACCCGGCAAGTAACACGCCTGTTATAGCAGCAGGAGCGTACCATTTTAAAACATCCCACCTGATATCATCCCAGAAAATAATGAGTCGTGAAGGGCGCCCAATTAGATCTCCAAGATTAATGATGGGGGCTACAACCTTCGGCCCAAACATAAAATTTATGGCCGGAATCAAAAGCAGTGAACCACCACCTCCGGAAATCACAGATACAATATAAGCACCCATCCCTGCAACGAATACAGCTGCATACATCCACCAGGGTTCTGTGAATAGCGACTCTATCATGAATGTTTCTAAATTTTATCCAGGGATTTTCGCTCGGGATCTTGAAGCTTTTGGTATTCGCTCATACTCATTCCCGTTATTTCCTTGAACTGGCGGGAGAGGTGCTGCAAATTTTTATACCCAAGTTGATATGCAACCTCACTGAAGCTCAAATTTCCATATTCTACCAATTCCTTGGCCTTCTCTATCTTCAGGCGAATGAAATATTTTTCAATAGTTATCTCTTCCTTCCTTGAAAAAACCCGGGAGATCGTAGCGTAACTTTTGTTTAGATTTTTTGCCAGATGATCAGAAAGAGAAGTTTCATCGGATTCCAGCTCACCGGAATCCACCCATTGAATGAGAGTGGTCTTTACTTTTTCCACCACGATCAGTTCCTGATCCTTTATGACCCCAAAATTAAACCGCTCCAGCTCTTTCTCTATTTCATGCATGGTAGGTTTATCACCTTTACGGGTGACTTCCGCCTTTCCTAATTGTACATGGGTTACTTCCAATCCAAGGGCCGTTAAAGCGGTCTCTATAACCATCTCACAGCGATCACAAACCATGTTCTTTATATGCAGTGTCATTTTTTCCATAGTATTAAGGTAAACAGAAGTAGAAGAAACTACATTCAACTGAGATTTACGTTACAGGATTTATAGAAAGACTTATCTAATTTTGAATACTCATAATTGTTTTCAACCTCTTGAAGCTTAACGAATTAGTTTACAATTATGTAAAAAGTTTATACCGTTTTTTTTGTACTAAAAATAATCAGTACGTTCAAAACGGCAGATCTTCTCTTTGAACCGCCTAAACCTTGAACTTCAACTTCTTACCAATGAAAAAGCTTTCTCTTTTAGCACTAATTTTTTGTTTGGGAATATATTTTCCCTCAAATGCACAGGAAAAAATATCCAATTATCCCGTTGATGAAACACTCTATGAAACGTTAACATATCGTAATATTGGTCCTTTTCGTGGAGGCCGGTCAACTACGGTTACAGGTATCCAAGGAGATATCTATACTTATTATATGGGTACAACCGGAGGCGGTGTTTGGAAAACAACAGACGGTGGTACTACCTGGCATGTTATCTCTGATGGTTATTTTAATACGACAGGAATAGGTGACGTTACGGTAGCTCCTTCAGACAACAATATCATATACGTTGGAACAGGTGAGGGTCCCGTTCGTGGGGTTAAAACATCTCATGGTGATGGTGTTTATAAATCAACCGATGCCGGAGAAACATGGAGACATATTGGGCTAGAAGCTACTCGACATATTAGCCGGGTTTTTATCCACCCAAAAGATCCCGATGTAGTATACGTAGCTGCGCAAGGTAACCCTTGGGGACCAAATGAGGAACGAGGTATTTACTTAACCAAAGATGGCGGCGAAAACTGGGAGAAGGTTCTATATGTGAATGAAAATTCAGGTATTGCTGATCTAAGTGTAGATCCATCTAATCCTGACATTATGATGGCTACTTCCTGGGATTTTAATCGAAAGCCATGGTATGTTCAAAGCGGTGGGCCGGGCAGTAAAGTTTGGAAAACAACTGATGCCGGTAAAACCTGGAAAGAAATAACTAAAGGGCTCCCTGAACTGAAAGGGAAAATGGGAGTTTCTATATCACCTGCAAACCCAAAGATAGTTTATATGGCTATTGAAGCATTGGGCAAAGAAGGAGGGGTATATCGCTCAGATGATGGTGGTGAAAGCTTTGTGCAGACATCAAATGACCCAACAACTTATGCTCGCGCCTGGTACTATATGCATATTGTTGCAGATCCCTCAGATGAGGATGAACTATGGGTTTTAAATAGCTACGCAATGAAGTCTATCGATGGTGGCAAAACATTTTCCGGGAATAGGTTTACTCATGTTGATCATCACGATATGTGGATCAACCCGGAAAATAGCGAGAATATGATCAATGCCAATGATGGTGGTGGTGCCGTCACTTACAACGGTGGAGATACATGGTCATCAATCAGGAATCAGCCTACCGGACAGTTTTATCGTGCTATAACTGATAATCAATATCCATACCGTGTTTATTCCGGACAGCAAGATAATAGCTCTATCGTAATTGATAGTAGAACATCTGATGGTGGAATTGGTGAGATGCATTGGAATATTATCCGTGCCGGTGAATCCTCAACTGTTGGATTTGACGCTGACAACCCTCGATTTATTTATTCTACCTATTTTGCCAGTAACTTCATTGAGTGGGATAGCGAAATTGATAATGTTAGAATGGTTAGACCCTACCCTGAAAGAGTTAGTGGCGAGCAACCTAAGAATTTAAAATATAGAGCCAATTGGAATGGACCGGTGCTTGTTTCTCCTCACAACCCCTCTGTGATCTATTATGGTTCTCAGTATGTAATGAAATCAACTGATAGAGGAGTAAACTGGGATGTAATAAGTAAAGATCTCACTAGAAATAATAAAGACCATCAAGGTAAAGGCGGAGGCCCAATTTCTAATGAGCAAATTACTGCCGAAAGTTATAATAACCTTTTCAACATCGAAGAATCTCCGATTAAAGAAGGTGTTATTTGGGTGGGCTCTGATGACGGTTTAGTACATGTTTCTGAAAATGCAGGGGAAACATGGACAAATGTCACCCCAAAGGGTTTACCGGAAGCCATTATTAATGTAGTTGAGCCATCCCCCCATGATCCCGCTACTGCTTATATCGCTGTTGCTGGTTATAAAATGAATGATTTTACTCCATATATTTATAAAACCAATGACTACGGATCATCATGGGAAAAGATAGTAACTGGTATTCCTAATAATACATTTGCTCGCTCAGTAAGAGAAGATCCTGACAGAAAAGGATTACTTTATGCGGGTACTGAAACCGGGGTTTTTGTTTCTTTTAACGATGGGAGAAACTGGCAACCTCTTCAGAATAACCTTCCGGAAGTACCCATTACCGATCTTAGAGTTAAGCGAAAAGATTTAGTGGTATCTACCCAGGGACGTGCATTATGGATTTTAGATGATCTAACTCCATTACACCAGATTTCTGACAAGGTAGCAAATGCAGATTATTATCTATATAAGCCCCGTGACTTTAACACTGGAATCTCCATTTCATATAGCGTAGATGTAGCTCCTGGAGAGAATGCTCCCTCAGACTTACAAATTACATATGTGCTTAATAAAGAAGTTGGTAAAGATGTTCCGATGTCAATGGAAATAATAGATAGTAAAGGAAATATTGTTCATTCCGAAGCTACTAATGAGGCCCCAACACAATGTGATTCTATGAAAAGACCACAATTAGAAAGAAGTTCAGGTGCTCATGTTTACAATTGGAATATGCGAGTTGGTATGTTCGATTGTATTAAAGAGGTTACAACTACCAGCCGTAACTTGAGCGCATATGATGCCGCACCCGGTAAGTATAAGGTGAAATTGAGTATCGGTGATTTCAGTCAAACACAAGATTTTGAACTTAAAATTCATCCCAATATTCTTAGCAGCATTCCAAACGCTGCCGCCTCATTCGCTGAACGAGATAAGCTTTCTGCTTCTTTATTCGCAGCTGCAACCGAAATGTCTAAAGGTGTTCGCGACCTGCGTCAAGTGCAACGCCAAATTAATTTTGCTTTAGATGTTTCAGACAACAAAGAAGTAAAAGATAAAGGCGCTGCTTTAAACCAAACTATTGAAGATTGGATTGCAGAAATCTTACAAAAAGAGATGCGTACAGGACAACACAATTACCAATTTGAAGCAAGACTACTACTTAGATTTAAGGATTTCTTAACCCAAATGGGTAAAAATATTCCTGTTACAGCTGGCTCAAGAGATGTTACCAGAGATTACTTAAAAGAATGGTCCGACCTGAAAAAGGAACTTAATACTATAAAAAATCAATCGGTGAAAAATTATAGTGGCTTATTAGTAAGCAATGGATTGCCTGAAATCTATTGGCCTGAATAAGTTCACAATTTCTTGACTACAATTATTAAGGATTGGATCTCTTGAGGTCCGGTCCTTTTTTATTTCATAAATAAGCTGTTCTTGCTCCGGGCGAAAATAAATGGGAGGAATAACGGCAGTATTTATATCCAACATGTCATTTCATTCTCAGACCTTCCATGTTATTGGTTTCTTTTCGTAGAATTTAAATTATCAAATTCGATCAGTTTTTATCTGACCACACTGCAAATTCATTACCGCTTGGTTCAGTGAAGTGAAATCGACGCCCACCCGGAAAAGAGTAAGTCGTTTTGACGATCTTACCACCGGCTTCTTCTACTTTCTTTTGCGTAGCCTCCAGGTCTTTACTATAAAAAATAATAAGAGCACTTCCAGTTTCAGTAGTTCCTTTTTTGTTGGATTTAAAAAACCCGCCATTGATTCCTTCATCTGCAAAAGAGGTGTACTCAGGACCATAGTCTGTGAATCCCCACTCGAATACCTTGGTAAAGAATTTCTTGGTGGATCCCAGATCACTGGCCGGAAATTCTACATAGTCTATTTTTTCGTGTTCTTGCATAGGAGCCCCTTTTCTGAAAAAAGTAACTAACCACACCTTAAAGAACAATAGACATTAAACTAATAAATTAGCTACATTGTTATGTATAACGAGACAAGAGACACTATGATCAAATAATTATCCCTAATAAAATGAATACCCATGAGTACTGATAAAAAAGTTAAGCCGATTCATCCTGGAAAAATATTACTGGAAGAGTATTTAGAGCCCCTGAATATAAGCCAACGTGAATTTGCTCGCCGTATTTCAGTCTCACCCAATCGTGTAAATGAGATCGTTCGGGGGCGGCGTACTGTAACGGGAGACACAGCCCTGCGATTTTCCATTGCCCTCGGTACCAGTGCTGAGATGTGGCTTGGCTTACAAGCTCATTACGAACTCGGAAAGGCCCGCAAAGAAATGACAGATGAGGTCAGGGAAAGTATTGTAAAGCTTGAGGATCAGTGATAGCACCAGCAAGTCTTAAGTCATAGCTGCTAGCAGGGCAGCAGAATCAAAAATAAATATAAAGATGGTAGAGAAATCACGAATTTTCGTATATGACCCTGTCCTTAGCCGCGCCCAACCCGATTACTAGTTGCAAAACAGCAATGGCCAACATGCTGTAGATTGGAATATTCCAGCTATTGGTCAGGTCATGAATAAATCCAAAAAATACCGGGCCGAAGGCGGCTACAAAGTAACCGACGGATTGAGCCATCCCGGAAAGTCCGGTAGTTAGCTCAGCTGAATCAGCACGCAAGACCATGAATAGCAGCGCCAGGCTGAAGTTTCCACCCAAACCAAATCCCAAAATTCCGGCCCAGACAGAAACCATAAAGGTTTCCGTGATCAGGATTCCTGCAATACCTATAATTTCCATAGCGCCGGTAACTACTACAATTCTTCGCTGGTCTTTAAACCGACCGGCAACAACAGGAATGATCAGTGAACCAAGGATTCCGGTCCCTTGGGAAATTGATAAAACCAGACCTGCTTTTGTTTGGGTCATGCCTCTGTCGATCAATATCTCCGGAAGCCAGGCAAGAATAGCATAGAAGATGAGAGATTGTAATCCCATGAAGAGAGCAATCTGCCAGGCTATAGGAGAGGCACCTAGTTTTTTGATTGCTGAAATAATATGAATTGGGTTTTTAGGCTTTGTTCGGTTTCTGAGCTGTGGAATCCAGAACAACATTCCCAAAAATGCTAGAATTGCCCAACTTCCTAACGAGAATTGCCAGTTAGTGGTATGAGCCAAGGGAACACTTACGCCGGCCCCCAGCGTCGCCCCAACTCCCATCACCCCGGAATACATACTAGTCATTAATCCTGAACGCTCCGGGAAGTCCCGCTTGACTATGGAAGGCATTAGCACATTCATAATGGCGATCCCGATTCCAATAAAGAGAGTCCCCATGTATAAGGCCGGAATATTAGCAAAAGACCTGCCAACGGTGCCAACAGTTAAAATGAACAGTGCGGCTCCCAAGGTAACTTCCAAGCCAAATCGTTGTGTAAAATAAAGTGTGAAGCCGGACAAAGCAGCAAAGCAGATAAGAGGAAGCGTGGTGACCAACCCGACCATACTGTAGGAAAGGCCCAAAGCATTTTGTATAAATTCTGTAAGTGGCCCCACACTTGACAGCGGCGAACGCATTGACAAGGCAATGAAGACGATACCAAGAATCAGGATGTAGCGCTTTTTAGAATCGGGGCTAATGGAGAGGCCTCTTGCTTAAATTAATGGGTTATTCGAATGAAGTAGCAAAGCCAAATATACGGATGTGAGATTAATTATTTGAGAATCGAAAACTGAGTTCGAATCAGAGGATATATATGGGTAGAGCAGTGGGACAGGCCACCTGGGGCAAAAGGTCAATAACTTTTATTCAGCCGATTTAAATGACCGGGTTTGCTGAATTTTTTGGAGAGTGATTGAGCTTGTTTGTATAGAATTAATTTTGCTAATTCTAAGAAATATTAACGACGGGACCATCAAAAATAAGACGTTTTATTAATTATATAGGATTTGAACCATGAGTACACCTGAAGACATAATCAATCAAATCAACGCGGAAGTTAGAGATGGCAAGAAGATTCAGGCCATTAAAATACTTCGACAGGCTACAGGTATGGGATTAAAAGAAGCTAAAGATCATATCGATAGTGGCAAACCAATAACTGCCAACATGATCAAAAATACGGATATTGAGAACACTCCACCTGGTTGTGGTTCGAAAACTACAACTGTGCTGGTTTTTATTTCTATAGTCTTATATCAATTTCTGTTTTAAGCAACTCGCAGCGCTATTAAAGCTCGAGCTTTAAACCTTTTCTCAATACTAGTGAATTACCAACGCCACCGACCTTACCAAATCCTGTTAATCATTTATCAGATCCTGACTTGCTTCCTGCCCCGCTTTGAATTCACTGTTCCCTTGACTAATTTAGGCTTGTGAAAATTTCTGCGACATATCGATTTATTGCCTCTCTGCTTAGCCTGAGTATCCTGATAGGGGTTTCCATTCCTTCAGGCCTTCAGGCCATGTCGGAGGATGTGTGTGATGAAATGAAGGAAATGCAGCATCCTATGCAGCCAATGAGTCAGCATGGGGAAGATTGTCCCATGAACGGACAACCTGCTGAAATGCCGGAAAACCAACATCACCCCAAAACGGATAAAACACACCATAAGGCTCATAATCTTGGATTTGCGTGTGCCTGCTCCATAGATGAAGCACCTGTTAAAACTGAAGCTCCAGTTTTCCAAAAAGTGAAAACACAGATGTTGGTTGTTGTTCAAGTGTTGGAAGAAAATCACACCACTAAAACAGAATTCGATGCTCCTTCTTTTCTTACATCGGATTCTTATTCCCCTCCTCTTATCTATCTCGCTAACGAGTCTTTTCTGATTTAGGAATTGGTATTACTTGTTGAATCGAAATCACTCATACAGGCTTTGCCCGTACGAATGATTAACAATTAACCAATTCCTAATAACCATAACATGCTAAACAAAACCATCCGGTTTTTCCTGGAAAATAAACTTCCAGCTGTACTGCTATTACTAGTCCTGGTAGGCTGGGGACTTGCTGTAGCTCCCTTCAACTGGAACCTGAGTTTCCTGCCCAATGACCCGGTGCCCGTAGATGCCATCCCTGATCTTGGTGAAAACCAACAGATCGTTTATACCGAATGGGAAGGTCAATCTCCGCAGGACATTGAAGACCAGGTAACCTATCCGCTTACCACGCAATTACTGACTGTACCCGGGGTGAAGACCGTCCGGAGTACGTCGATGACCGGACTCTCCAGCATCTATGTGATCTTTGAAGAGGATGTGGAGTTTTACTGGAGTCGCTCACGGATCTTGGAAAAGCTGAATTCCCTGCCGGCTGGAACATTACCGGAAACCGCCAAACCTGCACTTGGTCCGGACGCCACGGCGTTGGGACAGATTTTCTGGTACACACTGGAAGGTCGGGATGAAAATGGTTATCCCGCAGGTGGATGGGATCCACAAGAGTTGCGTTCTCTTCAGGATTTTTATGTTAAGTACGGCCTTTCCGGGGCACAAGGTGTAGCAGAGGTCGCCTCCATCGGGGGATATGTTAAAGAGTACCAGATAGATATCGACCCCAACAAATTAAAAACTTATGAGGTTACTCTTTCACAAGTTATTGATGCCGTACGAAAGGCAAATGCCGAAACCGGGGCACGTACCATAGAGATGAACAACGCCGAATACCTTGTGCGAGGCTTGGGCTATATTAAAAACCTGAAAGACCTTGAGTCGGCCGTGGTTAAAGTGGTAGATAATACACCCATTCGTATTCAGGATGTGGGATTTGTAAGTATGGGGCCGGCTCCGCGAAGAGGCGCATTGGATAAAGCCGGAGCGGAGGCTGTAGGCGGCGTGGTGGTTGCTCGACAGGGAGCTAATCCTCAACAGGTAATTGATAATGTAAAAGCACAGATCGAAGAGATATCAGCCGGACTGCCTTCTAAAACTCTGGATGATGGCTCCGAATCAAAAGTTACCATTGTGCCTTTTTATGACCGATCCACGCTGATTGATGAAACTTTGGGTACACTGGAAGAAGCCCTCTCCCTCCAGATTCTGATTACCATTATTGTCATCATCATTATGGTGATGAACCTGCGAACTTCCGTTTTGATCTCTTCCATGCTGCCCATTGCCGTACTTATGACTTTCATAGCTATGAAATACTTCGGCGTGGACGCTAACATCGTGGCGCTTTCGGGAATTGCCATTGCCATCGGAACCATTGTGGACATGGGGGTGATTCTATCCGAAAATATGCTTCGGCATATGGAGGAAATGGAAGAAAATGAATCTCTGCTGGAGGTGATTTACAACGCCACGGTTGAGGTAGCCGGAGCGGTATTGACTGCCATCACTACCACCATTGTGAGTTTCCTGCCTGTCTTCACCATGATAGCCGCTGAAGGCAAGCTCTTTAAGCCACTTGCCTATACCAAGACTTTTGCGTTGATCGCTTCCATCATTATTACCATCACACTCATTCCGCCTTTCGCCCATTGGTTCTTCGGGCTTAAGATCAATAATAGAAAATTTAAACTGAGCTGGAACGGATTGTTAGTGATAGGTGGGTTGTTCGCTATGTTCACCCTTTCCGGCTGGGGTGGATTCTTGATCTTGGGCTTTGGACTGATCAATGGTGCCGGATATTTTTTAGATGAAAGCTATCGGCAGCGAATTCCGTTTTTGAATAATGCCTTGTCTGTATTTGTAGTAACCTGGCTATTAACAGTATACTGGCTTCCGTTTGGCCCCTCCGTTTCTTTTGCCGGAAATCTTATCTTCATTGTAATATTGATCGCCTTGATCCTGACCGCTTTCTGGCTCATCATCAAATATTATCAAGGCATCATTGGTTGGTGCCTGGACCATAAGAAAGCCTTCCTGTCTATCCCATCCGCATTTGTGGTTCTTGGGGTGATGATCTGGCTGGGCTTTGCCACCACCTTTGGTTTTATAGCCAAGAGTTTTGATGTTTTTGGGTTGGATGTCCGCCAAACTTCTGCGTGGAATTCCGCCTCCGAAACCTTTCCCGGACTTGGAGAGGAATTTATGCCCGCCCTCGATGAAGGTGCCTTCCTGTTGATGCCTACTACCATGCCTCACGCAGGAGTGGAAGAAGCCGAGGATGTAATGCGTAAAATTGATATCGCTGTTAACGCAATTCCTGAAATCGAAACAGTAGTTGGTAAAATGGGCCGTACTGAATCAGCTTTAGACCCTGCCCCGGTTTCAATGTTCGAGAATATCATACTCTATAAATCAGAATACAAAACGGATGAAAATGGCCGGCGGATTCGCTTTCAAGTAAATGAAGCTGGCGAGTTTGTGGAAGATGAAACAGGTGAATTGATCCCCGATGAAAACGGGGAGTATTACCGACAGTGGAGAGATTATATTCAATCTCCTGACGATATTTGGGATGAGATCGTTTCCGTTTCCCGCATTCCCGGAACTACTTCTGCCCCCAAACTTCAACCCATTGAAACACGACTTGTGATGTTACAGTCCGGTATGCGAGCTCCCATGGGTGTGAAGGTAAAAGGGAATGACCTGCTCGAAATTGAGCGTTTTGGCCTTGAATTAGAAGAAGTACTTCGTGAAGCAGAGGGCGTAAAAGCGTCCTCCGTATTTGCTGAGCGTATTGTGGGAAAACCATATCTGGAAGTAGATTGGAATCGTGAGCAACTGGCTCGCTATGGACTTTCAGTTCAGGATGCCCAACAGTTCATGTCAATGGGTGTGGGCGGAATGGCAGTTTCCACCTCGGTTGAAGGACGCGAGCGCTACCCCATTCGGGTACGTTTTGCACGGGAGCTGAGAAGTGATCCCGAAGCACTGGGTGAACTCTTAGTGCCAACAAAAACAGGAACCGAGGTTCCATTGGCTCAGCTTGCTGAAATCAAATACCGACAGGGCCCACAGGCTATAAAAAGTGAGGACACTTTCTTGGTCGGATACGTGATCTTTGATAAGGTCGACGGCTATGCCGAAGTGGAAGTGGTAGAAAATGCCCGGCGTGAAATTCAGGACAATGTGAATTCCGGAAATTTGACGATACCGGCTGGCATCAACTTTGAGTTTGCCGGGAATTATGAAAATCAGGTGCGGGCTGAGAAAAGGCTAAGTATCATTCTGCCGATTGCTCTGGCTATCATTTTTCTGATCATGTATTTCCAGTTCCGTTCAGTTAGTACTACCGCCATGATCTTTAGCAGCATTTTTGTGGCCTGGGCAGGTGGTTTCCTTCTCGTCTGGCTCTACGGTCAGGGTTGGTTCCTGAACTTTGATGTATTTGGACAGAATATTCGCGATCTCTTTCAGATGGGAACCGTGAATTTAAGTGTGGCCGTTTGGGTCGGTTTTATCGCCCTATTTGGCATTGCAGCAGATGGAGGCGTGGTGATGGCCACCTATCTTGATCAGCTTTTTGACCGCAAGAAACCAACGACATCGGCTGAGTTAAGGGAAATTGTGATCGAAGCAAGCACCCGAAGAATTCGTCCCACACTGATGACAACAGCAACTACCATTTTGGCGTTGCTGCCCGTGCTCACCTCCACCGGCCGCGGTGCAGATATCATGGTCCCGATGGCAATCCCAAGTGTAGGCGGGATGTTTTTACAGGTTATCACTTTGTTGGTGATACCGGTGCTTTATTACATGTGGAAAGAACTTAAAATGAAACGGAGTTTGAAATGAGAGAAGAACAGCGATCAAGGAACATCCACTATTCAACATTGAATAAGCAGGAAAGAAATCACTCAGCGTACCTATTGTATTCTCTGCGACTAATATCATTGTTGGTCTTAGTTATACTGCCTTTCACAACTTATGCCCAATCCATTGCCGATTACCAGCAAGAAGCAGCCGAAAACAATCCGGAACTGAAATCTAAATACCAGCAGTATCTATCGGCTTTGGAAGAAAGCTCCATAATGGGAACTTTGCCTGACCCGGAGGTTTCATTTTCTTATTTCATCAAACCCATAGAGACAAGATTGGGACCGCAGCAAGGGCGAATATCCGTTTCACAAATGCTGCCTTGGTTTGGCTCTCTGAGAGATCAACGCTCGGTTTCTGATATCCGGGCAAAAGCATCCTTTGAATCCTTTCAGGAAAGCCGGAATCGCATCTTTCTGCAAGTTGAGCAAACACTTCTGGAGATCTATGAACTCGATGAAAGCATTCGCTTAGCTAAAGAAAACCAAATGATCCTGAATTCCCTGGTGGAATTGAGTTTGTCTCGTTATGAAACCGATCGTGCCACTCAAGTTGATGTGTTGCGAGCTCAAATTGAAGAAGAGGATCTTAATATTCAGATCGAATTATTACAAGACAATCGGGAGGTCTTGCTTCAAAGAATGAATGAGTTACTGAACCGTAGTGAGAGCTCGAAGATCATATTGCCTGATTCTTTGGGAGAAACTGAAATTAATTCCCGGGAGGAACTTATGGCTCAAATTCAGCAACAAAATCCCAATTTAAACCGACTCCGATATCAGGAAGCCTCTTCCAAAGAAATGAGATCACTGGCTCAAAAGCAGAATAGACCGGGCATCAAACTAGGTGTGGATTACATCTTTACCGGTGAGACCGATATGCCGAACGTGGCTAACAGCGGAGAGGATGCACTTATGGTTATGGCCGGATTCAAAGTGCCCCTTTTTGGGAAAAAGAATAACGCCAAAGTACAACAGTCTGAACGAAACATTCAGGATGTCCAATTTCAGATCTCCTCCCGAGAAAATTCACTGCAAACTGAATTGGATGCATCCTTGCGGGACTACGAAGATGCCCAGAGAAAATTCACCCTTTATAACCAAAAACAAATTCAACGCATCACTCAGGCCATCGACATTATGATGGAATCCTATTCCTCCGACAGTTCAGATTTTGAGGAGATTCTGCGGATGCAGCGCAAAAAACTGGAATACCAACTCAAACGCATTCAGTCCAGAACGGTACAACATAAAGCGGCGGCATATATCGATTACCTAACCGGAAAAAAAAATTTAAATCTAAATAATTAGTAGTGAGTAGTGAGTATTGAGTCGTGAGAAACTCAATACTCAATACTCACGACCCAAAACTCAAAATCATGAAAACTAAAAACATACTTATTTACTCCGGACTGCTATTGGGTGGACTCTTTCTCGGATATTTATTCTTTGGAGGAACATCTGAGCCTCAGTCTTTGGAGGAACATATAGCAGAAACACATACGGATGAAGAAGGAAACATTGTGTACACATGTAGCATGCATCCGCAAGTACGTGAAAATGAACCGGGGGATTGCCCAATATGTGGAATGGAATTAATTCCTGCTAATGAGTTAGACGAAGATGACGGCTCAGTCCAAAACCCCAATGCCGTGAGGATTTCGCAAGCCGCCATGGCTTTGGCAGATATTCAGACCTCAGATGTGCGGCTGGGAATCCCGGTTAAAGAAACCCGACTCCCGGGGAAAGTTGTAGTAAATCAAAATTTGGTTTCTAATATTACCGCTCATTTCCCCGGACGTGTTCGGGAGTTATATGTTGATTTTTCAGGCGATTATGTCCGTAAAGGACAGCGACTAGCCTCCATTTATTCTCCTGAGCTCATAACAGCTCAAAGGGAATTACTGGAAACGGCCCGATTCAAAGAGCAAAATCCGCGGCTGTATGAGTCTGCGCGACGTAAGCTGATGCTTTGGGAATTCCCGGAAGAAACCATAGATCAGATCGAGCGATCCGGTGAGGTGATGGAGGAGCTAGATTTCTTTGCTCCTGTTTCCGGCTATGTATCAGAGATCAGCATTTCCAGGGAAGATCATATTATGGAAGGTATGGCAATGTATCGGATTGCGGATCTTTCCGATGTTTGGATCGAGTTTGAGGCTTATGAATCCGCTATCGGTGGGCTTTCGAAGGGTGATGAAGTTGAGTTTCAGGTTTCCTCTTTAGGCAGCCAAACTTTTAGCGGAGAAGTCGATTTTATTGAGCCTTTCCTGAATACTGATTCACGCACGGTAAAAGTCCGTGTTGTCACAAATAACCCCAACACTCGAATGAAGCCCGGTATGTTTGCGGAAGGCGTGATCTCATCCGGTTCAGCCCAAACAGAAAAACTGCTGGTTCCAAGATCGGCTGTTATGTGGACTGGCAAGCGTTCCATTGTTTTTGTAGATGTATCACAAGGTGACATCCCGGCTTTTGAAGCACGCGAAGTATTATTGGGCTCGCGTGCCGGAAATGATTACGTCATCGAGTCCGGGCTGGAGCCGGGAGAAAGAGTGGTGACTAACGGAACCTTTAAAGTGGATGCTGCCGCCCAGCTTTCTGATAAACTCAGTATGATGAACCGCGAGCCGGGAACCGGAAACAATCAGGGAGCTCACAATCACGGTGATATGGAAAGTGATGATTCTGAAATAGAGCAAACAGAAGATCATTCCGGCCTCCAAATGCAGGGAGATCTGAAGATGTTGATTCCGAAATACCTGAAACTGCGAGAAGCTCTTTCCAACGATGACTTTGAATCTGCACAAGAACAGGTTACCTCATTTACAAAAGATGACTTCAGTGACATCGAGGAACTCCGAGCGGAATTTAAGTCCATCTCGGAAATGTTAATTACTCGGGTTGAGGAAGAAGGGTATGAAGGAAAATTATTTAAACAATACTGTCCTATGTACGATGGTGGAAGCACCTGGATAAGTGACAAAGAAAATATTGAAAACCCTTTTTATGGCACTCAAATGCACAACTGTGGAGAGACTGTTGAGCAGATGAATTGACAATTCAATAAATGATGTTAGTTATAACTAATTAAGCTTCGGCAACTATTTATAGTCAATTAAACAAACGCTAAAAATTAATTATGGAATCACTACTAATTCCCGATTGGGCTCCAAACATTCACCCACTAATTGTGCACTTTCCAATTGCACTGTTAGTGATCACCGCATTCGCAAACCTTATTACCTTTTTTATTCCTGAAAAATGGTGGGATGAAACCAAAAATACGATCCTGTATGTCACAGGAACTATATGCGCCGGAATTACCTATTATACCGGAACTATAGCCGCAGATACTGTTTTTCTTCCAACTGAAGCCCAATCTGTACTCAGTGAACATGCCGACTGGGCTCAATATCTGCTCTGGTTCTTTATTCTTTATTCAATACTAAGGATTGCTTTTCACTGGTTTGATCTTTTTGAAAAGAACAGCTTTAAGATAGTAGCTTTCATAACGGTTTTACCGGGATTGTTTATGGTGTTTGAAACCGCGGAATACGGTGGAAAAATGGTCTTCGGATACGGAGCAGGAACGGGACAACTTTTGCAACAGGAAGAACCTGAATCACCTGTACCAATGGATAGCACTTCAACCGTTTCATCTTTTGTTACTAAAGGAAATGGGGACTGGACCTGGAACATAAACTCAAATTCGGTCAGTGATCTCATCACTAACTTTCATTGGGTGGAAGGTTCTGTTCAAGACTTAAATCCGGCAATAATTTCAGCAGAATCTCCACTACTTCGCCTTAAAGCTTCAGAACAAGCAAACTTGTTTGTGACCCATGACTCGTTCCAGGATGTACAGGTTGATTACAATCTCAACTTAGATGATCTAGATGGAAAAGTAGAACTTGTTCATCATTTACAGGACGCAAATAATTATGATTTTGTATCTCTTAGTTCAGATGGAATGATGCGTCAGGGAAGAATCCAAAATGGAGACGAAATCATATTTCAAGAAGGTACATTTAAAGTCAATGGAGAATTATTCCTGCGTGTTGTTGGAGACGGAACTCATTTTCGGGGGTATGTGAACCGTGAAATGAAAGTACACGGCCACGGGGATGCCCCGGAAAGGGGTAATGTGGGACTAAAGCTACAGGGAAGTGGCACAGTACTGCTCTCTCAAATTGAAATGACTCAACTTTAAACAAAAAAACAACCTTATGAAATCACTTATAAAGATAACTGGTATACTTTTTTGCTCTCGGGAACTGTAATGGCTCAAACGAACCAGCCAAAAACAAACGTATTAATGGCGTTAGAAGATTTTAAAACAGCGATCATAGATAATGACTCTGAAACCGCCAGCAATTTATTGGCTAATGATGCCCTGATACTGGAAGGAAGCGGAGTAGAGACGAAAAAGGAATATCTCTCCCATCACTTTCACTCTGACGGCAGGTTCCTGAAGGCCATGAATCGTGAGATCCTTACTCAAAAAGTTACAACTGAGGGTGCTATTGCCTGGGTAAGCACCGTGAGTACCATGAAGGGAACGTATTCTGAAAGAGAAATGGACCTGACCTCACTTGAACTCGCCGTATTGAGAAAAGATGGAGACCATTGGAAAATTACAGCCATTCATTGGTCATCCCGATAAGTAACAAACGACCACTAACTTAACCGGAACTTAAAATGGACCACCAAGAACAACACAACCATGATAATCACAATTGTCATGACCATAAGATGGATCACAATCACGAAAATGGTGACCATGGAAGCCACTCCCACCATGAACACCACAAACAAATGGTGCAGGATTTCAAGTGGCGCTTTTGGTGGGTGCTAGGGCTGACTATCCCTATTATGGCACTTTCCCCAATGATCCAGAATTTTCTTGGAGTAGACTGGAGATTTACTTCCGACAAATGGATACTCGCTGCTCTTTCTTCCGTAGTGTATTTCTTTGGAGGATGGCCGTTCCTAACCGGCTTAGTGGATGAGTTAAAGAAAAAACAGCCGGGCATGATGACACTTATCGGCCTTGCGATCTCCATAGCCTACCTCTACAGTACCGCTGTGGTTTTTGGATTTGAAGGTGACCTGCTGTATTGGGAGCTATCTACTTTGGTTGGCATTATGCTTCTGGGTCACTGGATTGAGATGCGTTCCGTGATGAGTGCTTCATCTGCATTAGAAGAATTGGCTGAGCTATTGCCGGGGGAGGCCCATCGTGTGAACGAAAACGGGTCAACTGAAGATGTTCCTGTTGATGAATTGAGGCAGGGTGACAAAATTCTCATCAAACCCGGAGAAAAAGTTCCTGCTGATGGCATCGTGGTGAAGGGGGAGTCAAGTGTAAACGAAGCTATGCTTACCGGCGAATCCAAGCCTGTTAACAAAGCTAAGGACGATGAAGTGATCGGGGGCTCAGTAAACGAAAAGGGGTCCATCACCATAGAAATTTCGAAGACGGGTGATGAGTCCTTCCTATCTCAGGTGATGAGTCTGGTGGAAGAGGCTCAGCAGAGTAAATCCCGAACACAAGATCTGGCTAATCGGGCTGCATTCTGGCTGACCATTGTTGCCATCACCGCGGGACTAATAACGTTTGGAGCGTGGATATTCTTCACCGGTCAAAGTTTTGATTTTGCGATGAACCGAACTGTAGCGGTAATGGTGATCACCTGCCCACATGCTTTGGGGTTGGCGATTCCTCTCGTTGTTTCAAGGTCTACCAGCATTGCAGCCACTAATGGATTTTTGATCCGTAACCGCGCCGCTTTTGAACAGGCCCGAAACCTGGATGCCGTCATCTTTGACAAAACAGGGACGCTTACAGAAGGAACTTTCTCGATAACTGATATCCTGAATTTTGGAGATGACTTTTCGGATGAGGAAATTTTGAAATATGCGGCATCATTAGAGAAAAACTCCGAACATCCATTGGCCAAAGGTATTTTAGAGAAAGCCGAAGAGACCTGGGAACCTGACGAGTTCAACTCCATCACCGGGAAAGGAATCGAAGGAACAGTGAATGAGAAATCAATGAAAGTAGTAAGCCCGGGATACATCCGTGAAGAGGAGATGGATTACCCGGAAGAAAACGTTCAAGAGCTTTCATCCCAAGGAAAAACGGTAGTTTTTGTGATCATCGAAGACAAGTTGGCCGGAGCTATTGCCCTGGGAGATGAAATACGGAAATCCTCTAAATACGCTATTGAAGCACTTCATAACATGGGTATCGAGTGCATCATGCTTACCGGCGACAATCAGCAGGCCGCCGATTATGTAGGCAAAGAACTGGGCATTGATCAGGTATTTGCCGAAGTCCTCCCCGATCAAAAAGCCAACAAAGTGAAGGAAGTTCAGGAACAGGGCAAAATGGTTGCCATGACCGGAGACGGAGTGAATGATGCCCCCGCACTTGCACAAGCTGATGTCGGTATTGCCATTGGAGCCGGCTCGGATGTGGCCGTTGAAACGGGAGATATCGTACTCGTTAAAAACAATCCCGAAGATGTAACTGCCCTTATCAAACTTTCTAAATCTACCTATAGAAAAATGATCCAGAACTTGTGGTGGGCTTCCGGCTATAATATTGGAGCTATTCCATTGGCAGCCGGCGTGTTATTTGCCTGGGGAATTATTTTGAGTCCGGCCGTAGGAGCTATTTTGATGTCCTTGAGTACGGTGATCGTAGCCATAAACGCACGATTTCTAAAAATGGAGGACGGATAGTTCTGACTTCTTAGTACCATCATTCAAATTTTCAAAACAATACACTAATCAAAAAAGACTATGAAATCAATATTAGCACTGACCCTAGTATCCCTTATAAGCTTTCCAGCGATCGCTCAGCATGGAGACCATAGTAATCACCAACAAGAGCAACATCAGCATACCGATCATTTGGAAACGTTGATCCTTCATTACATGGAAGCAAAGAATGCTTTGGTGCAGGATAAATTTGAATCTGCTAAAGAACACATTCTGCAATTTTCGAAAGAAGTTTATAACAGCGGAGAAATGAATAAACATGAAGAACACGCTGAAACACACGCAGATCATCATGCCAAAATGCAAGCTGCCGTACAGGAAGCATCTGAATCAAAAGACATCACAGCCTTGAGGTCCGCATTTAAGAAGATCTCAGATGAACTTATTACAGCTGTTCAAAATCAGGGCTTTGAAGGAACGTTGTTCAAACAATACTGCCCGATGTATAAAGGGGGCAGCAGTTGGCTCAGTTCGGAAGAAGAAGTTCAAAATCCATTTTTTGGTCAGGCCATGCATAGCTGCGGAGGCTCTTCTGAACTTATAAATGAAGATTCAGATGAACGTTAAGACTTCGTCAACAATTACCTGTCCATTGTGTGGCAATAAAGCTTCGGAAGCAATGCCGGAGGATTCCTGTCATTTCTTTTGGGAATGTCCGGGATGTGGAGAAATTATCAAACCAAAACAGGGAGATTGTTGTGTATTTTGTTCGTATGGAGATGCTGATTGTCCGCCTGTAAAACAAAATAAATCATGTTATTAATTAATTTACCTGCACCTTTGATGTCCTTTTAATTTAATAGATTAGTTTTTCTCTAATGGCTAATTCATATACGGAATCTTTCTTATATGAAATAATAGCCTCACTCAATCTTTACAGTTCTTTTATATACTTTTGTTTAACACAAAACGGAAGCTTTACACATGGTTACATTTGAAGTTATAAAGGCTACAGGTGAAAGAGAGACTTTTCAGCTATCCAAACTTAAACGCTCATTGAGTAATGCAGGAGCTCAGTCAAATGTTATAAATTCTGTGATCAAAGATCTGGAAGATACTGGCTTGTTTACAGACGGTATGACTACCCAAAAAATTTACCAAGAAGCCTATCGGCTGCTAAAGAAGAAATCTATCCGAATTGCAGGCCGGTATAAGTTAAAAGAAGCTTTGCTTGAACTGGGGCCCTCCGGCTATCCGTTTGAAATTCTGGTCTCAGAACTCTTCAAAAAGCTTGGGTACGCAACAAAAGTGGGCAGTGTAGTTAAAGGAGAATGTGTTTCTCACGAAATTGATGTACTTGCCGAGAAGGATGATGAATATTTAATGATGGAGTGTAAGTTTCACAACAGACAAACTCATCATTGCAATGTTACCATTCCACTTTATGTGAGATCCCGTTTTGTAGATGTCAAGAATGAGTGGATCAAACAGCCTGGGCTCCAACATAAAACCCATGCTGGATGGGTAGTTACTAACACACGGTTTACTACCGATGCCTCAGATTATGCAAATTGTATTGGACTCAAGTTATTGAGCTGGAGTTTTCCAAAGAACAACGGTTTGAAAGACCTGATCGGCAGAACCGGACTTCATCCTATAACCTGTTTATCAGTTATTGATAGATCTGAAAAACAGGTTCTTTTGAAGAACAACATTGTACTGGTTAGACAGATTTGTGACGATTTACAGCTCCTCACCCGGCTTGGTTTTGATAGAACCCGGGCAAAGCGTATTCATAAGGAAGCAACTGAAATTTTAAACCTAACATGAGCTGATCATGAGCAAATCCATTAAGATCCATTTTTTAGGAGCTTCAGGAACAGTTACTGGTTCCAAATACCTCATTGAAACTCCTGAAAAAAATCTAATGATAGATTGCGGGATGTTTCAGGGAATAAAAAAGCTACGGGAATTGAACTGACAACAGCTTCCTGTTAAAGCTTCGTCAGTTGATCTTATTTTATTAACGCACGGTCACCTTGATCATAGTGGATTTCTTCCGCGCCTCGTTAAAATGGGATTTAATGGCTCAATTTGGGGAACAGCTCCAACCCTTGACATAGCTGAGATCATATTAAGGGACAGTTCTAAAATTCAGGAAGAAGATGCTGAAAGAGCTAACAAAGACGGGTACAGCAAACACGATCCGGCCGAACCTCTTTACAATACGGATGATGCTGAAAGGGCCATAAGCAGATTTCAAAAACGGGAAAAAGCCGAGTGGATTGCAGTTGACGACAACATTAGAGTTCGATTTCAATACAACGGACATATTATAGGAGCTACTTTTATTGAGATAGATATCTACGGAAAACGATTTGTATTTTCAGGGGATATTGGCAGGCCAAAAGATGCTTTGCTTAGAAATCCTAAGAAGCCCAAACGTGCCGATGTACTGTTCATAGAATCAACGTATGGAAACCGGAAACACATTGAAGAAGATACTTCAGGAAAACTCAAGCAACTCATCGATGAGACTATTCAAAAAGGCGGAACACTCATCATCCCGAGCTTCGCTGTTGAACGTGCTCAGTTGCTCATGTTTCTGATCTGGCAGCTTCACAAAAAGAATCTCATTCCGGCCTCACTTCCTGTTATTTTGGATAGCCCCATGGGAGCCCGGGCTCTGAATACCTTCAACAAATATCCGGAATGGCATAAATTAACTGAAGAAGACTCTGCTGATATGAAGAATCGCGTTCACATCGTGGAATCTTTTAAGGAAACATGGAAGATTATAGATGATTCAAGGCCAAAGGTTATCATCGCCGGAAGCGGCATGGTGACTGGTGGCCGGGTTCTCACCTACCTCCAGCAGTATATTGGCAGAGAGGAGACCACTGTACTTTTAGCCGGCTTCCAGGCTGAAGGAACGCGCGGGCGTCAGCTGTTAGACGGGGCTGAAGAGATCAAATTCTATGGGAAATATCACCAGGTCAAGGCCCACATCGATATCCTTCACGGCCTTTCGGCTCACGCAGATCAAACAGAATTGCTGGACTGGATTTCTGATATCAAGAAAGTGCCCGAGCATGTTTTTCTGGTTCATGGCGAATCTCAAAGCCTGGATATGATGCGCGTTAAGTTGAAGGACACCTACAATTGGGAAGCCTATATACCTGAATTATATGAGATTGCTGACATTCAACTTTAACGAAACCGGCACCTGATTTTTTTACACTTTCTATTCCTTTTGGTTCGAAACTCTCACTTAATTATAATGATGAATAACTTAAAACCAATCTAAGACCTCTATGAAAGAAAAGATCCTGCACTACTCAACCGATAAGCTGAAAGTTACCTGGGATAAAGAACGCTGTATTCATGCTGCTGAATGTGTAAAAGGATTGCCAGATGTATTTGATCCAAAGCGGAAACCTTGGATAAAACCGGAGCTGGCTGATATAAATGAATTGACAGATGTGATCGAGCGGTGCCCAACGGGAGCACTTCATTATGAGCTCAAGAATTCGGATAAAGAAGAGAAAGCACCTGAGCAAAATGTGATCACCATAGAGAAAGACGGACCGTTATACATTCATGGTGAAGTAGTCATCAAAGATCTGGATGGAAATACGGTTTTGAAAGATACACGGGTTGCAATGTGTCGTTGCGGAAAGTCCAAGAATAAACCGTTATGTGATAATTCTCACATCCCTGCCAATTTTAAGGCGGATACCAGCTACAATGTTGATCGCCTCCGAACAGATCCTGTAAAAGGGACAGGCGGTGAGTTATCAGTCACCTTATATGAGAATGCTCCTTTTTTAGTGGAAGGGAATTATGACCTTGTGGGAGAAGAAAGCGGCCGTGAAACGTGCAGCAAGAAAATGAGCTATTGTCGCTGCGGAGCCTCTTCAACTAAACCTTTTTGTGATGGTACACATAAGCAAGTCGGCTTTGTTTCTAATTAATGAAGGTTATTCGTTATTGGTGTAATCGTTAATTATCTATTTGTTAACTTCATAGATATTACTTTCCCAATAACGATTAACGAATTTACTAAATGTCTAATCCAAAGATCATTATTGCCATAGCCGCCATCCTTTTAGCACTCGCTGTTGCGGCCGGAGCTTTTGGTGCCCATGCCCTCAAGAATGTACTCAGTGCAGAGCGACTAGAAACATGGCAAACCGCTGTACAATATCATGCCTGGCATGCTTTGGGTCTGATGTTAATTGCCTTGATCGGGCTTCAGTTTGACCTTGTTGTTACCTGGCCCGCTTCCCTGATCTTAACAGGTATTGTAATTTTCTCGGGGAGTCTATATGTGCTTTGCCTTACGGGAATTGGATGGCTCGGCGCTATTACGCCAATAGGAGGAGTTGCTTTTATTCTTGGATGGATCGTTTTTGCCATAAAGATCTTAAAGGTTAACAATTGATACGGAATGATAAATACCTTGCTATGATTTACTATGATGAACCTTGTATTTAACATTTATTCAGGTTTATAAATTATGATCGGCATGAAATCTCTAAACATATTCTCTTCACTATTTTTAGTTCTGCTCCTGAGTTCCTCAGGATATGGTCAAAATGAAGTGCTTCGAGAGCAAAATTCCCTTTATGGCATCTCCGAATTTGGGGTAGTTGTGAATGTGGAAAAGCCTGAAGGTCTGGATAACATCTCTATTCCTGTTGATAGTGTCCGAAATCTAATGCTTAAAGAGCTCAGCAGTCTTCCCGTTACTATTTTGGAATATGAAACACTTCAGCAATCCGATCAACTTCCTATTCTTTATCTGCATATCAATATTATGGAAGGGATGGCGGGGACCCTTTCTTTTACAGGACAACTTTTGTTCTACCAACCGGCAAAACTTCCGCTTAACAATGACCTTCGCACCATGGCTGCTACCTGGCATGATAGCTTTATAGGAGTGGTTACACCCGACCTGGCAAACTACATCATCTCACGTTCATCGCGACTTACCTCCAACTTTCGTATCGATTATGAAAGCGTGAACTAACTCATGCAGATTGAAGCTTTCTATAACTACTGCATTTCTCTTCCGGGGGCTACCGATGGTTTTCCTTTCGATAAAAAAACACTGGTCTTTAAAGTAAAAGGTAAGATATTCGCTCTTACTGATATAGATAAGTTCGAAAGCATAAACTTAAAATGTGACCCTTTGAAAGCATTGGAATTGAGAGCCGTTTATGAAGAAATTCAACCGGGTTACCATATGAACAAAAAACATTGGAACACCGTGAATACAAAAGGCGGCTTAAAAGATGAGTTTATTCTAGAGCTTATCCGGCATTCATATGACCTCGTTGTAGAAAAACTTCCTAAAAAAGACCGTATAAAGTTAACGTCTTTATGAACCTAAGCTCCTGAACTCCCGGGTATAAACCTGCTCATCATTTTCTTAAAAAATTTCCAGAAAAAGTGGAACTGACCGAATAATGCTGCGTAGGTAAGGAGCAAAATATTATACACAGGAAATATTGTTAATAACCACATGATAGTTTTATACCAAAAAGGGTCCGCAGATTCTACCCCAATGAGTGGAAAAATAAGACGTCTGGCAAAAAGGGAACTAAACCCGGTAATGGCAAATACAATCATAATGACGACGATCTGCCCATTACTCTCAATTTCCCAACGTGCTTTTAATTTATCTAATAAATGCATGCTATAAATTTTATTTCCCTGAAAATATCCTTTTTCTAAGCCTATATGAAGTCAAATAGTTAGAAATATTATTGGTATTCTTTTTACAATTTATGAAATTGCTTCCTTGCTATTCCTGCTTCCGGCAGGTAGTTTCAGCGGCAAGGAAGGACATATGAAGTTTTTACAGACCAACAAATAGGGTATGCGCACATATACAATTGAGGCGTTCGGAGCCTTTTTTTTCGTATTAGTTTTTGGCTTTACGGGCGATCCGCTCGCTATTGGCTTAACATTAATGGCTTTGGTCTATATCGGCTCTCCCATTTCCGGAGGACATTATAATCCTGCTGTTTCTTTCGCCTTTTTTCTGAAGCGTAAACTTTCCTTTTCTGATCTTTTGGGATATGTAGCCGCTCAATTGGCCGGGGGCTTTCTCGCAGCCTTTTTGTTGTACTTTCTTTCGGGATCCGTTTTTTATGTGGAGCCTCCTTCCGACACCGGACTATATCAACAGGCTTTTTCCGAATTATTTTTTACCGCGATCTTCACCTTGGTTATGCTCATGTTATCTATAGCAAGCCTTCATCGTAAGAACAACCTTAACGGACTTATAATTGGATTAACCTTTACCGGTATGCTGATGATTAGCACCCCTATCTCAGGAGGTATCTTGAATCCTGCAACTTCTATCGGAACCGCTTTATTTGATCTTATCCAGGGGGGCGACTCCTACCACCATATCTTGCTTTATACCATTGCTCCTCTATGCGGAGGAGCTTTGGCTGCGTTCTCTTTCAGCTTTTTTAATCCAAAGTGGGAAGCCTGAAATAAAACTTACTTCCCTTTCCAACCTTACTCTCTACTTTGATATCGCTTTGATGGGCATTCAATATTCCCTTCACCACAGATAGTCCTAACCCGGTTCCTCCCTTATCTCTTGATCTCGCTTTATCGGTTCGGTAAAAACGATCGAACAACCGATCTAAATGCTCCGGGCCTATTCCGGGTCCGGTATCCTTAACATACACTTCAACCACATCATCTTTCATCTCAAACCCAACTTCTACCGTTCCCTGTAGTGTATATTTGATGGCATTTGAGATCAGGTTATCCAGTACCTGCTCCAGTTTATCAGGGTCAGCATTTACTTTGCAAGAAGTGATGTTTTTGGCAACAAGCTCCAATCCTTTCTTTTGAGCTATAGGCTGATAGGCTTGCTCTGCTTCTACTACCAGTTGCTTGAGATCGATCTTCTTTCTGCTGATGAAACTTTCATCAAAATCGTATCGCTGCAATGTCTTGATATCTTCAAATAACCGCGCTACCCGCTTGATCTGCTTCTGAGCGGTTACCATGTACTGTTTTTTCTTTTCCGGCTGAAGATTTTCCAGCTCCAGCATTTCCAATGCTCCCGAAATAGTATGCAGTGGATTTCTTACTTCATGGGTAATATCAGCAAAAAACTGACTCTGCTTTTCATTGAGCATTTTAAGTTTTTCATTATCCGCTCTAAGTGTACTGGCCATATGATTTAGCGAATCTGCCAGGGTTCCAAATTCATCATTTCGTTTCAGATCAATTTTACGATCTAGGTTTCCCCGGGCGATATCCAGAGCTGCAGAATTCAGGCGGAGGATAGGAGCGGCTATATATCTCGCGAACAAAAAACTAACAATGATGACAGCCCCTATGGAGAAAAACATCCCGGCATAAATAATGTGCCGGATACTTGCAGCAGCTGCATAATATTCACTCTTGTCCTGACTGATCCTCAGGTACTGTGCTCTATTATCAGATTGTCCAAGATCAACATAAGAGATCAGTTTTTGTGACTGTTCATTGTTTTGAACGATCGGAGCTCCATCCCTCTTCTCCAATTGTGACAACAACTGATCAGATAGATGAGTATCAACCGTATCAAAAGCGTCTTCAGGAAAGGTTAAAAACCGTACTCCTTCCTTATCATAGACAGCCATTTCGTACCTTGATAGCTCAGCTTGTCTTCTGATCTTATCATCAAACTGAGCATCATCTTTAAAACTGCTTGCTGTAAGGGCAAGTGAAAGAGCATCCCTCTCAAATTGCTCCTCTCCCTCATCCAGTAAAAAACTCCGAATGGTCAGGATCGAATAGGCACTTATGGTGATGATCCCGATAACCAGAAGAATGATGTAGGTCCATGCCAGTTTGGAGCGGATCTTCATACGTGAAGGAATTCTTTGTTAAATCCATATCCTACCCCTCGGTAGGTCTTGATGAGCTTGCCTTCATTACCCATTTTTAAACGTAAATTTTTTACATGCACATCCACGGTACGGTCAAACACATACTTCTCTTCGTCTGATATCTTTTCAAGGATCTGTTGACGACTATACACCAACTTCGGATTCTGAAATATCATCTCCGCTATGGTGTATTCAGTATGGGTAAGATCTACCAATTCATCATTGATATACATTTCTTTTGAGTCAAGGTCTACATACACTTTCCCATATTGGATCCAGTTACTTCGCTCTTTTGAACGTCGTCGCAACTGCGTTTCCACATGAGCTTTGACCAAATTCAGACTTGCCGGCTTCTTGATATAATCGTCCGCACCCAGTTCCAATCCTTCTATCTCATCTTTCTCTTCATCCCGAGCCGTTAGAAACAAAACAGGTATCTCATAAACCACAGGATGCTGACGAATATGTCGACATATTTCCTTCCCGTCATGATGTGGCACCATAATATCCAGAATAGCCAGATGAAGATCATTCGCATTACTATCGATCAATTCAATGGCTTTTTTTCCATCTTTCGCCCAAAGCACCTCATAATTATTCAGTTCCAAAAAGTTGGCCAGCATCTCACCGGATTCTTCTTCGTCTTCCACTAAAAGTATGGTGTGTTTATTGCTCATCGTGTAGGTTTTTCGTTAAGGTGTTTGATGTAAATATAGTAAGCAGTTCTCAGTAAGCAGAATGCAGTTTTATAGTGTGAATTTTTCCGGGGAACGTATCATGGAACCCAGCATCTTGCCAACTTCTTCATACTTTTGGTTAAAATACGAATGTTGTTCATTATTGATATATCCGCAATCGAGAGCAAAATCAATCCAAACCAATGTTTCTGAGCATTCGGCATCTGAATCACTCAATTTACTTATAAAATGTTTCGGATATTGTCGCTTACGAAATGCTTCTGCGATATTTGTCGGAATTGATCTTGAAGATCTCCTTACCTGATCTGTAAGTGAATATTTTTCTTCTACTGGAAAATTCTTAGAAATCTGAAAAACCTCCATGGATAGCTTATACGATAGCTGATAAACTTTTAAATCTTTAAAACCTTCATACATATGACTTGCTTTCTGCCAACTGCTTTCTTGTTTTATAACAAAAGCTGTTCAAAAAGAATCAATTGATTAACTTTGGCTAAAAATAATACATCAGCATGAATTACCAAGGAAAAACCATTTGGATCACAGGAGCTTCTTCAGGCATCGGAGAGGCCTTTGCGCGAGCCTTTCATAAAGAAGGGGCAAATCTGATTCTTTCTTCCCGCAGAGAGGATACTCTTCTAGAGGTGAAGGAAAGCCTTGGGAATGACACATCAACTGTAAAGATCGTCACACTTGACCTGACGGATACTGAGTCCTTCCCCATAAAAGCGAAAGAAGCCATTTCAGCATTTGGCCAGATCGATGTGTTGATCAATAATGGTGGTGTGAGTCAGCGTTCAACGGTTTTAGAATCCGAGATGAGCACCTATCGACGGCTTATGGAAGTGAACTACTTTGGTTCGGTTGGGCTAACCAAAGAAGTGTTGCCACATATGGTTGAGAGAGGGGCCGGCCATATTATTGTTACAAGTAGCGTGGCAGGAAAGATCGGAACTAAGTTTCGATCCGGTTATTCTGCAAGTAAACATGCCGTACAAGGCTTCTTTAATTCACTTCGTCAGGAAATGTATGAGCATAATGTAGCCGTTACTTTGCTCTGCCCGGGGTTTATAAAAACAAATATCAGCAAAAATGCACTCACCGGAGACGGATCCAAGTTCAACAAAATGGGAGATGCTCACTCAAAAGCTATGACGGCCGACGAAATGGTTCAAAAAGTAATGCCAAAGATCAAAGCCCAAAAAGAAGAGATCTATGTTACCGGGATAAAGGAGAGCCTGGCGCTTTGGGTGCAACGATTTTCACCGACACTTCTTAATAAGATACTGAAGAATCAAAAAGTGACATAGATTCGTTATTCGTGTATTCGTTAATGGTTATTAGTGACCCTATTAAACGAATGCACGAATAACCATTAACAAAACTACCCCAGTCTTTTTCTTTTCGTAATATAGGCCAATAACGACTGGTCGAACGGACTCTGGGTATCCATCTCTTCAAAGTCGATCTCGAACTCGCTGCAGGCCATTCTGAATTTCTTGGTATACTCCGCCACTTTCTCCTGATAATCTTTTCTAACCTGAGCAGGCAGTACTTCCACTTCATCACCTAATTCCATATCCTCGAATACAAAGCGCCGATCCGGAAAATCAAGATCCCGTTCACTTTTCTTCTCCAATACGTTGAAAAGCAGCACTTCATGCTTCCGGTGACGAAGGTGTTTTAAAGCAGAGATCAACTTCTCATGCTCCCCTGCATTTTCAAAAAGATCTGTAATGATAACCACGAGGCTGCGGTGATTCAATCGCTCAGCGACTTCGTGAATAGCTTGGGCTGATGCCGTTTCCCGCCGTTCAGAACCTTTTTTCTCCTCTCGGATCAGTTCTCTTTCCAACTCAGTGTAAATTTGCCTCAAATGAGCATAGGTTGATTTCGCCGGTATAAAAGCATCGATCTTAGAGTTGAAGGGGATCAGTCCGCAAGCATCCCGCTGGCGATGCATCAGATACATCAATGAGGCAGCATAATGAATTCCGTAGCGTAATTTACTCCACTCTCCAAAGTGCTTGAACTCCATGGATGAGCTTGTATCCAGCATGATATAGGATCGAAGGTTCGTTTCCTCTTCATACTGCTTCACATAAAACCGTTCTTTTTTCGCATACACTTTCCAATCGATGTGCTTGAAATCATCGCCGGGATTGTAAGGCCGGTGTTCCGCAAACTCAACACTAAAGCCGTGAAATGGACTTTTATGCAAGCCTGATATAAAGCCTTCCACGATCTTCTTTGCCCGCAATTCAAGCGAGGATAATTTTGATAGTATATTTGGTTCTAGGATCATGGATCAGAGTACATAAATTATTACAGAAAAACTTATCTCCCGATCAACTCTTCTCCGCAGCTTCATTCGCCATAAAATAAAGCTGCATGATCCGGATCTGATCATACCCGATCTTTTTATTCATGCGGTCGTAGACTACTTTCAGCATATGTGATCCCTTTTCATTAAATACCTTGATGATCTCATCCTGCTGTCTCAGCGACAATGAAGTGGCTTCCGTAATACCTTCCAGCCGGAGCTCATTTCCCTCTTTAAGGTAATCTTTTAAATGATTCAGGATCGTTACTTCCTTTACTCCGTGTTCTTCAGCCAGGTGCGAAATAGACTGTCCGTCATTAAACGCCTTCCCGATCTGCTGGTGTAATTCCACACTCTCTAATTCTTCTACTTTTTCATTAAGTGAGTCTTCCTTGGCCTCAATACCATGCTCGGCCGTGTATTTTTTGATCACACCAATAAAAGCAGAACCGTATTTTTTCAGCTTCACATCGCCCACTCCATACAGCGGAAGCAGGTGCTCTTTATCTTTTGGGAAGTAGTATGCCATTTCCATTAATGTAGTATCCGGGAAAATAGTATAGGGAGTAACACCTTTTTCGTCTGCCATTTTCTTTCGCTCTGTACGCAGGATCTCGAACAGATCCTCATCATATTGAGCTTCCACCTCGCTGGTAACCCATGCTGCCTCTTCAGTACTCATCGCGGTTGCCGTACGGTCTAAGGTTCCGAATACATTTTCGTCCCCACTGATTACTGCATGAGCTTTATCCTCGAGCTTCAACTCGGCATGCTCTCCTTTTGAAAGATAGTCCTGGCGGATCAACATTCGCGATAATTGTCCCCACTGATTTTTAGACCATTCTTTCCCGGTTCCGTAGGAATCCAGCTTTTCATGCTCTAGCTCTAATACTTTTTGTGCTTTCGAGCCGCGCAGTACATTGATCACCTGTGTTTTCCCAAATCCTTCTTCCAGATCTGAAATACAATTCATTAATTTTTTAGCCTGAAGAGTGAAGTCTTCCACATCTTCATCTTTGGAAATACAGTTATCACACATTCCACATTCATCTTTGGGATATTCTTCCCCAAAATATTTCATCAACGGAATACGACGACATTTTTTGGTCTCAATGAATTTGACCAGATCTTCCAGGTGCTTTTCAGCGACCTCTTTTTCTTGCCCTTCTTTTTTATTGATGAAGTATTTGATCTTGTGGCGATCATTGTAGCTGAAGAGCATCACACAATCAGAACGAAGGCCATCTCTTCCTGCCCGACCAATTTGCTGATAGTACTGCTCAATGTTTTGCGGCATATCATAATGAACTACAAAACGAACATTCGGTTTATTGATCCCCATCCCGAAGGCGATAGTTGCTACAATGATCTGCACATCATCCCGAATAAACTGCCGCTGATTAATGGCGCGATCCCGATCCGAAAGCCCGGCATGATACGGTTTCACCGAATAGCCTTCATCTTCCAGCGCCTGGTACAACTCATCCACCTGGCGGCGTGAGATGCAGTAAATGATCCCCGACTGATTTTTGCGTGTGTACAAAAAATCGAGAACCTGATTGGTTGCATCGTCTTTATCGGCGATCTTCAAAAACAGATTTGGGCGATCAAAGCTTGCGATAAATTCTTCTGACTCTCCGAACTCCAGCGTTTTTTTGATATCCTCACGAACACGAGGTGTGGCAGTTGCCGTCAGAGCCATACAAGTTGCATCCGGGAAAAGCTCCTTCCTTACCCGAGCTAGTTCGCGGTAATCCGGCCGAAAATCATGTCCCCATTCTGAAATACAGTGTGCCTCATCCACAGCAAACAGATCTACCTTAATGTCTTTGAGGAGATCCCTGGTTTTATCCATCAGCAACGTTTCCGGCGCAATATATAGTAACTTTGCTTTACCCTGTAAAACCTGCCGGCGGTTGTATCCATAGGCTTCCGGAGAAAGCGAACTGTTCAGGTGAACAGCATTTATATCATATTCTCTAAGCTGTTCCACCTGATCTTTCATCAATGATATGAGCGGGGAAACAACAATGGTTAACCCGTCGAACAACAGTGCCGGGATCTGGTAGCAGAGGGACTTCCCACCACCGGTCGGCATAATTACAAGTGCGTCTTTTCTCTTGGTAACCTGACTGATGATGTCTTCCTGAAGAGGACGAAAGGTGTCATAGCCAAAAGTTTCTTTTAGGGTCTCTTTTGCTTCTTTGAACACAGATTAGTGGGATTTTGGGATTTCACAGATTGATCATGGATCTCGATTAAAAGAGTCGTGAAATCAGTGCGTCTTTAAATTTCTTATTTAAAAACTAAGATAAGGCTTTTTATATCCCGCATCTAAATCAAAAAGTGCTATTACTTTTTTAAGCCAAGCCCTGAAAGGGCGCCTTCAAAAACATAGTGTAACGCACTATGAAAATTAATCCATCACAAACTCCATAAGCCCCAACGGGGCGTAATCATATGATTCAACCCCATAAATATCTCTCGTCATAATCAACATTATAACGCCTCAACAACGTAATAAACTCTTTTTTGAAATCTAATCCGCACAAACCAAAAAATCAGCGCAATCAACGAAATCAGAGATCGTAATAACCACCACTCTACTTTGAGAGATACAAGCTTTTAAACTCATACGGTTTCTTAAAGTGCTCGTCATTGAAGTCCTTAGCGAAGTAGATACTTTCACCGGTTGATTTCATCTCAGGCCCAAGCTCTTTCTTTACTTCCGGGAACTTATCGAATGGGAAGACCGGCTCTTTGATAGCCCAGTTTTCCAGCTTCGATTCCAGGTCGAATTCTTTGAGCTTAGCACCCAGCATTACCTTCACTCCAATAGCGGCTTCGGGTCGCTGTGTCGCTTTGGCCAGGAAGGGTATAGTTCGGGTTGTTCGTGGGTTGGCCTCCAATACATACACCTTGTCATCTTTGACCGCATATTGCACATTGAGGAACCCGAGGATCTCCATGTTGTCAGCGATCTTCTCCTGATATTCCTCGATAGTCTTGATGATCTCATCGCTTAGTGAATAGGGAGGCAGAACTGCCGTAGAATCACCTGAGTGAACCCCGGCCGGCTCGATATGCTGCATGATCCCGGCTATATGAAGCTGATCTCCATCGTACACAGAATCCACATCCACCTCAATGGCGTGTTCCAGATACTTGTCTATGAGGAATGCATTTTCGGGATGGGTCTTCAGAATGTTGGCTACATATTTGCGCAATTCTTTTTCTTTCACCGCGATCCGCATGCCTTGCCCGCCTAATACATAACTTGGGCGGATAAGCACCGGGTAGCCAATTCGATCTGCGATCTTAATGGCTTCCTCAACTTCATGGGCTGTTCCGTATTCAGGAAATGGGATGTCGAGTTTCTCAAGGAATTTTGAGAACTCGCCCCGGTCTTCGGCAAAATCTATCATCTCAAAGGCAGTTCCGAAGATCTTAATTCCTTCTTCTACAAATCGTTTTCCGAGCTTGAGTGCTGTTTGTCCTCCTACCTGAAGAATCACCCCTTCCGGTTTTTCATGATCGATGATATCCAGAACTCGTTCCCAGTATACAGGCTCAAAGTAAAGTTTGTCAGCAAAATCGAAATCTGTGGAAACGGTTTCGGGATTACAATTCACCATTATGGCTTCGTAACCCATTTCTTTGGCTGCCAGCACAGCATGTGTACAGGAATAATCAAACTCGATACCCTGACCAATTCGGTTGGGGCCGCTGCCCAGGATAAGTACTTTTCTCTTGTCAGTGACTTCACTTTCATTCTCGCCTTCATAAGCCGAGTAGTAATAAGGGGTCTGCGCCGGGAATTCTGCCGCACATGTATCTACCATCTTAAATGATGGAGTGAGGCCCAATTCTTTTCGCCTGTCCCGAACTTTCTTGTCATCCACTTTCTCACCGCTTTTGCTTAGTAGGTATGCGATCTGTGAGTCAGAGAATCCGGCTTGTTTCAGTTCAAAGAAATCATCTTTGGAGATCTCCTTAAGGGCTTGTCCTTCGGTTCGATTTTCCAGTGAGACCATATATCGGATCTGCTGAAGATACCAGGGATCCACTTTAGTGATATCTGCGATTTCCTCTACAGATGCACCCATTTTAAAGGCATTGCGGATCTGCATTGAGCGATCCCAATAGGGTTTCAGTAGTCGCTCACGGACCGTTTTACGGTCAAACTCCTCGTAACCGTCAGCTCCCAGTCCATCGCGCCCAACTTCCAGTGACTGCCATGCTTTATTGAGGGCTTCCGGGAAATTTCGGCCGATCGACATTACTTCACCTACAGCCTTCATTTGGGTTGAAAGCTCTTCGTCTACACCGGGAAATTTATCGAAGTTAAAGCGTGGTATCTTACATACAACATAATCAATGCTTGGCTCAAAGCAGGCCGATGTGGTTCCGGTGATCTGGTTCTTAAGCTCATCAAGCGTATATCCTACGGCAAGCTTGGTTGCCACCTTTGCGATCGGATATCCCGTGGCTTTGGATGCGAGTGCCGAAGAACGGCTTACCCGCGGGTTGATCTCAATAGCCACAAGCCGATCACTTCCGGGCTCCATTGCGAACTGCACATTACAACCACCGGCAAAGGTTCCTATACTGCGCATCATCTTGATCGCCGCATCACGCATGTGTTGCAGCTGCTTATCGCTCAATGTCTGGGTTGGGGCTACAGTCACGGAGTCACCGGTGTGTACTCCCATCGGGTCCATATTCTCAATAGAGCAAATGATGATCACGTTGTCGTTGGCATCACGCAGTAACTCCAGTTCATATTCTTTCCAGCCAAAAATAGATTCCTCGATCAGCACCTGATGAACCGGACTCATTTCCAATCCGCGTAATACCTTTCGTTCAAACTCATCTTCATTCCAGACGATCCCTCCACCGGCACCACCCATGGTAAATGATGGTCGGATCACGATCGGTAAGCCGCCAAGCTCTTCTTTGATCTCCTTTGCATCCAGTAGCGATTGTGCCGTTCTGCTTTTACACTGCTCAATCCCTATCTCTTCCATCTTATCACGGAATAATTGGCGATCCTCAGTCAACTCTACCGCATCAATATCTACTCCAATGATCTTGACGTCGTTTTCTTTCCAGAAATTCTCTTTTTCAAGATCACGACAGAGATTTAACCCCGTTTGTCCACCCATTGTTGGGAGCACGGCATCGGGTTTCTCCTTCGCTACAATTTCACGGATGGAATCGGTGGTCATCGGCAGCATATAAACTGCATCGGCCATGATCGGATCCGTCATTATGGTGGCCGGATTCGAGTTGATAAGTACAATTTCATAACCCTCTTCCTGAAGAGAACGGCAGGCCTGAGAGCCGGAGTAGTCAAATTCACAGGCTTGTCCAATTACAATAGGTCCTGAACCAATGATCAAAATTTTATGAATGTCGTCGCGTCTGGGCATGGGTTTTGTGAGTAATTATTCGTTAATGGTGTTTTCGTTCTTGGGCTGTCGTATTATTTTTGTGCTTTCATCATGTCGATAAATTGATCGAACAGGTACGCTGAGTCATGCGGACCGGGAGATGCCTCCGGGTGATATTGCACTGAGAATCCCGGGAAGTTTTTGAACTTCAATCCTTCAATGGTATTGTCGTTCAGATTAATGTGGGTGACTTCAGCAATCTTCTCATCGAGAGAATCTTCATCGACTGCAAAACCGTGGTTTTGGGTTGATATCTCCACGAGTCCGGTTTCCAGGTTTTTCACGGGCTGATTGGCTCCCCGATGACCTACAAACATCTTGGTAGTTTTGAGTCCTTCACTGAGAGCCATTAACTGGTGGCCAAGACAGATACCGAACATCGGTTTACCGGTTTCCTTCGCGTAATTCACAGCTTCGAGAGCATACTCAGCTGTTGCAGTGGGGTCGCCCGGACCGTTGCTGAAAAAGTAGCCATCGGCTTCCCATTCTTTGATCTCATCCACTGTTGTTTTAGCCGGAAAGATCCGAAGTGTACAACCACGCTTATTTAAATTATTAATGATGTTTTGCTTGATGCCGTAATCGAAAGCGGCAACTCTGAATTCATCTTTTCCATTCACGGTTTGGGCTTCGAAACGAGTGACTTTAGTGGCAAGCTCAAGGCCTTCCATATCGTCCCAATCTTTAGCCATCTGGATAAGTTTCTTTTCATCCATTTCCGTGCTGGATATCACCGCGTTCATCACACCTTTCTCTCGAACGTGACGAACCAGCTTCCGGGTATCAACACCTGAAATCCCTGTGATCTCATTGTCTTCCAGGTATTCCTGAAGACTTCGATCCGCCATGGTGTTACTATACTCATGAGAGAAGGCTCGGCAGATAATACCTGCAACCATCACTTTTCGGGCTTCATCATCACGCGGCTGGGTTCCATAGTTCCCAATATGCGGATAGGTCATCATCATGAGCTGACCATAATAACTGGGATCGGTGAAAATTTCCTGATAGCCGGTCATGCTTGTATTAAAACACAGCTCGCCGCCGGTGATGCCTTCATAGCCAACGGCCTTCCCGTGAACCACGGTTCCGTCAGAGAGTGCAAGTATTGCTTTTTTTCTTTCGTTTAATGACATGGATTAGATATAGTTCTGGGTTGGTGAAATTTGTTGGTTTTGGGGGGGTATCGATTATGCTAAAAACTGTTCGGGCTCTGGAGCTATTGACCCTTCTCTTAATCCCCTCCAAGGAGGGGAAATAGCCTATTTTACATTGGCACTCAAATACAGAGTCTTCTTCTCCCGGGAGAGGAAACAAAGGTGAGGGTCGATGTTGCCAAGGTTTCAGTCTCAGAACATCAAAAACAATGGTATATAAAAAAGAGGGGAAATTTTTTAGCTCAAAAAAAATCCGACTACGGAAACCGCGTCGGATTTGAAAATTAATATGGGCAAATAATAATGCCATCAATCGCACGACCTCCATTTTTGGGTGTGCGCCGGCAGTGCTTCAAAGCTATGGATTGCTAAATCGTTAATTTGAGTATGAGCTTTTTTGAAGTTTGCCTAAGATAAGGAGTACGGAGATTGGATTCAATTTTTGATTGTAATATTTGTGAATCATTTCGGGAAGTAAGATTATCAATTTTGGGTTTTGAATCGCGGAATAACCGGATTTTTGGATTAACGCGGATTTATAAAGATCCGTGAAATCCTGTAATCCCCTTAATCCGCGATTCAATACATTTTACTATATTATTTTCAAAATCTGGGAAAACGGGGGAAGAATGAAATCAGATCTAAAGTATCATGATCTCACAGAGAAAATAATTGGTGCATCCTTCGAGGTTCATAAATTTTTAGGGAATGGATTTCAGGAAGTCATCTATCAAAGGGCTTTAGCTTACGAATTCCAAAAAGCAGAATTAACTTTCGAACGGGAAATTGATCAGCAGATCTTTTACAGAGACCTTGAACAACCAATAGGAACACGAAGGGCTGATTTTGTAGTAGACGGAAAAGTATTAGTTGAGATAAAAGCTGTTTCTGATCTGGAAGACGTCCACATGGCTCAAGCTCTTAATTATCTGAAAGCCTACAAATTAGAGGTGGGATTGTTAATAAACTTTGGGTCAAAAAGTTTGGAATTCAAACGGTTGATTCTTTCTAAGCGGTAGAATCGCGGATTAACCGGATTTTTGGATTAACGCGGATTTATAAAGATCCGTGAAATCCCTACATCCGCCTAATCCGCGATTCCAAAAATATTAACTAAACTCCCTCGGCGTCTCCTCCACCAAAGAACCAGTCAAAGTAGCCAAACCACTAATAAAACCACCAAGAATTCCGGTGATCAAAACCACCAAAATAGGTGAGCCTACTGAAAGCATTTCCGCAATCCGGGAGGAAAGTATGGCATCATTGGCAAGATGAATGTAGAGCGCTTGCCCGCCCCAAAGCAGGAAGAGGGCTAAAAAACCCCAACCAAAAGAGGGAAGAGGTTTTTCATTTAAGAAGTAACCAAAGATCAATCCGGGAATGGCGATGCTCCACCATGGCAAAAACAGGTTTAGCAGAAATGCGGTGATTAGAATCAGGACTGTCAGTAGCATCAGATATTCACTTGGTTGAAATGATGCCTGAGTGTAGCAATTATTTTGGAAAACTTTCAGCTTTTTCAAGTCTTTGAATTGACCTCTGTTTTTACTTCATTCTGATATGAATCGACTTCTTATCTTTACTTTACTTTTGATCACGGCATGTTCTGAGAAATTGAACCCGGAACCAACTCAAGAAACTGACCAGTCCATAACAATACTAGGCATAGCCCAGGATGCCGGATTTCCACAAGCTGATTGTAACAAAGAACATTGCCAACAATTCTGGGAGGGCAGGGTTGAAAAACGGCATGTGGTCAGTTTAGGTCTTACTGATCAAACCACAGGTCAAAACAGGATCTTTGAAGCTACTCCGGATTTTACCGCACAGCTTCATCAACTTAAGACCATTTCTGCCATCGATGATCTTTCCGGATTTTTTTTGACTCACGCCCATATAGGCCATTACACAGGGCTAATGTATCTTGGCCATGAAGTTATGGGTACTTCTGAAGTTCCGGTTTATACCATGCCAGGAATGCGATCCTACCTGGAAACCAATGGGCCCTGGAGTCAACTGGTGAACATGAATAACATTTCACTTCAAGATATACAGGCCGACTCTGCCATCCGGCTCACCCAAAATTTATCTGTTACTCCATTCATAGTACCCCACAGGGATGAATATTCTGAAACAGTCGGTTACCGAATTGAATCTCCAACCAAAAAAGTGCTCTTCATTCCTGACATCAATAAGTGGCATATCTGGGAAAGGGATATCATCAAGGAAATTGCCGCCGTTGACGTCGCTCTCCTCGATGGTACTTTCTATGATGCCGAAGAACTCCCCGGCCGGGACATGAGTGAGATTCCTCATCCCTATGTGGAGGAAAGCATAAAGCTTTTTAACAATCTTCCTGCTTCAGAGAAGTCAAAAATTATGTTTATTCATTTTAATCATACCAATCCATTGATCTTAGACAGTCCTGAGCGCAGGGAAGTTGAAGATCTTGGATTTCGGGTGGCTTCAGAAGGACAAATTATCTCATTAAACTAACTATATCATGACTCGTTTTTACCGCATATTACTAACCCTCATTGTTACCGTTCTGCTAAGCTCAACAACGTGGGCCCAAACCTACTATCCCGGTGAATGGGGTGATTGGGAAAAAAGGACTCCTGAAGAAGCAGGATTAAATGCTGATAAAATTCAGGAAGCGATAGAATATGCTCAGGCTCAGGAAACTGATAACCCCCGAAGCATGGAAGAAAATCACTACGGCACCTTTGGGCGAGAGCCGTTTGGGGATGGCATTGGCCCCTTCAAGGATCGCGGGGAGCAAACCGGGATCATCATTAAAGACGGATACATCGTAGCAGAATGGGGAGAGCCATTTCGTGTGGATATGACGCACAGCGTAACCAAAAGCTTTCTCACTACCACAATTGGTATTGCTTATGACCGTGGATTGATCCGTGATGTAAATGACAGGGTTGACCAATATATGGCTCCCATCTACTTTATGGAATGGGATAACAATCAAAACAAAGCAGATGCTTTTAAAGACCAAAAGGTCTTTCAGCCCTTCAAAGGAGAACACAACTCCAAGATCACCTGGAACCACCTGCTACGGCAGACTTCTGATTGGGAAGGGACTCTGTGGGGGAAGCCGGACTGGGCTGACCGGCCCACCGGAGATCGCTCCGAATGGATGACCCGCGAACGACATGAACCGGGATCTGTATTTGAATACAATGATACACGGGTAAACCTGCTGGCTTTAGCTGCTATGAATCTACTGCGTGAACCGCTTCCCAAAGTACTTCGTGAAGAGGTAATGGATAAGATCGGCGCTTCTCCTACCTGGCGCTGGATGGGGTACGAAAATTCATGGGTTATCATTGACGGACAGCAAATGCAGGCCGTGAGCGGAGGAGGCCACTGGGGCGGTGGCATGTTCATCAGCGCAAGAGACCAGGCTCGATTTGGATTGCTGACTTTAAGAAATGGTAAGTGGAAAGACGAGCAGGTCATTTCTGAGGAATGGAACAGAATGGCTCATACACCAACGGAAGCGAATACCAATTACGGTTTCATGAATTGGTTTTTGAATGTTAATAAAGACCGGTTGCCAAGTGCCCCAACTTCAGCATTTTTTCACCTCGGCTCAGGAGTAAACATGGTGTATGTAGATCAGGAAAATGATCTTGTGATCGTCACACGATGGATCGATAGCAGTGCAATGGATGGTGTAGTAAAAAGAGTCCTTGATTCCATCGAGTAATTTTTCTGTTAAATAGTTGTCTTTTCAGCTAAAACTGATAGATTCCCTAATTAATAATAAACCGGATTATATAATGAAGCTCTATTTTAAACATTTTACGCTCATTCTTTTTGCTTTTGTATTGCTAACCGGTTGTGATTGGCAACGCGAATCAACCATAAAAAGCAACGTAATCAACCTTTCTCCTCCGGACGCTGAAAAACAGGATTCAGTGCTTACCATCCACGGAGATACCAGGATCGACCCCTATTTTTGGATGCGTCTCACCGATGAACAAAAAATTGCTGAAACACCGGACGCTCAAACACAGAAAGTGCTCGATTACCTGAATAGCGAAAATGAGTATACCGATCTTGCCATGAAAGATACCGAGGGGCTTCAGGAGAAATTGTACGAAGAAATTGTTGGCAGAATTAAAGAAACAGACGAATCTCTTCCCTATTTCAAGAATGGATATTGGTATTACACCCGATATGAAGAAGGAAAGGAATATCCCATTTATTCCCGCAAAAAAGGATCCCTTGATGCTGAAGAAGAAATCCTGATCGATGTAAATGAGTTGGCTGAAGGCCACGATTATTATTCAGCTACAGGACTTCAGGTAAGTCCTGACAACAAGATCCTGGCTTTTGGGGAAGACACTTTAAGCCGAAGGGTGTACCACATTCGGTTTAAAAACCTGGAAACCCGCGAGTTTCTGGATGATAAATTAGATAATACCACAGGCAGCGGAGCCTGGGCGAACGATAACCGCACCTATTTCTACACCACCAAAAACAATGTGTCTCTGCTTTCAGAAAAAATATACCGGCATACCTTAGGGAATAACCCCTCAACAGATAAATTGGTGTATTCTGAAGAAGATCCCTCTTTTTATCTGGGTGTTTATAAATCAAAATCAGATCAATACATCATAATTGGTGAACAAAGTACCCTGGCCAACGATTATCATATTCTGAATGCCGATAACCCTAACGGAGAATTCCGGCAATTCACACCGCGTGAAGAAGTTCATGAATATTCTATCGATCACTTTGAGGATAAATTCTATATCGTTACCAATTGGCAGGCACCCAACTTCCGGCTTATGGAAACCCCCGAGAATGCGACTCAGAAAAGTAACTGGGAAGAAATAATCCCCCACCGGGAAGATGTGCTTATCAGTGGCATTGAAGTATTTCAAGATTACCTGGTAGTTAGCGAGCGGGGCAATGCGCTCACCAATATTAAAGTCATAGACCAAAACACACAAGAAGAGCATAATCTGGAATTCGATGAACAAGCTTATGTGGCGTACACCTCAACAAATCCTGAGTTTGATACTGAAACCCTTCGATTTGGTTATTCCTCTTTAACCACGCCAAATTCTATCTATGACTATAACATGAATACCCGCGAAATGGATTTAATGAAGCAGCAAGAAGTTGTGGGCGGTCATAATCCGGATGATTACACAACAGAACGCTTCTTTGCCGAAGCAAGAGACGGAGTGATGGTTCCTGTTTCCGTAGTGTACAAAAACTCCGTAGCGAAAAGCCCTTATACCCCTCTGCTGCTTTATTCCTATGGTTCCTATGGCTCTTCTACCGACCCATGGTTCAATTCTTCCTTGTTGAGTCTTTTAGATCGAGGGTTTATCTATGCCATTGCTCACATACGGGGCGGACAAGAAATGGGACGGCAATGGTATGAGGACGGCAAGATGTTCAACAAAATAAATACCTTTACCGACTTTATAGACGTAGCCAAATACCTTGAAGATAATGGCTATTCATCTGCCCCTCACATGTATGCCCGTGGAGGTAGTGCCGGAGGGTTGCTGATGGGAGCCGTTGTAAATATAGCTCCAAAGCAGTTTAATGGAGCAATCGCCGCCGTTCCTTTTGTAGATGTAGTTTCAACAATGCTGGATGAAACCATTCCATTAACCACAAACGAATTCGATGAATGGGGTAACCCCAAAAATGAAGACTCCTATCACTATATGCTTTCTTACTCCCCATATGACAATGTTGTAGAACAGGAATATCCTAACCTGCTGGTAACGACCGGATTATTCGACTCACAGGTTCAGTATTGGGAACCTGCGAAGTGGGTGGCTAAATTAAGAGATAAAAAGACGGGCGATAATGTCCTGCTGTTAAAGACAAATATGAAAGCCGGGCATGGCGGAGCGTCAGGCCGGTTTGAGCGTTATCGCCAAACGGCACTGGAATATGCTTTTTTACTCGATCTTGAGGGAATGAGACGTTAATTCGCTTAAGACCTTTTTTGTCATAGGATTGTTGAATAATTGGGAAATGAGAGTTGAAAGTTGATAGAGTGATGGTTTCATTTATTATACTCCAAGCTGTATTCAGGTAACATCAACTTTCACCCTTTCAAAAATGAGTAAAACAGCTATCGTAATAGGAGCAACCGGATTAGTAGGTTCAGAAATTATGAATCTGCTTCTGGAAGATGAACACTATCAAACAGTGAAAGTCTTCCATCGGCGAAGTACCGGTATAAGCCACCCGAAGCTGGAAGAGCATGTCATTAATTTTGATGAGGTGAATGAATGGAAACACCTTCTCACCGGCGATGAATTCTACTCGGCACTCGGAACTACTATCAAAAAAGCCGGAAGTCAGGAAGCGCAGTACACTGTAGACTTCACCTATCAATATGAAACCGCCAAAGCCGCTGCTAAAAACGGGGTGAAGAAATATTCCCTGGTTTCTTCGGCCGGTGCCAACCATCAATCCCGAATGTTTTATTCCCGCCTCAAAGGAGAGCTGGATGAAGCTGTAAAAGAGTTGCCTTTTGAGGTCACTACCGTTTTGCGCCCCTCAATTCTGGATGGTGACCGAAACGAGAAGCGGCCCGCAGAGAAATTTGGCTTACTGATGGCTCGTTTGTTCACCAAGATCCCCGGACTGAAAAAGTACCGCCCTATTTTAGCCCAGAAAGTTGCTGTGGGAATGATAAATTCTCTGCAAAAATGCCCTCCTGGATATCATATTTTTGAACTGGATGAGATTTTTATTTGTAAAGTAAAGAGACACGATGCATCGTGTCTCTATCGCAGGGAAAGGCAATTTTCAATTTGCGGGCTGATTACTTACTATCATTAAAATTCAAACATCATTCTTTACCCATGAAAAAACTGTTACTGCTTTTCCTGATCTCACTTTTCACCATTACTGCTAATGCCCAGGATCTCAAACAAATCATCGACCAAAAGGCCGATGAAATTGAAGAACAGGTCATTGAATGGCGCCGCCATTTCCACGAAAACCCCGAGCTTTCGAACAGAGAATTTGAGACCGCAGCTTACATAGCAGGTTATCTGAATGAATTAGGATTGGAAGTTGAAACTGAAGTTGCTCACACCGGAGTGGTCGCAATTCTTGAAGGTGGAAAACCCGGGCCTGTAATAGGTTTACGAGCTGATATTGATGCCCTTCCTGTCACGGAGCGCACAGATGTCCCTTTTAAATCCGTTGCCACAGGAATGTACCAGGGCAATGAGGTTGGAGTAATGCATGCTTGCGGGCACGACACCCATATAGCCATCATGATGGGGGTTGCTAAAATTCTAACCGATATGAAAGATGACATCAAAGGAACTATTAAATTCATCTTTCAACCTGCTGAAGAAGGAGCTCCACAAGGTGAAGAAGGCGGAGCCGAATTAATGGTAAAAGAGGGAGTACTTGAAAACCCTGACGTCGATGCTATATTCGGTCTTCACATTTGGGACAGCACCCCTGTTGGCACCATCGGGTATCGCTCAGAAGGGATCATGGCCAGCGTAAACAGTTTCAGCCTTGAGATCATCGGAAAGCAGGCGCACGGCTCAGCACCATGGGCGGGCATCGACCCTATCGTTACTGCAGCACAGATCATCAACAATGCACAGACCATTGTAAGCCGAAGCATGCCTTTGACCAAACAAGCTGCTGTGGTAACCTTCGGCAAAATTGAAGGCGGAGTTCGCCACAACATCATCCCGGAATCTGTAAGTATGGAAGGAACCATCCGCGCTTTAGATGAAGATATGCGTCAGCTTATTTTCAAGCGTCTTGAAACCATCGTCCAAAACACAGCCGAAAGTAACGGTGCTACCGCTGAACTTACCATCCACAAAGGATATCCCATCACCTATAACGACCCGGAATTAACCGCTATTATGGCACCGACCCTGGATGAAGTGACCGGCGGTAATGCACAGATCATGGATGCAGTAACCGGAGCTGAAGATTTCTCTTTCTTCCAGGAAAAAATACCGGGATTATATTTCTTCCTGGGTGGCCAATCTCCTGATGTTGAATCCGGAGGACACCACACTCCCGACTTTTATGTTGATGAAAGTGCCATGAAACTAGGGGTAAGAACCATGAGTAATTTGGTTGTTGATTACATGAACACCGCCGGAAATTAATTCTAAAACAGGCCTTAATTTATGAAGAAGTTTTTAACCACTGCACTGTTCTTGCTCTTCTCCATTAACTTGGTTGCCCAGCAGCTTACGGAGACAGAACAAAAGATCCTTGACCGTATCGATGCCAATCATGCCGAAGCATTGAAATTCCTGGAAACCAATGTAAACATCAACAGCGGAACCCTTAATCTTGATGGCGTTCGTAACGTTGGAGATAATTATATCGAAGCCTATGATGAGCTGGGCTTTGAAACCCGCTGGATCCCACAGGATGAGGTAAGCAGGGCCGGACATTTCTTTGCTGAGCAAAAAGGAAACTCAGGAAAAAAACTACTCCTTATCGGTCACCTCGATACCGTTTTTGAGCCGGACAGCCCATTTCAGAAATTTGAAATGCTGAATGATTCTGTAGCTACAGGTCCCGGAGTAAACGACATGAAAGCCGGCAACGTGATGATCTTCTATGCTCTTAAAGCGTTAAAAGAAGCAGGAGCTATTCCTGATGCACAAATAATTGTAGCCTATACCGGAGATGAGGAAAAGGCCGGAAGCCCAACTTCCATTAGCCGTAAAGATCTGGTTGATGCAGCTAAACGAAGTGATGTCGCCCTTGGTTTTGAAACGGCATCCGGATTCAGCTATGCCACGGTTGCCCGCCGAGCCTCGTTTTCCTGGAAACTTGAAGTTGAAGGCAGACAGGCACATTCATCCGGTATCTTCAGTGACTATACCGGGGCCGGTTCCGTTTATGAAGCCTCGCGAATTCTACATCGTTTTTACGAGGAACTTCGGGAAGAAAACCTCACCTATAATGTGGGCGTTATTCTGGGCGGAAATGAGGTGGATTATGATGAGGAACAGATAAGAGGTACCGTAAGCGGTAAAACCAACATTGTTCCCAAGAAAACGATCGCCCATGGTGGAATTAGATTTTTAACTACCGAACAAGGTGACCGTGCCTTCGCCAAAATGAGGGAAATTGTATCTGACCATCTGCCCCGAACTTCTGCAGAGCTTACCATCTATGAGGGCTATCCGCCCATGGAACCTACCGATGGAAACATGGAATTACTGAGTGTGTTAGACGAACTAAGTAAAGACCTGGGACTGGGTGAAGTGGAAGCCTACGATCCCGGAAGGAGAGGAGCTGCAGATATTTCCTTCGTTGCTAATTATGTGGACGGACTTGATGGGCTCGGAGCCATGGGAAGCGGTGCTCACGGCCCCAATGAAACCATCAACCTAAAGACCTATAAAGACCTTACAAAACGCGCCGCTCTTTTGATCTATCGCCTAACCCGGTCTGAATAATTCGCGCCAAATTATCTACATCATGAAAAAAATCACTTTCTATGTTATTCCGTTACTTTTCATCTGGATCTCAGGATGTAATACGCCCGACCCGGAGATACAACAAGACATCAGCGCAGCCGATGAAGTCTTGCAAACCTATGTGGAAGAGCATGACATTCCCGGCATGAGTGTGTCTGTTTATCGGGGTGGGGAAGTCATCTGGTCGAAAGGATACGGATATATGGATGTTGAGAATCAGGTGCCCGCCGATCCTGCCTCAACGCTTTTCCGTATCGGAAGTGTTTCCAAGACCTATACTGCTTCCGGGGCGGCTCTGCTTTTTCAGGATGGAAAATTGGATCCCAACGAGCCTATTCAAACCTATGTACCTGATTTTCCTGAGAAAGAATTTGAGATCACCGTTGAACAGGTGGCCGGACATATTGCAGGAATTCGTCATTACAGGGGAGATGAATTTATGAGTGATAAAAAATACACTTCTATTACAGAAGGGCTTGAGATCTTTAAAGATGATTCGCTGCTTTTTGAACCCGGAACCGATTACTCCTATTCAAGTTATGGTTGGAATTTGATCAGCGCTGTAATGGAAGGTGCTTCCGGTCAGGATTTCTTACCCTTTATGGAGACACAGGTTTTTGACCGATTGAACTTAACAAACACCATGCCCGACCATGCCGATCAGGATATTCCTAACCGCACGCTTTTCTATGTGTATGATGACAGCGCTGAATCCAATCAAGAAGCTCCTTATGTGGACAACAGCTACAAATGGGCCGGTGGCGGATTTCTTTCCACAACTGAGGATATGGTTCGTTTTGGAGAAGCTCATCTGACCAATGAATTTCTAACCGCAGAAACGCTCGATCGATTTATGGCTCCTTTGCAAACCTTAGATGGGGAATCTACCGGATATGGATTTGGGTGGAGCACCTTCATCGATTCCGAAGGAAATGAGTGGAAAGGACACAGTGGAGGATCCGTCGGAGGGAGTACCATGTTTTTCCTTCATCGGGAGAATGGTGTGGTGGTTGCTTTTGCCATCAACCGTTCCGGAGCCCCCATGGGAGATCTCAGGGATGAACTGGCTAAGATATTTATTGACTAAATCATACTACCCCTCGTTCCCAACAACCCGGTTGGTAATGCATTGAGGGGCCTCCCGGTCTCAACGTGTAAGATCATAGCTAGAATGAACTCTAAGAAATCTTAGCCACACTGACCCACCCCTTAATCCCCGCCCGAGCGGAGAAACTCCTTAACATAGATCTGTAGTTGAAATAACCCACTTCATCACTTTTTTACTCCTCACTCTCCACTACAAACTTCACTTAAAAGGCCGTATCTTTAAAGCTTCAATCAAGCTGAACGAGACATTATGAGCACGGCCACTGCCGAGACAGAAATTACCAAAGAGGCGAAAAAACGGCGAACCTTCGCTATCATTTCGCACCCCGATGCGGGTAAAACCACCCTCACCGAGAAGCTATTGCTGTATGGCGGAGCCCTGCACGAGGCCGGATCCATCCGCGCCCGAAAAGCAACCCGGCACGCAGCTTCCGACTGGATGTCGATAGAACAGGAGCGTGGTATTTCTGTGACCTCATCCGTGTTACGTTTTGAGCAGAACGGCATCAAATATAATCTCCTGGATACCCCGGGCCACAAAGATTTTTCTGAAGATACGCTCCGGACCCTGGTTGCTGCTGATTCCGGCCTGATGGTGATCGATGTTGCCAAAGGCGTTGAGGAACAAACCGAGAAATTATTCGAAGTATGTAAGCTTCGTGAAGTTCCGGTCATCACTTTTGTGAACAAGTGTGATCGCCCGGGTATGGACCCGCTCGAAATACTAAGTAATATTGAAACCAAGCTTGGTATTGAAGCTGTGCCGGCAAGCTGGCCGATGGGTTACGGGCAAAAATTTCAAGGTATATATGATGCCATTGCCAAAAAGGTGCACATCTATCAAAAAACAGAACACGGAGCTAAAAAGGCCGTGACCGATGTTCTTGATGTGGAAGATGCTATTGATGCTTCTTCTTTGTCTGATATGGAAAAAGAAGCCTTCCGCGAAGAGGTTATGCTGATCGATGGGATGTATGAAGGAATGGATCGCGATGAATATGCTTCCGGAAAAGTAACTCCTGTATTTTTTGGCTCTGCCTTACACAACTTTGGATTGGATGTATTTTTGAACTATTTCCATCAGCTGGCCCCTCATCCACAGCAGTATAAAACACCCGATGGAATTGTCCGTGATCTGAATGATGGATTTTCAGGCTTTATCTTTAAGATGCAGGCTAACATGAATCCTGATCACCGTGACTGTGCTGCTTTTATTCGGGTGGCTTCAGGGAAGTTTGAACGAGGCCAGCAGGTAACGATCGCGTCAACGGGAAAGAAAATTAAAATGTCTACTCCGCATACCCTGATGGGAGATGACCGGCAGCTCATGGAAGAAGCCTATCCCGGTGATATCGTGTCTATCTTCAACCCCGGTTCATTCCGGATCGGTACCACCATCTTTGAGAAGAATGAAGTTAATTTTGATGTGATACCACTTTTCACCCCCGAGCATTTCCAGAAAGTGGCCACCAAAGATCCATTCAAACGAAAGCAACTCCGTGAAGGATTAAAGCAGCTTTCGGAAGAGGGAGTGGTTCATGTTTTTGAAGTGCCAAATGGTGTTGGTAATGAATTATTACTTGGAACTGTAGGGGTACTTCAGTTTGAAGTGGTGGAACATCGCATGCTCACCGAATATGGGGTTGAACTGATCAAGACTCCCGTTTCCTATTTCTGTGCAAGATGGCTTCCCAATGAAAGGGATGATATTATCGAAAAATTGGAAGCGAGTTATTCAACTCACGTAACCAAAGACATGGAAGAAAACCCAATTGTACTATTTGATTCCATGTATGCCTTAAACCAAGGGGAAGAAAAAGTAGGCAAAGAAAACCTATTCAAGTTCAAACAGGGATAACTTCTCGCACAGAAATAAAAATTTATTTTAGAAATTTTTTAAAAACCGCTCTTTTTTTCCTGAATGAAGGGTCTTTCTGTGCCGGATTTAGTTCTAGCTAAAAAAAATTTCCCCGACTATCTCACCTGAAAACCGCTTTCAAAAACTCTTTATTTAAATGCAACTAAGTTCATGATTTTATAACATGAATAATTAGGCGTTGCTGTTCCCAAGTGGTTAATTGTTGCGTAATTTTGGACGGTAAAACAGAAACGGTTCTGCCCCTCTCTTCAACATATAAGCTCATCTCTACCCCAGAACCCTTCCCGATTTAAAACAACAATATTTAGTACGACTAAACTACATGAAAAAGTATTTAGACCTTTTCGGTCTCAATGATAAGATTGATTATAAAATTGAAATTCTAGCCGGTATCACTGTATCACTGGCACTGATTCCGGAAGCCGTTGCTTTTGCAATGATCGCCGGGCTTTCTCCTTTAACCGGACTTTATGCCGCCTTTATGGTTGGATTAGTGACTTCTATCATCGGCGGCCGCCCGGGGATGATCTCCGGAGCAACCGGTGCGGTTGCAGTTATATTAGTAGCCTTAGCTATTTCGCATGGACCTGAATACATTTTTGCTGCCGTTGTTTTGGCCGGATTGATCCAGATAGCCGCCGGAGTCCTAAAGCTTGGTAAGCTAATGCGCCTTGTTCCTCATCCTGTAATTTTTGGTTTCGTGAATGGATTAGCCATCATCATTTTCATGTCTCAGCTTGACCAATTTAAGACCCCTTCCGGTGATTGGATGACCGGTGAACCACTTTATATCCTGCTTGGGTTGGTTGTTTTAACGATGGCAATTATTTGGGGGCTGCCGAAGTTCAGAAAAAAAATACCGGCCTCCTTAGTCGCCATATTAACCATCTTTGCCATTGTGGTTGTATTCGGCATTGAGACGAAAACAGTGGGTGATATTGCTTCCATACAGGGAGGGTTCCCTCCATTCCATATACCTCAAATTCCATTCACCTGGGAAGCATTCATGGTCATTTTGCCTTATTCCGCAATTATCGCCGGAGTTGGATTGATCGAAAGTCTTTTGACCCTAAATATTATTGATGAGATCACTGAAACCCGCGGCAATGGAAATCAGGAAGCCGTGGCACAGGGTACAGCAAACATCTTCTCAGGATTCTTTTCCGGGATGGGTGGTTGTGCGATGATCGGCCAGAGCTTGATCAACGTATCTTCCGGCGCAAGCACGCGAATCTCAGGAATTGTGGCCGCAGTAATGCTGCTCGTATTCATCATGTTTGGTTCCGGGATGATCGAATTATTACCCATGGCTGCACTTACCGGTTTGATGATCATGGTTGCCATTGGAACTTTTGAATGGGCAAGTTTGAAAACTTTTAACCGCATGCCCGTCTCCGATCTTTTTGTAATGGTGATGGTAACCTTAGTTACGGCCGTGCTTCATAATCTGGCACTGGCGGTTTTGGTTGGGGTGATCATCGCAGCCCTCGTTTTTGCCTGGGACAACGCTAAAAGAATTCGGGCCCGTAAACACATTGATGAAAATGGTGCAAAACATTACGAGATCTATGGACCGCTTTTCTTCGGTTCAATTTCCGTTTTCAACTCCAAGTTCGATGTACTGAACGATCCTGACGAGGTCATTATAGATTTCAAAGAAAGCAGGGTGGTAGATATGTCAGCTATAGAAGCTTTGAACAAAATAACCGAACGATATAGTAAGGTAGGGAAAAAGGTTCATCTGAAGCACTTAAGTAAAGACTGTCGTAATCTGCTTCAAAATGCTGATGCCATCATCGATGTGAATGTACTTGAAGACCCTACCTACAAATTAGCTTTAGACAATATTTAGAAAGTGTTAAAAAGGGGCTCTGAAACAGAGCCCCTTTTTTATTTATTTACCACCGTTAGCCTGAAGATCGGCAATACAGTTGGCGTCCAGCTCAGCAACACTGTCATCAAAAAATTGTGAAATCAGATCCGGCCGTTCCATGGCGTAGTACATCAGGCAATTTTCATTGTCACAATGATGTCCATTCTGTTCATCCTGATGATCTGTTTGCATATCGGTTCCTGACCCGTCAATATTTACCAAGCCAAATAAATGGCCGAATTTATGTCGTAGAGAAGTGGGTTCAACCTGATACCTGGAAGGCGCTCCAAATCCGGAAGATGCCTGATCATAAGCCGGGCCAAAAAATGCATTTGATGTATTATAATAAGCTATCCCAAGTACATTTTGCTGCTCATATTCTCCATCTACAATGATCATGTAGGCTGCCAGTGTTTCACCTTCAGTAAACTCACTGCGGTGCTCACTTTCAAGATCGCGAACGTCTGATGCAGAATATTGACTTTGATCTCCGGAAGGTACTTCAGTCGGCTCTAAAATAGTCACCGTTGTTTTGTTCAATCTCCGTTCCAAAAATGCCTGAAGGCTGTCAATGGCCTGTTGATTGGGCGCATAGCCCGGCATGTAATCAACTTCAATAACTAAGTCAGTATAATTTTCATTTGATAAGAAATCATTTGCAGAAAGCCCCGGGTTTTGAGTGTGGGAATATTGATCCGGTTCTTCCTCATTATCTTCATCGGTTCCGGTTGGATTATTAAAGCAACTAACCGTGAAGATCATCAAAGAAAAGATCAGCGTGTTAAGTACTAAAATTCGTTTTGATCGCCTCATATAAGTTTTTTGTTTCTTTATGATCTCCTAATTAAATGCATCCCATAGAGTTATTGTTCCATATAAATATACGATTCCTCTTTTGAATCAGATTTTATATGTGTAATTTATGTTATGGACTCCAAATTCCCTATTCGTAAGATCATTCATGTAGACATGGATGCTTTTTATGCCTCTGTTGAGCAGCGGGATAATCCCGAACTGAGAGGGAAGCCGGTGATCGTTGGAGGCAATCCCAGTGGTCGTGGCGTTGTAGCTACCTGCAGTTACGAAGCAAGGAAATTTGGTGTACACTCTGCTATGCCCGCCTCACAAGCTGTTCGTCTTTGTCCACACGGTATTTTTGTCAAGGCCAATTTCGATGCCTATAAAAAAGCCTCTCAGCAGATCCGAGAGATCTTCTTTGAATACACCGACTTGGTGGAGCCACTTTCTATGGATGAGGCTTTTCTAGATGTCACAGAAAATCACAAAAACCTGCCTTCTGCTACACTCATTGCAAAAGAGATCAAAGAACGTATTTATGAAGAAACAAAACTGACAGCATCAGCAGGAATTGCTCATAATAAGTTTTTGGCGAAGGTTGCTTCCGATATCAACAAGCCAAACGGTCTTACCCTCATCACCCCTGAAAAAGCGGAAGCCTTTTTGGAAGAACTGGATATCAAAAAGTTCTTTGGCGTTGGAAAAGCTACACAGAAAAAGATGAACGCTGTTGGGATCAAAACCGGTGCAGATCTGAAACAATGGAGTGAAATAGATCTTGTTAAGGCATTCGGGAAGTCCGGAAGATTCTATTACCGGATCGTGAGAGGCATTGATCACCGGGAAGTGAAACCGCATCGGGTTCGAAAGTCCTATGGTAAGGAGCGAACCTTTTCGGAGGATATTGAGAGTCTGGAGTGGATCAATAACTTTCTGGATGAACTGGCTCAAACCATTGCTGAAGGAATGAAGAAGATCAACGCGGCCGGCAAGACCATCACCCTCAAAGTCCGCTACGATGATTTTGACACTATCACCCGAAGTTACTCCCTTACTCACTACACGAACAGATATCGGGATATCATGGATGTCGTCCGGAAACTGATGGAAGAAACTGAAGTTGGAAAACGACCGGTTCGGCTTTTGGGTATCACATTGTCTAATCTAAATTTAAATGAGAAGACAGTGTGGGAGCAGTTGGAGCTGGCGCTTTAGTGATGGAGTGATAGTTGAAAGTTGATAGAGTGATTTAGCTGGATTTACTTTTCCAACGCTGATCAGTTATCATACTTTGCAACAATTTTATGATTGAAGTCAGCATTTTAATTCTTGTATAAGCAAGATCATAACTAATTGCGTGTCGGCTTTTGAAATACCAATCTCTTGCTTCACGAGCTGAACCAAGAGAAATTTCATAAAATCTGGCTTTTTCTTTTTTTGATCTTCTAGAGTATCCCTCAATAATATTTGCACTAATTGATCTGCTAAAGAAAACCTCTTTATCTCAATTATTTTTTCAGTGTCCTTCCAACAAGCATCCGATAAAAAAAGGCCAAGCCTATACGCCTCTAATCGCCAAGCCACATCTTCTTTCATTTCTATAGGTATAATTTCTACCCATTTATCATATTTCATAGCCCTAATGTTTGTTACTTTTTAATAAGTAAGAGCACTTTCAAGTCAATTCCTTACAAAAAATATCACCCTATCAACTTTCAACTTTCACTTCACTATCATTTTACCAAGATTATCGTGAATTTCCCTTGATACCATTCAACAATAAGAAACTGATAAACAATGAGTGACGGTTACGAATTATTAAAAGGAAAAAAAGGAATTATTTTTGGAGCATTGGACGAGCGCAGCATCGCCTGGAGAATTGCCCTGGCATGTAAGCGAGAAGGTGCAGACTTCGTACTATCAAATGCACCGGTTGCTTTGCGATTGGGAGCCCTTGATGCATTAGGCGAAGAAACCGGCGCACCTATCATCGCTTGTGATGTAACAAAGGATGACGAGATCGAAGATCTCATGAATCAAACCAAAGAGCATTTAGGTGGAGTTGATTTCATCCTTCATGCTATTGGGATGTCACCAAACGTGCGAAAGAAAAAAGAATACACCGACCTTAACTATAACTGGCTGCAGCAAACGCTGGATATTTCTGCTATCTCTCTTCACCGCGTTCTTCACCATGCTGAAAAAATGGATGTGCTTAATGACGGAGGAAGTATTGTAGCTCTTTCCTACATAGGAGCGCAACGAATTTTCTCAAAGTATTCGGATATGAATGATGCAAAAGCACTGCTTGAGAGCATCGCCCGAAACTATGGAAGCAGACTTGCCCCAAGAGGAATTCGTGTAAACACGGTTTCACAGGCCCCAACTAAAACTTCAGCCGGAACCGGCATCAAAGGTTTTGACGGCATGTACACTTTTGCCGATATGATCGCACCAATGGGGAACCCTTCTGCTGATGAATGTGCCGATTACTGCGTTACTTTATTCTCTGACCTCACCCGAAAAGTGACCATGCAGAACCTGTTCCACGATGGTGGTTTTGTAAATTCAGGAATCTCAGAGGAAATGATAAACGATCTTGCTAAATTTTACGGCGACAAAGACGACGAATAACATATGCCTGACATAATCCTCGGTATTGATCCCGGCTCCAGAAACACCGGTTATGCCCTGTTGACGGAAGAAAACGGACAGCTGATCGCCTTACGGTGTGATGTAATTCGTATGGCCGACATCGATGATCATGCCGAGCGATTGCAGGTGATATTTGACAAAATATCAGGGATTATTCGTTCTAATAAACCTACTGCCTGTGCAGTTGAAACTCCTGTTTACGGGGTTGATCCCATGGCCATGCTAAAACTGGGTCGCGCACAGGCTGCGGCCATGTTGGCCATTACCAACAACGGACTTTCGGCTGTGGAGTATTTCCCAAAGGTGGTAAAGAAATCCATCACCGGAAATGGGAATGCCAATAAAGAGCAGGTCGCATTTATGTTGAACAAAATGGTAAAGTTACCGGATGAGAAACTATCCAATGACGCAACGGACGCTTTGGCTGTAGCCTGGTGTCATATGATGAAAGGCAAAGGGATCCCCGGTTCAGCCAAAAAGAAAACGCACCAGAATAACGCCAAAGGAGATTGGGCCAGTTTCGTAGCAGACAATCCCGAACGGGTAAAGGGGATGTAATTAATTTGTCCAATGAATTTGATCTCTGAATAAGCGTGAGGCAGAGCCTCAAGTAAGCATTCCGCAGCGGAGCTACGGAACGAGATAAAGGTAAGTTAGGGTCTATCCAATTTGTCCCATCAAGTCATTTCCGCGAAGGCGGAAATCTAATTGTTGAATTAAGAATCAGTTCCAGAAAATATGATCGCATTTTTGAAAGGTTACATCGAAGAAAAAAAAGAAGGAGTTGTGATCCTTGATGTATCCGGTGTAGGGTACCGGGTTGAAATTTCCTCCATCACTCAAGAACAACTGGAAAGCGCCGGCTCGGAAGTAAAACTCCTTACCTATCACCACATCACCGACAGCGATCAGCGGTTGTTTGGGTTTTTCTCTTCAGATGAAAAAGCGCTATTCGAGAAACTCATCACCGTAAAAGGTGTTGGCCCGAAATTAGGGCTTACTATTTTATCCGGATTACCGGCTGATCAGCTTATTGGAGCTATCACCAACAGTGAAGCCGGAACACTTTCCAAAGTTCCCGGAATTGGTAAGAAAACAGCGGAAAGGATCATTGTAGAACTGAAAGACAAGCTTGCGGAATACGCAGCTTCTGCCGGTGTTACCCCTACCTCTTCATCCGAATCGAGCGTTACGGGTGAAGCTATTTCTGCTCTTGAATCGCTTGGTTTTAAGAAAAAAGAATCGGAGCAGGCGGTTATGAAAGCACTAAAAGAGACCGGCAGTGAAGACGCCTCGATAGTTATTAAAAAAGCGTTGGCGAGTTTAAACAAGTAGGACTAAAATTGGCTTCTTTAACTTATGGCAATCGGTTTTAGATCGACCTAATATCTGTTATCTTCCCGCTCATCTCAGCACACTTACTCGTATACAATGGCTTATACCTTTTTTGACTTTCTCCAACTGCTCGGAGCACTCGGGATCTTTATTTATGGGATGAAAGTCTTTAGTGACGGCCTCCAAAAAGTTGCCGGAAGTAAACTCCGGGCCATCCTTAAAGGAATGACCACCACTCGCCTTCGGGGTCTTTTCACAGGATTTACAGCCACCACCATCACCCAATCTTCTTCCACTACCACAGTAATGGTTGTCAGTTTCGTGAACGCCGGTCTTATCACTTTTGTGGAATCAACCGGGGTTATTATGGGGGCAAATATCGGTACTACAGTTACCGCATGGATGGTTTCCATTTTTGGGTTTAAGATGGAGGTCACTCCCATTGCCGTGATGCTGATCGGTCTGTTCTTCCCATTTATGTTTTTTGGGAAAGAGAAATTACGCAACCTGGCTGAGGCGATGATCGGTTTTGGGATTCTCTTCATCGGACTAGATTTTATTAAAAATGCCGTCCCTAACATTCAGGATAATCCTGAGATGTTCATGTTCCTTGATCAATTTACTGAATTCGGTTTTATCTCCATTTTAATTTTTGTGGTAATAGGAACTGTTTTAACCTTAATTACGCAATCATCATCCGCGGCAACAGCTATTACCTTAGTGATGTTATTTCAGGGGTGGATCGATTTCCCAATTGCCGCAGCCATGGTTCTTGGTGAAAATATTGGAACTACCGTAACGGCAAATATAGCGGCCCTCGTTGGAAATGTATATGCAAAAAGAGCCGCACGATTTCACTTTGTGTTCAATGTTTTTGGGGTGATATGGATGCTCATGCTCATGCAGCCCTTTTTAGTTGGAATAGATAATATCATGAGCTATTTCTCTCCGGGGGCCGGCTCCGTTTTTGTGGCAGCAGATGAAATCGGACGGGCTAATGCTACGCTTGCACTTTCATTATTTCACACCACTTTTAATATTCTGAATGTAATTCTCTTATTTGGCTTTGTTCCCCGGATCGTTAAGCTGATCGAGAAATATCAAAAAGACAAACAAGGAGCGGATAACACCTATCGTCTTCAATATATTTCTTCCGGAATGATGTCCTCCCCTGAACTATCCATATCACAAGCCCATAAAGAGTTAGAACTCTTCGCCAAACTGATCGAAAAAATGCACTTTAGCTTACAGGGATTGCTTTTCAACAAGCAGAATAAACAAGATCAGTTCTTAGCTAAACTTAAAAAAAGGGAAGAGATCACCGATACCATAGAACTGGAAATAGCAGAATACCTAACCAAGATCTCCAGCTATAATCTAACCGAAGAAGCTACTCGCCGGATTCGTGGAATACACAGCATGATCAATGATCTGGAACGCATTGGCGACATTTATTACCAAATGTCTAAAACTTTTGAGCGTATGCAATCAGAAGGTACCGAACTGGCAGAACCTTCTATGATCCGAATCAAGAACATGCTGGATCTCATCCATGAAGGGGTACAAAATGTGCGCGAAAACCTGGCTCTTGACAGTGAAAACGCAGATCTCGACCAAGCGATGGAAATTGAGCAATACATTAATGACTACCGGGATGAACTGCTGGAATACCACTATAACCAGCTTGAGAACAAAGCCTATTCCAATAAAGTCGGTTTTGTATTTCTTGATTACCTTAATCGCCTCGAAAAAATTGGGGATCACTTATTTAATGTGAACGAAGCCATTGCAGGAGTGAAAGTGAAAGCCGCATATGAGAAAGTGGTTGAGGAGCGCGGCTAAAGAAATACCCACGGCATATTAAATAGTTGCGGATAGCTATGGAATTCTACATTATCGTTTCCTTCAGAGAGGCTACAAACTCTTGGGGACTATCGGAAGAGATGACGATCTGTTCTTCTTTTGTATAGATAACTACGGTCTGCTTGGTATGCGTTGAATAAGCCTTATATCTGCCTAAAATACTGTTGCTAAAATAACCTATATATCCGAACACTCCGCCTATCCCAAACCTCCTAAACGAACCTAACATCGCATTGGGTTTCTCTTCTACTTTATTAATCTCTGAAAGCTGAATATCCTTAGACCAACCAAGGCGAAGAATTTTCAGTTTCCCATCCTGAATACTGTAGCCATACACCCCAAAAGCGGCGCAGCCCAAAACAATGCTCCATAATAGAATGGCGGACCAAAGGTTTTGAGCTACATAATTCAGGCCTCCAAATACAATGATAATCCCTGAAGTTATTGCAATGAGTTTAAGATCCCATGGGGCGCGAAATTGTTTTCTCATGGTCATAACCTACATTTTTTTTAGAGATTTGATACTAAACTAGAGCCATCGAAGATCAAAAAGGTATAATTGGCTCCGTTCTTATTTTAAGTAATAACAAATCCAATAATAAACCAAAGGAGACCACTATTTCGTTGAAGCACCGACATTATGCCTTTTGCTGTTCTCAGTGAATTTATCTTTCCTTCACATCTTTAAGGGATATTAGTGTACGGTAAACATTATCCGCTAACTAAAAGGCCTGACAAATGATCGACAATATCAAGATTGCCCAAGATGCTCCTATGAAACATATGCGCCATTTTATGGCCGAACTTGAACTGGATGAAGATAACTTCGAGTTCTACGGAAAGTACACCGGTAAAATTCGACTTAACGTATTAGAGAAATTCAAAGACCGACCCGATGGCAAACTGATCCTTGTAACAGCCATCACACCAACACCTGCCGGAGAGGGTAAAACTCTAACTTCTATCGGTTTGAGTCAGGGGTTGCAAAAACTTGGGAAAAGATCATTGGTGGCTTTGCGCGAACCTTCTCTTGGACCGGTATTCGGGATCAAGGGTGGAGCTGCAGGAGGTGGTTATTCACAGGTAATACCTATGGAGCGGATCAACCTGCATTTTAATGGAGACATACATGCCATTGGTACAGCACATAACTTGCTCACCGCTATGCTCGATAATCACATATTCAAGGGGAACGAACTGGACATTGATGTCACAAGTCCGCTTTGGAATCGAGCAATGGATATGAATGACAGGGCTTTGAGGCAGATCGTTGTTGGATTGGGAGGAAGAGTTAATGGAATTCCAAGAGAATCAGCTTTTATGATCACTGCTGCCTCTGAAGTGATGGCAATTATGTCTTTGGCTACATCACGTATCGACCTAAAAAAACGGCTCGGAAATATTGTAGTTGGATACAACCGCTCGGGAGAGGCCGTAAAAGCTAAAGACCTGGGAGCCCATGAGGCTATGGCTGTGGTTCTTAATGAAGCCATTATGCCAAATCTTGTTCAAACCCTTGAGCACGTTCCTGCTCTTATTCATGGAGGGCCTTTTGCTAATATTGCTCATGGCACCAGTAGTATTATAGCTAACAAGATCGGTTTAAAGCTTGCCGATTATGTGGTTACCGAAGCCGGCTTTGGGGCAGATCTCGGGGCTGAAAAGTTTTTCGATATTGTAGCACGCACTTCCGACATATGGCCTTCCGCAATAGTTCTCGTTGCTACGGTTAAAGCACTCAAATATCATGGAGGTGTGACCGTGGAGGAAGCCAAGGAAAACGGCAAACACCTTAAGGAACTGCAAAAAGGCTTGGAGAATCTGGCTGCACACATTGAAAACATGAAGAAATTCAAGACCCCGGTTGTGGTAGGCATCAATAAATTTGTGGGCGATACTTCTGAGGAGATAAATATCATCAAAGAATTCTGCACCAAATTAGGTGTCCCCTGCGAAGCTCACAACGGATTTGAAGAAGGAGGAGAAGGTGTCACCGACCTCGCCAATGAGGTGGTGAAGCAAGCTGAAATGAATAAGAAACCTGAAAAAACCACGCTTTACGATACACAGCAACCCATAGAGGAAAAAATTGAAACCGTGGCCCGGGAGATCTATAACGCCAAAGATGTTTATTTTGAAAAAAAAGCCCTTAAGAATCTGGCTAATTTCAAAAAGCTCGGATACGGGAAACTCCCAATTTGTATAGCAAAAACGCAATCATCAATATCTGACAATCCCCTCTTAAAGGGGGCTCCTAAAGATTTTACCCTTACCGTCACGGATATTCAGCTTTCAGCCGGTGCCGGTTTTCTGGTGATAATTTGCGGGAATATGATGCTGATGCCCGGCCTGCCAAAAGTACCCGCCGCCGTAAATATGACGGTAGATGAGCATGGTGTGATATCAGGACTGTTTTAAAAATAAAAAGCCCCGAATTTCTTCGGGGCTTTTACTTTACTAACTCAAAAACTAGTCACTGTCAGTTTATATCCAGGTTGCTGTGATCTCCTACATCCACTTTTCCTTTCACATTTTTCAGTGAGGTGTGGGCTCCAATAGTTGATCCTGATGTATCCACATCTTCCAAAGAGGCGTGATCTCGAATGATGCTATTTTCAACTTTGGAATTTTTGATCACTGTATCGTTTTCAATACTCACTTTTGGGCCAACGGTGCTATTCTCGATTTTCACACCCTCTCCGATATACACCGGGGGAATGATTTTTGAACCGGGATATTTGCTCTCATCCACACCTTTAAACTCCTTTTCTGTAATGATGCCGGTAGTTTCCAGCCAGGCAGGCAGCGTTCCGCAATCCAGCCACTCATCAACAGTAGCCGTTTTAAAGATCTTGCCATCTTTGATCATCTTGTCAAGGGCAGCGGTAAGGAAATATTCTCCCCCGGGACCTCTCATCTCATTATTCAGGACCCACTCGATCTGCTTCTTGAAATAATTTCCATCTTTGAAATAATAAACCCCAATGATAGCAAGGTCAGAAATAAACTCTTTTGGCTTCTCCACAAACCCGGTGATCTTATCACCTTCATGCACTGCCACTCCAAAACGGGATGGATCCTCTACTTTTTTTAGCCAGATCACACTATCAGCATCTCCAAGGTCAAACTGTTCTTTACTATCAAAAATAGTATCCGCAAAAGCGATGATCACCTCTCCATCCAAATGCTCTTTGGCCATGGCTACGGCATGGGCTGTTCCCAGGGCTTCAGCCTGCACTTCAAAAAGTGCTTTGGCGCTGTGAAGTTCGCTCATTTCACGAAGTGGCTGCTTGATGTCTTCTCCAAAATCGGGGCCGAGGATATATACGATCTCCGTAATATCACGATCAAGCGTTCGGTTAAAGGTCTCGACAATACGCTCTACGATCATGGTTCCCGCAACAGGAAGCAACGGTTTTGGTACGGTATGCGAGTGAGGTCGGACACGAGTACCCCGTCCGGCCATTGGGATAATTAATTTCATATATTTCTCTACGTTTATTGAAACAATTTTATTGAATGCGCGGTGAATATAGGAAGGTTCTAAACCGATTTCGAATAACTGTTAATTTCATAACTTCCCATTACCCATAACGGCTTAATCCTTAAAACATACTCTGAATAATTTGAACTGGTATTACACGCTCCTTGATGTCGGCGCAATTCTTTTATGTCTTCTTTTCCTGCGGTACACCTGGCACCGCATGCGCTTTTTCCTGCATACCTTTCAGCAAGTTGGATATAAGAACAACGAATTTTGGCAATGGATAAAAGGCCATTGGGATGAAAAGGTCATTCCTGCTAATATTGCCATGGTCAACATTGCCATATTTCTGCTGCTTTGGTTTGATGACTGGATCTTAGAAACTATCACCTACTCCTCTTTGTGTATCATATTCTTTGTATTCTCCGTTTTCTGGTTCGGTTCAGTATCCCGATATACGCAGGCCAAGGTTAAAAAGCCCCTGGTATACACTTCCCGTGTTAAGCGTTTCTTAATCCCGTTTGTAGCACTCTCCTTTATTTTCCCGGCTTTATTTACCTATATGAGCTTTACGGGGTTTTTACCTTATTTCAATGTTCCGCTACCAAACCATTTCTCCGGATTTCTTTCTTTTGATCTGCTGATGCTCCTTGTGGGATGGGGATTTGGGGCAACATTTATTCCGTTCTTCATTTTACTCTCCGGCCTATTTACCAAACCTGTGGAAAAATTCATCCAAAACGGATTCAAAAAGGAGGCTCGTAAAAAGCTGGCTTCTATGCCGGACCTTAAGGTAATCGCCATCACCGGAAGTTATGGCAAGACCAGCACTAAATTTATGATCCGCGATCTTCTCAAGGAGCGGTTTAATGTGTGCTCTACGCCCGGCAGCTATAACACTCCAATGGGAATTTGTAAGGTGATAAACAATGACCTGCAGTCCAGCCATCAGATCCTGATCCTGGAAATGGGTGCAAGATATGAAGGCAATATTCAGGAGCTCTGTGATATAGCCAAACCTGATATTGCCGTGGTCACAAATGTGGGCGTGGCTCATCTCGAGACATTTGGTTCTCAGGATGTGATCGCCAAAGAAAAGGGCACCTTGGTTGACAACTTAGAAGTCGGTGATGTGGCCATCTTAAATGCTGACGACCCCAGAGTCTCAAAGATGGGCGCTAATCGTAATGAAATAGATCGCATTTTGGTCGGGTTGGAAAGTGGAGAAATACGTGGGAATGCTATTTCATATGATACCTCGGGGATGGAATTCGATGTTGAGATCGGAGATGAAAAAGAACGTTTTCAAACTAAACTGCTGGGAGCTCATAATGTCCAGAATTTACTTTTGGCTGTTGGAGTAGCGAAGCATTTTGGTATCCGCTTGAAAACCATGGCCCTGGCCGCTGCTAAGATCGAACCTGTTGAACACCGCCTGGAACTGAAGCAACAGGGTGATCTTTTTGTGATCGACGATGCTTTTAACTCTAATCCGATTGGTGCCAAAAATGCCGTTGAGATCTTAGCTCAATTCAATTCCGGCCAGCGGATTATTATTACTCCCGGAATGGTGGAACTTGGGGAGATCGAAGCGGAGGAAAACAGAAAATTTGGTTCTGCTATTGGAAAGGCTAACCTTGATCTTGTGGTATTAGTGGGAGAAGAAAGAGCACAGCCGATCCTGGAAGGAATTCGGGAACACGATACAACTGCTATGAATGTTCGTGTTGTAAATAGCCTATTCGAAGCCAACGAACTGGTTCAAAAGCACGCTCGGGCCGGAGACGTCATCCTCTACGAAAACGATCTTCCTGATGTATATAATGAGTAAGAAATTTCTTACTCATATCTTACTGCATCTGCGGGTTGTACCTGCGCTGCTCGATGGGCAGGATACCAACTTGCCAAAACACAAAGCAATAAGCTGGCCGCCAAAATAATGGACACATCAATTGGGCTTATTTGAACGGGGTAAGCATCAATTATAAAAGCAGAAGAAAGCTTGACCATACCAAATTTCATCTGGGCCCAACTCAATAACAGCCCTAAAGCCCCTCCTATTCCACACCCGATCAACCCTATATATAATCCTTGTTTTCTGAAAATGGTTTTGATCCCTTTTTTGCTATATCCCATTGACATCAAAATCCCAATATCGCGCTGTTTTTGTATGACGATCATTGTTAACGACCCGATTATGTTAAGTACAGCTACGATCACGATCAGGATCAGCACTACAAAGGAACCCCATTTTTCAAGGTACATAACATCATATAATGGTTTTTGAAGGTCATACCACGTTGAGATCTCATAGTCCAAACCCAACATCGCCGTAAGTTCCTCTTTAACCTCCTCAGCATCCTCATTATCATGAAGCTTAATGTCTATTCCGGTGATCTCATTTCGAGCCCGGAATAATCTCTTAGCTGCTTCAATATCCACAAAAACTTTCTGGCCACCGGCTATCTGCTGCAAAAAATAAGCTCCTCGCACATCAAACCGATATGTTTGAGGGACAGTGATCTGGGTGAGGGCATTTTTCATTCCGGCTGCACTCAAAAGAGCAATCTCGTCACCAACTTCGAGCCGTAACTTATTCTTTAGATCTTCATGCACGATAATGCCAGGGGTTCGGTCCCGCACCGAAATATCGAAAACACCGGTGGTAACACTTTCCTCAATATCTACCAGCTGGAAGAATACGTCACGTTGCACACCCTTGACTTCTACAACTTCATTCTGAACTCCATCAAGAGCGAATAGAGCCTTCCCTTCAACATAAGGAGAGATAATACGTACTTCAGGAAGTGATTCTATTTGCTCCATGATCTGCTCATTCTGAGCGAAGGTCTTCATCCCGGAGGCTTCAATCCTAATATCAGGGTCATATGAAAGAAGGAAGCTTTTTATCACATCAAAAAAACCATTAAAAACTGATAGAACCACTATAAGCAAAGCCGTACCAATGGTAATGCCGGTGATACTGATAAATGTAAGAGTTGATATCAGCGATATATGTTTTCGTGAAAAAAGATACCGCCGTGCAATAAATCCGGAATTTTTCATACGCTCAAAATATAGAATAGTGTAATCGAAAGCACTTTAAATGAACACATACATTAAATGAACACATACATTTCCTAAACTTTTAGTATCTTTATTGCCCTTTCAAATCCAACAATGGTGATGAATTTCACACTTTCAAAAAAAATAATTGATTCCATTTCAGACGGATCACATGGTGATCCTTTTTCGGTTTTAGGGCTGCATGAAATTAAGATAGATGGTAAATCAAAATTAGTGCTGCGTGCGTTTCGGCCGGAAGCTAAGTCGGTAACGGCGGTTGTCAACAAGAAGAAATATGAGCTGGAGCCGGTATCTTCAGATGGACTATTTGAAAGAGTCTTTTCCAGACGTAAAAATCGCTTTGAATATGATCTTGAGATCGTCCCTCATAAAGGAAAAAAATTCACCGTTACCGATGCATACCGTTTCAAATCCCTGATAAGTGATTTTGACCTCCAGCTTTGGGGAGAAGGAAACCACCATCAGGCCTATGAATTTATGGGCGCGCATCAGTGGGAAATTGAAGGAGTAAAAGGGACCCATTTTGTTGTAACGGCACCCAGCGCAACCCGTGTAAGTGTAATTGGAGAGTTTAATGGGTGGGATGGCCGGGTTCATCGAATGCGAAAATTTCATGATCAGGGTATCTGGGAGATTTTTATCCCGCATGTCACCGACGGTGATCATTATAAATATGAGATCAAAACTCCTGCACAAGATCCCCCGCTCAAAAAAGCAGACCCATTTGCGACCTATTCAGAACTTCGCCCCGGCACCGCTTCCATCGTAACCAATATTGAAGACTATAAATGGAATGATAAAAAATGGATGAAGTCTCGTCAGGATAAACAAGCTTTTGACCAGCCTATTTCCATTTATGAAATGCATTTAGGTTCCTGGCGTCGTAAAGTAGGGGAGGATCCCGGGTTTTTGAATTTTAGGGAAACAGCGGACCAGCTGGTGCCCTACCTTAAAGACCTTGGCTACACTCATGTTGAACTTATGCCAATTGCGGAGCATCCCTACGACCCTTCCTGGGGGTATCAGATCACCGGTTATTTTGCTCCTACAAGTCGCTTCGGCACCCCAGAAGACTTCATGTATTTTGTGGATAAATGTCACCAAGCCGACATTGGAGTGATCATAGATTGGGTTCCCGCCCATTTTGCCAAAGATGATCATGGCCTTCGTCGCTTTGACGGAACCGGCCTTTTTGAACATGATGACCCCCGTAAAGGAGAACATAAAGATTGGGGCACATGCATTTTTAATTACGGAAGAACAGAGGTTAGAAACTTCCTGATCTCCAACGCTATTTATTGGTGTGATAAATTCCATGTTGATGGGCTTCGTGTTGATGCCGTGGCATCCATGCTTTACCTGGATTATTCTCGTGACGAGGGAGAATGGGTTCCCAACAAATATGGGGGAAGGGAAAACATCGAAGCCATTGATTTTTTAAGAGCCTTTAATGATTCTGTTCATCATCATTTTCCGGGAGTCATTACTTTTGCTGAAGAATCTACTTCATGGGGAGGCGTTTCCCGTCCAACAGAAACAGGCGGACTCGGCTTCGACTTTAAATGGAACATGGGCTGGATGAATGATACCCTTACCTATATTGAGAAAGATCCTCTTTTTCGAAAATACCATCAGGATCAGCTTACCTTTTCTTTGATCTATGCTTTTTCAGAACAATTCACCCTTCCATTTTCCCATGATGAAGTGGTGCATATGAAGCAATCCATGCTCTCTAAAATGCCGGGCGATGACTGGCAGAAGTTTGCGAACCTACGCCTTCTTTACCTTTATATGTATGCCCATCCCGGAAAAAATTTATTGTTCATGGGTTCAGAGTTTGGGCAATGGTCGGAGTGGAGTGAGTCGCGGTCTTTAGATTGGCATCTACTTGAATGGGAAAAGCACCAGGGACTCCAATTGCTGCTTAAAGACTTAAATGGATTGAATAAAAAGGAAAATGCCCTTCATGAATTGGATTCTGATTGGCGCGGCTTTGAATGGATCGATGTGAGTGATGCTGATAATAGCATTATCTCATTTATCCGGCGGGCAAAGAATCCTGAAGATTTTGTGGTAGTGATATTGAACTTCACGCCAACTGTACATTATGGATATAAGGTAGGTGTTCCCCACGCCGGCGAATATGAAGTATTAATGAACAGCGACTCTGAATTCTATGGCGGCAGTAATGCCGGCGACAGTGAAATTCATGCGGAATGGGGTGAGTGGCATGGCCAGAAAGCAAATATTGCAATAACAGTGCCCCCATTGGCAGGTTTAATTTTAAAACCAAAGAGTTAGGTTGTAGATGAGGTTTCCACGCTCAAGCGGCACCTTGATTCATCCAACATCATTTCCTGGAAAATATGGAATGGGGGATTTCGGGTTTGAAGCACGACAATTCATAGATTTTTTAGAACGTACAAACCAAACGATTTGGCAGGTATTGCCCCTTACCCCAACAGGATTTGGACACTCACCCTATGCCAGCTATTCAGCTTTTGCAGGGAATATTTATTTGATCAGCCCGGATATCCTAAACAAAAAAGGACTGTTAACTGAAACAGAGATCGAAAGTATTCAGTTGCCTTCAAATACAGTTGCTGATTATGACGCTTCTTTTAAAAATAAGGATAAAGTATACCAGATTGCCTGCGATCGTTTTTTTAAAAAAATGACTCCCGAGGAAAAAGAAGCTTATTTAGCTTTCACTGCTCAAAACAAACATTGGCTGGATGATTTTTCATTGTTTATGGCCTGCTCCCTCCATTATAATAAAAAGCCATGGAATACCTGGGATCAGGATATTGTGAAACGAAAGCCGAAAGTACTGAAAGCGTATAGGGAGAAATTTAGTGAGCAGATCAAATTTCAATCTTGGCTACAATTCGAGTTTAATAACCAGTGGGTTGAATTAAAAAAATACGCTAACAACAGGGGCATTCGTGTTATAGGAGATATTCCCATTTTTGTGGATCACAACAGCGCTGATGTTTGGGCAAACCCGGAGTATTTTGAAATTGATGAAAACGGTAACCGGGAGCTAGTGGCGGGAGTCCCTCCTGATTATTTCAGTAGTACAGGTCAACTTTGGGGCAACCCCCATTATAAATGGGATGCACTTCAGAAAGATGGATTTTCTTGGTGGGTTGATCGATTTAAACATATGTTTGAAGCCTTTGATGCTATTCGGGTAGATCACTTTCGTGGTTTTGATGAATACTGGGAAGTCAAAGCTACAGAAGAAACAGCCGAAAAAGGCCGCTGGGTCAAAGCTCCCGGAGAAAAACTATTCGATACTATTTTGGAACAATGTGGAGAACTTCCCATTATTGCTGAAGATCTTGGTTATATAACCGAAGGTGTCGAAAAGCTTCGAGACAAATACAACTTCCCCGGCATGAAGATCCTCCAGTTTGCTTTCGATTCTGACTCAACCAATAGTTTCCTGCCCCATAATTACTCTCAGAACAGCGTTGCTTACTCAGGAACTCACGATAACGACACAACTCTTGGGTGGTATAATTCAGCCAGTGAAACCGAGCGACATCGTGCTCGCTCATACACGCGTTCAAATGGAGAAAATATTCATTGGGAGTTTATTCGTTTAGGGATGCTTTCGGTAGCAGATCAGGCTATATTCCCACTGCAAGATTTTATGGGTTTGGACGGCCGGCACAGAATGAATATTCCAGGAACTTCTTCTAATAATTGGCTTTGGAGATATACTGAAGAGATGTTGCAAAGTATTGAAGAAGGTCACATTTGCGAACTTATAGAACTCAGTAACAGACAGATTAAGAGAAATACCTAACTATAAAATGCCTGATTTCATATACAGAACGTGTTTTTGTATATTCAAGGCTTAGATATTTTAACTAATAAATATGGCATTTACACTCAATCACTTACCTAAGCGGACTGAAAAACCCCGTAATGAAGGTCTCACTCTTGCTTTAGATAAAGGATATAGCGTACGGCAAGCAGAAGATTTCGTTGAATCCAGTTCTAACTACTTTGATGTAGTTAAGTTAGGATGGGGTACTTCCTATGTGACTCAAAATCTTGAAGAGAAAATTGCAGTTTACCATAATGCAGGTATTCCGGTTTACTTTGGCGGTACTTTGTTTGAAGCCTATGTATTAAGGGACCAGCTTGATGCTTACGTGGAGCTGATGAAGAATTATGGTATTGAGCATGTCGAGGTTTCAAATGGTACTATCTGGCTTTCTGATGATAGAAAACAGGCCATAATAAAAGAGTTAAGTCAGGAATTTTATGTCTATTCAGAAGTAGGCAGTAAAAACCCCAATGACATCATTCCTCCATACAAATGGGTTAAGATCATTGAAAATGAATTGAAAGCCGGATCTCAAAAAGTGATCTGTGAAGCCCGCGAAAGTGGCACTGTTGGCGTGTTCAGACCTAACGGTGAAGTTCGTTCAGGCTTAATTGAAGAAATTACCGATCAGATACCACAAGACAAGCTGATTTTTGAAGCCCCGCAGAAAGAACAACAAGTGTGGTTCATCCGGAAATTTGGGAGTAATGTGAACCTTGGAAATATTGTTCCTGCCGATGTCATATCTTTAGAGACTTTACGACTAGGTTTAAGGGGCGACACCCTGTTAGACTTTTACTCATTGGATGACGATGAGGATCTTAATAATGTTATGAAAGACACTAATACAATCTCGAACAAAGAGTAATCACTGAGAGTATATATTTATGAAAATTCTTTACGTTGCTGCTGAAATTTCTCCTTTTGCACGCATGACCTATACCGCCGATCTACTTAGGTTTTTGCCTGCTTCACTACAAGACAAGGGGTTTGAAATTCGAATCCTGCTTCCCAAATACGGAACCATCAATGACAGAAGAAACCGGCTCCATGAAGTGATCCGGCTTTCAGGCATTGAGGTTGAAGTAGGTGAGAAAGTGGAAACCATGAAAATTAAAGTAGCAAGTATACCAAATGCTAAACTCCAGGTTTACTTTTTGGATAATGATACTTACTTCAAGAGAAAAGGGCTTTTCAGAAAACCCGATTCAGAAGAATTTTACGAGGATAACGATGAGCGCCTGGCTTTCTACAATAAAGGCGTACTTGAAACAGTTATTAAGCTCGGCTGGGAACCGGACATCATACATTGTCATGACTGGCCTGCTGGTTTAACTCCCCTTTTAGTAAGAACACTGTATAAGGACGAGAAGATCTTCAAGAACACAAAGATCGTTTATAATCTTCATCACCCGATCAATGAGGGCGATTCTGATTCAGCGAGAGTATTGGAGCTTCTTGGTCTTCCGGCCGATACAGATATCGACAATCTTACAGAAGAGGGCAAAGTTGATCTTCTAAAATTAGGTCTAAAGTATAGTGACCATGTGGTTACCGGAAATTACCTTAAAGATGAGTTTGATGACATCTTCAAAGAACTGGGGATCAAACCCGAAAAAATTCAGGGTTCTCCCGAGGATGTTTCAGATAAATTTGCCGAATATTACCGGACCATTTCTGACGTTGAATAGAATAACAGATAGAGAACATTTTAAATTTACCTTTGATGACCAATACAAATAAGGGTCTTTTTTCCTTATACATTTCACTATTTACCCTAATTTTATTTTTTAACGGCTGTGAGGATCCTGGAAATGTAGGTAGTGGCTTCGTTAACGAACCAACCATTAAAATAGATACTCTGTATCTTGATGATATCACTGCTGAATCTTTTGAAGCCTTTTCCGGAAACATATCCGTATTCAATATCGGGCTTTATTCAGATCAGGTTTTTGGTGATGTAAAAGCCACCGGGTTGGTGAAGCCAAACCTTTACACTAATGCTTCAAATATTGACGGTAATAACTTTACCCTCAACCTTGAAGTTCAGCTTGATAGTGCCATTGTTTATGGCGACACAACTTCTCAAGCCTCATTCACTTTATATGAGATCAACTCACTTTGGCGAGGTAATTCACAATTTGTGAATTCACCTGTCAGCTATGATGAATCCCAATCGATAGGCAGTTTTGTAGTTGGAGACGAGAAAAGGTTTTCAGTAGAACTCTCAGATTACTGGAGAGACAAATATGCCAGCTACATCAACAATGAGAATGATAATGTTGATTCTCTTTACCGGTATGAGTTCTTCGGTTTAGCCATTGTACCAGATAATAGTGCCAATAAGATCTCTGCAGTAGATGTCGGCAATTCAAATTTTACTCTTGTTGATGCAGAAGATGACACCGTGAACCTGGGAATGTCCAGCCAGGGATATTTTTTAGAAAGAACTAATTCCAATATTGGTGACCCTTCAATTACCCCGGTTTATTCTACACTTGAGCAAATGATGAGGATCAATCTGCCAATGCAAGAGTTAGAGCAGGACTACAAAGGAGCTAATTTATTATCTGTTGACCTTGTTGTTTATGAGGCAGATCAAGAGCTGTCTAATTCATTACCGGCAAACCATGTAAGGCCATCAGTTAATGCGCTTACAGTCAATCTCCGCGCGGAATCAGATGAAGTGTATGATTATCAGATCACCGGGCCCGATTTTTTCGCTCCCAAAAACAGCGATAGTCCTTACTATGAGGCTAATATCACTCCCTATATTAATAACTTATTTTTTGGAGGAGAGAGCACCACTGAAATTTTAGTTGGGCTTCGATCAGGCTCTGGAGTGCTGCGCTCTACTTTACTTCATAATCAATCAGCCTCACAAGAATTAAGACCAAAATTAATTATTACATCTACAGTGAATGAATAAGAATAATTTATATAGAATCTTTTGTTTAACGTTTCTCTTCTTCAGCCTTTCAGTTTTTCAGGCTTTTGCTCAAAGTGAAAGCAGAAGCATAAATAGTAATGGTTCTTTCTACTCTATATTTGGAGTAGGATTTCCTGTTGAAAATAATACGTCCAGAGAACTTAGCTTAGGTATCTCAGGAGTGTCTTTGGATAATACCCCATCCAACACCCTCAGCAATCCTGCACTGTGGGGTAAAAATGTCTATGCAACTACCTCATCCGGATTCAGCCTTTCACAGTACCAAGCTTCAGATAATGTAAGCGAAAGTGTTAACTCTGATTTATCTGCAGGTTATTTCCAGGTAACTCTTCCAATATATAAGCAAAAGCTTGGTATTTCTGCTTCTCTTTATTCGGTTACAACCTCTGATTACAGATATTTTAATTCCGGCACACTTATTACTACAGAAAATGACTCCATTGGTTATGTGTCCGATATAAGTGGAAGTGGGGGTATTAACAAGCTTGAACTTGGAATTGGGTGGAATATTAACAAGAATATAGCGATCGGATACGCCCCTTCTCTGGCATTTATTTCTCAGGAAAATACCACCGAGTTATTCTTTAGCCAAAATGATTTCCCTTACAACTCTCTTGACTATAAAGTTACCGGATCTACTTTTAGCCATCGCTTTGGAGCACTGCTTACTTTTAATGATTTACTTCGCGATAATGATAAATTGGGATTTGGAGCTTCCTATATATTACCTGTAAATATTTCCACTGAAGAAACCTCTGAAACCTCCCGTATCATCAATAATAGCGAACAAGATGTTACTTTAGGTGATACTTATAATGGAAATGCAAAATTGCCTGCTGAGTTTAATGCCGGCTTGACCTATTACCCCAGTAATCTCGTTAACATATCAGTAGAAGGAAAATTTCAGCAATGGAGTAAAGCCCGGTCAAATTTGAAGTTGGATAATGAAAACTATGAGCTTTCAGATCGTTTTAAATTAGGCTTAGGTGGCGAGTACCATCCATATAAAACCACTTCTTCAAGCTTCCTGTCAAACTTCCGATACAGCGGAGGAGTTTCCTATGATTCCGGCCATTTAAAAACTTTAAACCAAGATATTAATACTCTTTGGTTTTCTGCCGGTTTAGGAATAATTTCTCGCTTCTCTAATTCTTCCATTGGATTAAGCGCCCGATACGGGCTCAGGGGCACAACCTCTGATGATCTGATTAGAGAAAAAATATGGTCTTTTAATTTGTCTGTAAATTTAACAGAGCTTATGTTTTTCAGGCCTAAATTGAATTAATTAACAATCATTTATAATAAATCAACATATTGCTTAGTTTTAATAACTGAGTATTAATAATAGCTAGATCAATGAAACAATTAATTACGCTTTTAGGGATTCTCTTTGTTAGCACCCCTCTCATTAACGCCCAGGCAAACTGTCAAGAAGAGCCGCCAAGTGGTTTATCTCCTTTAGCCGCCTATTCTATTTTTTATGAAAACTACCGGTCCGGCGATTATGAATTTGCTCTGGACTATGGTCGATGGATGATCTGTGCCAAACCTGAAAAACTTGAAGGTAATCCTCGCTTCAGTCTTTTATCCCAATACAAACGAATGGCCACGATCTATGAAGAGATCAGCCGTACCAAAGAAGACCCAACTGTAAAAACCGCGTATGTTGATAGCGCTATGATCATTCTTAATGAAGCTATTGAGCTTTTTGGAGAAGATCAGAAAACCGAATTTGACCTTACTTTTAAGAGAGGTCGTTTTTACCAGCAAAATTACAACAATATTGATAACGGTCTTCAGAAAGCATACGGAGATTATGCTAAGCTTTTTGAAATAAACCCTGAAAGAGCCATTTCCTTGGGTGATGGATATTATCTTCGTCAAGCCCTTAATAATATTGTAAGGCAAGGCACCAAAGAAGAAGCACAAGCCTTTATTGACAATGTAAAACCATTTGCCACCGGCGAAGCCCTTGCATTCATTGAAGAAAAACAGCAAGAAATATTAGGTTCTCCTGAAGAGCAGATCGCTTATTTTTCTCCTTTGGTTGAAGAAGACCCTGAAAATCTCGAGGCCTGGAAAGCACTTGAATCCGCTTATGAAGACCTCGATGACCGGGAAAAACTGAATGAAGTTAAACTCAAGATCAATGAGCTTGAGCCTACTTACGAAAGTGCCATGGGTCTCGCTGAATTTGCACGCGGCAACGCAGAATACCAAGATGCAGTAGAGTATTACAATCAGGCACTGGAAAGAACAGACGATAATTCTCAGAGAAAAGACCTGTTTCTCCGCCTCGCTGATATGCATATCAATCTTGAAAGTTTAAGTACTGCCAAAAGGTATGTTCAGGATGCTCTTGCTATAGACGCCAATGATGGGGCCGCATACATTAAAATGGCTACCATCTATGGAGCTGCTGTTACTCAGTGTACTGAAGATCGTACACTTGAAGCTGCAGACAAAGTAGTATACTGGTTGGTAATTGATTATTTGAATAAGGCTAAACAAATAGATCCTTCTGTTGCGAATACCGTTAATCGCCAAATGTCTTCCTTCGAAGATGTGACCCCAAATTCAGAAGATAAGTTTTTTACCTTGAATCTTGAGAATGGACAAACGATCAGAGTCGACGGCTCATTAAATAGCTGTTACAGCTTTATTAATGAATCTACAACGGTTCGTTAATTTGGTATCAATAAAAACATTTGTATCTTTTCTCATCCAATAAGTTTATAGGTGCGGAGTATTAATCCGCACCTTCTTTTTCCCTCCTTCCTCTTACAATACACTTTAAATTTGGTTTTCCACTTTTCAATACCGATAGAAGGATTAAACAACACGCATCAAGTACATGGCACGTAAAAAGAATCATAAGAATCGCAATAAGAACAAGCGAAATAACCGCAATAATAAAGGCGGCAACGTTTTCATTCCTAAATTTCACTGGAAAAATAACCAGGGTGTAGCAGGTCGTTATGCCGGAGTATTGGAGATCAACGCCAAAGGGTGGGGCCTTATTCGTAAACTTGATTATGAGTTTTCATATCAACCCCAAGACCCTTTCCTGAAGCCTGAAGAAGTTAAAGAATTGGATCTTCGTCCGGGTTTGGTTTTAGAAGGTGAATTTGAAGAAGATAACCGGGGCAATAAGCATGCATCCTCAGTGGATGTGATAAATGGAAGGCCGGTGGAAGCCTGGACCAAGTCAAGCCGGTTTGAGCGTCAAACCCCGATCATGCCGGTAGACTGGCTCAAGCTTGGATTTAATGCGGACGATGTTGAAATGCGAGTCATGGATCTTGTAGCGCCCATCGGTAAAGGACAACGAGCTCTCATCGTTGCACCACCGCGAACCGGTAAAACGGTACTACTTAAAAAAATTGCCAAATCACTTACTGATAACTACGACAATGTACACGTTAGTGTCCTTTTAGTTGATGAACGCCCTGAGGAAGTCACTGATTTTATTCGCACAACTCAGGCAGAAGTATTCGCTTCTTCAAACGATAAACAAACCCAAAGTCACATTCGCATTACAGAAATGGCCTTGGGATATGCCAAGAGAAAAGCTGAGATGGGAGAGGATGCCGTATTATTAATTGACTCACTCACTCGTTTAGGCCGCGCTTATAATGCCGTTCAAACAAACAGCGGGCGTACACTTTCCGGGGGGTTAGATATACGAGCTCTTGAGATCCCTAAGAAGATCTTTGGTTCAGCGCGTAAAATTGAAGGTGGTGGCTCACTAACTATAATTGCGACCTGCCTGATCGAAACCAATTCCAGAATGGACGATCTCATCTTTGAAGAATTCAAGGGAACAGGAAATATGGAACTGGTACTGGATAGGGAGTTAGCCAATGATCGTATTTACCCGGCTATAAATATTGCAGCTTCAGGAACGAGAAATGAGCATAAATTTATCACCGATTCTCTGGAAGAGCGTAATATGGTAAGAAGATATCTGCTCAAGAAGTCACCAAAAGAGTCGATGCTTGGTCTTCTTAAGGTCCTTAAAAATACCGATAGTAACCAAGAACTGTTGAACCAGATAGCTGCATTAGCATAACCGTTTTTGGTTCCCGGAAACTAATATTCCTTCTTGGGTTCTAAATTACCGGAAGTGAGGGGTCAATCTCTTTCGCCCATTTTTTCATTCCACCCTCTAAACTGAATATATTTTCAAATCCGGAGTCGATCAAGATACTTGCTGCGTCTTTACTGGTATTTCCGGAGCGGCACATGACTACCACATCTTTATCTTTGTGCTCATCAATTTCACTTAGGCGATTTTCCAGATCATTATAAGGGATATGATGGCCATCAATATTTGAAACTAAGTATTCGTGGTATTCTCTTACATCAAGTAGAAAAAAAGAGTCCTCATTTTCCTTTTTCTTCTTTAAATCATGTACGGTAATGGTTTCCATAGGATCTTAATATTATTCTGAAATATAGCGGTCTAATTTAAACTGTTTCCCCAAATACAACTGTTTTGCTTTTTCGTCTTCGGCAAGCACATCAGCTGAGCCTTCCATCAATATTTTTCCTTCGAACATTAAATAAGCTCTGTCAGTGATCGCTAAGGTTTCATGTACATTATGATCAGTGATCAGGATTCCTATATTCTGATGTCTTAATCCTGAAACGATCTCCTGAATATCCTCAACAGCGATCGGGTCTACACCGGCAAAAGGCTCATCCAATAATATAAACTTCGGATCTGTAACTAAAGCTCTTGCGATTTCTGTTCTTCTTCTTTCGCCGCCGGAAAGGCTATATCCTTTACTGTTTACTACTTTATGAAGACCAAACTCTTCGATCAGTTTATCCACCTTTAGGTCTATCTCCTTTTTGGGAATGGATAGAAACTGGAGCACTGACTCAAGGTTTTCTCTGACGGTTAGATTACGAAATACACTGGCTTCCTGCGCAAGATATCCGATTCCCATTCGTGCTCGTTTATACATGGGCTCTCGAGTCAGGTTCTTTTCATTCAGGTAGATCTTTCCGGCATTGGGACGAACCAACCCAACCATCATATAAAAAGTTGTTGTTTTACCTGCACCATTAGGTCCAAGCAGGCCAATCACTTCACCCTGACTTACATTGATCGACACATCATCCACAACCGTACGTCTGCTGTAGCGCTTAACCAAGCCCTCACTATGCAGCATTAATTCCGGTTGGGTTTCAGTATTCATTAAGATCTATTCGGCTATTGATAGTGAATTCAGGATCGATTCAAAGATCGGCTTTCCATCCACAGATCCAAGTAATTTTTCCATCGCCCGTTCGGGATGGGGCATCATTCCCAATACATTTCTGCCTTTGTTACAAATGCCTGCGATATGATCGATGGAGCCATTGAAGTTGGCTTCCTCTGTTAATTTTCCTTTGGCGTCACAATAACGGAACAATACTTGATCATTGTCCTGAAGTGATTTCAACCCATCACCCTCAATAAAATAATTTCCTTCCCCATGGGAAACCGGTATATCCAACACCTGTCCTTCTTTCAACCCATTGGTGAAAATGCTATCGGTTGATTCAGTTCGGATAAATACATTCTTACAAACGAATTTCAGCTTTTCGTTATGCATCATGGCGCCGGGAATCAATCCGGCTTCCAGCAAAATTTGGAATCCGTTGCAGATACCCATCACCGGACCACCTTTCTCCGCGAACTTAACGACTTCCTGCATGATGGGCGAGAAGCGGGCAATAGCTCCTGACCGGAGATAATCACCATAGGAAAAACCACCGGGAACGATCAAAAAATCGATGCCGGAAAGATCGGTTTCTTTATGCCATAGAAATTTTACGTCTGAGTTCATCACGTGCTTCATGGCATGGTATGCATCGTGATCGCAATTGGAGCCGGGAAATACTACTACGCCAAATGTGGCCATTGTTCTATCCTTTTATTTCAGTAACAAGTTGAATTTCTTTAAGTACGCCGTCTATGCGCAGGCATTCCTCAAATTCGCCTTCATGAACAAGCGCTTTACCTTCGTTGTGAACCTTCCAGGTTTTATCTTCCGCTTCGGAAAGACTGCACCCGGTAGCTTTCATTAATTGAGAGATCACTTCGTCAAAGGTATGAATGTCATCATCATAAAGAATAAGCCGCCATGGTGTGGTAACCGATTCTTCGACTTCTTCTTCTGTTTTAGTTTCGGTGATCTCTTCAGATTCCGTCCCAGACAACACGAGTACATCGATATGTTGAGAAAAGGAAAACACAGATCAGGATTCGATCGTAATTTCGAAATCTTCCATCACCTCATTTGCCAGCAGCTGAGCACAGGCAGATTCTACAATTTCCTTGGCCGCAGCTTCGTCTTTGGCATCCACATCAAGTTCAATAAATTTTCCGATGCGAACCTGCCGAACTTCATTTAACCCAAGATTTTGCAGGGCATGATGGGCGGCTTTTCCTTTGGGGTCTAAAATCGACGGACGGAGCGTCACATTAACTTTCGCTTTATACATATTCGGGCTTCGTTTTAAGTGAATGCCAAAGTTAACCTTTCTTCAACTTAGCTGCTAACTTCTCTTTGAGAATACAGGAGTCAGAACTCAGGATTCAGAATTCTTCTCTGAGTACTGAATTCTGAATCCTGAGTTCTGACTTCCTTTTGACATCTACTCCTTCAGTTCAATCTATTCAAGACCTCTTCTTTCATCTCTTCCACACTCATCTCATCTGCATCCATCCAGTGAACAAAATCCCATCGTTTATACCAGGTCATCTGTCGTTTCGCGTAGCGACGGGTACTTGTTTTGATCTTCTCTATCGCCTTCTCCAGTGTCCATTCCCCATCCAGGTATTTGATGATCTCCTGATAGCCTACCGTATTCAGTGATTGAAGGTCTTTGGAGTGACCCGAATCCAGAATGGATCTCACTTCATCAACCAAACCTTGCTCTATCATCTGGTCAACGCGCCGGTTGATGCGATCATATAATTTCTTTCGTGGCCTCATCAACCCAAAAACGAGGGTATTTTCATCGGGTTGAATTTCACCCCGCTGATGGAAGCTACTGAAAGGCTTTCCGGTCTGCATCCAGACATCCAACGCCCGGATGATGCGTTGCCGATTCATCCCATCCATTTTTTTGAGGTATTCCGGATCTATTTCCTTCAGCATTTCATACAATGACTCAAGCCCCTCTTCCTCAATCCGCTCTTCCAGTTTTGCGATGTTCTCCTCATCCGCCTCCGGCATTTCATTGAAAGGCTGGATCAGGCTTTGGATATGCAGCGTACTACCGCCCACATAGATTACATGTTGGGACTTCTTGAGGATTTTCTCTTCCCACTCTTTAGCCCTTTGCTGAAAACTCATGGCGTTATCATCTTCCTCAAGTTCCAACAGGGAAATATTATAATGTGGTACGCTTTCTAGCTCTTGGGCTGAAGGCTTGGCCGTACCGATATCGATATGCTTGTAGCATTGGCGGGAATCCGCCGAGATAATGGACGTATCCAGTTCCTCAGCAAGCTGAAGGGAAAGTTCGGTTTTACCGGCAGCAGTTGGGCCTAAAATGATGATGCGCAAAATGAAGAGTTTGGATTTATAATTGTAAGGATAAAAATAAACCTCCTTACTGGTCTTTCTAAATATTCTTCCCAATATTCTCTTCACCAAATTTCTGAGAATACACTTTCATCTTATTATGAAAAAGATCTTATCTGTTTTTCTTTTTGCGAGCCTTTTCTACTCTTGCTCAAAGGATGGTGAAGTTATACACCCCCGAGCTGAGTTTATCCAATCAATTGAAATGATGTCTAATTCAGTAAAAATACAGGATCATGAAAATTCATCGGAAAATATTCTTCCAGTAGTACCCCCTGAACTCGTTTATCTCGGAGGTGGAGAAGTTGGTACAGATGATTTCATAGTAGAAATGGGGGGAGTTGTGATGGATGACTTTGGAAGAATTTATGTTTCAGTGCCCAAAGAATATAAAATTAAAGTTTTCGATAAAAACGGAGACTTTCTTGAAGATATTGGACGAGGTGGCCGAGGACCGGGAGAGTTTGAGTTTTTAAGCGATATCGATTATCACTCAGAAAAGGATTTACTAATCGTACTAGACAATAAAGATATTGAGATTTTTAAAGTCACTGAAAATGAAATAAGCCACGAACGAACCATTTATAATGAAGCCACTATGAGTACCGATTTATGTGTTACAAATAATAAAATCATCGTAAATGGCTATACCGTTCAGGAAACGAATTCTAATACAGATGGTGAATTGCCTAACTTAAAAATTTCACCACCGCTTCAAGCATATCCTTTAGATCAAGATACATTATTGTCTTCTTTTGGTGACCCATATTATTCCGAGCATGGTTGGGGTATTTTTGACGGAACTCTATCTAAGATGAAAGTTCAATGCAATGAAAACAGCGGGATTATAATTGGCATGCTAGACCTATATCCTTATTTAGCTGGATATGATGCTATTACTTTTGAGAAGAATTGGGAAACAGGTATTACAGGTGTTAACCTCCAGAAATTTAAGGAAACAAAAACAAGCGCAGTTGACATCAATCTTAGCCCGATGCGTGAGCTTAATTTATCGAGACATCATGTCAACACATCGTTTACCTCATATCAAGATAAAAAAGCACTTATCCAATTCAATGAATTTAGAATAAGCTTTTCAGATGCTTCTAAATTAGATAAGGATATGATTGAAAAGGAATACTCAGACAAAGTAACTAACATCTCTATTACCATAGACCACTCAACCGGTAAAATAGATTTTTTAAAGAGTAATTATCCAATATTATTAAATTCAATACTTTACAAGAAGAATAACTCCATCATACTTGGGCCTAAAATTGTCCCTAAAGATGCCGGGATTGTATTAGCTATCTATCATTATTAAAATCAAACCTAAGCGAAATACGGTGCGTAAATCCCAGGTCGCTGGAGGCTCCGGCAAAACTGGCGAAGCCATAATCAAGAACAAAAGAAGAAAGCTTCAATCCCATTCCCAATGTTGGCGATACCATAAAACCGGAAACGGGATCCGTGATGAAATCCGTAACTCCGGCCCGAAACGCTATCAAGTCTTTATATGAAACCTCTCCGCCCACATGCGGCTCAATACTCATCCTTCCCACATTTAAATAATACGCACGTCGATTCTCGAAAAGCAGATCCACATCCGTGGCGGCACTTACAGTGAAGTCTTCTCCGATCGGGAATAACTTTGATGCGCCGATCTTAACAGAAGGCAACACATATTCATTTTGTCCGGTAGGCAGTGTTGCTCCCAAACTGTCGAACTGAGCTTCGTAATCGCCGAAAGCAGATTCATTCACATCCCACATTTTCTGCATGGTGGTAATATCGTGGACAGTGACACCGACATTGGCGAAATCGGTTCTTAACTTCGCCCCTATATCTAAACTATATCCCCAGGCTTGTGCAAATGGTCCTAATTTATGGTGGATGATCTTGGCTGATGCTCCTATTGAAAGCCGATCCGTTCGTTGTTTTGCATAAGAGAAAAAGATCGCCATATCTGCAGCACTAAAACGAGTGATATAATCTTCTGCATTTCCTTTGGGTTGATCACGCTCCCGATCCCAGGCATTCAATGTGTTGGCAATATTATCAACTCCCTGACGGAAAAAGCTTAGTGAGACGACCCCTTTTCCGGATTTTAGCGGAAGAACTCCCGCACCATAATCATACCCAACAATGCCACTGAATCGCTCCGAATGCATGTACATAAGTTGTGGTTTTTCTACCTCAGCGAGTCCGGCCACGTTCCAGAATGCTGCGGTAACATCATTTGCTAAAGCAACCTGAGCACTACCCATTCCTAAAGCCCGGGCACCACTACCTGTACTCAAAAAATCATTACCATACGTTGCCTGTGCCGACTGGGCAGTAGAGAGCAAGGGAAACAGGCCAACCAATAAAAGCGCTGATAGGAAGCGATTCATCAATAAAAATGATAAAAATTAAAAGGTTACTGTAGCGCTTAAACGATATATTTTGAGACTTATTGGTATTGAAAATTGCTCTTTCTGTGGTTGCAGAGAGAGTCAGTATTTCTTAGTATAAGCACACTCCATAGAAAGGGCAACTTTGGGTAAATAATGCCCTTTAACCTTTTTAAATAATGAATGTATGAAATTTTCTGTATCGAGTAACGAACTTAATAAAGGGCTTTCGGCCGTGATTGGAGCCGTGCCTTCCAAAGCCACTCTTCCCATACTTGAAACGATTCTTTTTGAATGTGAAGATGGTAAACTGAAATTGACGGCAACCGACCTCGAGATTTCCATCATCGAGTATATTAAAGCTGATATTGAAGAAGAAGGAGCGGTTGCTATTCCCGCCCGGCGTTTATTGGAGACTTTACGTCAACTTCCAAACATACCGGTATTCTTTGATGTGGATGACCGTAAGAACATCAACTTCCGTACTGACAAAGGAAACTATAAACTGGTTGGGGATGATGCCGATGAATTTCCGGAAGTACCGAACCTGGATGACGGAACCAACATCAGTACTACTACCGAGCTGATGAATAATGCTATCCATAAAACACTATTTGCGGTTTCAAGTGATGATCTGCGTCCTGCCATGATGGGGGTCTATTTTCAGATCGGAACCGATGAAAGCAAATTTGTTGCAACCGATGGCCACCGTTTGGTGAAATACTCCAACAGAGAGATCACCGCTGACAAAGATGTAGATTTTATTGTTCCTGATAAAGCATTGAGCCTAATACAGAAAACCATTGATGGCGAAGAGTGTGACCTCACAGTAACTGAAGATCATGCACGCTTCAAAAGTGAGAATACCATCGTCATAACCCGACTTATTAATGAGCAATATCCGAATTACGACTCGGTTATCCCTCGCGATAACGACAAGTTCCTTACCATCAGCAAAGATCAGATGCTTTCAACCGTGAAGCGTGTGGCCATTTTCTCAAGCACTACCACCCGCCAAATTCGTCTTCAGCTTGGTTCAGACAAACTGACCATCCGCGCCGAAGATCTCGACATGAGCAGTGAAGCGAAGGAAACCATCGAGTGCGAATATTCTAATGAAGAAATGGAGATCGGCTTTAATGCGAAATACTTAGGCGACGTCCTCAGCAATATTGATGATGATGAAGTAACCTTTGAGTTTTCTTCACCAAACCGTGCCGGTATCGTGAAGCCTTCCAACAAAGATGATAACGAAGACATCCTGATGCTGGTTATGCCGGTTATGCTCAACAGCTATGCTTGATGAGTCAATTAATTACTCTCACAACTGATTTCGGATTACAAGACCATTACGTGAGTGCCATGAAGGCCGTCATGCTGGGAATCGCTCCCAGTGCCCGCTTCGTTGACATTTCTCATGAGATTCCGCCACAAGACATTATGGCCGGGGCTTGGGTAGTCCGAAATACTGCTTTTCTTTACCCGCCAAATACCGTGCATTTGGTTGTGGTAGATCCCGGCGTAGGAACCCCACGTCATCCTGTAGCACTAAAAGTAAAGGATCAATATTTTGTGGGGCCCGACAATGGTATTTTCTCCCTTTTCTTTAATGAATATGATTATAAAGCGTACAAGCTGAATAACTCAAACTTTTGGCGGGAAGGGGTTTCCAACACTTTTCACGGGCGTGATATTTTTGCTCCGGTGGCCGCTCATATCAGTAATGGTGTCGCTCTTGAGGATATTGGTGAACCTATTGAGGAGCTCGTTACTTACCACTGGGCCGTTCCAATTGCCGATAAAGACGGGCTGCAGGGTTGGGTCGTTCATATAGATCGCTTTGGGAATTTGATAACGAATATTTCTAAAGAGCTTATTGATGATCATCTCAAGCGTAAGAGCGTGAAGATCTATGTTGGAAATACCATGCTCAACAAGATCGTCACTACCTTCGGGGATGTGGAAGAAGGGGAACCGGCCGCTTTCATTGGCAGTTCGGGTATGTTGGAAATTGGCATTAATAAAGGAAATGCCAGCCGAATGTTAAGTGTTGATAAAGGTGCGCAGATCTCCATCGTGCTGCAGAAGTAGTTGTTTCCTAAACTAACTTTTCCAAAGTTAGTTTAGCTTCTTCTTTTTTTATTCTACTCCTCAGGTAACTTTGGAAAAGTTGCTACTGGATACTGTAACACTAACATCCAATTAGCGTATTCTACACAAAATTAAATGATTGGTTTTTTATGAAGCTTGAATTACGCTCCCCCATTGATGAACGCGCCGGTATCTCCGTCCCGGATGAAGTATCCAACCTTTCCATGCCATTTAACGGAACCGTTGGTTCCAAGGAAGGAGATGAGTACCAGGTCAAGAACAATATTATTGATCTTTTAGGAAAAGAACCTGATTTCACCTCCATTGCTCAAAGCACTAACCACTGGAAGATCACTGCCGCTATTTATGAGGACATCTGGCGAAAGCGTTCCCTCTCATTGCTTTCCGGAGAAGAGTTCCCGATCGAAAAAGAGCACGAATTACTCATTGACTGGACCGCTCCAAAAGAAGAAGGCTGGTATTTGGATCTTGGATGTTCAACTGCATTATATGGCCGGGCGCTAAAAGCGGCTCAGAAAAAAGCGAATATTGTTGCTCTCGACTTTTCTTACCAAATGCTTGAAGAAGCCAGGCTAAAAGCTGAAGCTGATGAAACAGATATGACCTTCATCCGTGCTGATGGACGAGAACTTCCTTTCTTTTCCAAAACCTTTGATGGCGTTGTGATGGGTGGAACGCTTAATGAACTGACAGAAGAGTTGAAGGTGCTTTACGAAGCAAAACGGGTTTTAAAAGAAGATGGCGTGTTCTTTATGATGCACCTTATAAAATCAGACGCTTGGTATGGACGCTTGCTTCAGGAATCAGTAGCAATTGGGGGTATCAACTTCTGGTCTGTGGATGAAAGCAATGAGCTTTTCAATCAGGCAGGATTTAAGGTTGAAGAGCAGCTGGTGAAAGGGATCGTTTGCTTTACGAAATTAAGGCCGGCGTAGCCGGAATGCTTAATTTTAAATGATGAATGTTAAATTTAGCAGCGCCAGCGGCGCAGTCCTATTTAACATTCAGCATTTCCACATTTAAAATTACCTACATTTGTTCCGGAGCTGAAATCCCAAGAATGCCCATTCCGTTTCTGAGCACCTGCTGTGTTGCTTTCGCTAACTCCATTCTGGCCTGTGCGAGATTTTCATCCTCACCTAAAATTCGGCAGTCGTGGTAGAAGCTTGTAAAAGCAGAAGCCAATTCATTGAGATAGGTGATCACGTGATGGGGCTCTCTAAGCCGGGCCGCATTTGCTATAGTATCAGGAAACTTCAGCATGGTTTTTATAAGCTTGATCTCACTTGAGTGTGAAAGCAAACGGAGTTCGGCGGCATCAGAGAAATCATATTCCTCTTCCACTTTTCTGAGGATGCTTGAAATACGGGCATGGGCATATTGCAGATAAAAAACAGGGTTCTTCTCGCCGGCCTCCTTGGCCTGAGCGATGTCAAATTCCAGATGTGTGTTCGGGGATCTCATCAAGAAAAAGAATCGAGTTACGTCGGCGCCCACTTCATCCATCAAGTCATCCAATGTTACAAAGTTGGCCTTCCGGGTGCTCATTTTGAACGGTTTGCCATCCTTTACCAGCGTTACAAACTGGTAAACAACTACATCTACTTTATCCGAGTCATAACCCAGTGACTTGATGCCTGAAAGCACATCCGGATAGGTCGCAATATGATCGGCGCCAAACACATCAATACACAGATCGAAACCGCGATCAAGTTTATTGGCGTGATAAGCTATATCAGGAAGTCGGTAGGTGGGCTCCCCGGTGCTTTTTACAAGCACCGTATCTTTTTCTTTTCCAAACTCTGTGGTTTTGAACCAAACCGCTCCATCCTTGTCATACGCTAAGCCAAGTTCCCGAAGTTTCTCAATCGTTTTTTCGATCTTTCCTTCTTCATATAAACTGTGCTCATTAAAATAGGAATCCATTTTGATCTTCATCCGCTCCAGCGTGCCGCTGATATCCGCAAAGATCTCTTGCTCCGCTTTTTCCTTGAACGGTTTTTCGTCCTTGGCTTCAATAAGGCCTTCTCCCTTTTCATTCACTAAAGACTGAGCGATCTCGCGTACGTACTCCCCTTCATAACCACCTTCAGGAAACTCCGCTTCCTTTCCCAATAATTCCAGGTATCGGGCGCGTACACTTTCTCCCAGAACCCGCATTTGTCGGCCTGCGTCATTAAAATAATACTCACGTTCTACTTCTGCTCCGGTCCATTCCAGCAGTCGGGATACGGTATCACCCAAAACGGCATTTCTTCCGTGACCTACCGTTAGCGGTCCGGTTGGGTTAGCGCTTACAAATTCCACCAATACACGGTTCCCTTTGTTAGTCTCACTTTTTCCAAAAGCTTCGCCTTTTTCCAAAATTTCAGACAGCTCATCAAATAAATACTTCTCAGCAAAGCGGAAATTGATGAACCCCGGTCCCGCTATTTCTACGGCTGAGATCTTTTTCTCATCGTACTTCAATCCATCTACAAGTTGTTGCGCGATCGCTCGTGGGTTATTTCGCAATGGCTTGGCCATCATCATGGCGATGTTACTGGATGCATCACCATGGTCCGGTTGATTCGGTTCCTCAATTCTTATTTCAGGTGTCTCTTCTAACTCAAATTGTTCAAGCGACTCGCTTATGATCTGTGCTAAATATTCTTTCATGAAGTAGTGGTTTTCAAATTCACCCAAAGATAAGGGAAATGGAAATCAGTAATAAGGTCGGGTTAGAAATCTTCTACATAAAAAAAAAGGGAGGGTGCTAAAGCACACTCCCTTAAAACTATGTCGCTATCTTTAGTTAACGATGGCTTCTATAATGTTTTTAAACTCAGCAGCAGTTCTGGGGTTGCGCTCTACTTTTACTCCGTTAACATAAAATGTGGGAGTTGAATTGACATCGAGCTCAAGGCCCTCACGTTTATCTGCCATTACAATTCGTTGCATTTCCGCCGAATTCATATCGTTTCTGAACTTTTCAACATCGAGGTCTAATTCACGGGCATAGCCGAGAAACATCGTTTCAGCATTTCCGCGCGCCCACTGTTCCTGCCCGGCAAAGATCATATCGTGCATTTCCTGATATTTTCCCTGAACCCTTGCCGCTTCTGCCGCGCGTGCCGCCACTTGCGCAAATTCGTGCATGCTAAGCGGAAAGTGTTTGGTAGTAATGGAGATATCATCGCCATATTCTTCTTTCAATTGCTTTTCAATAGGCACGTAGTATTTACACGCGGGGCACTGATAATCGCTGTACTTAACAATATTGATCCTTGCGTCACCGGCTGCGCTACTTTGAGCAATCAGGGAGGTGCTAAACATAAGCGCGAAGACCGTAAGTAAAAATAATCCTTTTTTCATGTCCTTATCCTTTCTTTCTGTAGTAATTTACTTTATCAAAATGTCGTTTCAAGATACCACTCATTTTTTCAATTATCAGTGGAATTTGAAGTTCTTCATTTTCTTTTCCGAATGATAAACGTATGAACTCCCTCGCTTCTTGTTCATTTTTCCCCAGAGCCATCATGGTATTATTCGGTTTATCGGAACCGGCCTGACATGCACTTCCCGTTGAAATAGCCAAACCTGCCTGATTACACTCCAGCATCATAAATTGGCCTTCCATTCCCGGAAAACGAAGTCCCATTATGTTTGTAACACTTTGTCTTGATCCGCCTTCAAGCTTCACTTCAAAGCCCATTGTATTGATCTCTGATAACAATTTATCTTTGAAAACCCGCATTCTTTCCTGCTCTGCTTCCATATCAGAAGTCGTCTCCTTTGCAGCAGTGGCAAACGCGGCAATGGATGCAACATCAGCTGTTCCGGGCCTGAACCTGGAAGTATTATCCTGATCGGGAAACACAGGCCTCCACTCTGCTTTGGGATTTATCCATACGGCACCGGCTCCCTTAGGGCCGTAGATCTTATGCGAAGATATTGTCAGGGCATCTACATTTAATGCCTCGACATCCAGAGGAAGACGGCCATAACTTTGCACGCAATCACTGTGAAGGGGTATCTTTTTTTTGTGCAAAAGTGCCCCGAGTTCCTGGATCTCCTGAATGGTACCGATCTCAGAGTTTACATGTTGTATGGAAACCAGGGCTGTTTCATTTCGAATCGAATCCTCAAGCTGGTCCAGTGACACCTGTCCAAATTCATCTACAGAAAGCTTCGTTATTTCATAGCCCTCGCTTTCCAATTTCAAAAATACGTTTCGGACAGAAGAATGCTCGACCTCCGTAGTAATGATGTGCTTGCCCGACTTCGCCTTCAATAAAGAGTTGATTGCCAGATTATTTCCCTCCGTTGCCCCTGAAGTAAAGAAGATATCCTTTGGACGAGCATTCAATGTTAACGCTATGGTTTTTGCCGAGGCTTGTAAAACCTGCTTGGCCGCAGAGCCTTCATCATGCAAACTGCTCGCATTTCCAAAATAATACTTCGCTACGTTCACGTACACTTCCAATGCCTTTCCGCTCATAGGGGTGGTAGCCGCGTGGTCTAAATAGATCATCAATGATCGCTCTTGAGATTAAAAAAAGGTATCTTCGACATCCTCAAAAATAGACAAATAAAACGCCCCAATCATCAAAATGAATCAACTTGAGCTAAGAAAAATACTTGAAAATGCTTTTACCGAAGATATTGGAATGGGCGACCTCACCTCCGAGTCCATATTTTCAGCTGATAATAAAGGCACCGGAATTTATACAGCCAAAGCAGATGGCACACTTTCAGGACTTGCAGCTATAGAAACAGGTTACTTGTTGTTAGACCCAAATGTTCAGGTAACCTTATTTAAGCGTGATGGGGATAGCGTAGAAAAAGGAGATGAGATAGCTAAGGTAACCGGCTCCATACGAACTTTGCTGACCGGTGAGCGTGTAATCCTGAACCTGATCCAGCACCTCAGCGGGATTGCGACTTCAACAAAAGAAGTAATATCACTTTTGGATGATCCCGATATCACCGTCACCGATACCCGAAAAACCCTGCCCGGATTGAGAGCCCTCCAAAAATATGCTGTCCGGTGTGGAGGTGGGAAAAATCACCGTTTTCGGCTGGATGATGGCGTAATGATCAAAGACAATCACATTAAGGCGGCCGGCAGTATTTCTGCAGCTGTTGACTTGGTTCGTAAAAACTCTGGACATATGGTCAAAATTGAAGTAGAAACTGAAAACCGAGCACAGGTTGAAGATGCCGTTTCAGCAAGAGTTGATGTGATAATGCTGGATAACAGGACGCCCAAGGAAGTAAAAGAATTCCGAGAGATCATTCCGGCTGAAATTATACTGGAGGTGTCCGGAGGAATCAATCCACAAAATATAGGCGGCTTTAATAACTGTGGCGCCGACGTGATCTCCCTCGGCTGGCTCACACATTCTGTCAAAGCCTTTGATATCAGTTTTAACCTCAAGTAAAAGCCTGTTATCCTGAACGAAATCAGCGATTATTTTCATACCTTTATAACTGATCAAAATGTTGACCTGAATTTCGTTGAAATGACGCCCTTATTTACCCAACACCTAATAATTCTATGGAAGTTTTAGACCTGTTAGAAATTGAATCAGAAGTGTCACTCCCCAAGCGCTACAGTAAGTTATCTGTTGAAGAAATGGAGGCGCGTGTTAGAGAGATCAAATCTAAGTTTGGGGATCGGCTTTTTATTCCCGGGCATCACTATCAAAAAGATGAAGTTATACAGTTTTCGGATGCCCGCGGAGACTCACTGAAGCTTGCTCAAATTTGCTCTCAAATGCCTGAAGCAGATTTCATTGTTTTTTGCGGTGTTCACTTTATGGCAGAAACGGCCGACATGCTTACCAATGCTGATCAAAAGGTCATTCTTCCTGATCTTCGTGCCGGTTGTTCCATGGCAGACATGGCTGATATTGATCAAACTGAAACCGGTTGGGGGAAAATGCAGGAGATCTGGGGTGATACCATTTTACCCCTCACTTATGTTAATTCAACAGCCGCCATCAAAGGGTTTGTTGGAAAGCATGGCGGGGCTACCGTAACCTCCTCCAATGCTAAAAAGATGTTAGAGTGGGCCTTTACTAAAAAAGAGCGGATCTTATTTTTACCCGATCAGCACTTGGGGCGAAATACCGCTTTTGACCTGGGAATTCCTCTCGACCAAATGGCAATATACGCTCCTTTGGAAGGAAAATTCGAATATGAGGGAGATCTTGATGACGTGAAGGTGATCCTTTGGAAGGGGCACTGTTCCGTTCATGAAAAGTTTAACATAAAGCATATTGAAAACCTTCGGAAACAAGAACCCGAAATGAAGATCTTGGTTCACCCCGAATGCACCTATGATGTTGTTCAGGCCTCTGATCTTGATGGTTCTACCGGCTTTATTATAAGTACCATTGAAAATGCTCCGCCCGGCTCAAAATGGGCTATCGGAACAGAAATGAATTTGGTGAACCGGCTGGCGCAAGAACATCCCGATAAGGAGATCGTTTCGCTTAACCCTTTTATGTGCCCCTGTCTGACCATGAATAGGATCGACCTCCCGCATTTATTATGGTCGCTGGAAAAGCTGGAAGAAGGCGAAGTCGTTAATCAGATCACTGTTCCGAAGGAGGTGGCTGAGTATGCCGTTCTTGCTTTAGAACGAATGCTGGAGCGATCCTGATCTAACTAAGCTTTTGTTACCGATGTGGTTTTGTTGATCATTACACAAATTCATACTCTTTGAAAAAGCCGTTAAATGGAACCCCTTTCAGGAACAACCCACGATACTTACAGTACATCTTTTTCGTTAGCTAAGCCTTAAACCTTCTGTCAATTTTTAGTACCTTCAGGAAACGCAGCTCTATGATGAGAATACAACCGCTACTTTTTACCCTTTTTATTTTTCTGATCCCCACACTTTCCCCTGCACAGGGCGGACAAGGCGGGGGCGATGGTTCTCTTCTACCTGAGATCAATCCTCAGGATATTGAGATCCGAAGTGAATTCACCGCACGCTTTCCAGGCTTGAGAAGACAACCCATATTGGGATTTAATCCCAATCCCCGTGTTTTTCAAATTGACCCAAACAGGATGCCCTTCATGGAAACGCGGGAAGAAGCCGTGGCTGATATTTCCATCACTCAGCTTGGCCGACCTGAACCACCCTTCCGAAGCTTCCTGCGAATACCGAATCGTATTAATACCTATATAAAAGCAGGTTTTGGAAGCTATCTTACACCTGAATTAAATGGGTATGGGTTTTATAAACTGAATGAGAGCAGCATAGCTTCAGCAAGTTTAAACCTGCGTGCCTCTGATGGACATTTAAATACTCAGGAGAGCGGCTTCCGTTATCTGGATATAAATGGGACTTATATCACAAAAATTCAGGAAGATCTTCAGCTTACAGTTAACGCCGGAGCGCTCAGTGACTTCAACTACCTGTACAATCTTAGCGACCCCTTCCAGGATAATTTCATTGGGGAAACTTCAGACAAAGAATATCGAGGGGGAAGTGCCAATATTACGCTTCAAAAGAAGCAAAACTCACTGAGTGGATGGGACATCGGTCTGGGCGGTAATATTTTTTCTTCCACATTGAATGCAGGTAATTCCGGTTCATCAGGAGATATGGAAGAACAGGTTCTTCGTTCTTCTTTTTCATATTACTGGCCGGGACAAAAAATTTATGAGACTTTCGATATCACCGGCTCTGTTGAAGCCGGCACGTATAAGTCTGATTTTTTCGACAGCCAAAACTGGACCGATGCTCGTGCTTCCTTTACATATGAACGATTATTTGATTTCACGACCCGAATAAGAGCAAAGGGAGGAGTAGCTTATGTTACTGATACTTTTTCTGAAAATGTATACGCTGCTCCGGAAATTGAGATCATACATAACCTGAATAGAAATATTTCTGTTACCGGAACTGCTTTCGGACGACCGGAAATGCAAACCATTCAGGATCATAATCAATTTAATCGCTTTCTGAATTCCCAAACACAATTGCGTCATGCTTATGAGGCAGGAGCTTCCGGTGAGGTCAACTATCAGCTTTTTGACGGCAACAGAATTTTTGGCGGGCTCAGTTACACCCATACTAAAGATTATGCCTATTATTTCAGGGAAGAAATTCCCCCCGCCAATGTTCTTGGGTTCTACGACGTAAATTATGGAACTGCCAATATTTTTGAGCTTTATGTTGGGGCTTCACATCAATTGGTTCCTAATAAATTCTGGGCAGATGTGAAGGTCTATGGTCGTAGTCCTAAATTAAAATCCGGTGGCGATATTCCTTACGAAGAAAAGCTAGGGCTGAAGGGTGCTGTTTCCTATAAGCCTGTAAAAGAACTAACAATTAATGGCTGGACAGAATATATTGGAAGCCGTAATTCCCCGGAATCAAATACAGAATTAAATTCCTTTTTATTGCTTAATGCCGGGGCAGAATATCAGATCAACGAAACATTTGGCGTTTATGCCAAACTGTTGAATATTCTGGGGCAGGATTATGAAATTTGGAATGGATATACCGAACGTCCATTTCAAATGTTTGGAGGGTTAACCGTAAAGTTCTGATTATTTATTATGACTAAAGAATTTTTAGAAACACTTGGTATTGTTATTCGTGACCAGATCATCATGAAGAACTCTGTAGAAATTAAAGGCTTGGGTACATTCAAACCGGTTCATCACAACCAAAAACAAGAAAAAAAGGCGGATGGCACCAACGTCATGATGCCACCAAAAGACACTATCGAATTTACAGCTGAAAATAAGGGGTAAGCCATGCATATAGATCATTCAAAACTTGTTGAGCTTCTTGTAGAAACTGCCGGTCTTGAGAAGGAGAAAGTTGAAAGCCAGTTAATGGAACTTGTGGATGAGATTAGGGCTGCAATTGAAGAAGGTGACGCCTATGAAGTGGATGGACTGGGTGTTTTTAGCGGCATTGGCAATAATGTGATCTTTATACCTTCCGACGAACTCTCTACTGAGATTAATTACAAGTATGTAGGGATGGAACCCATTGAAATGGATGATGCTATTTCCGGTGAAGAGCAAATTCCACAAGAAAAGGATCCCTCTCCTGAGGAAACTGATCTTGATGATGAAGGATCAGAAAAAGATCCTGAAGAAGAGAAACCGGGACCCGATAAATGGGGAATTGACACTTACAAAGACGACACCGCAGAAAATATGTTTTCCGGACTTTTGGGAAAGCAGGAGGAACCTGAGGATACCGAAAAAGAGCCTGCGGAAGAAGACCCCTTCAACGCTTTGTTTGAGCAGGAGGATGAGGAAGAATCGGATGATAGCCTGTTAAATGATTTAACTGAAGCAGAGGATGATTCCGATTATGTAGAGGAAGAAGCCTTAAAAGCTGAGCTGGATGCACAATCTTCTGATGATGATGACGAAGAATTCGATGATCCGTTTGAGGCTCTTGCTGCCGAGAACGAAGAAGAGGATGAAGACGACAACCTTGAAGAATCAGCGGAGGAAGAAGAGGTTATACCCGTGATCAAAAACCTTTCTTCTGAAGGCGCCAAAAAGAAAAAAGAAAAGGCGAAAGAAGAAGAAGAAGAGGAAAAAACAGAACCGAAAGATCCAAAAAAGGATAAAACGAAATTTAAACCTTCTTCAGAGCCTAAATCTCAGCCCGTTATGCTTTGGGTACTGTTGATCATACTTATACTTGGAGGGGGAACCTATGCATTGGGATACTACGGAATAGTAAATATCCCCGGTGTAACACCTCAGCCACAGATGGCATCTTCAACCACCCAAACGACATCCCCAGCTACACAACCTGAAGAAACTACTCCTCAAGAGCAGCAAGTTCCGGAGCCCCAGAGTGAAACTCCCGATGAGGAACCTCAAGCAGACAATCCAGCAGAAGAACCCGCTCAAGAACAGGAACAAGAGTCGCCAGATCAGGTATCTACTGATAGACAGGCTCCGGCCAATCAACCTACATATGGAATGAACGGTGTACCGGTAGCGGCTGCCAATAACGGATATACTATTGTCATTTATTCACTGAGCAGGGAAAGCAGCGCAGAATCCCGACGAAATGAACTATCTGAACAAGGATATCGGGTACTTGTTGCAACCGTGCCTTCTCAACAATATGGAACACTTTGGCGCGTAAGTTTGGGACAGTTTAGAACAATGAGAGACGCCGCCCTTGCTGCTGAAGATTTGGAATCACCATTTTCTGAAAATTATTTTATAACTAAAATTCAATAAATACATCATCTACATGCACCCATTGCTGATATTTTTGCAGGATACAACTGCCGCAGACTCCCTCATGGCTATGCAGGAAGAAACTACTTCATTTTTCGACCTTCTTGTTGAAGGCGGAGTTTTAATGATCCCGATAACCATTCTTTTTATGATCGCAATGTACGTGATCGTAGAACGCTGGAAAGCCTTGAATCGCTCTCATGTTGATCCGGATAAATTCCTTGGTACCATTGGAAGTATGTTGAAATCCGGAAAGGGAGGAGCTTCAAATGCCATGAGTTATTGTGACGAATTTGACAAACCGATCTCAAGGATCATTAAGGCCGGAATTCGTCGCTTGGGTCGCCCTATTCGTGATATTGAAGATGCGATCGACAATGCCGGTAAAAAAGAGATCTTTTTTCTCGAAAAACGCATGAACTGGCTGGCAACTATTGCCGGTGTTGCCCCTTTGCTGGGTTTTACCGGAACTGTAACAGGTATGATCGAAGCCTTTATGGATATTCAGTCTCTGCAGGGGAATGTAAACCCCAGCGTTTTGGCCGGAGGTATTTGGGAGGCGCTTATCACCACCGCTGCAGGACTGATCGTAGGACTGATCGCTTATGGCTTTTATAACTTCCTGTTAGGTAAGATCAACCGCTCGATCTTCGAGCTTGAAAATGCTTCTGCTGATTTCCTTGATCTGTTACAATCACCTGCAAAAAAAGAAGATAATTAACCATGCCAAGAGATTTTAGAAGAGGAGATAAACGCCTTCCGCCTTTGTCGCTGTTTTCACAGTCGTCATTGACGGATATTGTGCTTCTGCTACTTATTTTCTTTCTGTTGACTTCCTCCTTTGTTACCAACTTTGGAATACGGGTTGAGGTGCCACGCGCTGAAAGCAGTGCCGCCACAGATTCTCAATTCATTTCTGTTGCCGTTACAAAAGAAGGAGAGTTTTATGTGGATGGTGACCTCACCGCAAGAGGTTCCCTTGCTTCTGCCATTCGTAATGCGCGAAATAATAAGCCCGACGGTACCGTTGTATTAAGGGCTGATAAAGAAGCTAAAGTTGATGATGCCGTTCGTGTGATGAACATCAGCAAGGCTCTTAATCTAAGAATCATAATGGCTACCGAACAAGGCTCCTGATATTATGGGACGTTATAATTTTACTTCAGATGACCGCTTTGCTCTTAAAGTTACTTTTGGAGTAAATGCCGTATTACTTATTCTGTCCCTCTTGTACACTTTCGATATGAACAGCAATGTTCGTCCATCATATATTGAGGTTGAATTCGGGGAATATCAAACCGGGCAATTGGCAGAATATTCTGAAGTACAGAATGAAGAAGTTGCCCAGCGTCCCAATCCTTCACAAACAGAACCGGAAGAACCGGTAGAGGAAGTCCCGGAGCCGGAGGATACCCCTCAACAAGAAACTCAGGAAGAAACGAAACCGGTTGATCTTGCAGACCAGGTAGAAGAAGTTGATGCGGAAGTAGTAAATACACCCGAAACCGACCAAATTGACCCTAGCCAAGAAGAGACAGAGCCACAAGAAGAAGAAGTCGAAATTCCCCCTGTTGCCCAGAAAAATGAAACCGTTACCGAGGGAGCTGATGAAAGCGGTGACGTGGATGGTGCCCGGGGAGACATGAACTCTGATCAGGGAATCGGTAATGATGAGGATAAAACTTCTCCCTATGAACTAAAATGGGAAGGAGATCTTGATCGGTCCCCTATGGTTCAGCCACTTCCTGAAAATACATCCAACTCCGAGGCCGTGATAACGGTCCGATTTGAAGTTCGCCCCGATGGTACCGTGGGCCGGGTAATACCCCTACGAAAGATGAACCCGGAATTAGAAAGAGAAGTGATGAGTACGCTCCGAACATGGCGCTTTTCACGATTGCCGGGCGGCCTTCCTCAGCAAACACAATGGGGCACCATTACTTTCCGTTTTGTGTTTGATTGATCGATAACACTAAACCAATAAGCGGTTTGACATGCAATCCAGAATATTCTTCTTTCCCCTTTTATTTTCTGCACTGATGCTCTTCTCAGCTTGTAAGGACAACCCTTCAGGAACCGATGAAGGTGAATTTTTCGAGATAAACAGCTGGATGCATCAAAATATGGAGCTATACTATTTTTGGAATGAACTGGTACCTGAAGAACCAAACGGCACTATTACACCCGGTGATTTTTTTGATTCCATGCTCGAGCCTGATGATGAGTTTTCCTACTATTCCGATGATGCCCAATCTCTGTTGCAGGAGTTGAACGGTTCTTCATTTACCGCCGGTTTCTCTCCTTATTTTGGTCGTTTTTTCGATACCGATAACGTTTTTATCGTTGTTGAGTTTTCATATCCAAATTCACCCGCAAAAGAAGCCGGTATTGAACGGGGTGATTTCATTATTAAGATCAACGGGCAAGACATCACTATTAATAACTATCTTGACCTTTATTACGCAGAGTCAGCGACAACAACGTATACGCTTGCTGAATACGATTCCTCACAGAATACTCTGGTTGAATCCGAAACAGTTGAACTAACTAAAGCTGAACTGGATCTGGACCCGGTGGTTTACTCTGACATCATAGAAGAGAACGGAAGCAAGATCGGGTATTTATTATATGCGCGTTTCTTAACCGGAGAAAATGATCAGTTTATCGAAAGTTTGGATAATGTGCTCTCCAACTTTAAAAACGCCGGTGTAGACGAACTTGTGGTAGATCTTCGGTACAACCCGGGAGGAAGGATCTCTGCTGCAACGAATTTTGCAAATGCACTGGCTCCACCATCCGTGACATCAAATGAAGAAGTATTTGTACGGTATGAATACAATGAAAACCTCGAAAACTTTTACATAGAAGACGGGGGCTTGGACTCACCCAACCTGGTTGCTCGATTTTCTGATGATCCCAATAATTTGAATTTAGATCGTGTATACTTTTTGACCACTTCCTCATCTGCTTCTGCAAGTGAATTATTGATCAATGGGTTAACCCCATACATGGAAGTTATCTCTATCGGAACCCCTACTTTTGGTAAATTTTATGGTTCTTATGTATTGACGGGTGAGAATGCCAACCCTCCTAATAACTATGCCGTTGTACCGGTGACCCTTAAATATTCCAATGCTAATGGCTTTTCCGATTTTAGGGACGGACTGGCACCCGACCACCCCATCGAAGAAAACATCCTGGAACTTAAAGCCGTAGGGGACACCACCGATGTTATGCTTGCCAAAGCAATTCAACTTATTACAGGCGGGGAAGGGCCTCCTGCAAAAGTGTCAACTCCTTTATTAATCGAGAAGTTAGATGATCCTATTCGGCTTAAGCGAGGAAATGTCTTTTTTGAATAGCTGATATGTAGGAGAGGGAGAGATCAAATTTTAACCTGCCGGCAATTGCTGACCGGAGCAACTTTTCCTGACCCTATTCTTTTTCGCTGGTCTCTGAATCCTCAGATCCGTGCTTTTCCTCTTTGTTCCCCATATCAAGCCCTGAACGGACATGCAGGTCTCTTTGTGGGAATGGGATCTCGATCTCATACTCAGCAAATTTTCTGACTATCGCCTGATTCAGTTCATTCTGAACCTGGTATCTTTTTTTCACGTCCGGTACCCACACCAACAATTTCATGTCCCAGGATGAGTCGCCAAACGACCTGAGATGAACATCATGCTTAGGATGCTTTAGTACATCATCGCTCTCTTCAGCTACCTCATTTAAGGCTTTCAATACTTTATCCAGATCTGAGGAATAAGAAACTCCAACGTTTATACTCAGCCTGTACGTGGTATCGCCATGCGAGAAGTTGATCACATTCCTGGACACAAATTCCGAGTTCGGCACGATGATCGAGATGTTATCCAGTGTTTTCACTGTGGTAGAACGAATATTGATCTCCTCGATATCTCCTTCAATATCACTCACTGATACACGGTCTCCCACACTTATAGGTCGCTCAAAAAGCACGATCAGGCCTGAGATAAAGTTTGAGGTAACGTTCTGTAGTCCAAAACCGATACCAACGGAAAGGAAACCAAAGATCACCGCAAGTCCTGTCATGTTTATTCCCAGGAATTGGAAAGAGATAAATACGCCTATTACCACAATAATATATTGCGACATCCTCGCAAGTGTATATCTCAGTCCGCTGTCTCTTACGAATCTTGGAAGAATTCGGTTATTCAGTATACGCTTTACAAAAGAAGCCAAGAACGAAAATCCTATCAACAGAACAATGAAGATGATGAGCTTCAAGAAAGTGACGGGATTATTCTGAATGCTGAAAAGCTGTACTTGTAACAGATCCCAGATGTACTGAAACGTATCCGAAATAGTATAATTAGATGGATCGGGTATCTGAAATGCAGAATCTGCGGAAATGATCGAATTCGCGCTATCCGGTGCAAGCGAATCGACTTGTGTGTTTGGTATCTGTAATTGGTTCATAACCTCAAATGTAATGGATTATAACGAAAAAATAATTCCGTTAAGCAGTTCAGGAAAAATGATGATAAAACATTCATTACCGCTCTTTCAAACTAGTCTTAGGCGCCTTCCAGATCTCATCATTATAATCATTGATGGTGCGGTCGCTGGAGAATTTCCCAATATTGGCCGTGTTAAGAATAGCTTTCTTATTCCATTCCTCCTGATCCTTAAATGCCTCTGATACTTCGTCCTGCTTTTCCACATAGGCTTCGTAATCGGCCAGTACCATAAAGTAGTCGCCTTCATGCAGCAGTGCATTGATGATCGGCTCAAACAGCGACTTATCGCCATTACTGAAAAACCCTTCGCGGATCTGGTCCACAGCTTTTTTCAATTCTTCGTTGGCATTGTAGTAATCCCATGGGTTATATCCTTCCCGGCGAACCTGTTCGATCTCTTCTTCTTCAAGCCCAAAGATAAAGATGTTCTCGTCGCCCACCTCTTCCCGGATCTCCACATTAGCTCCATCCAGCGTCCCGATAGTAAGGGCTCCGTTGAGAGCAAATTTCATGTTTCCCGTTCCGGAAGCTTCCATGCCGGCTGTAGAGATCTGCTCGGAAAGATTGGCGGCAGGAATTAGTTTTTCCGCAAGAGTCATACTGTAATTCTGAAGGAATACACACTTCAGCTTTTTATTTACGATTGGGTCATTATTAACGACTTCGGCAATGCTATTTATAAGCTTGATATGCAATTTGGCCATCGTGTATCCCGGGGCCGCTTTACCGGCAAAGATCACCGTGCGAGGAGAGATGTCCAGATCGGGATCTTCTTTAAGTCGGTTATACAAGGTAATGACGTGCAAGGCCGCCATAAGCTGTCGTTTGTACTCATGAATTCTTTTGATCTGAATATCGAACATGGAATTAGGGTCTACATCCAGGTCGTTATGCTCCTTGATGTATTTTGTCAGCCTTTTTTTATTCTCGAACTTGATATCAGCAAACTTATCGCGGAATTTTTTGTCGTCCGCATACTTATTGAGCTTTTTCAACTCATCCAGGTCGGTGATCCAATCATCCCCAATGTTATCAGAGATCAGATCTGCTAACGCCTGATTAGATTGTTTCAGCCAGCGGCGTGGAGTAATTCCGTTCGTCTTATTGGTGAATTTGTCGGGATACATCTCATCGAAATCCTTGAACATAGAGTTCTTCAGCAAACGGGAGTGCATGGCCGCTACCCCATTCACTTTTCTGGCTCCTACAATTCCTAGATGGGCCATATGAACCACCGGATGTTCATCATCACTTATAATGCTCATTCGGCTCTGACGATTTTTATCGTTCCCTAACTTTATCTTCACATCGTCCAGAAAGCGCCGGTTAATTTCATAAATAATATTCAGGTGGCGAGGTAACAGGTTTCTTACCAGTGAAACCGGCCATTTTTCCAATGCTTCCGGCAATAAAGTATGATTGGTATAAGCCATGGTCTCTACCGTGATGTCCCATGCCTTCTCCCAATCCATGTGTTCTTCGTCGAGGAGGTAACGCATCAATTCCGGAATAGCCAGATTTGGATGCGTATCATTACATTGAATAGATACTTTTTCAGGGAATTTGGTGAAATCAGAATACTGCTTTTTAAATCTCCGGATGATATCCTGCATAGAAGCTGACACAAGAAAATATTCCTGCTTCAGTCTCAGTTCCTGCCCTACAAACACCTTGTCATTCGGATAGAGAACGCGGGATATATTCTGTTCAAGCTGATTATCCTTTACGGCATCAATGTATTGCCCCTGATTGAAGCTTTTAAGGTCAATGGCAGAAGATGATTCCGCCTTCCATAAGCGCAGGTAGTTAACGATCCCATTGTCATATCCCGGGATGGGGGTGTCGTATGCAACCGCTTTTACGCGATGTGTATTTTCCCAGGCGTAGCGAGTGTCCCCGTTACTGCCACTTACTGTAGCTTGGTTTCCATAAAACTCTACCGGGTACTGAACTTTAGGGCGAACCGTATCCCATGGGTTGCCATATTTGAGCCAAAGATCCGGGCGTTCTATCTGAAAACCATCTTGTATTTTTTGATAGAAGATCCCGTAGTCATATCGAATTCCATGTCCTATTGCGGGAATTCCCAGCGTTGCCATTGAATCCAGAAAACAAGCTGCAAGCCTTCCAAGACCTCCATTACCAAGACCGGCATCCCACTCCTGATCCCGAATATTTTCATAGGAAAGATCCAGATCGTCAAGAGCCTCTGCAACCAGATCACGCACATTGAGGTTCACCAGCATGTTATCCAGCAAGCGGCCTATCAGGTATTCCATCGACAGATAATACACCCGCTTGGCATCTATCTCATAATAATGTTGCTGTGTTTTCAGGAGGCGGTCATTTAGCCGGTCCATGATAGTGAGCGCCACGCTTTGATATTTATCCCAGTTTGTAGACGAATATTCATCCTTTGCCAGCGTATGGCGTAAATGCAGTTTAATATCTTCGCGCAGTGAATCCTTGTCCATTCCGGAACGGATGTTCACATTTGGTGTTTTTTTGTTGCTCATAATTATTCTCTCTGATCTATATGCTTTTTCTTTCGGGAACGATAGTTGAAAGTTGATAGGGTGATATTGCCCTTATCAAATTCCGGGCAACATCAACTTTCACTCTATCAACTTTCAACTCTCAATCTTCAATCATCCTTTAAATAAATACCCTGATCCGGCTCAAATTTTGGCCTGGTTAGGTTGGCAGGGAATCCGAGTTTATGAAACGATTCATACGCATTAATAGCAACAAAATCCTGTTCAAAAATTCCAAAAACACTGGAACCGCTTCCACTCATACTGGCGTACTCAGCCCCGAATTCATAGAGCTGATCTTTGAGATTTCCAACCAAATGCAGACGAGGAAAAACGGCCTTCTCTAATTCATTCAAAAGCAAATACCGCCATTCTTCCGGCTCTTCTTCAAGCAGTACATTTTTAAGGGAGAATTCCGGTTCCGGATTTGGCTCACACATTTGATAGGCTTCTGCCGTGCTGCTTTCGATATTTGGGTATACGGTAACGATCCAGGCATCAGGTTGAATATCAAGCTCCTGGATCTCGTGTCCAAGTCCGGTTGCAAACCCCGGTTCTCCTTTTATAAAAAAGGGGACATCGGCTCCAAGTTTTTTTCCAAACTCGATCAGGTCATGCTGCGTCAATCCCAGGTTGGCGATCTTATTCATCATTTTCAGCGCCGTGGCAGCATTACTGCTTCCCCCTCCCAAGCCGGCGCCGGTGGGAATATTCTTCTCCACCTTGATATTATACTCGTCTTTTAACCCGGCGTCTTGCTGAAGCAACCGAATAGCCTTCACTATAAGATTCGATTCATCCACCGGAATTTTAGGGTCACTCATTTCCAGGTGCATGCGTCCCGGTTTTACCTCAAACCGATCATTCCATTCAATAAAACAGAAGCCGGATTCGATAGCATGATATCCGCTATCCAGCTTTTCGAGCACATTAAGCCCAAGGTTAATTTTTGCGTAGGAATTTGAGATCCAAAGATCAGCCATTGTTTAAAAAGTCTTCTTTGTGTTCCATCATATAATTAAATGCCGCATCATGTTCGTTCGGAATTTCACCGTTGAGGATCGCTTCTTTCACCGCATCCTTCACATCTCCAACGGTTTTACTTGGCTTGATGTTCAGCGCATCCATGATCTCCTCTCCGGAAAGCGGGTTTTTCCACTTCCTGAGGCGATCTTTTTCTTCCACTTCCTTGATCCGCCGTTCCACATAATCAAAGTTCTTTTGATACTTAACCTGCTTATAGTCATTCTTTGTGGTGATATCAGCACGGCATAATTTCATAAGGTCGTCGATATCATCACCGGCCTCATAAATTAACCTGCGAATGGCTGAATCCGAAACTTCATCTGAAACCAGGGCTATGGGGCGGAGATGCAATCTCACTAATTTTTTTACATAACGCATCCGTTCATCCAGAGGAAGACCCAGCCGTCGAAAGATCCGCTTGGTCCATTTGGCCCCCAGGGCATCGTGACCGTGAAAGGTCCATCCCGCTTTTTCATGGAAGCGTTGGGTTGGCGGCTTGGCGATATCGTGCATGATGGCTGCCCAGCGCAACCAGAGATCGGCTCCAAGTTCGATCACATTATCCAGCACCTTTAGGGTGTGCCAGAAATTATCTTTATGACGAACCCCGTTGATCTCCTTTACCCCATGAAGTTCATGCATTTCAGGGAAGAACTCCTTTAGCAACCCTGTCTTGAAAAGCATCGTGAATCCAAGAGAGGGCTGATCGCTGAGAATAATTTTATTCAACTCATCGATGATGCGTTCCTTGGAGATGATATTGATCCGTTCTGCCATTTCGGTAATGGCTTCAAAGGTTTTTTCCTCAATTCTGAAGTCGAGCTGAGAGGCAAACCGAATGGCCCTCATCATGCGAAGAGGATCATCATCGAAGGTTTGGTGCGGGTCGATCGGAGTTTTGACGATCTTGTTTTCGAGGTCTTTCATTCCCTCAAAAGGATCGACCAGTTGTCCATAGTTTTCTTTATTCAGAGACCATGAAAGGGCGTTTATAGTCAGGTCACGTCGCAATTGGTCATCTTCCAGTGTACCGTCTTCCACGATCGGCTTACGTGAGTTCTTCCGATAACTTTCCTTTCGGGCTCCCACAAATTCCAGCTCCAGCTCACCGGCCTTTACCTGAGCGGTTCCAAACTGTTGATAAACAGCCAGCGAAGACCCTTCAATATTATCAGCAACTTTCTTTGCAAGGGCAATTCCGGAGCCTACTGTAACAAAGTCGAGATCCATCACTCCTTCTTTGAGCCGGTTGAGATAGTAGTCGCGGACATATCCGCCCACTACATACACCGGGCAGTCCAGTTCCCCGGCTGCATCGCTGATTATTCTAAATACTTTTTGATGTAAAGTTGGTATGTTATTCATGTGTTCCAAAGCATCGCAAAGATAGGAATGTTCGGGATTGCTTTCAGAGGATTACTGAGATATTTTCAGTACCATTAATAAATTATGTTTATCAGTTAAAACAAACGATCGTCATGGGAAATGCAAAAAAATGGGTTATAGCCACAAACGGTACAAAATATGCGAGTGCAGCTGTAAAATATGCGGCTGAATTATTTCGGGACCTGCGCGTAGATCCTGAAGTGTACATATTGGTTGTGGCTGTTGATGATGAAGCACTTAACGAAGCAAAGGGCATCATTGAGTTGGCTAAATATACCTTCGAAGATATTGCCGGCAAAGAGGGTCCGCTTACAACATTGGTTGAAACCGGAGAGCCGGGTAAGATCATCGTTGAGCAAATGAAGAAATTAAAAGCCGATCATCTGTTCATCGGCGGTGCTGATTTTAAGTGGGATATCAATGATGATGGCCCGGGAGGTATCAGTAATTATATTATCGAGCATATTTCGGGTGGAGTTACGCTGATCAAGTAGTAATTAACTCCTTATACTTATTTCATAATTCTACAGAATCTTTGGAAGAACCCTCAAATTGAGGATATATGAACGGTTGAGTTCTAAATTTTGCACTATCCAGAAATAATATAATCTTCACAAATGATCACTAAACTCTTCCCGTAGCTTTAGAATTACCTATCTTAAGATGCTCTTTGCAAATTGCACCTTGTCCAACAGAGAACATACATGGAGCAACAAACAATGGAAAACTCCAGACTGATTAGAATAGCCTCATTGCTGGTCATCGGCGTTTTGATAGTCTATATCATGATCGAGGCTCAGTTCATTATACTTCCTTTGATTTGGGCTACTTTTATCGCGCTCCTCATTTTGCCTCTGACTGCAAAACTCGAGCAGATCAAGTTTCCCCGCTGGTTATCTATTATAGTAGTTCTGACAGTTGTCACTTCAACCTTAAGTGTGATTCTTTATCTCTTATCAATTCAGGTAGTGGGCTTGCTTGGTGATATGCCCACAATTACCGATAAAATTGATAGTTGGATCAATGGACTGGAGCATTTTCTTGAAGTTCGGATCGGCATTTCTCATGAATTGTTAACCCGTCAGGCGACTAATTCTATATCACAGATCATCAATACCGGATTGATCGAGCTTAGAAATTCGTTGTTCTCTGTGTTCAGGTTGCTAACAGTTATCAGTATCATCCCTCTATATATTTTCTTTCTGCTTTACTACCGTGACAATTTTTATCGAAGTTCTCTACACTTTTTCATCAATTATCCTGACCAAACTCGGGCGCTTTTCAACAAAATAATAAAAGTTACTCAGCAATATTTACGAGGGTTGATGATGGTGACTCTCATTGTAGGGGTTTTATTCTACATTGTACTATCAGTTTTAAATATAAAATACGCTTTTTCCTTTGCGGTTTTACTTTCCATATTTAATCTGATACCCTACATCGGTGTATTTATTTCATCATTACTTGTGGTGCTGTATTCAGTTGCAACCTCTGATTCTACGTTCTACCCGGTAGCCATTCTCATATCACTTTGGCTCATTCAGCTTCTTGAAAACAATCTTATCACTCCTTATGTGGTTGGATCACAGGTAAAAATAAATCCCCTTGTAGCATTGATCGCTGTGTTAATGGGTGCCTCAATATGGGGTGTCTCCGGTATGATCCTTTTCATTCCTATGGTCGGCGTACTAAAAGTCGTCCTTGATGAATTTGAGGGCCTTAAACCTTTTGGCTTACTTCTGGGAAAAAATGAGTTGGTACTATATGGGAAGAAAATGGCTGCTTGTGCTCTTTTTTTTGGTGAGCCGATTGCCTTATGTTCTCGTCATTTATTAAGCCATATTAATGCACTCTATAATGTTTCAAATCATTCTTAAGCCCAATAAAATTCCATTTGTTTAATAGTGTATAGATTTTAAGTTCATTAATTCCGCATTGGAATTTGATTCTTCCTTTCCCCTATTTTAGCCTCGTTGTTAGCAATCAATTCAAAAATATTCCTGCGTGACCTTAGACCTCTTTGAGCCTTCCGCTGTTACCCAAAAGGAGCGGGTGAATAATGCCATGGGGGAGGAACTTCCTCCGCACGATCCCGGCGTGTACACCATGTACGATCGCCACGATCAGGTGATGTATGTGGGCAAGGCCAAGGATCTGCAACAGCGGGTTACTTCGTATCGGTATTCCAAGTCCAAGAAGATACAGCGGATGATCGCACACCTGGAGCGTATTTCCTATGAGGTTTGCAATTCGGAGACGGATGCCATTTTACTTGAAAACCTGCTGATCCGTTCACTTCGGCCTCCTTTCAATCACGCCAACAAAAAGCCGGAGACCTATTATTATATTTCCACCGCGCGGCGCGGCAACCAGCGGGAGTTCAGGCTTTCCATGCGGGTACTCGATGATTATCCGAATGTGTACGGTTGCTTTAAAGGCCACCTTAAAACCCGAAAAGGTTTGGGAGCTTTATTAAAGTTGCTTTATCTGTTTAACCGCCCGATCAAAAGTGCCACCTATTTGCCAAGTCAGCTTTTGAACAGGATCACCCCACAGAAATTTCACCTCAACCTGGATACCCAAACCGGCGTGTTTGTCGATCAGTTTTTGAAAGGCTCCTCAAGCCTGCTGGCCGATGAACTGGAAGAGTGCGTGATGGATGTCAACTTCAAAGACCGCTTTACCGAAAATTATTTTGATAACGAGCTGGAGCTGCTCCGCATGTTCTACACATTGGGACCGGAACGCAACTTCCGCATGAAAAAGGAATTGGGGCTGGAATCCGTACTTATCGATCAGGATGAGATCGATGACTTGCTGGCTCTAATGAAAAAATAGGGGAGCCCAAATATCCAAGCTTTTATACTTGGATATTCCGTGTTGAATATTGGTTATTGGATATTCTCACCTGCCTCGATCCAGTCCATAAAGTCCCCGACTTCGCTTCGCTCCTCTGCATTCTTTCCGGTTTTGGTTTCGGTATCAGCCGGATACTCTTCAGGAAACAGAAAAACGGCTCCGAGCAGGATCTCATGTTTTGGGATTCCCAGAAATTCCAGCACTTTGTCTTTTCGGATGATCCCGCCCGACGACCAATATGCGTTGATACCCCTTGAAGTTGCCGCCAACAACAAATTTTGAATGGCTGCGCCGGTAGCCGCAATATGCTCCATGTTCTTCAGGTTGGGATGAAACCTTCGGGAAAGCTTTCGGCTTTTTTCCGGCAGCCAGGTGGCCAATATCAATCCATCCGCAGCAGCCAGCATTTGACGGATGCCTTCCGGGGCCTTCATTGGTTTATCCTGATTCAAAGACCTGAGAAATGAACGGCAGGTCTTCCCGTCCAACGCATGAAAACGCCAGGGCTCAATTCCTTGTAATGAACCTTTCCTCTGATCTTCACTGCTTTCATAATGAAAGGGTGCCTTTCCGGCCAGCTCGATGAGTTCTTTTATGGTTTGCTTAAATTCCTCCCCCTTTGTTACCGGAAGAGGTTTTTCAGGATCAACCCGTAGCTTCAGGGTTTTGCGGGTGCGAATGGATTCGTCGGTGGTCATGATATCTTTTGAATTGGTTTTTGAATCCAAAGATACGGAAGAAATGAATATCCAATATCCACCACGGAATATCCAACGCCCAAGGGGTCTCTACTTGATCATTCCGTGTTGAATTTTGGTTATTGGATATTCGCCTACATCTATTCCAACATATAATTCTTCGCTACCTGCTTATACTCTTTCACTTCCTGTTCTACCCAGGCTTCGTCTTTGCGGAATTCTTTGGCGAGCAATCGGCCGACTTCGGGAGCCATTTCCACGCTGGCTTTGGCGTCCAATAACAGCGCCCGGGTTCTGCGGGAGAGAATATCTTCAATGGTCTGCGCCATTTCATTTCGAACGGCCCACACTACTTCAGCTTTCAGGTAAGAGAGGTCGGGATGCAGTTTTTCCCCAAGCGCCGGTTCCTCTTCGATGAGTTTATTTAATGCTACTTTGTCAGAACCGTACACATAAAGATGATCTTTACGGTCTACGTTTTTGAGCCACCCGTGAATGCGAAGTTCCTTCGTGGGTGTTTCCTTTACATCGAGACCTGCGACCAATGCCGCCTGATCTACGGTATCTTCGGCCATCTTCCGATAGGTGGTCCATTTTCCGCCGGCTATCGTAACCAGTCCAGATTCTGAAACCTGTATATGGTGGCTTCGGGAGATCTCAGAGGTGTCTTTGGCGTCCGGTGGTTTAACCAACGGTCGGATTCCCGCAAATACACTTTTCACATCTTTTCGGGAAGGGTCTTTGGTGAGATATTGCGCAGCATGGCGTAACACAAACTCGATCTCTTCTTCCAGCGCGATCGGTTCCAGTGTGGCTTTGTCAACAGGTGTATCCGTTGTTCCAACGATCACCTTATCGTGCCATGGCACTGCAAAAAGTACACGGCCATCTTCTGTATGAGGAACCATAATGGCTGAGTCGCCGGGTAGAAATTCCTTGTCCAACACCAGATGTATTCCCTGTGCATATTGAATGATCTTTTTATGGCCTTCTTCATCCATCTCCAGGATATCGTCGGAGAAAATTCCCGTAGCATTGATCACCACACGGGCGTTGATCTCATAATCATCTCCATTAAGCATATCACGGACTTTCACACCTTCGATCAGATCCTGTCCATTTTTCTCCAGCCCCATCACCTTCATATAATTCATGGGATATCCGCCCTGATCATACATGGTTTGGGCCAGGTTAATGGATAGTCGGGAATCATCAAATTGCCCGTCGTAGTAGATCACCCCTCCCCTTAAACCTTCGGGTTCCAGTGTAGGGATCTTCTTAAGTGTTTCTTCTTTGGAGAGGTTTTTCGATTTGTTGATCCCGAGTTTTCCGGCCAGGGCATCATATACTTTCATTCCAACCCCATAAAACGGGCCGTTCCACCATTCATAACTCGGAACGATAAAAGACTGGTGACTTACCAGATGAGGAGCATTTTGAATAAGTAACCCACGTTCATGCAGCGCTTCGATCACTAGGGAAACATCTCCTTGCTGCAGATACCGAACTCCGCCATGTACCAGTTTTGTGCTTCGGCTAGACGTTCCTTTTGAGAAATCGTGCATTTCCAGAAGCAGGGTTTTATATCCACGGGAGGCCGCATCAACACCCACGCCCAGTCCGGTTGCTCCGCCTCCAATTACGACTACGTCCCAATAATCGTTGAAGTTTTTGATGTGATCCAGAAATTCGGCTCTTTTCATGATTTCGGTGGTTATTCGTTATTCGTTAATCGTTATTAGTGTAATGGTTATTAGATCCTGCTAATTCCTAATAACTATTTAACCAATAACTTCCTTGCAGGCTTCTCTTCCAATATCATATACCCTTTTTCCCTGATCAAAATCAAAAACTCCGCAGGCATTTCTAGGTATTTCTATCAAATGATCCGGCTGATACATTTCGATGATAAGTTCGGTAAGGCGATCTTGAGTAAAGCTAAAAGAGCTGTCCATCAATTCGATCAGGGAAAAGGAATCTTCCTCTGCCGGAAGCTCCGCTTTCACCTTGTTTTTTCTGGTTGATTTCATGGAATCCGGAAGCATTTTATCAAACCATTTTTGCATTTCTTCGAGCTTATCGGGTTCCGGTTCTTTATCATATTTAGGATCCGTTCTTCCGTTTAAATTAACGGCTACGATAATCGCATCTTCTTCCTTGTCTACAAGATTGATCGGCAGGGGGTTAAGAACCCCTCCATCTACCAAAACCCTTCCTTCTTCAACAACGGGCACAAAAAATCCGGGCGTGGAAACCGAAGCTCTTAATGCTTTATACAGATCACCGGATTTAAAATGCACTTCTTCATGGTGACGCATATCTGTTGCTACTGCAGTGAATGGGATCTTAAATTCCTCAATACTTTCATTTCCTGTCACCTCTATATGCTTCGCGAATAGTTTTTCCCCCTTCAAAAATCCCTGCTTAGTAAAAGTAAAATCCAGCAGATCGAAAACTCCTTTTCGGGACACCCCTGTTATCCACTCCTTATATTCGGGAAGATGTCCTGCAGCATAAATTCCCCCAACAACCGCACCCATGGAGCAACCTATTACTTCGATGATCTCGTATCCGGCTTTTTCGAGTTCCTCAATTACAGCAATATGGGCAATTCCTCTGGCCCCGCCGCTTCCAAGTACTAAGTGGACTTTTTTATTACTCATGAACTCCCTTATTAAAACTGGCTATTGAACTCTTTAAATAAACGAAATTATACCGTCTTTAACACCGGTCAGGCTCTCAGTGTTTTCAAATACTTGAACCGATTCTCCCAATACAAACAGCGGTACTTTATTTCGGGTATGTGTTTTAGTAGAAAGATCTTCCAGGTTGCCATGGTCACTGGTGATGACCAAAGTATCGCTGTTTCTCTTGTTTTTGATGATATGCAGTAAAAATTCATCCAGTGGTTTCAGGACACGCTCGGCATCTTCATGCTTTTGTTTGTGGCCGGCTTTATCGGTGAGGTAATATTCATAGAGTACCAGATCGTAATCGGGAACTACATTCAACAATCGTTGGGCAGCATCGGTTGGGGATATCTTGGGGATATCGATACCTAGCTTTTCCCGCCAGGCATTCTGGACGATCTCAGCCGTCAAGGCCGATTCATTCAGTACATCTTCAGTGGAATTCAATTTCAATCCGGCACTTTTGGTCATGAGCGTAGTACAGCTCCAGCGATTTCGCTTTTTGGCGTGCTCGAAAAAGATCGGGGGATAGGCGTTCATGAAATACGGTTTCTTACCGGCTTCCTTCACCGCATGGAATACACTTTCTTTTTTTAGAAAGGGTTTGATGCCCGAATGAGGAAAAGGGCCAAAATGCTTTCCTATTTCCCTGGCCGCATTTCGTCCGGTAAAAAGAGCGGTTTGTCCGGTACCGCTTTGAGGTAATCCCTTTACACCGAGATTGGCATCAATGGGTTTGAATAGCCGTCCTTTTTCAATAACAGGGCGGGAATCAAAATTGAAAAAACCATCGGTCAGGATCTCAAACGACTCATACCTATTTTCAGAAAATGGATTTTCAGGCCCGGCTTTTCCAAGTCCAACCCCATCTATAAAAATGAATATGACTGACATTTTAAATTTTCTGATTTATCTGATTTAAAGGTGATCCCGTTGAAATGATTTTTTGAAAGATTGAAAGTTGATAGGGTGATTATCACTTTATCATCTTTCAACTTTCATTTTCTACTTCTCCAAAATTATAGTAACCGGGCCATCGTTCTCCAGCTTCACACTCATCATTGCCCCAAATTGGCCTGTTTGGATGTTCAGGTTCGTGTTCGTTTTAAACCATTTGACGGCATCATTATACATAGGTTCTGCTTTTTCAGGTTTAGCAGCTTCTATAAAACTCGGCCGTGTCCCTTTATCGGAATTGGCATACAAGGTGAATTGTGAAACCATCAGGATCTCGCCGCCTACATCCTGTACCGACTTATTCATTTTCCCTTCCTCATCTTCGAATATCCGAAGCTTTGCGATCTTTCTGCAGATCCATTCCAGTTGTTCATCCGTGTCTTCTTGATGTATTCCCAGTAAGACCAAAAGTCCGCGCTCAATGGCCCCGATTATCTCGTTATTTACCATTACTGATGAAGAACTCACGCGCTGAATAACTGCTTTCATAAACTGTTTATATGTGGATTACTATGTGGATTACTCACTAACAAAAGTTGGATAACTAAAATGCCCCGAAATTATTAACACGTTTCCACAAAGTTTCAGGACTATCAACATCCAAAAAGAATAACTTTTCGTGTGGACGACTTTTTCGGTGATCTTATGTATGAAATATATAGCGATGTTTATAAATAAAATAATCCTACCATAAATACTTGATTTCTATGGCTGAGTTATAAACAAAACTATCCACATTCATTAAAGATCGGCAGGATTATTTTGGATAAAAAAGTTATCCACTTATCCACAGCCTCTACTATTACTATTAAACTATATAAATCCAATTTTCATAATAAAACCCTGTGGAAAACAAAGAGAAAAAGTTCTTAAAACACTCTTCTAAACATTCTATATTTGTGTGTTATCAGTGAGAAGTAATAAAGTGAAGGTTAGGTTTAATAACTTTTCTTTTTTCACAGAACTTTTGACTTAATTAAGCAAATGAATAAGCAATATCCCATAGGTAAATCTTCTTTCCCAGAAACCTATTCTCCAAATGATCTAGAGCAATGGATCGATGACATTGCACTTCTACCTGAAAGAATAAGAAATGAGATCAGTGGTTGCTCTGATGATATACTGTTAACACCTTATAGGGAAAATGGCTGGACAGTAAGGGAAGTCATAACTCATTTGCTGGACTCTCATACAAATGCTCTCACACGAATAAAGTTTGCTTTAACTGAAGAGGAACCAACCATTCTTCCTTATGATCAGGAGGCTTGGGTTGAGATTGAAACCCAGTTCGAAATTCCTTTGGAACTGACCTTGCAAATGCTGGAAGATATTCATGAAAAAATAGTTCGCATCTACCAAAGCCTGGATGATGATCAATGGAAAAGAACCTACATAAATCCGGAATCCGGGAGTTTCAGTTTAGCCCGTTCAGCATACCACTATGACTGGCATTCTAATCATCACTTAGCTCATATTCGTTTGGTTACACAAAGTGAGAGTTGAAAGTTGATAGGGTGATTTTTTTTGTAAAGAGTAATAAGCAGATGCAGTAAAATTTAATAACTATAATAAACTTTAGTGTTTTAGAGCCTTCGTGGTAAAATAAAATCAGCGATAAATGTCAGACAAGAAACAGTTTACATACAAAGATTCCGGAGTAGATATCAAAGCCGGAGAAGAAATGGTGGAATCCATTAAAGGGGTCGTTAAAGATACACATGGACCGGAAGTATTACATAACATCGGAGGATTTGGAGGATTTTTTAAACCCGATCTCGGTTCCTATAAAAATCCGGTTTTTATAAGCTCGGTGGATGGAGTTGGTACCAAATTGATCGTGGCATTTAAAGCCGGTAAATATGATACCGTTGGGCAGGATCTGGTAAATCACTGTGTGAATGACATTGCCGTATGCGGAGCCAAACCATTATTCTTCCTTGATTATTTTTCCACGGGAAAACTTGAGCAGCATGTTGGCGTTGATGTGGTAAAAGGATTTGCCAAAGCATGCAAAGAAAATGGGGTAGCACTCATTGGAGGAGAAACAGCTGAAATGCCTGATATTTATGATGCAGGTGAATTTGATCTGGCCGGAACCATCGTTGGTATTGTGGATGAGGATAAAGTTATTAACGGTTCAGAAATTCAGAAAGGAGATGTGCTGCTTGGGTTCAAGAGCTCAGGACTGCATACGAATGGGTATTCTTTAGCCAGAAAAGTACTGTTCAGCAGGTATAAGGTTGAAAATTATGTGGAAGAATTAGGAAGTACGGTTGGGGATGAATTATTGAAAGTTCACCGTTCCTATTTATCATTGATCACGGAGCTAAAAGAACTGTCGGGCGTAAACGGATTTTCCCACATCACCGGCGGTGGTATTGTAGGAAATACCAAACGGATCCTTCCTGAAGGCATGAAACTGGATATTAACTGGGATGCCTGGGAGCGACCACCCGTATATAAATTGATCAAGGAAATTGGAAACGTTCCCGAAGACGATATGCAAGCCACCTTTAACTTAGGTATTGGATTGATAGCTGTGGTTTCTGAAAGTGAGGTGGATGCGGTGAAGAAAAAAGCTGAGGCGTTGGGGGAAGAGGTTTTTGAGGTAGGAAAAGTAATCTAATCTGATTATAGTTCTTAATCCTTTATCTAAACCAGTTTCTATGAATAGTAAGCTACTCCTATTTTTTATAACGTTGCTATTTACAGGGTGCTCTATATTAAGTACTGATTCAGAAAGCAGCAGTTTTGAAGCAAATATTGGATCCAGATCATTTAAAGCTAATGCCGAGGTTTATCTAAGTGATACTGAAATGACGATAGTTGGCAAAAAAGGAGATTGGGAAAACTCTGAAAATGTAATTTTTAATGTTGTTGATTTTGATGGGACAGTTGGTGAATACCAAGTACGGCAGGCTACCTATTTTTTTAGGGATGGGAATGAGATAGCTGAATATGCAGCGTTTGACAGTGTAACTTCGTCTGTAACTATAACTAGGCTTTATGAAGCTTTTGATCAAATAAAGGGGTTTTTTGAATTTGAAGTTATAGTGAAACAACCTTTCAGTGAATTTAGGGAAGGAGAAAAAATTATGATTAATGGTAGTTTCAGTGCGAGAATAGATCGACTTCAAGTTGCGGTAGAATAATAGTCCTAAGACCTTTAAAGTGTTTAAAGTTTTAGCTTAGAAAGTCTCTGACTTTCATCAAGGGAAACAAAGTTTAATCAGCATCTTCTGTGTTCCATAATCCCATTTTCAGCTTACCACTCCCCACCTTATTTTGGTTTCATGGAAAATGAAACGCAACCCGATCAAACCAGTAATGAACTCTCCGGATTGACTACGGGAAGGCTACTGATAATGTCGGTGGTATCGGCTAATATCTATGTGTTCTTCTCATTTCTGATCATAAAGTATTGGCATGATGGTGGGTTGGGAGAAGTTTTTGAAAGCATTTTTTCATTATGGCAACAACTTGCAATAGGGTTAGGTGCAGGAGCCATAGCTTCTGGAATAGTTTTTATAGTGATCAAGCTTCCGCCGGTATCAAAGATACTTTCTGACTTCACCATTTTTGAGGCTTTATCAAAAGCCAACTTCTCTTTCTTTGATAACAGCCAGATCTCAATATTTGCAGGAGCCGGAGAGGAATTGTTATTTCGAGGAGCTATTCAACCGTTGCTTGGAAATACCTTTACTTCCATGATCTTCATAGCTATCCATGGTTATTTTAAATTCAGATCTGCCGGACATATTCTTTTTGGAGTGATGATGTTTGGGCTCAGTTTTATGCTTGGTTTTCTATTCGAACATGTTGGGTTAATCGCTGCCATATGCGCCCATGCTGTTTATGATCTGATCATGCTTCAGGCTATCCAGAAGAAGAATGTTCAGTAACTATTATTAGCGGTAGTATACATTCCATTCCCATTTCTATATGAGTCTTACCGGGGCTATCTTAACTTTGCTTAAATTCATCATTCAAACTAATAAATAATGTTTAAAAGATTTCAGGCTTATGTAAGGGCAAAACAGCGATATTTGCCGGTAGTATTTTTTATGATGGGCTTCTTGTGGGATTCACTTACCCTGGGCCGCATCGATCGCCTTTATGACCAGATCATTTTATGTAGCTACCTCACCTCACTCACAGTTTGTTTGTATTTGTTCAATCTTTCAGGTGATGATAAATGGAAGGGTACGTTCTTTGAGAAGTATGAAGATTATCTGCCTTTAGCTATTCAGTTTTTTCTTGGGGGTTTATGCAGTGCGTATGTCATCTATTTTTCACGAAGTGTTTCCTTTTCTAAAACCATCAGCTTTTTCATAATTCTGTTGGTATTGCTGTTCGCCAATGAGTTGCTTAAAAAAAGGATCTCCAATAAATACCTGCAGTTCAGTGCATATTTTTTTGTGAATTTTACCTTCTTCACCTTTTTTATTCCCATGATCGTAAATAGTATGAACACGTTTCTTTTCATGCTTTCAGGAACTATAAGTTTGGGGATAACACTGGCTCTCATCATTTTTATATATAACTCCAGCCCTTCCACTCAAAAGGAGATCAGTTTAGGTAAAATGTTAAGTTTGATTCTTGGGATCTATTTTCTGATCAATACCTTTTACTTTTTTAATCTTATTCCACCCGTTCCACTGGCGATGGAATCAGGACTTGTAGCTCATAACGTTGAAAAAAACGTAGAAAGAGATGAATATTTTGTGACCTACGAGCAAAATCCCTGGTATAAAATGTGGAGAGATAACCGTCATGAATTTTCATATGAACCGGGTTCTGATGTATATGTTTTTACAAGTATATTTGCTCCTTCAAAACTCAGTAAATCGGTATTACATCGGTGGAAATGGTATAGTCCACATACCAATCAATGGGAGATAATTGATGAAATTGGATTTGAAATAACCGGAGGTCGTGAAGGAGGTTACCGGGGTTATACGGTAAAAAACAAAATGATGGAAGGTGAGTGGAAAGTAGATGTGATAACTAACGATGGTTTGGTTTTAGGGATCATCAACTTTGAAATAGATTCGACATCAACAGCTGAACCCAAGCGACTGGGAACCCGGGTTTTTTGAACAAACAGATAAACGACAATCCACTTTACCACTCTATCGTGTTTACAAAATTTTCAAAGAAGAGATCAATAAACGATCTCTTCTCCGAATACTCATATCAAATCAATATCAAAAATCAAATTCAGGTATTTCACCGACTTCAACAATATAGATTCCATCATTGTTAGGTTCATCAATTTCCCCGAGAACATCTCCATCACTTAACAATTTCAGCGTTATTGAGGGATTATCTCCCCCGAATGAAGAAGCCTGAAGCTGATATCCGGAATAGTTTCCATCTTCAAGGTCTCCCTCAGCAGATCCTGAAGAGTTAATAGTAACAGTGCCAATAGTTTCAAAATTAATTTCATTCTCGGTATAAGCATTGAAAGAAAGAAACACTGATTCACCTTCATTTCCCTCTACAAGGTATCTCAAGTCACCGTCTAAAGAAGGACCACCGGAATCTTTTTTACAAGAATTGAAACTCAACATAAAGCACAGGATAAGTAAGCCCGAAATAAATCTATTTTTTAAAGTGAACATAATATTGTGATTTATTTATAATTATTGTTCATACTCATATACGTAGTTGGAAATATTTATAGCTCATAAATTATTTTTCTCTCTTTAAGCTGTTATTCTGCAAAATCCAAAGATTGGGATACCGAGTTTTTTGATTAGATGATGACTAATTCAACTATAATTCGCCCGAATTGTCTTGGGTTTTATAAAATTAAATTATCGCCCGTCTCCCGATCAGCGTCATGTCGTTCTATTCTCACTCAATAACGCGAATTTCTGTGCTTCCGGATGATAGGTTTCAAAATATCATCCAGCCCGTTGGTCTTGATCTCAAACATAGTGGCTAAATATTGCCCTAGCTGCCCATTTGGCCAACCTTGTCTCGAAAACCACTCCAGATAATGGACGGGCAAACCGGTGATGTAGCGATCTTTATATTGGCCAAAGGGCATTTTGGCTTGTACCAGTTTTATAAGGAAGTTGGGATCGTGCATACTAGTACATCGGGTCGCTGACCCGATATGGTTTTGGTGGTTTGAGGTTTGGGAGGTCGAAGTATAGTATAAGGCTCAATTGCTTTTAGAATAACCAATCTTATTTTAGTGTTAGTGCAGAACAAGCAGCTTGCATCACAAAGTGAAAAATAGTAATTAAAGCGCAGTTAATTGGAGCTCATAAAAATTAATCCGGAATAAATTTATGCAAGCAAGTTGGGTCGCAGCACTTTCACTGTTTCTTTTCTTTGTTGGATACCGATATTACTCCAAATTCCTTGCTGAAAAGATCTATCAGCTGAATCCTGATTACATGACCCCGGCCCATGAGCTCAAGGATGATGTGGATTATGTTCCGGCGAATAAATTTGTGCTGCTGGGACATCACTTCACTTCCATAGCAGGAGCTGCTCCTATTGTGGGTCCGGCCATAGCCGTGTACTGGGGCTGGTTGCCGGCGATGTTATGGGTTGTTCTCGGAACAATATTTGCCGCGGGAGTTCATGATTTTGGAACCATGGTTTTATCGGTTCGGCATAAAGGACAGTCGGTGGGAATTCTTGCCAATAAATTAGTAGGCCATCGGGCCAAACTGCTTTTCCTGTTTATCATATTGATCCTCGTTTTAATGGTGAATGCCGTTTTTGCTTGGGTGATCTCCAATCTCTTTATCAACTTCCCGGCTACGGTACTTTCCATCTTTATTCAAATACCTTTGGCTATCTGGATCGGGGTGCGTGCCTATAAAAAGACCGGGAATATGGTGGTTCCTTCCATCATTGTTCTTTTTGTGATGTACTTCACTGCCATTATTGCCAGTTATGTTCCCGTTCTTCAAATTGATCTGGTCCAGTACTTTGGCGGAGCAGAGAATATAGTCTTGTTTGGTTTAACAGGGATTGAGATGGCATTCTTTGTTTGGATCGCTGTATTAATGATCTATGTATATTTCGCCTCTACTCTTCCTGTTTGGAAATTACTTCAGCCCAGAGATCTAATAAATGCCTACCAGCTGGTACTGGGCTTAGGAATTTTATACCTGGGATTGTTCATAAGCAATCCGGAGATCACTGCCCCGACTACCAATGTGGAAGCAACGGATGTAAGCTGGTTTCCGCTGCTTTTCATCACCATTGCATGCGGAGCTATTTCAGGTTTTCATGGATTGGTCTCGTCCGGAACCACTGCCAAGCAGTTGGATAAAGAAACGGATGCTCGTTTTGTAGGGTATTTGGGTGCAATCGGGGAGGGTTCATTGGCATTGATCACGATCGTAGCCGTTGTTACTTATTTCAATACTTCAGGAGAATTCATGGATGTGTATCATTCCTTTTCTGAGGCGGGTGCCGTAGGATTAAACATTTTTGTAGAAGGAGCAGCTCAGCTCGCAACAGCATTGCTCATTCCTCTGGAGGCGGCAAAAACCATCATTGCAGTCATCGTGATCAGCTTTGCAGCAACTACGCTTGATACATCCGTTCGTTTAATGCGTTATATCCTCAATGAACTTGGGGAAGAATATAAGATCAAGCCGCTGACCAAGGTTCATACTTCAACATTGATCGCTGTGGGAGCAAGTGCGGCTTTAGTATTATTACCTGAAGGCCCTCGCGGATTAGGTTCCGGAGGCTATTTACTCTGGCCTTTGTTTGGAACATCCAATCAGCTGTTGGCGGGAATCAGTTTATTGCTTGTTACCATTTGGCTGAGGCGTCAAGGTCGTTCTATTATCTATACGCTAATTCCAATGGTATTTTTAATGATCATGACGCTGTGGGCTATGGTGGAGCAAGTCGTCTTCGACTGGTCGGGATGGGGAACAAATGATAAGAATATGCTCCTTTTTGTATTTGGGGCGATCATCCTGGGATTCACCATCTGGATCATTTTGGAAGCCGTATCGCTTATGAGAAAAGAAAAGGATCAGTCTGACTTATAATAATCGATAAACCGTTGTTCGTCTTCTGATTGTCCGATCAATATGATCTCACTGTTTTCAGGAATAGGCTTATTGGGATCCGGGTTAATATCTTGCTCATCATTAACCTGATAGGCAATTACATTACATCCGGTCTTATTTCGGATATCAGATTGAACTAAAGACTTTCCAACAAGCTTTTTAGGGGTGTCCAGACTAAATACATTGAGTCCCTGAGCTATCATAACAATATCATTTTCCTCATAAATATTAAAAACAGCATTAGCTCCCATAGAGGCATAACTCATTACAAAATCGGCTCCGGCACGGTGAAGGGTATTTACATTTCGCTCTAAGGTTGACCGGGCTACAATATGAATATTTGGTCGTAAACTTCGACAGTAAATGGTGAGATAAATGTTTACATCATCCTGATTCGTTGTGATAATAACATTTGGAGCGTCTTCAATACCCGCTTTCTTCAGAGTATCAAGATCAGCGGCATCACCCAAAATAAAATGTTTGGAATCTTTAATCCGGTCCGGGTTCTTATCAATAATCTTATAATTTATGTTTCGTCTATGAAGATGAAGTGCTGTAGCCCGGCCTACTCTTCCTGCCCCAATAATAACAACCGGCTCATCGCTTACACCATAGATACCAAACAATTCATCATATTTTCTGAGTTGTTCTACAGTACCTGCAAGTACTAAAACACTATGGTTATGAATTTCAACTTCGGGATGGGCACTTTTGAAGTTTCCTCGTTCCCAAACCCCAACAACATTAATTCCAAGGTCTTCACGAATACGACTTTCTTTTAATGTTTTCCCAACAAGCGGAGTAGCATACGTGGTTGCTTCTGCGATCACTAATTTTCCAAACCTTCCTACGGTATGTACCCGGGCATCCTGCCCCAATGTTCTTCGCGATAAAGCCCGGCCTAAAATATTCCCCATATGCAGAACATGATCACTTCCCGCTAATTTCAAAATGTCCATTGAATCATAGGAGTTAGCCGTGGAGATGATCTTTACGTCGGTAGAAAATTCACGTATAGTATGGGCTACATTAGAATTAAACATATCTGTACCACCGGTAAAGACCAACGCTGCTTGTTCAACACATATTTTTCGGTAGGTCTCCGGATCATCAGGCTCTCCAAGCATTACTTTGTAGCCCTGGTCATAAAGCTCAAGGGCTTGCTCCAGTTCATTAACCAATAAAACATAGTGATGCCCATACTGGTCAAGTTTTTGAATTAGGGATCTTGTTATCGCATCAAAACTGGTAATGATGATATGATCCTTAGTATTAGGAGGCAGTTCACGAGGGGCTCGCGCTCGGTGTTGAGCTTCCATCCATGGTGCATAAAAGAATTCAATAAAGGTGAATGGGAGCATTATAAGCAAAGAGATAACACCGGTTACCAAAACAAAAACTGAAAAAACGCGACCGATATCAGAAGTAAAGGTAATGTCACCAAAACCGAGGGTAGTCATGGTGGTTAATGTCCAATAAAAGCCCGTAACCCAGGAATGCTTTTGGCCTTCATATTCCATGATCTCATGAAACAGGACACCATAAACAATGATCATGGCGAACAATATTAATACAAAGCGAATAAGTCGCTTGATGTTCGTTTTGGTATTCCGGTTAGAAACGAAATAGCTGATCTGTGAAGTAAAAAATTTCATGGTGGAATATGTACGTTAGCCCAATGAAAAGAAAGAGTTTTTCATAAGAGTGTATATTATTTTGCTATTAAGCACCAAGCCATATAGAGAAGGGCGTTATTGTATTTAAGGAGAATATTGACCTCTAAAATAGTTTATGTAAAATATTCATTCCTTTTTAAAAACAGAGTATCTTTGAATAGACGCAAGAGAAACCAACAACTTATCTAATTATATATCCAATGCGCTACTCTGAAGAACAATGGTTGTCATGGATGGATCGCCTTGCCGAAGATGATTATGTGATCGTGGATGATTTTATCAGTGATGAGCTGTATGGAAATATCATGAATTTCTTTCATGAAATGGAGGAATCAGATAAGTTGAAAAAGGCGGGTATTGGAAGTCAGCAGGATTTCCAGGTTAAGGCAGAAATTCGCGGAGATTTTATTTACTGGCTCGATGAAAGCCGGGATACAAAACTGGCTCCTTTTTTTGGTTTGATGGATGAGCTTACACAAAACCTGAAACGGTATTGTTATTTGAGTTTATCCGGTTCCGAATTTCATATTGCTAAATATCCTGCAGGGTCTTTTTACCACAGGCATCTGGATCAGTTCAGCGAGCGAACAAACCGGCAGATAACTGTCCTCATTTATCTCAATAATAACTGGAAAAAGGGGATGGTGGAGAGTTAGTTATATATAAAGACGGTCAAGAAATTAATGTAGAGCCGAAAGCAAAACGATTGTTGGTTTTTAAAAGTGAGCTCATTGAGCATGAGGTATTAACCACGCATGTTCCCCGCTATAGCTTAACGGGTTGGTTGCTGCGGCAGCCAGCCGGTGTTGGGTATTTACTCAGTTGATCACAGATTTTCGGGATGGAAGGACTATAGGATTAATTCGTTTTCATTTTGTGAAAATAAAATCTGTGGAGTCCCTCAAACCTGTGATCCCGTAACAATTTCTTAATGACGATACATTTTCTATTAATACAGTACATTAGTACCATTGTATAATTGGAAACCATCATAAAACCCCCAATCCCGTGGCTAATAAAACGATACTCGTAGTTGATGATGAAAAAGACCTGCTTGACCTGATCGAATATAATCTCAAGAAAGAAAACTTTGATGTTCTAAAAGCAGAGAATGGCGAAGAGGGAATTAAAATAGCAAAAGAGCATAAACCGGATCTGGTGCTCATGGATATCATGATGCCCAAGATGGATGGGATGGAAGCGGTAGAAAAAATGCGTGCTGACAATGATCTTAAATCAATTCCCATTATATTTTTAACGGCAAGAAGCGATGAGAAAACCGAAGTAGAGGGGTTGAATAAAGGTGGTGATGATTATATCACCAAGCCGATCAGCACTACCAAACTGATCTCCCGTATAAAAGCCGTAATGCGTCGTTTTGATGAGACCGAAGAAGAAGTCAACAGACTTGATGTTCATGACCTTTCCATCGACAAAGACCGATACATTGTAACACGCGGTGAAGAAGAATTTCAACTGCCACGCAAAGAATTTGAGTTGTTGTATTATTTAGCCAGTCGCAGAGGAAAAGTGAGGGATCGTCAAACACTACTTAATAAGGTCTGGGGAGATAACATCTATGTAGTAGATCGTACGGTAGATGTACATGTTAGAAAGATCAGAGAGAAATTAGGGGATCACTACATTGAAACAGTGAAAGGAGTAGGCTACCGATTTAAGGAATGAGCAAACACAAGCGTAAAAAGCAGAAAGGTATTTATAGGTTTGGTCTAAGAATAGGCTTGACCGCATCAGTGTTGTGTGCCGGTATCTTATTTCTTGTATTGTGGCAGGGTTATAATTTCACGCCGGAGGATGCCGGATCCTTAAGTGTTTTAATGGCTGCCCTCTTCTTTTTGGTTACTTACGCTGTTACATACTACAACTCATACAAGCGTCTTAAAACCATAGAACAGCTCTTTAAAAACATTGCTCGCAAACGGTTCATGGAATATGAGGATGTTACTTCCGATCATCACGATGAGGTAGACTATCTGGTTAAACAGGGAGTTAAATCTAGTCGTACCATTGAGCGTGAGATACAAAGGCTGAATCGCATTGAGAATTATCGGAAAGAATTTATCGGAGATATTTCTCATGAACTTAAAACACCGATCTTTGCTATTCAGGGTTTTATAGAAACTTTATTGAATGGAGCTCTTGAAGATGAAGAGGTTAACCGGGATTTCCTAAAGAAAGCCATGCGGAATGTTAACCGGCTTATCTATCTTACCAAAGACCTTATGGAGATCTCTAAACTGGAAACCGGGGAGCTTAAATCTGAGATCGAAGAGATCTATTTATATGAAGTGTTAAATGATATTATCGAAAGCCTTAATTATAAAGCAGAAAAAGAGAATATTCAGCTTATCGTAAATGATTTTGACAAGAATATTCAGGTTAAGGTTGATAAGAATCAGGTTAAACAGGTTCTTATCAACTTGATAGAAAACGGCATTAAGTATAATATGCCCAGGGGGAAAGTTGAGGTAACGGTTTTTACTAAACCAAAAGAGAAGGAACGGGTTTTTGTTTCAGTGAAAGACACCGGTATTGGTATTGATGAAAAGGATATCCCACGGGTGACGGAGCGTTTTTTTAGAGTTGATAAATCCCGATCAAGAGAACGTGGAGGTACAGGATTAGGACTGGCTATCGTGAAGCATATAATGGAAGCCCACGGAGAGAAATTTAATATCGAAAGTGAGCCTAATAAAGGATCGACATTTACGATCAGCTTACACCGTGCTGATAATGTTCACGTTCTGTCAGATTAGTTGTACCTTTCCGCTGAACATTAAGTTAACACTGACAGATGGTTTATGCAGTAATTATGGCCGGGGGAGCAGGTACTCGCTTTTGGCCTAAAAGCACAAAGAAACTTCCAAAACAGTTTTTATCACTTTTTGGAGATAAAACCATGATTCAAAATACGGCTGAAAGGATCAAAACCCTTATTCCCCAGGAACGGATCATGGTGGTGACCAACGATAATTATGTGGATCTTGTAAAGGATCAACTCCCTTCTGTCCCCAATGATAATATTGTAGGTGAAGTGGTGGCCAAGAATACCGCCCCTTGTGTAGCCATTGCTGCAGAAATGCTATATAAAAAAGACCCGGAAGCCGTTATGGTGGTCTTACCCGCAGATCATCATATTGAAGATCCGGACGCTTTTAATCAATATTTGAAGTCAGCAATAGAGAAGGCCGAGTCCGGAGAAAACCTGGTAACGATCGGTATTCAACCTGACCGGCCTGAGACAGGATATGGGTACATTCACGGGGATAACACTGTTGAAGAAGAATTAGCAGGATATACCGTTCACCCCGTAAGAGCATTTAAGGAAAAACCGGATAAGGAAACAGCTGAAAAGTTTTTGCAGGCGGGTAATTATTTCTGGAATAGTGGGATGTTTATATGGGCGGCAAAGACCATTCTCAACGAATTCAAAAAACATCTTCCAAAAATGTACGACCAGGTCAAAGAGAGTTCGGAGTATCTTTTCACAAAGGATCATAAAAAAGCGGTCGATTCTTTTTATCACTCATGTGAATCTGTTTCTATCGATTATGGCATTATGGAGCATTCAGAAAATGTATTTGTTGTACCCGGAGAATTTGGGTGGAACGATGTGGGTAGCTGGACAGCGGCGTACGATTTGGGTGAGAAAGATCTAAATGGAAATGTTGTAAATGCAGATCATGCTTCATTCAGCGAATCATCTAAGAATTATGTACTCTCTAAAAGCGGTAAAATGATCTCAATTGTGGGAGTGGATGGGATTGCGGTAGTGGAAACGGAAGAAGCTATTTTAGTTTGTAAACTGGATAAGGCACAAAATGTGAAAGAAATTGTCCAAGAGCTTCAATCAAAAGAGGAGCTGAAAACGTTTTTATAAAAGCATAGTCAAAGACTAAGGGTCAATTGATCGTAGGCCAATTTTATGTGGTCAGGAAGTCGTTGGTTTGTAGGTTCATGATCCACATAGCTATTCATGTGTATTAAGAACGCCTTTGGTATCTCAAGCTCTTCTATTATTTCAACAGCTTCAGGAATAGTTTGATGTGTAGGATGTTCAGGCTCCCATCGCAATGCTCCCATCGCAATAACTTTAGAACCCCGGATAAGCTCTTTTGTTTTCTGGGGGATGTGCTTGACGTCGGTCAGATACGAAAAGTCATTTATTCTGAACCCCAGAATCTCCAGACTACCATGTTTAATAGGGAGCGGAGTAATATTATTCTCCCCAAGTTTAAAAGGTGCATTTGCCTCTATAAGGTCAAGTGAGGTTGATCCAGGGTACTTATCTTCTCCGAACATATAGTTAAACCGGGTTTTTATCTCTTCGATGCATTTTTTGGAGGTATGAACCGGTATTGGGGCTTTATTGAGATAGGAATATACGCGAAGATCATCAAGCCCGGCCACATGATCCATATGTTCATGGGTTATAAGCAGATGGTCTATATGTTGAATTTTAGCCTTAATACTTTGTATTCGGAATTCAGGGCCTGCATCAACCAGAATAGAAGTACCATTAGATTGGATCCAAACTGAACAACGAGTACGTTCGTTGCGGGGATCATGCGCGAGCTCTTCTCTGCGAAATCCTCCGGCAACGGGTACTCCCATCGAAGTTCCTGTTCCTAAAAAAGTTATTTTCATTCTAATTCAAAATCCTCAGCGGTATCTTCAGGAATCACTTGAAGCTGATCCCAAAGATCTTCCAGCTTTTTTCTGACAGCAGGCTTTATATAGACTCCGGTAAGGTCTATTTCTCCCAAAACCCTTCCCATAGTTCCAAGTTGTGATTCTATAGGTTTGTTTTTATTTACCACAACTAATTTCTGTCCCTCAATAATACATTCGTCTCCCCTAAAAGAGCCGCGTTCTTTTCTAAGGGTGTAGCCGGCCTGTTCTAATATTTGTTCGAGTTCGAGAAGAAATTTATCCGGTTTCAAAGTGATACTCCAAGGGTAATTAAATGTCCGCTTACATCGTAATCATACTGTTCTCCGTCAATATCATAGGAGTCTAAGATATAATCATATCCTAAACTAATATTTTTCCCAAAGATAAGATTGTAGAAATTTAGACGTGCAGAGCCGGCAAGTGAATAAATGTTCCCCCCTAAAAACCCACCACTTGATGAGCTAAAGCCAATACTTGGAATAATTTGTGTGGTGATACCCAGCTTTTCAGGGACATTTACACGCATGATCAATCCTGCTCCTGCACTGAGATCTGTTTGTGAAAACTCTTCCTGAACCTGGTCGCTTCGCACGGATGTTACTTTTGTTCTTAGTTTTATAGGAATACCGGCACCAAAATTTTCTTTCTGTATCAGATAAAAGGGATTTGTAAAATTTAGATCCAAATTGAAAAAACGCCTGTTGTCCAATCCCGAAAACGAACTTCCAAAACCCAATCCTAAATTCAAGCCATTGGATTCATACCCAAAGTGTGCTACGGTACCGGAAAAAGATAATCTGTTGTTACCGGGCACTGCAGCAGGATTTCCCTGATAAGTGAAATCTACTATACTAACCCCTCCTCTTACATAGGAAGAAAATGGGTTGCTGCTTCTGCTGCGCTCTTCTCCTACAGAGAACATTTGAGCAGATGTGGCCAAAGGCATGATCAGAAAAAAAAGAAGAAATATTGTGGTTAGAATATTTTTTGTCATGCGGAATGATTTAATTGTTCTAAATAGTTTAAACACTAACGACTCAAGAAAAAAATAATTCGATGAAACTTTTACTATCAATACTAATTTTTTCAACAGGCTTGTTTATGACCGATAACACGGACACTTCAGTATATAATTTCAATTTGAAAGATATAGATGGAAATGAAGTATCGCTTGAACAATATAAAGGTAAGGTTTTAATGATTGTGAATGTTGCTTCAAAGTGTGGATATACTCCTCAGTATGAAGGCCTTCAAAATATTTATGAAACCTACAAAGACGATGGATTGGTGATCCTTGGCTTCCCCGCAAATAATTTCAAGGGTCAAGAACCGGGTTCTAATGAAGAGATCAAACAGTTTTGTACGCTTGAGTATGGAGTTGAATTTCCTATGTTCTCTAAGGTATCTGTTAAGGGAGATGATCAGGCAGAGCTTTTTAAGTATTTAACCTCTCAGCCAAACCCTGACTTTGAGGGTGATATCGAATGGAATTTTGAGAAATTCTTGATTGGGAAAGATGGCGCACTGGAAAGACGATTTCGTAGCGCCGTAAAACCAGAGAGCGAAGAGATAGCAAAAGCAATTCAGAACGAATTAGCTAAATAAATTTTTCCATCACCATCCCTATAGAGGATCACGATTGAATTCGTGATCCTCTATTTTTTTGAAATTGATTTTAGAATTGGCTTGACTTCGGGATACGATGGTCCGTATATTTGATGCTCTCTTAAAAAGGTCCGGTAGTTCAGTTGGTTAGAACGCCTGCCTGTCACGCAGGAGGTCGAGGGTTCGAGTCCCTTCCGGATCGCAACAAAAAGCTTCCAACATTGTTGGGGGCTTTTTTTGTTTGTAGAAACTACTTACTGCTACAAACCAAGTAAAATGGTTTGTATAAAAGTGACCTTGGATCCGAGTTATAGTTCAGGGAGTGCTAATTTCTTATCTTTAGTATATCAGGAAGATTTTAAACTTAATTAAATCAATAAAAAACAGAGAGTAATGTCAACTTTAGATCCTACATATGATGTGATCGTAGTTGGGGGTGGACACGCAGGAAGTGAAGCCGCCGGTGCTGCAGCACAAATGGGTTCAAAAACTCTTTTGATCACAATGAACCTGGAAGCTATTGCAAAAATGTCGTGCAACCCGGCAATGGGCGGTGTAGCAAAGGGACAGTTAGTTAGAGAGATTGACGCCCTTGGAGGTATATCAGGAATCGTCAGTGACGAGACCGGAGTGCAGTTTAGGATGTTAAACAAAAGTAAGGGACCTGCAATGTGGAGCCCACGGTGTCAAAGTGATCGTATGCTTTATGCTCAGAAGATGAGGGAAAAGCTTGAAGAAAAAGATAAGCTTTATTTCCGACAGGATAATGTAGTAGATCTTATCTCAGAAGACTACACCATAAAAGGTGTTGTTACTCAGACAGGCCAGAAGTTTTATGCTAAATCCATAGTTCTTACTACAGGAACCTTCGGCAATGGGCTTATCCATATTGGAGAGGCACAGCATGGAGGGGGGCGCTCGGGAGAAAGAGCTTCTATAGGAATTTCAGCGGCATTGGAAAAATTAGGTTTTGAGGTAGGTCGTTTAAAAACAGGAACTCCACCCAGGATTGATGGAAGAACAGTTGATTATTCTAAATTAGAGGAGCAGTTTGGGGATGAAGATCCTTCCGGATTTTCTTTTATGACTGAGAGCCTTCCATCATTAGATGAACAGCTCTCTTGTTGGATCGGATATACAAATGAGGAAGTTCATGAGGTTCTTAAGACCGGATTTGACAGAAGTCCTATGTTTAATGGAAGAATTAAATCCATAGGCCCTCGGTACTGCCCAAGTATAGAGGATAAGATCAATCGCTTTGCAGATAAAGATAGCCATCAACTATTTTTAGAGCCGGAGGGATGGAATACTTATGAGATGTATCTGAACGGATTTTCAACCTCTCTTCCTGAAGATGTTCAATACAAAGCATTAAGAACTATTCCCGGATTTGAAGAGGTGATCATGATTCGGCCGGGTTATGCCATAGAGTATGACTATTTTCCCCCCCATCAAATTAAGAGATCGCTTGAGACAAAGACCGTTGATGGTTTATTCTTTGCGGGGCAAATTAATGGAACTACTGGTTATGAAGAAGCTGCTTGTCAGGGATTAATGGCTGGGATTAACGCTGCTCTTTTAGTTCAGGAAAAAGAACCCCTGATCCTTCAAAGATCTGAAGCATATATAGGAGTTCTCGTTGATGACTTAATTAACAAGGGCACAGAAGAACCTTACCGAATGTTTACTTCCAGGGCTGAACATAGGATATTACTAAGGCAAGACAATGCAGACCTTCGGCTAACAGAGATTGGCCACCGAATAGGATTAGCTTCTGATCAAAGACTTAAGAAAGTTGAGCAAAAGAGAGAAGCAATTGATAGGCTGGATGATCTTATAAAAGATTATACCGTTCGACCCGAAGATATTGACCCATTGCTTGAGAGCAAAGACAGTTCCCCAATGAGTCAGCCCATGAAGGCAATAAAGATCTTGTTAAGACCAGAGGTTTCTCTTAAGGAAATGATGGACTATGATAAAGAGCTCAAAGAACAAGTCCGGTCAATTTCTGTCGACAACAAGGTTCTTGAACAAGTAGAAATACAATCTAAGTATGCCGGATATATTGAAAAAGAATTTGAAATGGTAAAAGAGATGGAGAAGCAAGAAAACATGCTTATTCCAGAACAAATAGAGTACTCCAACATCAAAAGCTTATCTACAGAAGGAACTCAAAAGCTTTCCAAGATCCGCCCGGAAACAATAGGTCAGGCCAGTAGAATTAGCGGGGTTTCCGCCAGCGACCTGTCAGTCCTTATGGTTTACCTTAAAAACTAACCACTGTTCCACGTGAAACATGTGCTATCTTATTCTAAGTATCCTGCAGACAAGGTTAAATATCTGCGGACATCTTTTCTTGAGAACAAGGAATTATTAGGTCAATATGTAGACCATCTGCTTTGGTGGAACGACAAAATAAACCTTGTTAGTCGGGATGTTCCACGTGAAACAGTGTTGAATCATATTGAGCATTCTTTATCAATTTCGGAGTCTGATGTATTTAAGGAAGCAGATTTTGTTATAGATGCAGGGACCGGGGGAGGGCTTCCTGGGATTCCTTTGGCAATTTTGAGGCCGGAAAAACAATTTGTTTTAAATGACATCGTCTCAAAAAAAGTAATGGCATGCAAGCATATGGCCACCAAATTAAAATTGAAGAATATAGATTCTTATATGGGTTCTTTAAAAGACCTTGAGGTTAAACCCAATTCTATAATTGTCTCCAAGCATGCTTTTAAAGTAAATGAGATAATGAAGATGATAGAGGGAAAGCCGTGGTCAGGGGTTATTCTTCTAAAGGGGGGCGAAGAAGTAGAACACGAGCTTGAGGGGATAGCGTCAGACCTTGAAGTCTCTGTATTCGATCTTCAGGAAAGTTTTGGTAACCCATTCTACGAAGGGAAGGCGATGGTTGAAATAAAAAGAAAGGGGTAATATGAATAGCTCAGAAAGAAGGTTAAAGCTGATGCTTTTGCTGCAACAGCCAGGAAAAAGGCTGACAGTTGACGAGCTTGCTGAACGGTTTGATGTAAGCAGAAGAACAATTTTCAGGGATTTCAATGCTCTACAGGAAATCAATGTGCCGGTTACCTGGGATAGGTTTTCAGGCTATGGTTTGATCGAAGGTTATAAGATCCCGCCACTAATGTTTACTCCCAAAGAGCTTGCAACCATCATGGTCGGGCTGAATTTTGTAAAGTCTCAGGTTGATCAGGGTTTGGTGGAGGACGCCAAAGGAGTTGAGGTAAAAATTAAAAATGTGCTACCTGATGATCTAAAGAAATTTATGAATTCTCTTGAGGGTCGTACTATTGTTGATCCATTTCTAAAGTTTGGAGGTAAAAAGAAAAAAGGGGGAAGTTGGTATTTGATAAATAGTGCAATTGCTCAGCAAAAAAGAATGCAGTTTGAGTACACAACAAAGTTAGGGGAGACCGGTGTTCGGAAAATCGATCCATACATTTTAGTTTTTTATCAGGATCATTGGAATGTAATTGGTAAATCTCATCTCAGGGGGGAAATCAGGAATTTTATACTCGAAAATGTAAATGAGGTTCTCATTTTAGAGGAAAGTTACGAGCTTAAGAAGGAATTGGACGTAGAGGGCCTTATTTTCCGCTCTGACGAGAGTTCTCATTCGATCATACTAGTAGTCGAAAAAAGCGAGATGGCGCGCCTGGAGGCAAATTTACCGGCTAAAATTATTAAGAAATCGGATGTAAATTCTGAAAAAATTAAGGTGGAGTTTAAATTTGATAATTTGGCCTTTATAAATGAATGGCTACTTCAATTCGGGAATAAGGTGAATGTTCAAGAACCTAAAGAGTTAGTAGAAAAAAGAAAGGCTTTGCTCCTTCAAATGTTAGAAGACTGAGAACTTTAAATTTGTTCACAAAATAAAAAAGGGCTTCAGAAATGAAGCCCTTTTTTTATCAATAGTTGTGAGAGAAGAAAAGCTTAATCGCCATCCTCATCGTCGTCACCCTCTTCTTCATTAACCACCCGGGTTACTGCAGCAATCGCTCCATCTGAGTCGAGTCTCATAATTCGAACGCCCTGTGTATTTCTACCCATTGTTCGAATTCCACCACAGCTCATTCGGATCACTTTCCCTTGTTCGGTAATGATCATAAGGTCATCTTGATCGGTAACTTCTTTGAGCGCGATAAGATCACCAGTCTTAGGAGTTATCTTAAGTGTAATCACACCCTTACCCCCCCTTGATTGTTCTCTGTAATCATCCACAAGCGAGCGTTTACCATATCCGTTTTCAGACATGGCGAGTACGGTAGCTTCATGAGTGTTCTTGATCACTACCATGTCTACGATCTCATCTTTTTTACCGAGCGTCATTCCTTTGACTCCGGAGGTGTTACGTCCCATATCGCGAACACCGCCTTCATGGAATCGAATTGCTCGTCCATTTTTATTGGCAAGAATGATATTGCTGTCTCCATCAGTTAACTCAGCGGCCAATAAGCTATCACCTTCTTTGATATTGATAGCAATAATACCATCTCGTCTTGGGCGACTATAGGCCTCTAAAGTTGTTTTCTTAACTAAACCGCCTTTTGTGGCCATTATGATAGAGTGGTTATTGATATAGTCTTCATCCTCAAGTGTTTTAACCGGGACGAAAGCCTTGATGGCATCATCTTTATCAAGCTCGATCAAATTAACAATCGCGCGACCTCTTGCCAATCTACCACCTTCCGGAATTTCATAAACCTTAAGCCAGTAACACATTCCTTTTTCTGTAAAGAATAGAATGTAGTTATGAGTAGTGGCTACAAATAAATGTTCTACATATTCCTCATCACGAGTAGTAGTTCCCTTCATCCCTTTACCGCCGCGACGTTGTCTGCGATAACCGCTGACCGGCATTCGTTTGATGAAGCCTTTATTCGAAATGGTTACAACCACATCTTCATTGGCTATCATGTCTTCAATATTGAAGTCCTCAGCAGAATGAACTACCTGAGTGCGTCGCTCATCTCCATATCTTTTCTTTAGATCAGCAAGCTCTTCTGTAATAATAGAAGTCTGGCGGTCCCTGTTTGAAAGGATCTCGCGATATTCGGCGATCTTGTCGATGATCTCGCGATACTCCCCATCAATTTTTTCACGCTCAAGGCCTGTAAGCTTATGCAGGCGCATGTCCAGGATTGCTTTAGCCTGAATATCAGTAAGAGCAAACTTCTTCCGAAGTTCAATATTTGCCTCTTGAGAGTTATCGGATGCACGAATTGTCTTGATAACCTCATCCAGGTTATCAAGGGCAATTTTAAGTCCTTCAAGAATATGAGCTCGTGCTTCAGCCTGATCAAGATCATACATTGTACGCCGAATGATGATATCAACCCGGTGTTCCACAAAATGATAGATCAACTCTTTCAGGTTCATAACCTTAGGACGCCCTTTAACCAGCGCAAGATTTATGATCCCAAAAGTGGTCTGCATTTGGGTGTACTTATAAAGCTGGTTAAGTACAACACCGGCATTTGCAGAACGCTTAAGAATGATAACTACACGAATACCTTCCCGGTCAGACTCATCTCTAACTTCAGAAATTTCAGTAATCTTCTCGTCATTGACAAGGTCAGCGATCTTCTGGATAAGGGTGCTTTTATTTACCTGATAAGGAATTTCCGTTATTACGATCTGCTCTCTGTTTCCACGAAGCTCCTCAGTGTTTGCACGTGCGCGAAGAGTTACTTTTCCACGACCCGTTTCATAAGCTTCTTTAACACCTTCATAACCATAAATGATACCGGCTGTTGGAAAATCAGGAGCCGTGATATGTTTCATCAGCTGCTTGATCTCTATATCCGGATCCTCTATATAAGCTGTAACCCCATCAATAACCTCCGACATGTTATGGGGAGCCATATTAGTGGCCATACCTACAGCAATTCCCGATGAACCATTTAACAGAAGATTTGGAAGCATACTTGGAAGAACGGTAGGTTCTTCAAGGGTATCATCGAAGTTAAACTGGTAATCAACCGTTTCTTTGTTGATATCAGCGAGCATTTCTTCTGAAAGACGGTCCATGCGAACTTCCGTATAACGCATGGCGGCTGCACTATCACCATCAATGGATCCGAAGTTACCCTGACCATCCACTAAGGGATAGCGAAGGGAAAAATCCTGCACCATTCGCACGATAGAGTCATAAACGGCAGAATCACCATGAGGGTGATACTTACCCAAAACCTCACCGACTATACGGGCACTTTTCTTATAATTTCGATTATGCAGCATTCCGAGATCATTCATTCCGTATAATATTCTACGGTGAACGGGTTTTAGTCCATCTCTTACATCTGGAAGTGCCCTCGAAACAATAACGGACATCGAATAATCGATGTAAGACGACTGCATTTCGTCTTCAATGGTAATAGGTATAATTTTTTCTCTGGCCATAAATCAGGTGGTAAAAAAAGTTAGTCTGTGTTCAGATTAGTATGATTAGATATCGATAGTGGCGTACTTGGCATTTCGCTCAATAAACTCACGACGCGGTTCAACATCCCCGCCCATAAGAGTAGAAAAGAGTTTGTCTGCACCGGCAGCGCTTTCAACATTTACTTGCTGAAGAGTTCTGGTTTCAGGGTCCATGGTGGTTTCCCAAAGTTGCTCAGGATTCATTTCCCCAAGACCTTTGTAGCGGGAAACATCATATTTCTTACGGGATTTCTTAAGCTCTTTTATCATCTTATCTCTGGTCTCGTCATCCCATGCATATTCCAGATCTTTACTCGTTGTGATCCTGTAAAGAGGAGGAGTAGCAATATAAATGAACCCGTTTTCTATAAGCGGCCTCATATAACGATAGAAGAAAGTGAGCAGTAATGTTCTAATGTGAGAACCATCAACATCAGCATCTGTCATCAGAATGATCTTGTGATATCGAAGTTTATCAACTTCAAAATCCTCATCACCATGACCAACGCCGGTCCCCAGCGCAGTGATCATAGCCTGAATTTCTTTATTTTCGAGAATTCGATTGATCTTAGCCTTTTCAACATTCAGGATCTTACCACGAAGCGGGAGAATAGCCTGAAAACTTCTGTTACGACCCATTTTTGCTGATCCACCGGCAGAGTCACCCTCAACGAGGTAAATTTCACTGTGTTCCGGATCCTTAATGGAACAATCAGCCAATTTACCCGGAAGACCTCCACCACTCATTACACTTTTGCGTTGAACAAGTTGACGAGCTTTACGGGCAGCTTCACGTGCTTCAGCAGCAAGAACAACTTTCTCAATAACTTTTTTAGCCGCCTTGGGGTTTTGCTCCAAGTACTCATTAAGTTGATCGTAAACAACAATTTCAACAGCGCTTTGAACTTCGGAATTACCAAGTTTGGTCTTAGTTTGACCCTCAAACTGTGGTTCCTGAACTTTCACACTCAACACAGCTGTCATTCCTTCCCGGAAATCCTCTCCGGAAATGGAGATCTTACTGTTTGATTTGATAAGGTTGTTCTTTTCAGCATAAGACTTCAAAGATCGAGTCAGCGCTCTTCTGAATCCGGAAACGTGCGTACCGCCTTCCCGTGTATTAATATTGTTCACATAAGAGTGGACGTTCTCAGAAAAGGAGCTGTTATAGGAAATAGCGATCTCAACGGGCACATTGTCGATCTCTCCTGTAATGTGAATAGGAGTTTGCAGCATTGACTCTCTATGCTCGTCCAGAAAATCTACAAAATCTTTTACACCACCCTCATAGTGGTACACTTCTTTTTTAAGCTCTTCATCTTCTTCCCGCTCATCAATTAGTTCGATGGTTATCTCAGGGTTAAGAAAAGCCAATTCCCGCATCCGTTCTGCAATAATATCAAACTTAAACTCAGTGGTTTGAGTAAATATTTCAGGATCCGGGGTGAAAGAGATCTTAGTACCCGTCTTATCTGTTTTTCCTTTAACAGAAAGGGGGATGGTAGTTGCCCCTTTGGAGAATTCCATTACATGAATTTCGCCGTCTCTATGAATTTCTGCACGAAAGTTACTTGCAAGGGCATTCACACAACTTACTCCAACACCATGCAAACCACCGGATACCTTGTAAGTGTCTTTATCGAATTTACCACCGGCATGAAGTTTGGTAAGTACAACCTCAACGGCGGGAATCCCAAGCTTCTCGTGAGTATCAACAGGAATACCCCGGCCATTATCAAAAATGGTCATCGAGCCGTCTTCATTAATGGTAACATTTATATAGTCACAATAACCGGCTAGCGCTTCATCGATAGAGTTGTCAACCACCTCATTTATCAGGTGATGAAGTCCGCGCTGTCCGGTGTCCCCAATATACATTGAAGGGCGCTTTCTAACTGCTTCAAGCCCCTCCAATACCTGTATGTTGGAAGCTTTATAGTCAGAACCTTGTTTTTTTGCCATAATTATGGAGTGATAGCTTTGTAAGATGAGTTTATTGACGTCAGAAAATAGAGCTTACACAAGCAAAATCAAAAAAAGGAAGGGTATTAGTTTAAAATATTCGAGATAAGCTTTCTGGGGTGAAATTAAGGACGGGAAAAGAGGGGTAAAATGTGGATAATTACGAAAAATGTTAATAATCTAAATTTTCATGCTTGCTGCCGTTGAACTTTGATGTTTATAGCTCTATCTTTGGTGTCTATTTTCATTATGAATTAACCGAATTATACGATGTCGCGAAAAGACGATATTACAGGTAAAGGAGCTTTGAACGGATACCGTTCATCTAAGTCAAACAATAAGACGAAACACCGCTTTCAGTTAAATCTGCAAAAGCGACGTTTTTATGTTCCTGAAGAGGATAAGTGGGTAACCCTAAAAGTTTCTGCTAAGACTGTTAGAACAATTAATAAGAAAGGAATTTCTGCAGTATTGAAAGACGCGCGGAAAAAAGGAACTCTTTTAAAAGAAGTATAGAACTATGGCAAAAGGAAACAGAGTTCAAGTGATTTTGGAATGTACCGAAAAACCCGGTTCATCTAGATATGTTACTACCAAAAACCGAAGAACTACAACAGACCGACTTGAACTGAAAAAATACAATCCTGTTCTTCGTAAACACACTGTTCACAAAGAAATTAAATAACCAGAGATATGGCTAAGAAGCAAGCATTTGGACAAGACGCACTACAAGCAAAAGCGGCTCACCGCAAAATGGCAAAGGTTATTATTTCTACCAAGAATGATAAGGGGAAATATGCCTATAAAGAGGTCATGATGGATCAGGAAAATGTAAGAGAATATATTCAGCAGAATAAATCCTGATAGTTCATTCATAAAGACTGTATAAGGTTACACAATTATGATTGTGTAACCTTTTTTTTTGATTATTTTTATAGCAGGAGGAAATCATGAGTATACAAGACAAAATAATAGCAGATATTAAAGAGGCCATGAAGGCCAAAAACCAGGATAAACTTCGGGTGCTTCGATCCCTGAAAGCGAAGCTGATGGAAAAGGAGATCAGTGAACGAAAAGACGGAGAAGCAAAGCTTTCAGATGAGCAAGCGGTGGAAGTATTAATGAAAGCCGCTAAGCAAAGAAAAGAATCCATCGAACAGTTTGAAGATGGCGACCGGAAAGACCTTGCTGAGAATGAAAAAAAAGAACTGGCACTCATTGAAGAGTATTTGCCTGAAATGATGGACGAGGACGAAGTCCGGAAAATAGTTCAGGAAAAGATAAAGGCTCTTAGTGCATCCGGCCCAGAGCATATGGGCAAAGTTATGGGGCCGCTAATGGGACAATTGAAAGGAAAGGCAGAAGGTTCTTTGGTAAGCAAGATCGTCAAAGAAGAACTTGGCGGATAATTCATGCTGATCCTAGACCTCATTATTGCAACGCCTCTTTTATATTTTGGATATAAAGGAGCCGTAAACGGATTGGTAAAAGAGGTTCTCAATATTGTTGGAATTATCCTAGCTATATTTCTGACATTCAATTACCTGGATGCTTTTACAGGTTTGATCGCACCTATGTTTGAAGAAGGGGCCTCATATGTCCCTTTTGTATCAGGGGTGATCCTATTCATTGGGACTCTCGGGGTAGTGGCTGTTATCGCCTATGCGACCAAAGAATTTTTAAAAGCGATCAAACTCAGTATAGTAAATAGAATATTGGGAGGAGTATTTGGAGCATTAAAAAGCGGGCTTGTAGTAAGCGCCGTCCTTCTGCTTCTTGCCGGGTTTAATGTCCCTTCTGATGAAGCCCGCGAAGAGTCTTATTTATATCCTGCTGTTATCTATTTAGCCCCACTCACTTATAATACAGTTGCTCTAGTTTATCCGGGTGCTGAAAATTATAGCCAGACATTGAAAGAAAATATTGGCGAATATAATCCTTTAGAAAACATTCCATTTTTAAACGAACTTCAAAACGATAATTCAGATAATTAAATGTCATTTATAGCAGTTGATCAACAACTTGAGATAATCCGTCGCGGAACCGTAGAAATTGTCCCCGAGGACGAACTCATTGAAAAACTTAAGAGATCCAAAAAGGAAAACCGTCCACTAAAAGTTAAGCTGGGGGTTGACCCAACTCGCCCTGACCTTCATCTTGGGCATTCTGTTATTCTGAGAAAAATGCGACAGTTTCAGGACCTTGGGCATGAAGTGATCCTCATCATCGGTGGATTTACGGCTATGATCGGAGACCCAACCGGACAAAATAAAACCCGCCCTCCGTTAAGCCTGGAAGAAGTGAAGGAAAATGCACAAACTTATATCGAACAGGCTAAGAGTATTCTGGATGAATCAAAGCTTACGCTAACCAATAATTATGATTGGCTGGGCGAAATGGATTTCATGGATGTAGTTAAATTATCCTCCAAACTTACGGTGGCTCGTATGATAGAGCGGGATGATTTCTCCAAAAGATTTGAAAATAATGAGCCTATTTCATTGCACGAATTTTTATACCCACTGGCTCAAGGACAGGATTCGGTTCATCTGAAATCTGATATCGAGCTGGGCGGTACCGATCAGAAATTCAATCTGCTGGTTGGTCGTCAGCTTCAGAAAGAAGATGGACAAGAGCCACAGGTTTGTCTAATGATGCCTTTGTTGGTAGGAACCGATGGTTCAGCGAAAATGTCCAAATCATATGACAATTACATTGGGATCAATGAAGAGCCAAATGATATGTATGGAAAATCACTTTCTATCCCTGATGCCCTGATCTATACGTACTATGAATTGGTAACGGATGTGGATACAGCCGAACTTCCCGCTATTAAAGAGAAGATCGAATCGGATCCCCGGAATGCAAAACACGACCTGGCTTTTACTATTGTTCGAATGTACCACGGAGAGGAAGCAGCTAAGGCAGCAAAAACCCATTTTGAGCAGACCGTTATCAATAAAGAAGTACCGGATGACGCCCCGGAATTTTTCTTCGAAACGGGCGAAGAGATCAGGCTTTTGGATATCGTAGCAGAAACCGGATTCTCTCCAAGTAATGGCGAAACCAAGAGAATGATAAAGCAGAGCGGGATCAGCATTGATGACAAGAAGGTCACAGATAAAAACCATACGATCACTTTTTCATCAGGAGATGAATATGCCCTTAAAGTTGGAAAAAGAAACTTTGGAATCTTAAAGGCGAAATAACTCAGTTTGGTAAAGATAAGTTCTTATAACGTAAACGGAATACGCGCCGCTCATCGAAAAGGATTCAATGAGTGGGTGAGTGAAAGTGATCCGGATATAATTTGCATTCAGGAACTTCGGGCGTTAGAAGATCAGGTACCTGATGATATCAGGTCTTTGGATTATCATGAGGCTTATCATGTGGCAGAAAAAAAGGATATTCCGGAGTAGCTATCTACTCAAAAACAAAGCCGATCAAAGTTGAAGAAGGTATGGGGGTTGACTGGGTAGATCAGGAAGGCCGTGTGATCATGGCAGAATATGATAAATTCAGAGTCTTTAGTATATACGCCCCAAGCGGGACAACCGGAGATATCCGACAAGATATGAAGATGGATTTTCTGGATAAGTTTATTAAGTATGGAAGGCAGTTTGTTGATGACCCAAAACCGTCTGTATTTTGCGGAGATTTCAATATTTGTCATACTGAAATTGATATCCACAATCCGAGTAAACAGCATAAAACCTCGGGATTTTTACCCGAAGAACGACAATGGGTAACTGATTTTTTGAATACGGGTTTTGAAGATGTATTCAGAAACCTTCATCCCGGTAAAGAAGATCTGTACAGCTGGTGGAGTCATAGGGCTGCCTCAAAAGAACGAAACAAAGGCTGGAGAATTGACTATCATTTAGCCACGCGTGAACTGGCGACTAAAGCCGTTAACGCTGAAATTGAAATGAAGTGGGATCTGTCCGACCATGCTCCCGTAAGCATACAATACGATCTGTAAATAAACGATGCTGAAAGATAAGCTGTTAAGCGGATAGCAAATAAATAATTATGGGAACACATTTTAAAGGAAATAGTGAAGTTCAGAAAACGCTGAATGCGTTTATTAAACTCACCCGTGCAAGTGAAAGTGTTAACGGGCGACTTTCACGGCATCTCTCCGATGCAAACCTTACGGTTAGTCAGTTTGGAACACTGGAAGCTTTGCTACATCTTGGCCCGCTAAACCAGAGAGAGCTTGGACAAAAACTGCTAAAAAGCGGGGGAAACATCACCCTGGTGATCGACAACCTTCAAAAGAACGGATTGGTAGAAAAGAAGACAGACCCGAGCGATCGAAGAGCCGTAATTATTAGCCTCACGAAGAAAGGGAGGAATTTTATTGAAGATTTTTTCCCTCAGCACCTCGAAAAGATAAAAGAAGAGTTCTCTGTTCTTAGCTCTGAGGAAAAAGAACAACTGTCTTTCATTTGCAAGAAGCTTGGGGTTGGGAAAGAAGAGTAAGTTTCAGTTCTATTTTTCACATCTATAGACTACATTTTATGTAATTGAACTAATGGAGTAGGAATGATCTTTAATATTCAGATAGGCAAAGAACAAAAATCGAAAGAAAGGCAGCTTATCAATGCGCTGCTTACCCTGGCGACCGGGATATTAACGCTGGTTTTTCCGAATTTTTTGTACCTGATAGCGGGAGGTTATCTACTCGCTCTCGGGTTGATGTTCCTGGCCTTCAAATTTCCCGGAGCAGTGGCAGCTTTGCCAATTGTGGCAGGAGCGTTGATCTTTATTTTCCCTGAACTCATACCCTTTACTTTTGCAGGTTTTCTGGGATTATTCGGGCTCATCATGCTTTTCTCCTTTCAGCTCAGCTTTCTGGGCATACTTACTTTGATCATAGCAGTTCTTATAGTGATGAATCCCGACTCCGTGGCTTATTTCATAGCCTTTTTTATGTTGACTTACGCTGTTTCCAACCTCATTCAGTTCTACAAACAATGGAAGAACAAAGGCCCAAAGGAAACAAGCGACGGAGAGATAATAATCGACTGATCCAGGCAGTATTAGCCGTTATTTACAGCATCATAAATAAAATAAGGCGGAATATTCTTCCAGCAGAATTCAGTAGTGTAATTTCCGAAAGCTTCAGTTAGGGGCTCTTTCAAATGCCCTGAAGTTTGGTAAGCAAGAAAGGATCCCTCTTTACGCAACACCTGCTTTGTCTTGGTGAGGATATTTATTTTCATATCCCAATCAAAAAATGAAAAAGGTATTCCCGAAACAACATGGTCTACATTTCCTGTCACGTCTTCGGGTAAAAGCTCCAGGATGTCCTCAACAGATTGATGAAAGACCGTTAGGCGAGCATCATCAATATTACTCAGGAGTTTGTAGAAGTTATCATTGGTTTCGAAAACAAAAAGGCGGGCATCGGGTCTCATTCTTTTGAGAAAGTGTTTGGTAAAAACTCCGGTGCCTCCGCCATACTCTACGAGCACATCTGTAGTGGCAAAATCAATATGCTCACAAAGTTTACGCACACAGTATTTTGAAGAGGGAGTAATAGAAGCAACGTCTTTATCGGTTGCAAATGATTTCAAAAACTCGATCGTACCTTTCATGTGTTGGTTATTTGTATAAAAGTTAAAGGGTTAATGGTATTCAACAATTACGGAAAACCATTAACCAACTAAAGTTCATCTTCCAGTTGTGCAATTTGATCCCTGATCCGGGCAGCTTCTTCAAACTCCATATTCTTGGCGGCATGGTACATAGTTTCGCGAAGGTGGTCAATCAGTTTATCTTTATTTTCAAAAGTTACTTCTTTCATGGCCGGGCTGGCTTTATACTGAATACCTTCTTCAGCAACCTTAACTACCTCAAGCGCTTCATCATTGGCCTCTTCACCCGGTTTGGCAAAGTCGAAGCTTTTATTTGATATAAGCGCCGGGTCAACCAAAGGCTTTAATTCCTTTTTAATGGTTTCCGGTGTGATGCCATGCTTCTCATTATAGTCCTCCTGTATCTTTCGCCGCCTTTTTGTCTCTTCAACTACTTTTTGAATACTGTTAGTGATCTTATCAGCATATAAAATAGCTTTTCCTCCGACATTACGGGCGGCACGACCAACGATCTGAAAGAGCGAAGTTTCTGAACGGAGAAAACCTTCTTTGTCTGCATCCATGATCGCAACCAGGCTCAGTTCAGGAATATCTATTCCTTCGCGAAGCAAGTTAATACCTACCAATACGTCAAAGTCACCGCGGCGGAATTTATACAAAACTTCGATTCTTTCAAGGGCGTTTAATTCACTGTGCATATATGCAGCACTGACGCCCAGGTTTTTAAGATATTCACTGAGTTCCTCACTCAAGCGTTTGGTTAAAGTGATAACCAATACTCGTTCTTTTTTCTCAACCCGTTCCTGAATTTCAGCAAGCAAGTCATCTACCTGGTTGCCAAGAGGACGAATTTCAATTTCAGGCTCCATCAGGCCGGTTGGGCGAATGATCTGTTCAGTATAAACCCCGCCGGACTTCTCCAGTTCATAATCGCCGGGAGTAGCACTAACGAAAATAACCTGGTTAACTAATTCCTCCCATTCATCAAAAGTAAGAGGGCGGTTGTCTAAAGCAGAAGGAAGACGGAATCCGTGTTCCACCAATTCAACTTTTCGCGAACGGTCGCCGCCATACATTGCTGAGATCTGAGGAATTGTTTGATGACTTTCATCAACTACAACAAGGTAATCGTCAGGAAAATAATCAAGCAGGCAATACGGGCGTTCACCGGGCTTTCTTGCACTCAGGTAGCGCGAGTAGTTCTCGATCCCGGAGCAATAACCGATCTCCTGTATCATTTCAATATCAAATAAAGTACGCTGTTCAATACGCTTGGCTTCAAGAAATTTTTCCTCATCGATCAAAACCTGCCTGCGCCACTCCAGTTCCTCACGAATCTGCTCGATAGACGTTTCAAGACGCTCTTTTGAAGTTACATAATGTGAAGCCGGATATACTCTGAACTCATCCACATTCTCAATGATAGAACCATCATCCACATTAAAAAGCTGAAGTGACTCGATCTCATCACCCCACTGTGTAATACGCAAGCCCTCATCGGAGTAAGCAGGATATACATCGATCACATCACCCCGAACCCGAAACGAACCGCGCTTGAATTCAAGATCATTGCGGTTATAGTGAAGGTCAACAAGATCATATAAAATGGTATTTCGCGGAATTTCCTGACCGGTCTTTAAGGTAAGGATGAGTTTCTCATATTCTGAAGGAGAGCCGATACCATAGATACAGCTCACTGAAGAAACAATGATCACATCACGCCGACCGGATAGTAAAGAGCTCGTGGCCCGTAATCGCAATCGCTGTATCTCTTCATTAATGGAGAGATCTTTTTCGATGTATTTATCCTGAGAAGACATATAGGCTTCCGGCTGATAGTAATCGTAATAAGAGATGAAAAATTCTACCCGATTCTCCGGAAAGAAATCACTAAGCTCGCGATAAAGCTGTGCCGCCAGGGTTTTATTATGGCTCATCACCAGAGTTGGTTTCTGCACATTCTCGATCACATTGGCTACCGTTCTGGTTTTACCGGAACCGGTTATGCCAAGTAAAGTCTGGAATTTATCGCCTGCAGTAAGTCCTTCCGAAAGCTCAGCTATGGCGGAGGGCTGATCGCCCGCAGGTTTATAAGGGGAGTGAAGTTTAAATTGAGACATAAAGACCTTTTAAAGGTACAAACTGTGATGTAACTTAGGAAACGATATTTGTTCATTAATTGATGCTACAGATTTCGAAAACACAAATGATTTAGAAACATTCCATAATGGCTGTTACAAACAGCTAATTGAAAATAGTTATTGGTTAACGGAGAGTTTTTAACCAATACACCAATAATGAATAACCAAGCACCATGTCCCATCGACATAAAGAATTAGAATCGCCCCGAAAAAGGATAGACGAAATAGACGAACAAATATTAGACTTGCTCTCAGAGCGGGGAGATATTGTACGTGATGTCATCAAGCGAAAAGTGGAAAATCAGCTTCCTGTTTTTGTCCCGGCTCGAGAAGAGGAAAAAACTGAAGCCTTTAAGAAGTTAGCCAGAACAAAAGGTATTGATCCTGATTGGGCAGAGGATTTTTTACGGATGATCATGACGGCTTCCCGGGCAACGCAATCGCAGGAAACATTTCCAATTGCCACGGATAAACCCAAGCATATTTTACTTATTGGCGGGGAAGGCGGAATGGGTAAACTGTATAAAAGAATGGCGGATCAGACAGGCCACATCACCTATTCTATTGATAAAAGCAACTGGTATGAGCTGGAAGAGTGGGCACCAAAACTGGATATGGTTATTGTTACGGTACCCATAAATGTTACTGAAAGTGTGATAGAGCGTTTAAGTGGCCGTCTGAAGAAAGAGACCATACTGGCTGATTTTACAAGCAACAAATCAAACCCCATAGATGCCATGTTGAAAGCCCACGAAGGACCAGTGGTAGGGCTTCACCCCATGCACGGCCCGGATGTACAGAATCTTTCCAAGCAGCTGATGGTATTTTGTGATGCAAGAGATAGAAATAAAGCCTCTTGGTTCAAAGACCAATGTGAACTTTGGGGAATGCGGGTAATAGAGGCGGATCCCGAAAAACACGATCATGTAATGCACTTGGTGCAGGGGCTCCGCCATTTTGTAGCGTTGCTTCATGGTTCTTTTATGGAAGAGTACGATCTGAAGCCGGCCGATATGCTGGACTATTCCTCACCTATCTATCGTGCAGAGCTGATGATGACCGGCCGGATCTTTGCACAGGATGCAGAGCTGTATGCTGATATTGTATTTGCCAATAAAGAGCGGCGCGACCTGCTGATAAAGTTCTTTGATCATCACAAAAAACTCGCAACACTGGTTGAAGAAAATGACAGAGAAGGATTCATCAAAGAATTTGAAGGTGTAACGGACTTCTTTGGGAAGTTCGCTACACAAGCACTTGAAGAAAGTGGTTACCTGATCAACAGGCTGGCAGACCGGTTTGCTTAACGGAAACTATTTTATGAGTGTCATTCTGCGTGTTTCCGTAAGCTGTGTGCTTCCATTTTCAGCGTACACTTCCATCCTATAAAGATAAACACCGCTGGCGAGATCACCCGCGTCAAACTTAATAGTGTGATCTCCTGTAGACATTGGTGAATTTGAAAGCAGGTCGAGAACCTTCCTGCCACTTATATCAAATACAGCCAGACTAACTCTGCTGCTTGTAGGTAAACTGAATGAGATCGAAGTTGTAGGATTAAATGGGTTTGGGTAATTCTGATTCAAAGAGAAACCATTGGGCCGGTCAGTATTTTGAGATTCACCGATACTGTTTGCAGAACCGGGTTCCCCAAGGAAAAGACCTCTTCCGTGAGTTCCCACAGCCAGATAATTGTCCACAGGACGAAGGTCCATAAATTCTACTACAGATTTGCCGATCATAGATTCTGCTTCACGAGTCCAGGTAGTTAAAGCACCGTTTAAGTCGGTTGTAGAATATACTCCCGTACTGGTACCCACATAGTAAACAGGACCACCAGTGGTTTCAATAATTGCTGATGTTCGTACCGAAGGCCCCGGAGTATTTATGTCTCCATTAAGGTTACCTTCTACGCTTGACCAACTTGAGCCACCGTCTGAAGAATGAAAGATACTGGGAACATTATAGTTTGAGAAGATAACCAGCAACTCATTGCCATCAGTTGGGTTCACCGAAATATCATGCGGATAGGACCCTGATGATGCAACAACAATTGAAATATCTTCTGCGGTGTTGTGAGAGTTTGCGTTATTTATTTTAAAGATCTTTGGGCTACCGCTATCATTATAACCGGCATAGTATAATGTTGAGGACGGGTTATCAACAGAAACCTCAAGTGTGGTTATTGTATATCCATTCATGCCACCACCTACACTTACACCGGGTATTTTAGACCATCCTGACATGGTTGAGTTTTCATAAGAAGGAATCTGGTCTAACTGGGTGTTTCTCCAGATCGAATCCGCCTCCGGATAGTACATCGTATTATTAAATGTCGGATCGATCTTAAAAGGATGAATAAAAAGCTGACCTGAGGCATCATCAGGCTCTACTGAAGTCCATTCCATAGGTTGAGTTGAACCACAGCCATTAAAAAAACAGTCTAAACCGCCATCCTGAAGGTAGGTCAGCCGCAACACATTTCCATTTTGGCTGGATACATATGCATAATCATCAGCAAAATAGGAATAGCTACCATCTCCGGAAGAAAGGTCAATGGAAGAAGAGCTTTCTCCCATAATGCTATAATTGAAAAAAGGTGTTCCATTATCCTGAGTACCACCCATGATACGTTCGTCACCGGCTTGCCTGTGAAGGGAGACACCATAGAATTGAGTAACATTATACCCGTTATTCTTATCAACCCAGCTGACAGGAGTTGTGGTTATAGAAGAGGTAAGAGATACTCCTCCGTCATGTCCACTCCATACTTTGTCCGGATCATTAGGGTCAAAGAAGACAACATGCTGATCTGCATGATGGTTGCTATAGCCACTTACATTGTTATCGGTAGAATACCCCCCGATCCACATATCGTTAGGGTCGGCAGGTTGAGCAGTTGTATACCCATCAAAGGAAATATACAGATTAGTCCCGCCGGTGATCACTGTTTCAGGACTTGTAGGGTGAACTTTAACCAGCATATTATATCCGCCCTGTAAATTAAATTCTCCGGAGGGTTCCCCATAGTCGGGCAGGTTTGCTGTCCGGTCTTCGTTATTAGCAGCATTATCCAGATCTATGTAGGAAAGCACAGGGGTTCCATTGACACTGGTAAGCACATACACCTCATTAGGAGAAGAAGGAGCTAAACTTATTACACTGCGCTGGTAAGTCCCCGGAAAAAAAGCAGGACTAACATCACTCCAGGAAGTTCCATCATTAGTAGAAACATAAACCCCCGGAGTATTTGTTGGGGTGGTACCGGAAGTTTCTTGAGAAATTACAGCTACAATATCTCCATTTGGGGCGATATCAAAATCACTCCAGGAATGTTCTCCTAATCCTCCAAGAACCACATTAAAGTTTTGACCATCAGTAGACCTTAAAATGCCGACTCCATTACTGGCTATAAAAATACTTCCTGTAGAGGGACTGACCATGACTTTACTTATATAGTCAAAGGAAGAATTGAAGGAGTAATTATCACTTTGATCAGTTGAAGAGATCTGAGTCCAGGTAACTCCATTATCTGTAGATTTCCACACACCGTTGCCATAATAGAAAGCCCCTCCCCCCTGAGTGTTAGCTGAATTTCCTGTAAATTCACCTGTCACAAAATACCAGTTATCCGTAAACCCGGAACGTGGATCCTGGGCGAGATATGTTACACTGCTAATTTCTGAGGGGTCGGTGACAAGAGTCCAGTTATCACCCCCATCGGTTGAGCGCCAAACTCCTCCCGAAACGCCTCCTGCCAAAACTATATCAGGGTTCTCAATATCTACAGCGAGGGCCCGGGTTCTTCCCCCCACATCAAAAGGTCCCACTTCTGTGAAGTTATAAGCTTGTGGATTACCCAGCTTGGCAAATTCGGGCCTTACAGGCAAATTTTCAGCTTGTTTTAACTCCAGGTTCCGGATGTTTTTGGGGATGTCATCAGTTGCAGGGTCCCGTAATAGCTGAAAGAAATAATCTGCTCTTCCCTTATTTAATCTTTGACGATCTTGCAGTGTCTTTTTTTGTTTTTCTAAGGTTGGGACATCAGGATTATTTGAAATAAATAATGGGGTCCCGAGTAAAAGCAAAAGAATGATTCCCGGAAGGAAGGCGCGGATTAATTTCATAACGGTAATAAGGTTTAGTATAGTTTAAATATCCTCCATGAAATGCCATCCGACATTTCACCCATCGCCATATTTTGACGAGCAACGATAATTGCAGTGATGGTGGTTTGAGGTTTTGGGCGACCTTCAGAGCATTGTTCTTCACATAAAAAGGAGATGCTGCTTCCCTTAGAAACAACCGGAGCTTGTCGCCCATATCGTATTACATCTATGATCTTTGCTTCATAAAGAACACCGCCATTGCTCTCTTTAAGATCTACCAGCTCTAATTCTAAAAGAACACTTTGTGGCGGTAATTCATCACTTTCCGGGTAAATGGCCCGGGGTGAATCATTGGAGGTGGTTTTTTTGGAAGCACAGGCATTTGCGATAAGGAAACCCGAAAATAATAATAAAGGCAGTATAGAAATTTTCATCTAAAGTGGAGTAAATCAGATTTGTACCATTGTAATAGTTTTGATTTTAATATAAAAGAAATAGTAAAATATTATTTAAAGTCGAAATTGAGCTCTTGTATGAACACGTTTGTTTATGAACTATTATGTAACAAACAGGTGCTGTTAAGCTCTTTAGATAATAGAATGAAATGAGAAACCATGAAACAGCTTTTCTTTTTTATATTAATAGTAATAATAGGTATAGGCTGCACCACGGAAATGGAGGAGCAAAACCACAGCCAGCCGATCTTATCCTCCGGGAGTACCTTATTACCCAACCTACCACATTCAGAATTTGTACTGTCAAGCCCAGGCGGGGATGAAATCATAGAATATGAAGGCAAGGTGCTTTGGCGAGAATTGGAGCCTTTACTTGCCCAGGCGCAGAAGCAAACAGAATCAGAGTTAGTCGCAGTATTCAGTGTAAGAGATAAAAAAAGTGACCAATATAATTATTACTTGCAACCCTTGGGTTTTTCACCACAGGCGATGGAAGTAGCGGCTGGAAAAACACAGCCATTTATATACGAGGTTGAAAAAGACGAAACAGGTAGTGTGCCGAGAATAGTTGTGGCCGTAATTCCAGCCGGTAAGCGGGCGTACATTGAAATGCAAAGATGGGTTTTGCCAAGGATAAATAACTAAGTTCGCTACGACCGGAAAAATGACCGGCAATTAATGACCAATACTGACAGTATTAAATACTCTTATTTAGGATTGGTTTAAGAGTGTTTCACAGAAACCAAATACATTCAAAAGAAGATATTTTAACAGTCATTAAATTACCTGGTCACCGCTTTATTACCCCTTCATCCTGCTAAACCTCAGCGCCCCTATCATCCAGTTTGGGAGATTTTTTCTGGGATCGCGTTTCGTCATATCGATATACCACCCGATTTTTTTCATGATGGGTACCTTATGGGTTTCCACAAACTCGATGAGGGTTCCGTCAGGATCTTCCACATACGTAAATCTTCCGGCCGCTTCTCCCATATCAAAACTGTTGGCAGAATCTACGGTGAAGGGGAATCCATTGGATTCGAGATCTTTTTCCAAAGCATCCATTCCCTGAATATCAAAACAAAGGTGAATAAAGCCGAGATCTCCCCAATAACGGTCTTTGTAGATCTTGCGAGGTTCCCGTTCTTTAACTTCGATAAGTTCAATTTCAGTTGGCCCGAACATCTGGCTGAATCCCCCTTCCCGGCGCTTGGAATGACGAAGCAAAACTCGCCGATAGGATTCATTTCCACCGGGTAATCCGCTGAAGTCAGCAAAGGTTCCGGATTCATCATACACCACTTCATCATATCCTAAAACATCGGAGTATAGGGCACGAGACTTTTCGATGACTGTTGAGCCGATCACTGCTCCGACCACCCCACCGGTAGTTGAAGGGGTCTTTTTCTTAAAGAATTCAACTCCTTTTACCACTTGCCAAATGTTGCCATACAAGTCCTTAACGAAAAAAGTGTCATCTCCGGCAGGATTTTTTTCAAGCGGGGTGACAATATCCAGCCCGGCTTTAGACATCTCTTCAAAGGTTTTTGCTACATCTATGGTTTTGATCTTTCCGCAGTTGATACCGAGGTCGCCCATCATCAGGTCAAAATCGGCAGGTTGCGGAGTACGGCTGGTGTATTGCCAGATCTCGAATCCACCCCCGCCTTTCATATTCAGGGTCAGAATGGCGGTGCGGTCATGGGGCTTTCCTCCGGTATAGGGAAGCATCAACTCAGCTGTGGCTGCATCTTCAAAAACCTTAATGTCCATGCCGAAATGCTTTCGGTACCAATCGGTTGCCTTATAAACATCAGGAATGCCGATGCCAATTTGCTGAATGCCGGAGATCACTTTTTCCATAGAAAGACTTTAATGAATGAGAATTTGTTTGGCCGCTAAGGTACGTTTTTTTGGACACCGAGAAAAAACACAATGGCGGATCTAACGACTGGAAATAGATTTTAAAAACTGTTTGAAGTCATCCGTATCGTACTTAGCCATTCCACGATGCTCCATAACAATATCTCCACCGGGTGAAATAACATAGGTAGTTGGAACAACCGAACTGTCGTAGACCCGTGGTTTGCTCAAAACGGAATAAACCGGAAAGGTAAACCCTTTGCGGGCAATGAAATCGCGGGCTTTCTGAGGGTCTTGATCAAGGGAGGCCATCACAAACACGATGTTCTCGTCAGAGATATCATCATATAACCGCTGGATATTTGGCATCTCGGCAATACAAGGCGGACACCAGGTCGCCCACAAATTCATGAAAATGGTTTTACCTTCAAATTCAGAAAGGGAGGTGCGCTCGCCATCCAGTGTCAGCAAAGCCATGTTGTAGTCGGCTTTATCCCCATGGACGACGGATGCATCCGTATCAGGTTGAAGAATGCCGGTATAAAGCAGGACACTTTGCATCTTCCCGATCACCTCTGTGTGATATCCGGTAGCATATAATCCGGCACCGATCACAAAGATGACACTCCATTGTAAGAGCTCTTTCTTGAATGTGGACTTTTTAGATTTTGATTTAGTCTCTTTGGTGTTCATGGAGTAAAGGTAAGCTTAAAATAACTAACTAAGCAGGCTTGTAGTAACAGGCTTAAAACGCAACGGCTCAGTGAGTCATGGTACGTGAATCGGCTTGCTGAGCCGGTACGTTTGTGCTAAATAAAACTCGCGATCTCATCCAGCGATTTCTTCGTGATATCAGGAACCTTTACATCTTCATCAGGATATCCGACTACGAGTAGCAGAAATGGTTTTTCATGAGAAGGCCGACCCATGATCTCATTTAAAAAACCCATGGGACTTGGGGTATGTGTGAGCGTAGCCAGTCCTGAGTGATGCAGTGCGGTGATCAGCATACCGGTAGCAATACCAACCGACTCCTTAACGTAATAATGTTTATCTTTATCCCCGTTTTCACCCAGGTTATAGTTTTGGGCAAAGATGCCGATCAGATAGGGGGCTTTTTCCAGGAAGGGTTTCTTCTCATCTGTGCCGAATGGGATGAGATCTTCGAGCCAGTCATCCGGCGCTCGACGGTTATAAAATTCATGCTCCTCTTTTTCGGCCTCAATCCGGATCTTCTTTTTTACTTCAGGATCACTCACCGCCACAAAATGCCAGGGCTGTTTATTGGCGCCATTCGGAGCCGTTCCCGCTGCCAAAAGGCATTTTTCGATGATCTCTCTTGGTACAGGTCGTTCTGAAAAATCACGAACGGTCCGTCTTTTCTTAAGGAACTCATAGAAATCATCGGCCCGCTTTTTCATTTCATTTACGGGGTGTTCTTCATAATCGGTATGTGGGACAAAAATGGGAGCGCGCATGGATTAAAAAGTTGTGTTATTAAGTTAAATGCAATTTATAATAATAAATTTTGTATGCTAAATACGAAAAGACAGAGATAAGAGTACTTACTAAAAACGAAGATAAGAAAGTGGATTGACATGCGTACCGTCTTTAATGATCTCAAAGTGTAAATGAACTCCGGAGGAAGTCCCGGTATTACCGGCCCTCCCAACAACATCGCCTTTTCGGACACGATCTCCTTCCTTTACACTAATCCTGCTCATGTGAGCATAAACCGTTTCAAAACCATTGCCATGTTTGATTCGAACCATTTTTCCGTAACCACGTCCATTTCCGGCTTTTACAACTACGCCTTGTTCAACGGCTAGAATATTATCGCGAAGTCCGGCATCAAGGTCCACTCCCTGATGTTCACGGTTCCAGCGGGGACCGAATTCTGAAGTCACAAAAGTATCTTTCAGTGGGGGAGAAAAATTAACACCTGAAACCCTCATCAAAGGGGGCAGCTTGATGTCATTCTTTTTACTTTTTCGTCGATTCCATGGGATACTGATGGAAACACCTACCGAAAAAGAAAGGGGGCTGAAATCAAGAGAACGAAAAGCCGGGTTTTCTGTGAAACTGCTTTGCGGTATGATGTTCTGTGGAAGGTTATGGGTTTGGCTAACCTCAGCCTGAAGCCGTACAAAATTGAGCAGATAATATTTGATACCCAAAGTAAGAGAAGCCGTAAGGGGGCTCCTGGGATCTTCAGGCTGTACCCATGAAACATTGCCATTTCGGGGATCGGTTGCGCGTATCTTTAGATCCCATACACTTCCTGCTTTGACGCCTCCATACACACCAAACTTTGGAAATTGTAACCCAACCAGCGCCCCAAGATTGAACTGTTCAAAATCAACAGGACCACCGATCATGAAACTTTGTTGATTGTGCAGAAGGTATTCTGCTTTCCCGGCTACATAAAATTGATGGAATAAATAGCGTTCCAGCTCAACTTCCAGCATCCCCTTAGAAACAGCACCGATTTCACCATTGTACGTTCGGTTTGATACGTAATTAAACCCAACGCTCTGGATACTGTAGTTGGCAGAAAGCCTGTAATCCTGAGCTTGAACAGGCTTAGCCTCAAAAAAGAAACCCCAAAAAAGAAAGCCTGCAAATAATATTATGGAAGTTTTTTTACCCATTAAACCCGCAGCATCAGTTAACTTTTGTATAGACATGATTATATAACCATTAATCTGCAATTTCATTATAAGTTTTAAGGAAATCGACCCATTTTATCACTTCTTTTATGCGCTCTTCGTAACGAAGTCTAAGGTTTAAAGAGTCAATGTTCATGATCCAGGTTTCTGCAAGCTCATAGTTACCCCGGTAAGCTAACCGGTCTATTACATCTTCATAAACGTCAAACCAGTCGGATGAAGGACTGTGATTTTTTAGGAGTTCAGCATAAAGGAGAACCAATTCATGTCGGCCATCCTGAAGGGCTTTGTTTAACGTGAGCATCTGATTTGGGAGATTTAGATCCAAAAATCCGACACTGTCAGGATTCCAATTCAGATAACGACGGGCGGTGTGATAATGCCATTGAAGGCTGTCTTCTCTCATTTCAAGAGTAAACCGAAGCGTTCTGGAATTGGAGGAGCGGATGTCATCGCTTATTGTTTGAAGGAGCGAGTCAGCCTTCTGATAGCCGCTTTGTAAAAACATGGCGTCTGCTTTAAGTACCTGCAGGGTAAGAAGGCTGTCTTCCGGTCTAATGGTTTTTGAAGCTGAATCAAAATCCCCCATATCTAACTGAGCTCGTGTCCATGCATCTTTAACAAGGGCGTTTTTTGAGTCTAAAGTGTAGAGCTGACCGAGTGTTTTGTAGGCAGCTCCGGTATCCTCTTCCGCAAGGTGATAACGATAGGTATCCCAAAGTCTCATTTCCTTGGTTATGGAATGTGGGCATTCCTTCTGGAATAAAGAGCGCTGTGCAAAAATGAGCTCTGAAATTTGGCGGTCAACGGTATCCAGCTGAGTATCCTCTAACTGCTGATGCCATTCAGAAATGAGCTTTTCCAAAGGCTGAGAATAGGCAGCCTCAATATTTGAGGATCTGTAGGCTTCTTTAAGATCATCAACAGGATACTCATCTAATAAATAAGCAATGAAAGAACCTGTAGTGGTATAACTGATGGAACCGGCGCTTTCATAAAACCCCCAAAAAGAAAGGGCAGATTGCATATCCTCAGCTGAAGGCCAGGGGCGCTCTGCCGCAACGATCTGGTTCAGGGTTGAGCGAGCAGAGGCATCTTCAGCTATCCCTTCTGCCAATCCTTCGATCAGCCCTATGTTCCAGCTTCCATTGAATAAAGCATTTCCAAACTGCTTGGAAATCACATGTACAAGTTCGTGCTTTAAGACACCATTCAGTTGCTGTTTGGCAATATGAAGCTGATCCTGTTCCAACCAAATAGGAACATAACTGGTGAACTTAGCTCCGGTGATCTTCTTTTTCTGCCAGGCATGAGCATATAAATAGGAGTCGACCTTTTGTCCTTTGGGCCACTCAATATCCAGTTGTTCTAGGATCTCCCGAAAGTAAAATTCATGCCGCGCCGACCAATATTCGACTTCATCTTCAGAATAGAACTTCTCATCATAATAAAGATCAAAGTGCGTGGTTTGGTGAAACCCTCCAAGCTGTTGTTGAATAGCTTCCTGAGGGCTTATGATCCCGGCTTCGTCCAGATTCAGGTAGCTGAATAGCAGTGAAATGAGGGCAAGTGCGGTGATGAGTTTGGTCTGAAGGTTTTTACTCCATTCAGGTAACACCCATAGCAATACGATCCATAAAAAAGTAAGCCAGCGAAAATAGAAAAAGGAGCCGGTGAGGATGACGGCTTCATCAAAAATAGGGCCGGGCCAGACACCCCAAACGTGGTTATAGAAATAAACCTGAGGAAAGCTGAAAAACTCAATAAGCCATATTCCCACTGCACAGAACATTAAAATGAAAACGGTAACAGTTTTTGGGAAAGGAATCCAGAGTTTACGAACCAGCCGTCCGATAGCAGCGCCCAAAAAGACACTTGGCAGTGGGATGAAGATCCAGAATCCGACACCATCTATGGTCAGGCATCCGGATATTAAAGCAAAAATAAAAAGCGGAATGGCGGCGAGATACATCACCCCGAGTATTCGAAGAGAGTCAAAGAAATCTTGTTTCGACGTAGAATCTGCAGCCTGAATACCCGCCCAAAAGCAGCCGATGGTTCCTGCAAGCATGGCGGACTCGAAATGGAAATCACGCAGAAGTGGGACAAACAGCAAAGCTATTCCGAATAAAATATACGGGATGTAGGGCGAGGCCTTTTTCAAGAGCAAAGTAATGAAGTGATTAAGTGATGAAGTAAGTTAGGAAAACAGCACGAATGGAAATAGAAGTTTTATGTACTTAAAACTTTACAGTTTTACTTTATCACTTGTTACTTAATCACTACAAAACTCCGGCCCAATACACCCACCATATCAATACAAACTGAAGGGGGAGCCGCAGAAGTAACATCAAGGTGTAAAGACTAAAACCATGTTTATGATGTGCTTTTTGAAACATGGTGATATTTGCGGGTAGAACGGCGAGCAAAAGTAAGATCAATCCCCAAGAGGAAAAAATCTGAAGGGTTGGAACCATGATCCCAATTCCTCCTGCGATCTCAAAGAAACCACTGATCAAAACCAAGGGTTTGTGCCAGGGTAAATAATCCGGCATGATCTTCATAAAAAATGCAGGTCTCACAAAGTGCAATATACCGGCAAAGATGAATAGCGAGCCGATCAAGTAGCGGTGAAGTTCGGGATCAAAGAATGTATTCATAAAAAGTGTTGCAGTGCGAAAGTGTTACGGCGTTAAAGGAAAATGAATCTTTAACGCCGTAACACTTTAACACCATCGCACCGCAAAACCAAACTTACTTCTTAAACATGGTGCTGAAAATGAACCAGATGTTTTCTTTTCGCTCCATAAGCCGGCGGGTAAAATAAGGAAACCAATCTGTTCCAAAAGGAACATACACACGTGTGCGATGACTTTCATCAGTGAGTTGAACCATGGTTTCTTCCCGAAGGCCATAAAGCATTTGAAATTCGAAACGGTCTTTAGAGATTCCCTTTTCGGCAGTATAACTTTTTAACCAGTCGATAAGCTCATCATCGTGAGTACCAAATCTTGGGAAACTTGTTTTCTCCAGCAAAACCTTGGCTTGTTCTTTGAATGCTTCACGAATAGCCGGCATATCCTGTAGCGCGATCTTGGCCGGTTCTTTATAAGCTCCTTTCACCAAACGAATATCTGCTCCCATTTCAGCGAGCTCGTTGATGTCGTCTTTGCTTCTCAATAACATGGATTGAATTACGGTGCCAACATGCTTGCCGTATTTATCAAAGGCTTCTTTAAAAATATCGATCGTGATCTGTGTATTCTCCGACCCTTCCATATCGATCCGCACAAACTGATCTTGCTCTTTAGCCACATCCAGTAACCGAAAAAGTTTCTTCCGGCAAAAGTCATGATCGATATCAAGCCCCATCATCGTAAGTTTGATAGAGATACTGCTTATCAACCCATGTTCTTTGATCCCTTCGAGTAGACGGATATAAGAGTCAACAGTATCGGTAGCCATTTGGCGGTCCTTTACGTTTTCTCCCAAAAGGTCGAGGGTAAGTTTCAGGTCTTTGTTATTTAGTTGTTTTGCTTTTGGTATTGACTCTGTGAAAGATTCACCGGCTACAAAACGCTTGGCAAGAAAGAAAGGTAATTTCATTTGATTCCATTTATTAAAGGCGCGCAAAGTTAATCAATAATTTACACTCTGTCACCATTCTGGTTTGTAACTAACAGTAAATTATTTCGTGTAATGTGCAGGTTCTAAAACTAAAGGAAAATTATTATGAGTACAGATAAAAGATACATGTGGAGCTTGGCCATTTCATGGACCGCCTTTTTGGCGTTGATGTTATTTGCAGTGCAGATCGGATTTGCGCAGTCAAGTGATGATGCATATCAAACAGAGAGATTTAACGTATCAGGGTCAGTTAGCCTGGAAGTTCAAACTTCAGGCGGAAGCGTAGAGGTTGAGGGTACTAATGGCGATGAAGTGCTGGTTGAAATGTATGTTCGGCGTCGTGGACGATATGTTGAAGCAGGAGAAGCAGACCTTGATGATTATGAGATAAGCATCACGCAAAATGGAAATACGGTATCTGCAATTGCCGATCGTAAATCTAATCGTGGGTGGAACTGGAGTGATGGATACTCCATCTCATTTGTCGTGTATACCCCTCAACAAACAAGAACGAGACTAAAAACGAGTGGGGGAAGTTTAACCGCTAAAAACCTGACCGGTTCGCAAGAGCTGAGAACTAGTGGGGGCAGTATCACCACTGAAAGCATAAAAGGCAGAATGATATTAAAAACATCCGGTGGCAGTATAACAATGACGGATGTAGAAGGTGATGCTGAAGCAAATACCAGTGGTGGAACGATCCGCGCGGATATGGTGGTCGGTAACCTCGACGCCAAAACCAGCGGCGGAAGCATCAGGTTGTCCGGAATAAAAGGAAATGTAGAAGCCAAAACCAGTGGCGGGTCCATAAGTGCAGAGATCCTCACACCCAGAGATATTATTGACCTGAGAACAAGTGGCGGCAGTATTACAGTTACAGTTCCTCAAGAACAAGGCTATGATCTGGATCTGGATGCAAACAGAGTACATGCAGAATTGATCAACTTTAACGGAAGGGCAGAACGCGATGAGATCCGGGGAACCTTCAATGGCGGTGGTACAATGTTAAAGGCTAAAACCAGTGGAGGTTCCATTAGGCTGGAATATTTGTAATCAGAAATAAATGACAAAGAATTAAAAAGCGAGGGATAGTATCTCTCGCTTTTTTTGTTGTGAGATGGTGTCGGTTTGCCGGCGCTAAATCCTTATATTCAAGGTTCGACGAATTCAGAATTAAAATTCTATATGTCCACAGCAGAAACAGCTTCCAAAAAAGCGAAAGAACAAGAAGAAGAACGGCCGATCGTAATTAAGGGTGCTCGAACGCACAATCTAAAGAACATAGATGTCGAGATCCCGCGGGGTAAGCTAACGGTGGTAACCGGCGTTTCCGGCTCAGGAAAATCGAGCCTCGCTTTTGATACTATTTATGCGGAAGGTCAGCGCCGATATGTGGAAAGCCTTTCCAGTTATGCTCGTCAGTTTTTGGAGCGAATGGACAAACCGGACGTGGATTTCATGCAGGGTATTTCTCCTGCTATGGCCATTCAGCAGAAGACCACTTCAAGCAATCCCCGTTCTACCGTAGGTACCACAACCGAAATTTACGATTACGTCCGCCTGTTATTTGCCCGCATCGGAAAAACGATCTCGCCAAAATCCGGGGAAGAGGTAAAGAAAGATTCACCCCGCACGGCGATCAAGAAATTATATGACACTCAGGATGAAGGTGAGCGGTTTTATGTGTTGCATCCCATTCCTCAGCACGAGAAAAAGAAGCTGGACGAAGAACTGAAGGTGCTGAAAGAAAAAGGATTAACGCGCCTGCTCAATATCGATGATGAGAGCATGGTGGATCTGACCACTGACGATATCAACCCGAAAAAATTCAAAGCCAGTAAACACCGGGTGCTTATTGATCGATTGGTATTGAAAGATGACGAGGAAACCCGAACCCGAATTGCTGACTCCCTTGAAACAGCTTTTCAGGAAGGAGCGGGACGTTGTTCCATCAAAATGAAAGATGGAGAAGAACTGAATTTCAGCGAGCGGTTTGAAATGGATGGGATCGAGTTTCAGGAGCCCACACCGCAGATGTTTTCCTTTAACAACCCATTTGGAGCCTGTGATAATTGTGAAGGATTTGGAAAAGTAGCGGGCATCGACGAAGACCTGGTGATCCCGGATCATCAAAAGACGATCAGAAATGGGGCAATTGCTCCTTTTACATCACAAAAGTTCAGTATGCATTTACGGGATCTGATCAAAGTAGCAGCCCGTGAAAAGTTCTCCATCGATACCCCGTATGCAGAACTTCCCAAGGAAGTTAAGGACGTTATTTGGAAGGGGAAGGATGAATACATCGGTATCTGGAAATTCTTTGATGAGATCAAGAATCAGTCTTATAAAGTCCATATGCGTGTATTGTATTCCCGTTACAGAGGATACAGTCGTTGCCCCGATTGTGAGGGCTATCGCGTTCGTAAAGATGCGCTGTACGTAAAAGTGGGTGATCTGCACGTTGGGGAAGTCTCGGAACTTACTATCGGGCATGCCAGAGAATATTTTGAAAATCTTGAGCTTACTGAATTTGAGGAAGGGGTTGCGGGACAGATCCTTTATGAGATCCGGAAGCGATTGAAATATCTGGATGAAGTTGGTTTGGATTATCTAACACTTGACCGCCTCGCAAATACATTAAGTGGCGGAGAATCTCAGCGAATCAGTTTGGCCAACGCCCTTGGTTCTTCATTGATCGGAAGTATGTACGTGCTTGATGAGCCGACGATAGGGCTTCACCCGCGAGACAACGACAGACTTATTAAGATCCTGGAATCGCTTAGGGATATCGGGAATACGGTACTGGTGGTGGAGCACGATCCCGAAATGATAAAAGCGGCTGATAATGTCATTGATATAGGTCCGTTTGCAGGAACACATGGCGGAGAAGTTGTTTTCCAGGGAGATGTTGAAAAACTGCTGAAAGCCGATACCTTGACCGGGAAATTCCTGAGTAGGAGAAAAGAAATTCCCATTCCCAAAAAACGAAGAAAGGGATCAGGCAAGACCATTTCATTGGAAGGAGCATCCGAGCATAACCTCAAAAATATTGATGTGGATTTCCCGCTGGGAATGATGACAGTGGTGACGGGAGTTTCAGGTTCGGGTAAATCAACGCTTGTTCATGATACACTATATGCCGGTATCCAAAAACACATTGGGTCTTATAACGATAAAGTTGGACGGTTCTCCGATTTGTCAGGAATGGCTGCTGTACATGGGGTTGAAATGGTGGACCAAAGTCCGATAGGCCGATCTTCACGTTCAAATCCTGCCACCTATACAAAGGCTTTTGACGGAATCAGGGATCTTTTTTCCAATACCAAGCAGGCTAAGATCATGGGGTATACTCCCGGTCATTTTTCTTTCAATGTTCCGGGCGGACGTTGTGAAAATTGCCAGGGGGAAGGTGTGCAGCGCATCGAGATGCAGTTTATGGCTGATATAGAATTGACCTGTGAAGTGTGCAACGGAACCCGATTCCGAAAGGATGTTCTCAATGTTAAATATCGTGGGCAGAATATCCACGATGTGCTGGAAATGCCCGTTTCTGAAGCCATCGAGTTTTTCGTGGACGAGACGACGATCATCAACAAACTACAACCACTGGAAGATGTGGGGCTGGGTTATTTGAAACTGGGCCAAAGCGCTACAACTTTGTCAGGTGGCGAGGCACAAAGGGTTAAGCTTGCGAAGTTTCTTTCTAAAACCTCAACCGACCACACCCTCTACTTTTTTGATGAGCCAACCACCGGACTTCATTTTGAAGATGTGGCGAAGCTCCTCGATTCATTCAATGAGTTGGTGGAGCAGGGTCATTCCGTTATCATTATCGAACACAACCTGGATATTATCAAGTGTGCCGATTGGGTTATCGATTTAGGTCCTGAGGGTGGCTTCGGTGGTGGTCAGGTAATAGCGGAAGGGACCCCGGAAGACCTCATGAACAAGGATGAAAGTCATACCGGCCGGTTTTTGAAAGAGTATCTGGAAGAGAAATAAAGACTGTTATTCCCCATAAAACCTGATGGGGATATCTATCTGTACAAAATCCCAGCGAAGGATCATGGCTGTCATGCTTTGTTGTGGATCTGTGAAATCTATAGTGAAGGCCTCCACCGGGATGGGCAAGCGATTGGTCGGGAACTTCATTCGTTTATAATCCCGGTCGGGGTTGTAGTTGAAGGCACCCCATTGACCTAATTCGTGATTCAGGATCACCGTAAAAGAGTCGGGTTCCGGAATTGTAAATAAAGCATAAGTTCCGGCGCGGATCGCTTCATCGCCCATCAAAATCGTTTTAGTAAGAGTGATCTCGGTCGCCTCGTTTGCTCCGGTTCTCCAAACTTCGCCCCAGGGTTCAAGGTCTCCAAAAACAGTTCGGCCTCGCCGGTAGGGCTGGCCATAAACAACTTTGATATAGGCTCCGTCATATTTAACTGAAGCAATGGCAATAGGGCTCTTCCTATTTCCATTTTGTACTTGTTGTTGATTGTCAGTTTCCTGGTCGGTGCAACTGTATAAAAAAGTGCATAACAACGCTGAAAGTACAAGGAGAGTGGTCTTAATAAAAGTATGCTGGATCAAAACTGGCCAAGGATAAATTGAGTGTTTTCACGAGTAGGTTCATATGCAAGGCCAACTCCAAAATCGAACAACAAGTTCGATACTTTAAACTGGAAATGAAGTCCCGCACCAAAAATACTACGGCTTGATTCTACTAAATTATTTGAATCCATATCAGTTAAAGTGTGTGAAAAAGCAGTCAGATAAATACTGCTTAAGTAGAGTGGCACGGTAAGCATTCCATTATCCGGATAGAATAAAGGAATGGTATAACGCGTGCTAAAACGCCCAATATTTTTAAATGCTCTTTGCTGGTCGATGAAGTTCGGGAAGATATCCTCTGAAAAACCTAAAGGAATTATCGTGTCATTTGAGTATATCGGACTGGTGCTTTGACTTAACATCCTCACATCCAGACGAAGAGATTGGTTCAGTTTGCGAAAAGGAGATACATATCCGAACGCACCGTAATAAGCAGACCAAAGAGTACGGTTTGGTGGCTCGTAGGTTCCAATGGGGGTTGGAACAGATACCTGCTGCTCTTTGAAGGTTTGCTCAAATAATCCAAAGAAAGAGATACCTGAAGAAGGTTGAATGTCACGCGGGAGGTTTAGGATTCCGAGGCTAAGCTGAGAGTAGAAACCGGCGCGGTATCGGTTGAAAAAATCTGTCAATTCATTCGCCTGAAGATCATAGTATTTGAACTGCTCGATCTTAAATTCCGGCTCAAAAGAGATCCCGCTGAATCGGGTGTCAGATCGGAATGAGTAGGAAAAAGGAATGGAAAACCCTAATCCTCTGTCTTGCCTCATCAGGGAAAAGGTTTCATTAGCATTCTGGAGAGGGAAAAACTGAGGTTCGCTATACGCAGAGATGCGGGCTCCCGGGTAAAACGACTTGTTGGTATAGGTAACATCATACCACACCCGATTTTGAATTCCTGTTAATTCTGCCGAGTAAGCCTGACTGGAAAGCGGATCAATGCTGGAAATAGAAACCCCGCTTTGATAGGTATTCGCTTTTTCCTCAATAATTGGGAAAATAACCCGTGGCTTTAACCATTTTAGACCTCCTTTATAGGAAGTCTTCTCATAGTCCATCACAGAATCTATAAGATCGCTACCCAGTAAAGGCCGTTGTAATTCTTGTTTCAATTCGGTTCCGGTCAGTAAAGCACGATCAGATACTTTCCGGTTTAGAAAGTCAGCTCTTTCCAGGGTAGCGATCTTGCGCTCATTTACTTCTTGGACCACGTAAGCAATTTGTTGCCCACTTGGGGAATAAGAAGCTTCGAAAGCATTATACAAAGATGACGTTAACTGAACGATCTCTTTGGTATCAAGGTCAAATTCATAAACGTTCATGGCCGGGGAAGCATCCATAGTGAACATGATCTTGTTCTCCGAAGGGTGCCACTCAGGGTCGTGGATGGAGGCATTTCTAAAAGCCAGTGTGGGTTCGCGATCAAGGTCATTAGAAATAGAACTCAGTGTGGTAAGCCAGAGAGCTTGAACTCCTCTTTGGTTGATGATAACAGCGAGTTCGTTGGCATTTTTAGGGTTGAACTGAAGACTTACCGGTATGGCATTCTGAAATGTTTTTATGACTTTTGTTTCGCCATTTTCGATTACTTCAACGATCTGTGCTCCGGAACCCCTTGTTTGCAGTGCAAGTAATCGCTCGCCATTGGAAGTAGGCGCATAGATTCGTGCCTCCTTAGTCAGTCGTTCGGTTTCACCGGTATTAAGATCTATTGTTCGCAGATCTGTTTTATAGGTTCCTGTATAAAGCGGGTCACGATAGTAAGAGCTAAAAAATAAAAGCCCATCGTTATCGATCTCATAATTATAATCACCGACTCCAAACGTTTCTTTGATCATGTTGAAAGATCCGGTAAGCAGATCACAGGAATAAAAACCAACTCTTCCGTTATAAAAGGAACCATAAAAAAGAAGTTGGTCTTCATCGATCCATTTTGGAGCATGGGTCTCTTCTCCTTTGTAGGGGGTGTCTAAGATGACTGAGCTTTCAGTAGTATTTTTAACGATCTGAGAACGGCGATTTCGCTCATATTCTTTTAGATCCTCTTCATAAAGGCGATATAATTTTCCTGGCCAATTTCCTGTTTTCTGACGAAGGGTAAAACCATATCCCAGAAAGAAATTATGGTAGTGGTAGCGTATGGCATCCTTAGAAATGTCATCTCCATATTCGTTGTGGAGCCAGTCAATGAACGAATATCCTGAAATATAATGTCGATTGAATGGCTGGGAATAATCAGAGGGAGTCAGGGTTTGGCCCATATTCCAGCGATCACTACTACCGAAGTTGGAATTAAATCGGTTGGTTGAAAAAGTATAATTACCTCTTCCTCCCATAGGGGCAACCGATTCCGTTTCATAATACACCGCAAGCCCTTCGTGAAAACCAACCGGGGGATAGCCATGAAAAGTACGGGCAAGATCAGGTGAAATAACGCTGACTAAATTTGGGATGCTTAGCTTTTTTCCCTCCCATGGAATTTGAACATTGAAGTGAGCAGCATGAATGAGTTCATGCGGAAGAACGGTTTCCAGCCAGTCACCTGATTGTGGATTCATTCCCTTGCCCTTAATGGAGGCAAGATCGACCTCAGACCTGAAATTAACGGAATTTACAAATCCGTTTGAGAGATCATTGTAGTTGGTGAGTATAACCGGAAAATTTTTGAGTGTGCCCCCTGTGAGTTCCCTGGCTTCTGAATAATGACTTTCTAAAATAGCTGCAGACCGATAGGCGAGCGAGTCTTCACCATCAGGGAAGATGATCCTGAAATGGTCGGTTTGTATTTCCTGCCAGTTTAACCCTGCGGGACGGTTAACGACAAATGCGTTGTAGTTCAAGGGGTTATACAATTGACTGAAGGCCAACACCGGGAAGAGCACGAACACGCTGAGTAAAATAATTTTGAATTGCTTCATTAAGCCGGAAGATTGAATTCAGGTAAGTAGTGATAGATCGCCCAATAATGTGAAAAAGCACCGCCCATAACAAATAAATGCCAAATTTCGTGGAAGCCGAAAGCATTTGGGATAGGATCAGGTTTTCTTATTCCATAAATAACTGCACCTATCGTATAGAATGCCCCCCCGAGCGCGATCCAATAAATGAAGGCGTGGGGCAGCAATTTCCATATAATGGGAAGAATGATCACGGAAACCCAACCCATCAACAGATAAATTACGGTAGAAAGCCATCTTGGTGCATTCAGCCAAAGGGTTTTCTTAAGGATGCCGGCACCGGCAAATAGCCAGATCCCAAGCAACATCCCCCATTGCCAGGCTCCTTGCAATGCGATCATACACATTGGAGTGTAAGATCCGGCAATAACTACGTAAATAAGTATATGGTCAAAAAGTCTGAAAAGCTCTTCGGTTTTATTTTGAACATTAAGCGTATGGTAAACTCCACTGGAAAGAAACATGAGGATCACGGAGATCCCGTAGATCAAAAAAGAAACTTTATGCCCCATGGGGCTTTCAGAAGCAGCATCCATTAAAAAAAACAACCAAACAGTAGAAATTAATGCACCCAGGTAATGGGAATATGCATTAAAAGGCTCTCTTGGTGGAAATAGAGTTTGCAAAACGGTGTCTTAAGTAGGTTATCAATTAAGTGACTGAAATATAGAGCTTCTCAGGAAATTATGAACTACGGGAAAAAGAACCTCCAGGCGTCTGAAAAGATCTTGGAGCGTTCGCTGTATGAATAGGTTGAAGATCCATGAATAACCACCGCAACGCTTCCATCCCGAATTATTCGGGGGGACGCCGGAAGGTTGCTCTCTACACAAAAAATCGCCAGTAGAAAAAGAGCAGGGCAAATACTGATAGAAAGATCATCCCAAACCAGCTTAATATCCGAAGCCAGATTGGAGGCTTATGTTCTTCCGGGAAATAGGAGGACATGATGAGCCGGTAGTTGATGAAAGCCAACGCAGGTGCAGTGAGAAATGAAAGCGAGGTAGCGAGATCGATGATGTAGGTGAACTGACTTCCTGTGATATACAGCACCAACATTGAAATAACGGAGATGCCGAACAGTAGTCCTTTGTAAGAAAATATCCAAGAGTCGCTATCTTTGCCCGCATTCATCACCCGAAAGATCTCTTGGCTTACTCTTGGATAGGAATCTGTCACAGTAAGCGTAGTGCTGAACATGGTGGTAAAAGCACAGATAATAATGATCCAATGCGCCCAGTCGCCAAGCGTTTGTGTATAGAGATCTATGAGTTGTTGAGCAAAAGCAGCTCCGGCTGAGGAAAAACTAACGCCCGATCCAAACATCACCAACGCTCCCAATCCGAGAAAGATCAGAGCTAAAATAGCCGACCCGATATAGCCGATGTTGAAATCCAGCAGACTTTCCTTCAACGACGAACGATGATTGGTCTGCTTTTCGCGCTCTAAGGTCCAGAGTGAATGCCAGGCGGAGGCATCTATGGGGATAGGCATCCAGCCCATAAGGGCGATGAGAAAAGTGATGCCAGCCACATTCCAAACGGAAGGCGTTTCAGTAAGGGAAGGAGAATGGCCGTCAAGAAGAGCAACAGCAAAAGCAGCAACAGTAGAGATGGTTAGTACGACCATCACAAGTTTTATGATAGAGTCGAGAGCGGAATATTGCCCGCGAAAGAGAACTCCTATACAAATAGCTAAAATGATAATACTCCAGATCAAAAGAGGAAGCTCAATGCCGGTTAGCTCCACGGCCAGACTTGCCGTAACTATGGTAACGGCTGCCTGAATGGCGAACATGGTTCCTACTGTGAAAATGATATAGATCCACAGCGCCCAACTCCCCAGCTTTTTATATCCTGCGATCAGGCTTTCTCCGGTGGTTGCGGCATAACGGGGACCGTACTCCAGGAAGGGGTATTTCATCAGGCTGGCAATAACGACTGCCCAAACGAGGTTAAATCCATAATCAGCCCCGGCGCGGGTAGATTGGACTAAATGCGAAACCCCGATAGCTGCCGCTGCCAGGATCAATCCCGGCCCGAAGGCGTATTTGAAAGTTGACTTTACCTTTTCCGACTCCATATCCTGATATTTTTATTTCTATCGGGTAGATTATACAGAAAAATTCAATTCTTAAATGGTCGGTTGACCGAGTATTCACAAATCGGTCATTCGCTATTTTATGTTGAATGAAAGACTTAGATAATTATAACGATATAGAAATTACACCTCAAAAGTACCCCTCTTAATCACTAAAAATTATTTATATATCCATACAATCTAATTGTAACATTTGGCTTGTTTGAGTATGTATTGTGTGTAAATAATTAATGTTGAGAGATAAGATGAAAAAACCCTGCCCATTATTCTTAATTGCTTGTTTAATACTTACCACTTTTGGCTGTGAAATCATAGGCGGGAAAGATGATGGAGACGATGACGGGATCTCCATTGATTTGCCTCCCCCTCCTTACCAGGAATTCCCTCGCTGGAGTCCCGATGGAAATACTATTATATATTACCACTCTGGTCTTCAACTATACGATCCATCAAACGACCGATCCATTCATAACCCTGATTCAGCCGGGATTTGGGCGATGACCCCAGATGGAGGAAACCAAAGAAAAATTCTTAATGCTGGCTATGCTGAATGGTCCCCAAATGGGGAATGGATTGTATATGTAGCGGGTGCTCAAATTTTTAAGGTCAAGTTCAATGGGACCTCAACAGATACCTCCACCATAGAGCAACTTACTTTTGAAGGTCGCAACTTCTTTCCCGACTGGAGTCCTAATGGAGAGTGGATTGCATATGATTCAAATAATGACAGCCCAAATGGACAAAGTTTTATATGGAAAATGAAAAATGATGGGTCTGAAAAGCTAAGGATTGTATTTACACCTGAACATGGGGAGGCAAGGATGCCGTCATGGTCTCCGGATAGCAAATAAATTGCTCATATACAGTATTTAGTTGGTGTTTATTCTTCAGAAATTTTTTCAGTGGATTCTGATGGGAGCAATCCAATTCGACTTATAGAAAATGAAGCCCCAGATTATTATCCAAAATACTCTTCAAGTGCTCATGCAATTGCATTTTCTTCGAATGTTCAGATATGGACCATGAGTGAGAATGGAGGTGGTTTAAGGCAATTAACCTTCGGTGAGCGGGGAACCATGCCCGATTGGTCTCCCGATGGACAACAAATTATTTATTCGGGCCCAAAAGGGGCTATTTGGGTCATGGATAAAGATGGCAGTAACCAAATACCACTAACCTTCCGACCAGAAGGTAAAATCTACTAAACCGATCATGGGCTGCGTAATGCCTGCCGGAGGCTCTGCCTCCAATCGTGAAAAAAGTTAATGTTTAGTAACGAAGCCCTCCTGTTATAAAAATTCGATTGTTGCCGATCTGAAACCCATTCTTTTTAAAGCTTTTTTCATTTTGAACTGCTACCATTCATTCCGTTATTATGGATGTAAACTTTTCACAAATTAATCTCACTATGAAAGCATTTGTTACAACTCTCATTTCCTTGTTTTTCGGGGTGATGGTCCAGGCACAGGTTTTGAATCCTGAGCCGGTCTCGCTTGATTATTACTTGCCCGATGATGTTACTTATAACTCCAATATCCCGACACCTGAAGAAATTCTTGGAGCTCAATTGGGAGAATGGCATGTTCGTCATGACCAGCTGGTAAACTACATGTATGCAGTTGCGGAAGCCTCTGACCGCGTGACCATCACCGAATATGCACGTACGTATGAAAACCGTCCGTTGCTGATGCTCACTATTACCTCTCCTCAAAACCACCGAAATATTGACGAGCTGAAGGAAGAGCACCTAAAGCTTACGGACGCTTCGGTATCCGATGATCTGGATCTTTCCCAGATGCCTGCTGTAGTAACTATGAGTTACAGCGTGCATGGGAATGAGCCGAGTGGTTCAAATGCTTCCCTTGCGGTTGTGTACTATCTTGCTGCTGCACAAGGTGCTGAAATAAACTCCATGCTTCAGAATACGATCATTAATGTAGATCCGAGTATTAATCCGGATGGGCTTGATCGTTTTGCACACTGGGCGAATACCAACAAGAGTAAGAATGTGTTGGTTGCTGACCCGAACAGCAGAGAGTTTGACGAAACCTGGCCGGGAGGAAGAACCAATCACTATTGGTTTGATCTGAACCGTGACTGGATGCCGATGATCCACCCTGAAAGTCAGGGCCGTGTAGCGAAATTCCATGAATGGATGCCCCAGGTATTGACCGACCATCATGAGATGGGAACCAATTCCACCTTTTTCTTTCAACCCGGAATTCCTTCTCGAACACATCCGCTTACGCCACAGCGAAATCAGGCACTGACCGGTGCGATTGCAGAATATCATGCCGCAGCTCTTGATGATATCCAGTCTCTGTATTACACCCGCGAAAGCTTCGATGATTTTTACTATGGAAAAGGATCTACTTATCCTGATGTACAGGGTTCCATAGGTATTCTGTTTGAGCAAGCCAGCTCTCGGGGTCATGCACAGGAAAGTATCCACGGTATAGTGAAATTTCCGTTCACCATTAAAAACCAATTCGTAACGTCCCTTTCTACACTTGAAGCAGTTCAGGGACTGAAAGAAGAGTTACTGGCAAATACCCGGGAGTTTTTTAAGGAAGCTGCTCAGGAAGCACGAAATGCACCGATCAAAGCGTATGTGTTTGGAGAGGAAGCAGATCAGGCCCGAACCAAACATTTGGCCGAAATGCTGGACCGAAACCAAATCGATGTTTACGAACTGGCTCGTGATTATCAGGATTTTAAAGCCGGTAAAGCTTTTGTGGTTCCAACCAATCAAAGACAGTACAAACTGTTGACAGCCATGTTTGAGCGACGTACTGAGTTTACGGACAGCTTATTCTATGATGTTTCTACCTGGACGATGCCATACGCATTCAACCTTCCTTTTGCAGAACTGAACCGAGATTATAACTCCAATATGCTGGGGGATGAGTTTTCTGAAGAGGAGCTTGAGCTGAATGGTGAATTGGTAGGTGAGAAAGCTCAATATGCCTATGCATTTGAATGGGATGAATACTACGCACCCCGTGCGTTATACCGATTACTTGCAAACGGCGTTCGGGCCAAGGTTGCTTCCCAGACATTTAAAGCTGTTATCGAAAACGGAGCCAAAGACTTTGACTACGGTACCATTATGATCCCAATGGGTGTACAGGACGATCAGGATAAAGTACATGAGATCATTCAGACCATCACCGAAGAAGATGGGATCACGGTGTACGACCTGCCAAGTGGACTTACTCCTTCAGGAATGGATCTGGGAAGTGGAAACTTCGAAAATCTAGAAGCTCCAAAAGTTGCTATGATAGGCGGCTCAGGAAGTAATTCAAGTGAAGTCGGTGAAGCATGGCATTTATTTGACCAGCGTTATCACATGCCACTTTCGATCATTAAAAGTGATAATGTGGGCCGAACCGATCTAAGCAGATATAACGTGATCATCTCCAGCGGATACGGTGTTTCCGAAAGTGCCGGCGAAAACCTGAAGGAATGGGTTCGCGATGGTGGTACACTGATCGTGTTTAAGAATGCAATACGCTGGGCTAAATCCCTTGGACTTGCAAATGTAGAGTACGTTGAGAATGAGGATTCTGATGAAGGGGAAGAAGTTAAAGTTCGTCCCTATGTAAAAGCAGGAGAAGATCGTGGAGCCGGCTTTATTGGAGGAAGTATCTTCAACGCCAAACTGGATCTGACCCATCCTCTGGGATATGGATTTAACAATGAGAATATCACCGTTTTTCGTAACAGCACATTGTTTATTGAGAAAGGTGAGAACCCATATTCTACTCCGTTGTATTATACTGATGACCCACTGGCAAGTGGATATAGCAACGACGAGAACCTTGAACGAATCAAGGGTTCCGGCGCCATTGTAGTAAGCAGTTATGGAGGTGGTAATGTTATTGCTATGACGGATAATCCAAACTTCCGTGCTTTCTGGTATGGTACCAATAAGCTGTTTGCCAATGCCATTTTCTTTGGTGAAACCATAAGTGGTGGAACAGCGAATTAAAGAAGCAGTAAAATAAGAGTAGAAAAAAGCCCCGATGTTTAGCATCGGGGCTTTTTTTGTTTGTGAGTTTTTTCATTCTGCAAACTTTCAGGATAAGAAAGCCATTTGGGAACTGATTATTGTTCATGAAGCAATTGGTCATATTTGCGAAAGATTCTTCGACGAGTAAGCTGTTTATTCCTGCCATCCTTAGTAGATGTCAGGTAATTTGACAGTTTTGGTTCTTAGGTTTTAACTACCATTGCCTCGCTTGTCATTTCGAACGTAATGTAGTGAGTGAAAACGAACGAAAAGAAGCTGAGAAATCTACGGAGTCGAAAAGAGCAGCATTGCTGTATTCAATCTCCGTAGATTTCTCCACTCCACTCATTCGCCTTTCAGGCTCATTCTTTCCGGTCGAAATGACAAAACCGGGATTTAGTTTTTTATCTTTGACATCTGCCTCAGTTTGTCATCGAATTATCTAATCCTATATGGCGGTCTACTTCAGAGACCTTATATCGAACTTACCTTTAATAAATTGATGATAGCAACCTTCCTACGGCTCACTGAGCCGTAATGGACAAAGCTAGGCCTATCACTTCCTGTAATTAACAGATCTGAAATTTCCTTCCTCATCAATGATATTGGTTTCAGCACCCGGAACGATGTCCGTGTTATGAGCAGAAACCCAGACCCAGGATCCTTCCTGCTTTTGCACAACAAAACTAAAGATGTTTTGACGTATTGAGGGTGTTCTTACCTCACCTTTTTGGGTTTGGTTCTTCAGTCGCATTCGGGCATGAACAACGGCGATATCCTCATGCAGGTATTTTACAGAAGACTCCATGATCCTCAGATCCGATTCCCCAAAGATATTCTCAAAGCCGTAGGCATGTGCCCTTTCGATGTCTTTACGATTATGCCACCATAATCCCACTACATTCACGAACTCAGCTTCTTCTGTGAAAAGGGAGGAGAGCATATTTGCATCACGGTTCATCCAGGCTTCAACAAAAAGAGCCGGAATTTCTCCCGGCTCTTTCGCTTTTTTAAATGTAGTTGTCATAACAAAAGTTACTTCACTTTTTCACCGTTGATGATCACACCGGTGACATTGGTAATGTACTCAAGCGGGTCGCCGTTGTACATAACCAGGTCCGCATCTTTACCCCTTTCCAGGGAGCCGACACGGTTATCGATACCCAAAAGCTTGGCAGCATCAATGGTCAGTACTTTGAGTGCATTTTCTTTCCCTAGGCCATTTGCAGCAGCAACACCGGCTTCGTAATGAACGACACGGGTTTTGGGTACGTATCCTTCGAACCCACTTTGGAAGGCGATAGGAATACCCGCTTCATACAGCTTAGCAGCTGTTTCCATAGATGCGTTCTTGGCATCGCCACCCGGACGTATCATAGACGGGTGAATGGTTACAGAATATCCACCAGCTTTGATCTCATCAATGACCATATAGGCTTCAGCCATACCATCCAGGATCATAGGAAAATCGAACTCTTCCTGTAAGCGAATGGCCGACATGATATCGTTGGCTTTATGAACCGTGACCAGCGCCGTTTTCTTACCTTCAAGTAAGTCGGCTAAGGCTTCCATTCCCAGATCTTTGCTGTAATCATCCTCACTGTTTCTTTTTTCCAGGTAGGCTTGAGCTTTGATCAGCTCTTGTCTCAGCATGGCGATCCCTTTGGCGCGAGTTCCGGGCTTACTGAAAGCGCGGCTCAGGTTATCGCCTAAAGTGAAGGCAAGCATTTTTGAGGCCTCGATCAAATTGTCGTCGACCGTTTCACCGGTAGTTTTTATGATCATGGTTTGGCCACTTATAAGGGCTCCCGGTCCGTGTCCGGTATGAACGGTGGTTACTCCCTGATCACGAAGAAAACCAACGAGGGCTTCCTGAGCATTGTATGCATCAATGGCACGAAGTTCGGGCTGAATAGGGTTGGAAGTTTCAAGTTGGTCCTGATCGGCATCCACATTCAGATGGCCGGCTAAGCCTACCACTGAGTGGGCATCGATCAAACCAGGCGTAACAACTTTCGCTTCGTAAACTTCATAGCCGGATGGGATATTGATACCTGAACCTACACGTTCAATTTTTCCATCTTTTATGAGTACCACACCATTTGAAATAGGTTGACCTGCCATGGTATAAACAGTTTCACCTTTAACTGCGATCTGTGCTTCAGTTGTAAAGCTAAACGCAAGTAAAAATGCCGGCAGTAGTATTAATTTTTTTAATAATCTCATTTCAAACCTCCTTCTCCGTGGTGTGTATGAATGGTACCGGGATAGATCTGATATCCGCCGGTAGCAAATTTTTTGTCCTCTTCGTTACTGCGATCCCAGACTTTCTGTCCTTCGATCCAGGTTTGCTGAACATGAGTATAAACACTGAAAGGATCTCCGTTAAGGATGATGAAATCAGCATCTTTGCCTTCCTCAAGAGTTCCTACTTTGTCATCAATATCCATCATAATGGCATTGGCGATGGTTACAGCTCTGAGGGCCTCTTCGCGACTCATACCTTCTTTAATACCGAGAGCAGCATGGCGCAGAAACATTCTGGAGTCCGTTATACCGTCATCCGTATGGAATCCAACCAGTGCTCCGGCCTCTTCAAGAACCTTACCATTGGAGTTTCTTATTTCAGCAGCTTCAACCTTTCCACCAAATGAATCGAGCGTGATGATGGAAGCTCCCAGGACATTATCAGAATTTGCAATTTCATCAGCTACTTTCCAGGCTTCACTTACGTGCTGTAAAACAAGTCGATAGTCAAATTCTTCGGCTAATCGCATAGCAGTAAGAATATCCTGATGCTTGTGCGTATGATTGTGAACAATTCGCTTGCCTTCAAGAACTTCTACAAGAGTTTCCATGCCGATATCACGGGGAGGCATTTTACTTTCGTCGCCATAAGCAGCTTCGATCTTTGCCTGATACTCCTGAGCTTTGATATATAGCTCACGAACCATGGAAGCAGCTTTTGCTCGTGTTCCCGGTGAAGGCGGATTCCCTCTTGGGTTGGTTCCGTTAGCCATTTTTAGTCCGCCGTAGATAGTCTTTTCATCATCTGTGTAAAGCAGCATGTCTTCAATAACATTGGCTTTACGTAGTTTCAGGTACACGGTTTGTCCACTCATCAGGTGTCCTGAACCCGGCATTACATTTACAGAAGTAATACCGCCTGCAAGAGCTCTTTTGAATGAGGGGCTTCTTGGATCAATGGAATCCATAATGCGAACATCAGGATGTAAGGTAGCAGAGCGGTCGCCACCATCACCATCTCCAATGTGAGAGTGGGTGTCAACAAGTCCGGGCAAGATCACTTGTCCGGAAACATCGTGAACTTCGGCTCCTCGTGGAATCCGGGTATTAGAACCGCCAACTGCGGTGATCTTTCCGTCCTGTACAATAAGTACCCCATTATTTATAGGCTCGCCTGATATGGGAATGATCTGTGCCCCGGTAAATGCCTGTGGTGTGGATTGTGAAAACCCATTCACCCCAAACATAAGAACACAAACCAAGGCGAGTAAAACACTTCGTATCGGTTTTTTCATTAGGTCAATGATTAGTTAAAATTTATTGGGCTTAATTTATAAAAAAAGAAGTGCCATAAAAGAGTTGCTTCGTAAAAAGAGGAAAATGGAACAATCTACAGTAGCTTGGATTGAAGTTTTCAAAGTTCAAGCAGGCAAAAAAAACATGAAAAATAAAGTTTTAAAAATAGTTGGCGGATTTGTGGTGGTGATCATTGCAGCAATACTGGTGATCACTTTGTCACTAGATGGCATGATAAGATCCGGGATCGAAGAAAATGGCTCAGAATTATTACAAACCCAGGTTACGGTTGATAACGTAAGCGTTTCAATATTTAGCGGGAGCGGAACCATTAGCGGGTTTACGGTTCAAAACCCGGAAGGATTTAGCAATGAACCGGCGCTATATATCAAGGAAGCTTCTATGAATATGGATATTTGGTCCCTATTCTCCGATCAGATTGTAGTGAACGAGATCATAGTAAAAAGCCCGGATCTCTTTTTTGAGGAAATTGGAGTTGGAGTAAACCTCAAAAAGCTGAATGAAACTATGGATCTGGCTTCTGAAGAATCATCCGAAACCTCTTTGATCATTCAATACTTGCTGATTGAGGACGGGAATATAACGGTAAGCAGTAGCTTGGAAAGGGAGCGAACAACGGAGGTAACCCTTGATGATATTGGGCGTAATGGAACTAACACCATTAAACAAAGTGTGCGGCAGGTTCTGAAACCATTACTGCAAAAGGCCATGGAAGAAGCCCTCAGAAGCGGAGTTGTTGAACAGCTGGAAAATAAAGTCAGAAATCTGTTTGACAACTGACAATAAAGTAACTGCCTGAGTCACCGACTTATTGGTTATTCAGCATAATAAGCTGCTATTTCCGCTAACTTCTCATCGATCATTTCCCTTGAATACCATTTACCCTGCACCATTACACCGGAATGATCCTGAATGGCGGAAAGGTCTTCCAGCGGATTCCCATTCACTAAAATAAGATCCGCTCGTTGTCCTTCAGCTATAGTTCCGAACTCATCCCAATCGGCAAAATACTCACCTACATTCTTTGTTCCGCTTTCAATGATCTCAAAATTGCTCATTCCGGCGGCTTGCATGTGTGGCAGTTCGCGGTGTATTGAAATTCCCGGAACACTGAAAAGCTGAGGGGCATCGGTTCCCATCAGTATCTTTACACCGGCCATATTCATTTCTGATAAGATCTGCGTGCGTAGTTCGGCGCGTTCCTGAGGATTATCAGAAGAGTAACCGCTTTGCGGATTAGCTGCAAAATCGAAGTAGTTCTGCTTAACGGCTTCAGGTATATACTTCAGTTCATCGTATTGCTTCATGGCTTCGTAATCGGCGGCACCTATGATGGTTTCCCATAGCGCCATGGTCGGGACGATCCACACATCATGTTCTTTGGTAAGTTGTATGACTTCAGCCAGTTTTTCTTCCATCTCCTCACCATCAAACTGCTGCAGGTAATTCACATACCCATCCACATGATCAATGGTGATCTGTCCGGATTCAATGGCATGGATCACCCCAACATTCGCAGGAACATGTCCGCCAAAAGTGATACCCATTTCATTAGCCGTCTCTGCCATGGCATCATATTCCTCAAGAGATAATCCGGGGTGAACTTTGAGCAGATCCCAACCCTCTTCTTTGTGCACACGAACCCGTTCATCGGCTTGTTCAGGGGAGGAAATTGTGTTGCCATTAAAACTTGGTCCGGCCAGATAAAGATTCGGCCCGATCAATTCACCGGAGTTAACGCGCTCTTTCAACTCAAGCTGATTCTCATATCCCAGCATTCCCCGCACCGTTGTGACACCTGCTGAGATGTATAAAAACAGGGTGCTTTCCACGTACTCATCGTCAAAATAGTCGGGGGCATCAGGCCCGGGATCCGTAGGGGGAACGTGTCCATGCATTTCAGCTAGGCCGGGTAACAGGTATTTCCCGTCACCGTCAATGATGGTGGCATTTGATGCTACATTCACCTCGGATGAAGGAGCAACTTGGACGATACGATCTCCTTTAATGACAACGGTTTGATCCTCTAAGACCAACTCAGTGTCCATTGGAATTACTGAGACATTGGTGAATACAGTTTGCGGCTCGCCTGGAGCGCAAGAGACCAATAAGCAGGATGCTAAAAGTAAGAAGAGAGCTACGTTTTTCATGGCAGGATGATTAAGTATTAGTGAATGTATAAGAATATGAAATTATTCGTCATTTTCTACATGTTCTCTTTTCAGGTTCTTTATTAATCCCTCAAAGGCATCGCGAACAGCATCTGCAAAAGAACCTTTTTCTTCATGAATGTCTTCAGGTTTCAGTACTTCCAGTTTCAGGGTGCCCCGGTAGAAGAAGTACATACTGAAGGCCATCACCGTGTGAGCTATATCCAGATGGTTGAACCAGGTGTGCAATCCAATTTCACTGGTATAAAAGAAAGCAGCTAAGGTGGCAAAAAGTACAGTAAGAAAGAAAATACGGCTCCCTTCATTTCTCGTACGCCAGTAAACGAGGAAATGCAATGGCAGAACGACCAATCCAAGGCCATAAGCCGAGTGAACCTGAATGAAGAAAAAGTTTAAAGTGGTGAAGGTGATCACGGCAAAGGTAAGGAGTTCAACCACATTGGCCACTTCCAGGAACTTGCCGAACTTCTCGTTGATGACCGGCTTGGCGTGCATGATGGATGCGCGCTCAACAGCCATCACAGCAAGCATACTGATGAGCCATCCGGGTAGCTTCCATTCCAGCCCGACTGCATATTGAAAGGCATGGCCAAGAACCCCTCCCAAAAAAGTAGCCAGCGCCATGATCCCAAAGTACCATCGCATGTACTGGTGCAGTTTCCCTTTCTTATTGAGCTTGATGAGTTTAACAAGTGCATACAAACAAACGGCGGTGATCCAAAGGTCGGTGAAAGTGACCATTGGCTCCATGATGGGAATGTCGAAGATCTCTATCGTTGGCTGGCCTGAATCTGATTGAAAGCGCTCGTTATCCATAAACTCCATTGAATTAAGAATTCACGGAAAATAACAGAAATGGGGAGATTGTCGAAAAGAAAGTAAACTATGTGTGGAACCGGAGGTTCCGTCATGCATTCCCAACCGGGAGGTTGGGAACGAGTCTAACGAGTCTAATTCAATATTGAATATTCATCTGTTCAACATTCACTATCCCAATTTATCCACATAATCCAGTTTCTCCCATGGAAATTCCTCTCTACCAAAGTGACCATAAGCGGCCGTATTTCTGTAGATGGGAGACTTCAGGTTGAACCGCTCAATGATTCCTTTTGGGGTGCAGTCAAAGGTTTTGGTTACTTTATCGGCCAGCTCCACATCGCTCATTTTTCCGGTTCCATAGGTATTCACGTTGATGGAAACGGGCTCTGCAACACCGATCGCATACGCAAGCTGTACAAGGCACTCGTCGGCAAGGTCAGCAGCCAGTATATTCTTGGCGATATGCCTGGAAGCATAGGCTGCACTACGATCCACCTTGGATGGGTCTTTTCCTGAAAAAGCTCCACCACCATGAGCGCCAAATCCACCGTAAGTATCTACAATGATCTTCCGTCCGGTAAGTCCGGTGTCCCCGTGCGGTCCGCCTATCACAAATTTGCCGGTCGGGTTCACATGATAAATGGTTTCATCATCTAACAATTCAGCAGGAAGTACCTTAGAAACCAGGTGCTTTTTAACATCTTCTTTGATCTGCGCCTGCTCAACACCTTCATCATGTTGTGTTGAGAGTACGATAGTGTGAATACGCTTTGGTTCTCCGGCATCATCATACTCAATGGTAACCTGACTTTTACTATCCGGCGCAAGGTAAGGCATTAGGTCTGTTTTCTTACGAATACGAGCCAGTTCCCGAAGCAAGTTGTGTGAATATTGAAGCGGCATCGGCATAAACTCGGGTGTCTGCCGGGTAGCATAACCGAACATCATTCCCTGATCACCGGCACCATTACGATCAACGCCCATGGCGATATCAGGGCTCTGGGTATGAATGGTAGTGAGTACACCACAGCTTTCAGAGTCAAAACGATAGGAGGGTTTGGTATAGCCGATCTCACGGATCACCTGTCGAACTATTTCCTGAACATCCACATAAGCATCAGTGGTCACTTCTCCGGAAACCACGGCAAGGCCTGTGGTTACAAGGGTTTCTACCGCTACGCGGGATTCGGGATCGTCGGTGAGAAGGGTGTCTAAGATGGCATCTGAAATTTGGTCGGCTACTTTATCCGGATGTCCTTCGGATACGGATTCTGAGGTAAAGAGGTTTTTCATGCTAATAATAATCTGAGTAATAAGGTGCTTTCGGTTAGGAAAATAATGTCCGCGAATTCAGGCGGTGATCATAAAGTGCGCAAAGTTAAAAAGATTTGAGGAGAAAAAAGCTATGAACTAAACAAATCCCCATCCTTTTTACCCGGATCAATACTTAAATACTGATATGCTTTTTTCGTACAGATCCGTCCTTTGGGAGTGCGCTGCATAAAACCTTCCTTGATGAGGAACGGCTCATATACTTCTTCGATAGTACCCTTGTCCTCCCCAACGGCTACGCCCAATGTACTCAGTCCGACAGGGCCGCCATCATAGTTTTCAATAATGGCTTTAAGGATTCTGATATCCATTTCATCTAATCCATTTTGATCCACATCCAGGGCGTTTAAGGCTTTGTCGGCGATCTTTTCGTCGATGGTATCTACGTTATCGACTTGGGCAAAATCGCGTGTGCGGCGTAGGAGCTTGTTCACAATTCTTGGGGTTCCACGACTTCTCCTTGCAATTTCATGCGCACCTGCATCTGTAATGCCCAAACTCATGATGTCCGCCGTTCGCAGTGCAATTCGCTGAAGCAGTTCCACATCGTAATAATCCAGCCGCATATCGATCCCAAAACGGGCACGGAGGGGAGCTGTCAATAATCCCTTTCGGGTAGTCGCACCAACCAGTGTAAAATGATTCAGTTCGATCTGAATGCTTCGGGCGTTGGGACCGGAATCGATCACAATATCCAGCTTATAATCTTCCATGGCGGAGTACAAATATTCCTCGATCACCGGATTGAGCCTGTGGATCTCATCAATGAATAGCACATCACCTTCTTCCAGGTTGGTAAGCATACCCGCAAGGTCGCCGGGTTTCTCCAGAACTGGTCCGGTGGTTGGCCTGATCTTTACGCCCATTTCATTGGCAATGATATAGGAAAGTGTGGTTTTGCCCAACCCGGGAGGTCCGGAAAGGATCACGTGATCAAGGGCATCGCCCCGCTGTTTAGCAGCTTTTATAAATACAGAAAGATTGGAAATAGCTTTTTTTTGCCCAATAAATTCCTGAAGGGAGCCGGGACGTACTGTTTGTTCAAAAACTTCTTCTTTTTCTTCGGGATTTAAAAGCGGGTTATTCACGTTGTAATATTCGTCTGATTGTTTACGCTAAGTTAATGTAATTATACTTAGTTTTGCCACTAATTGTATGGGCTAATTAATTTGCGGTACTCATGAAAAAGTCTTCGTTATCACCGGATGAAGTAAATTTTGATACTTCATCGGATAAAAAATCTAAGTTTGCCAAGAAACTGGCAAATCCCAAAAAGAATGAGATCCTAAAGCAAAAGGGGATGCAAAAAGATCTGCGCTCCAGCGATTTGAAGATCTTCGGGGGTGAGTATTTTTTCAATTATGAATTGAGCTGGCTGAAATTCAATGAACGCGTACTTGCTGAGGCTCAAAATGAAAAGAACAAACTGCTTGAGCGCGTGAAATTTCTTTCCATCGTCTGTTCCAACCTTGATGAGTTTTTTCAAAAGCGTGTAGGCGGACTTAAAAGACAGCTACTTGCTGAGGTTAAAGAACTTTCTGTGGATGGAATGACGCCATCTGATCAGCTGAAAGCAGTACGGCATGAAGTTCAGAATATGATCGAGTCTTACCGGGGTTGTTTTTTTGAGGAATTGATGCCCAAGCTTGCAAATAAGGGGATTGAGATCAAATCCTATAAAGACCTTAACGAATATCAGCAAAGCGTAAGCGACCGCTATTTTCAAAAGCAGGTGTATCCTATAGTCACCCCGCTTGCTGTTGATGAATCACACCCGTTTCCGTTCATTTCAAACAAAAGCCTTTCCTTTGCTATTGAATTGATAAATCCGCGAACGAAAGAGAAATCTTTTGCGCGGCTTAAGATCCCGGCCAACCGTAATCGTTTTGTTCAGGTTCATCGGAAAGGGAATAAGGTGATCCTGGGTCCGATCGAAGATTTAATCAGGGAAAAGATGGCACAGTTCTTTCCGGGAATGAAGGTGCTATCGGCTCATATGTTCAGGGTCACAAGGAATGCTTCGGTTGACCGAAATGAGGAAGAGGCCGAAGACCTGCTGGAAACGATAGAGGATGAGTTACGGGAACGTAAATTTGCGGAGATCGTACGACTGGAGATCGATGCGGAAATGCCGAAGCATTTGAAAAAATATATCGTGACGAATTTGAATATCAGCTGGAATGATGTGTATGAGATGAAAGGCACGATCGGTTTGGCGGATGTGATGGAGATCGCCAGGCTCAGCGGTTTCAATCGGCTTAAAGAGCGAAACTGGACACCCGTTCTTCATCCTGTCCTAAAGCATAATCCCGAAGATGACATGCCTAGTATCTTCGAGGTTATAAAACGCGGGGATTTTATGGTGCATCATCCTTACCACAGTTTTGAACTTTCTACCCAGCGCTTTATAGAAGAAGCGGCCCGTGATCCGAAAGTACTGGCCATCAAACAGACATTATACAGAACTTCTAAAGATTCCCCCTTGATGCATTCTCTGATGAATGCAGCAGAAGAAGGGAAGCAGGTAGCTGTTCTTGTGGAGATCAAAGCTCGCTTTGACGAGGAGCGTAATATTAACTGGGCACAGCAATTGGAGAATTACGGTGTTCATGTGGCATATGGAATTCCCGGACTTAAAATTCACACCAAGCTTACCATGGTGGTTCGCGAAGAAAGTGACGGGCTGAGGACCTATTGCCATATTGGTACCGGGAACTACCACCCTGATACGGCACAGCTTTATGAAGATCTGGCACTGTTCACCTGTGATGAAGTACTTTGTTCAGATGTGACCGATGTGTTCAATCTATTAACCGGATATGCACCTGACCAAACATTTGAGAAATTATTGGTGGCGCCAAATCACATGCGTAAGCAGATGAATGAACTGATCGAGTTTGAGATCAATGAAGCAAAAGAAGGCCGGCCGGCGCGTATCATTGCCAAGATGAATAGCCTGGAAGACCCGGTGATCATTCAAAAACTATATGAAGCATCTGAAACAGGCGTGAATATTGATCTGATAGTGCGAGGAGTATGTCGATTGATTCCCGGGGTGGAAGGGATGAGTGAGAACATAACGGTACACTCTATTATCGGGCGTTACCTGGAGCACTCGAGGATCTACTATTTCAATCACCGGGGTGAACACAAATACTTTATAGGCTCAGCAGATTGGATGCACAGAAATTTGGATGCTCGTGTTGAAGCTATTGCCCCCATCGAAAATGAGAAGCTGAAAAAATATATGCAGTTTGTTCTCAATATATATTTCAATGATAACAAGCAGCGGTGGATACTGAAAGCTGATGGCAGTTATGATCGGGCTAAAAAGGAAAAGGGGAAATCGAAGCTAAGCGCTCACGACTACCTTATGAATCACATGAAAGAGTCAGAAGAGCCGATCCCGAAAGCAGAATAAGCCTTTCTGGTTTGTTCTATTCTAATTCTGGGGTGTTAAATTCCTCATAATCAGAAGTGCCAAGATCATCACTTAATTTCTTCAGCAAGCGGAATGCAGGATTACGGAAAATACCATCCAGCTGATAGGCCTGAAAAACAGCTTCCTGTGCAGCCTCAAGTTCTCCGATATTTACGAGTGCATTACCCATGTACCAATATGCCTTTTCTGTGATCATACGACTGTCTTCCACACGTTCTGCTGCCTCCTCAAATGCGAGAATGGCAGAATCGTAGTCCCCTTCATTGTAAAGTATGATTCCTTTATTTAAAAAGGCTTTGGAGCCATATGGTTCTTCACCATAGTTGTTGATCACTTCATCGAAGAGCTCAAGTGCGCGGTCTTCATTACCTGAGATAATGGCTTCAAATCCAAGATTGAGAAGTGAGTCAGCTGTGGTAATACGCAGATCTTTCCCCCTTACACCGTCTGCAGTCTCAATTTCACTTGGGTTGATCTGCTGAACAACAAATTGATCGATATTTGTTGGAGTATCTACCCTGAAAAGCTGAACAAGGGCAACAATAATAATGGCAGCAGCTGCTGCTGCATGCCAGGTCCAGGATGGAAGTTTGTAGATCTTTGATTTAGGGACGGCTTGGGTAGCATTCTTCTCAATGATGGCTTTAACGTTTACCTCTAGCTCCAACACATCCAGCAGTTCAGGGTTTTTAGCAAACTCATTCCAGAGTTCCTGAATTTCTTCCTCTTTAAGCTGCCCCTTTACGTATGCATCAATACGTTGTCTGATTTCTAATTCTCTTGAGTTATCCATGAGATTGTTCTTAATTCGCCTCAGTTCAGAATGTATTTAAATACATTCTGTCCTTTCTATGTAAGAGCGATTAAAAAGGAATTCCTTACAGTTAAATTTGAATTTTTTTTTCGAAGCATTCTTTCAGCACATTTATCACCCGGTGTTTTTTAGTCCAGGCGTTGTTGACAGAGATCCCAAAATGGTCAGCAACCACTGAAGTTTCGAAGTCAGGGTTTTGAAACCAATACTCGATGTATTTTTTATAATCAGCCTTTAAAGCCTCTATACAGCGTTTCAGTATGCTCATTTTCTCAGAATCGACCAATCGGTTAAGCTGATCTGGTTTATCATAATAGTGACTTGGAAGGTCATCATAATTGACTTCCCGTTTCTTGGAAATTACCTTGAAATACTCATGTTTTGAGGTAGTAAAAAGGTAGTTTATAACCACATCGGGGTTGTCCAATTCATTATTTCGGATCTTTTCAATGGCAATTAAGAGCGTACTTTGTGCGCAATCCTTAGCATCTTCGATAGGGGCATCTAAGCGAACCGTCAAAAATTTGATAAGCACAGCGGTGATCACTTTTACCTGTTCATTGATGACAGGCTCATTATTTTCCAGTACTGCACCGACAAATTTTGAGTAATCCATGTTTCTAATAATGCTTGACTAAAACAAAACGTAAAATAACATTCGCTGTCAAAAAGAAAATAAAGAAATTTAGTTCGTAACAGTGTAGTTTTAGTGTATGTACAGAGTTCAGCTAAACAATTTTGAAGGTCCGCTCGACCTACTGCTATTCTTCATCAAAAGGGATGAGTTAGATATCTATGATATCCCCATTTCTTACATCACCAAGCAGTTTCTGGAGTATATTCACCTGATGGAAGAATTAGACCTTGATGTAGCCAGTGAATTCATTTTGATGGCGAGTATGTTGATGTCCATTAAGGCAAGAATGATGCTTCCACGAGAAGATTCAGATGACGATGAGCTTGATGAGTCGGACCCCAGATACGAACTTGTGCAACGTCTGCTTGAGTATAAACGCTATAAGGAAATGTCAGAGAAAATGGCTGACATGGATGAAGAGACCCGAAAGAAGTACATGCGTGGGCACCCGGAGGCCGATGAAGTGGACCAACAAGCCACCGGGGAAGCCCTTCAGGATGTAACCATGTTTGACCTCATCGCCGCCTTCAAGAAAGTGTTGCAGGATATTGAACGAAAGAACATCGTCCATCACGTAGAAAAAGTAAGTACAACCGTTGAAGAACAAGCTGAGTTTGTACTGAACAGATTGCAAGAAAAAGGTAAGCAAACCTTTATGGAAGTCTGTTCTACATTAAAGAACAAGATCTACGTGGTAGTAACATTTCTTGCTGTGTTGGAGATGATCAAAGAGCAACAGATCAATTTATTTTTAGCCGACGACCCCACAGAATTTCACATAGACCTTAAGCCTGTTGATGAGATCATAGGCGCTTAATTAACCTCATATTTTACAACAATGACTAAGAAAATACTTCTATTCATAACCGTTGCCGCTTTATCTGCCTGCAGCGTTTTAAACAAAAGCTCACAAAGTGAAGCTCCAAATATCTATTCTTTTTCTGATAATATAACAGAGGAAGGATTATATAACGATCTTGCTGTACTTGCTCATGATTCCCTGCAAGGCCGTGAAACAGGTACGATCGGAGAAGAAAAAGCAGCCCGTTACCTGTCAAAACGCTACAGAGAAATGGGCCTGCAAGCCGTGGGTGATGATGAGAGTTATTTCCAGCACTATGAGCTTGTACAGCCCGCCATGGAAGAGATCAGTTATCGGTTAATGAGTACTGAGAACGATTCCATATTGGATGAATCCACTCATAATTCGGATCAGGGTTCTAATTTCGTAACACTTTTTGGGGGAAGCGATCCACTTTCAGGTTCCGTTGTTTTTGCGGGAACGGGAATGATGAACGCTGAAGAAGGGATCGATCATTTTCCAGAAGAAACAGAGGGGAAATGGCTCTTTATCTTATATGATGAAGAACATACGAACATGCAGCATTTGCAAATGGCTTTATCTCAAGGAGGAGCTCTCGGCACCATTTTAGTCATCGGCACGGATGTAGAAGAATACCAACAGGAAGTTGAAGAGCGGAGCGGCTATTTTGGAGTCGGAGGAGGGATGTCACTTAAGTATCTGCAAGAAGACAGTGGAACTTCTCCGGCATTCAATCGGGTAAACCCTGAGCTTGCAGCACATATGCTGGGGCTTGAGGATGTTAACAGGCTTTCTGAAGTTCAGGAAAGTATTTTGGAAAACCCCGGCGCTTTTGAATCCAGAGAATTGCCGTTGGCTTTAGATCACGTCCCAACAGTAAATGAGAATACAATTGTTACCAAAAATGTAGTGGCTTTTTTGGAGGGAAGTGACCCTGAGCTAAAAAATGAAGTAGTGGTATTAAGTTCTCACTACGATCACGTTGGAGTAGGTCGCCCGGATTCCACAGGAGATAACATCTACAATGGGGCTGATGATGACGGTAGCGGAACAGTGGCAACCCTTCAAACTGCACAAGCAATGATGGATGCCAAAAAAGCCGGAGCAGGGCCAAAACGAAGCGTGCTGTTCCTGAACGTATCCGGGGAGGAAAAAGGACTTTTGGGATCTCGTTATTATTCTGATCATCCCATTTTCTCCATTGAGAATACAGTTGCCAACATCAATATAGACATGATCGGCCGGGTGGATGAGCAAAATGAAGCAGACAGTAATTATGTGTACATCATTGGTGGAGAGATCATATCATCAGGTTTAGACAGTTTGACTCAGGTTGCCAACACGATGGGGCCAAATCTGACTTTAAGCAAAAGGTATAATGACCTGAATGATCCAAATCAATTCTATCGAAGAAGTGATCACTGGAACTTTGGTCGCCTTGGAGTACCATTCGTGTTCTTTTTCACCGGTGTGCATGCTGATTACCATCGGCCTTCTGACCATATCGATAAGATCACTTTTGGCCCGCTTACGAAAAGAACAAAACTGGTATATAACCTGACCGCACTATTGGCAAATTCACCCGAAAGACCTGAAGTTGATAATCAGGAATTCATAGAAAAAACACAGGTTCAACCGAGGTAGAGCACATGCCAAAAGTCATTCCCGCGAAGGTGGGAATCTAAAAGTTGATATAGAGCCTCAAACTCGCTCCGCACGCTTTGCGTCGGAGCGTTTTTTATTTCCCAACCAGAATAAAAGGCGCCCAATAAACCGGATGGCTATAATATGGGTGTTCGATCATTGAGATTTTGGCGTCCCGAAGTGCTTTGGCTTTATAATCAAATAATGGATGCTCATACAAGCCAAACCAATTTAATGTTCGGTTCATGATACCATAGTCTGCACTCTCGTGTGTCTTAAGCATACTGTAAAACTCGGACATGAAATCTGCAGTACTTCGGTCGTAGATGCTCCACAAGCTAACCATCACTGAAGAAGCCCCGGCGGAGAGGAAGGAGCGCTGCAATCCAAGCAAGCCTTCACCGGTCACAATTTTACCCATTCCGGTATTGCACGCACTTAAGGTTACAAGATCTGCATTCAGTTTTAGCCCGGAAATTTCCCGGCTGTTCATAAATCCGTCTTCACCAAAAAGAGATTCTACATCAGTTTTCTTGGAAAGCAACAACCCGCTTTGAGAAGGAGTTGATTCGTTCACCTCGGCATGGGTGGCAAAATGGATAAAGCGGAAATCACTCAGATCATGAGACTTTAAGTTAGCCTCGGTAACATCATCATTCTTAAGAATCCTAGAATTAGTGAAATTCACTGAGATGGAATCCACTTCCAGTAAGGTAGAAGGAAGGGAGGCAAAAGATGCCTGAGAGCTACTCTGATTGGTAAGCCCATCGCCTCCTTCAAAGCCGGAACCGGCAAGAGCCAATAACTCAAAATTTGTAGTCCGGTGTGGGTTATTTATAAATGAATAGATAGAAGCCGAGGGAAGGTATTTAATATGAAAGTCTTCGATCAAATATCGGTTGTTATTGCTTAGGGTTTCAAAAGGAAGAAAAGTAAGTGCTCCTCCGGGAATGATCAGTAAGTTCGAAATTTCACTTCTGCTTTCAGAAACTTCAGAGGGAATAAGTTGAGTATATAGAGAGGCTCCGATCTCTTGTATTTCATTAACCGAGGCTTTGCTTGTGATCGCTTCCCGGTAAGTTCTGATCTTTTCAGTAAAGTACTGTTTTGCTTTCGGTGAACCTTCAGGCATAAGAATACTGCCAGTAATATTATCTTCTGTGATCAAAAGCCGAACCACATGTTCTTCAGTGAAAGCATATTCCAAAATTGCAGATTCAGAATCCAGCATATCCTGAGCTTTCTGGAGGGTAATCGGTTTAGGGTACTTGAAATCTTTAAGACTTACATTACTTACATGCAGTTCATTCAGAAAACTTTGATATTCGAACTCAAGATCTTTGAGCTCATCCCGTATGGCACTTTTCTCGGTTAGTGACTCTGTTGCAGAAAGTTGATTGTATAATCGGTCAATTTGCTTGGCCTTTTGCTGCTTTTTGATAAGGGTTGATTCATCCAGAGAACTAAGTTCTTTTTCCCGTGCTTCAGCAAGCTCATCCATCAATACTCGTGCCTTGGCAGACTCGATCAGCTCAAAGGCTTTCTTCGGGTCATTTTTTCTTTTGATATACCAAGAGGCCACTTCATTATAAAAACCGGCATGCTGACTAAAAAATCCGGACCGAAAAGCGAGTCCTGCTACATTAGTACGCACCGAGTCTATCAATGAAAAGGCTTCTTCTGCAAATATAAAGGCACTGTCTGAAGAGGCATCATTATAAGCTTTGGCAAGATTCATTGAAGGAGAAATTCTATCAGTTATAGCAAAAGAGGAGGAATGTTTATAAGCTTTTTTATACTCCTCAAGACTCAGCTGTAGATTCCCTTCAATGTTATAAAGCTCCCCTAGTAAATTATGTGACCTGACCTGCTGTAATTGAAATTCCTTTTCAAAGGCAATATTACGTGCGTTAGAAATATATTCTTTCGCTTTCCCATTGTTTCCTTTCAGAAGCTCAAGGTTGGCAAAATCCAGATATAAATTAGTAAGAAACCTTGGATCATTTACGTCCTCCACCCATTCTAACGCCTCATTGTAGAAAGCCGTGGCATTTTCAAGATCATTATTTTTTACAGCAATACGGGCAATGCGAAATAAGCCTTCTGCTGTTGAAACCGGTCGGTTAATTTCACGGTTGATGGTCAAGGCCTCATTGTAATAGCCAAGAGCGTTTTCAAAATCGCCTGAACGTTCGTAAAGGCTACCGATATTTTCCAAAGTTTGGGTGATCTCGAAAGGGTTCTCAAGCATCCTGGAGAGCTCCAATGACTTTTGATAGTAAATGATGGCACTATCTCTTTTTCCCTGTCGCTCCAAGTTCCAGGCCAGGTTGTGAAAAGCGATATCGAGTAAGCGAGGGTTTTCTAATTTTTTACGTATCTCAAGGCTTTTGCGGATATACGGCTCTGCTTGCCGGTGGAGTCCTAATTCCATCATTGTCAGGAAAATTCCATTCAAGACAAACGAAAGCCTGGAATCATTACCTAAAGCAATATAAATCTCCAATGCTTTTTGTTGATGAAGAAGCGCTGTTTCATAATCGCCCGTATTTTGATAGGTATAGGAAATATTATTATTCAACTGGGCGATCACAATGGAATCACTTATCCCCTCCGCAAGTTTCATGGCATCCAAATAATACTTCCGTGCTTCATCATACTGCTCAGTACGTCTTAAAGTTAGCCCGATGTAATTTTTGAGGCGTATTTGTAAAGATGTGGGAATTTGTTGGAGTGATGTTTTGTCAAGAGTAAGAAAAATCTCAACAGCCTCATTCACAGAGCCACTTATATTAAGCGTTCTTGCATATTCAAAGGAGGCTTCCAGCCATTTTAAAGAATCACTTTCTTCCAGAAAAAGGTCCATGGCCTTTTGGTAATGCCTAGCGGCACGGTCATAGTCTTGGTTGGAATAAGATTCATTTCCAAGGACAAGCAGAGAGTCACCCTGAGATGCCTGGGCATTTAAGATTTGCCAAAACCCAAAAGTGATCAAAAAAGTTATGGTAAGTACTGCTTTCATTTAAGAAATATTACTCCTTCCTAATTGAATGTCCTTATAATAAATTGTTTTTTCATAGGGAACTATTAAGAAATAATATTTAAAAATGGAAAATAATTATCTAACCAATATATATTTTAAAAATACTGATCCTGATGATGACGGTGAAGATGATGGAGGAAAAGGAGGAGATTCTGATACCGGAGGGACCGGTGATCCAAAGCCGGGTGGAAACAGTTAATTTTAAAAAAGCCGGGAATCCCGGCTTTTTTTATTCCCCAAATAAGGCATTCACGAAATCGGCGCGGTCAAAGACCTGTAAGTCTTCAATTTGCTCACCCAATCCAATATACTTTACAGGGACACTTAGCTCATGAGAAACTCCGATCACGATTCCGCCTTTGGCAGTTCCATCCAGTTTTGTCAGTGCCAGTCCGGTGATATCAACGGTTTCAGTGAAGGCTCGTGCCTGTTGTAACGCATTTTGTCCGGTTGAGGCATCCAGAACCAAGATCACTTCGTGCGGGGCTCCCTCTACTACTTTGCCCATAACTCTTTTGATCTTAGCCAGTTCTTCCATCAGGGCTTTCTTGTTGTGAAGACGTCCGGCAGTATCGATCAGTGCCACATCCGACCCTCGGGCTTTGGCTGCCGCTACGGTATCGTAAGCAACGGAAGCCGGGTCTGCATTTTGTCCCTGTTGGATGATAGGAACATCCGCCCGTTCACTCCATATCTTAAGCTGATCAACGGCAGCAGCACGGAAAGTATCAGCGGCACCCATGATCACTTTTTTACCGGCCTTTTTATAGAGATGTGCGAGTTTCCCGATCGTCGTTGTTTTCCCGACACCATTCACTCCAACAACTAAAATAATGTGTGGTTTAACAGGGAAATCGGCTTCAAACTCAGCGGGCTTGTCGGGTGCATTGTCCTCAAGCAGATCCACGATCTCCTGCCGAAGCATCGTTTGCAGCTCATCCTGAGTTACATATTTATCTTTTGCTACGCGGGCCTCGATCTTTTTAATGATCTCAATGGTGGTATTAACCCCAACATCGGAGGTGATCAGGATCTCTTCCAGGTCATCAAGAATGGCATCATCAACCGTATCCTTTCCAACAAATGCCTTTCCGATCTTATTGAGAAGACCATCCCGGCTCTTCTCAACACCTTCGTCCAGTTTCTCTTTCTTTTTAAGTCCTAATTTTTCGAGAAATCCCATATAAACTAATTGAATTTTGCCCCGCGCATGATCAGGCGGTAGCGGTTAAAATAATCAATCCAAGATATGACCATTAAAGTTACCGAACATGCCATCAAAAACATGTGTACGCTTTGAGCCTCGGGGAAAAAGAAAACAGCGATCCAGTAGAGAGCCAAAATATTCACTGAGATCTTCCCGGACATAATTGCCATGGCTACTTTATCATATTTCTTCTTGATGAAATAGGATCCGGCCATAATGCTGATATCCCGTGCCATCGCAAACAACAAAAACCAAAGAGGGATCCATCCGATCCACACGGTATAGATAAATAAAACAAGTGCACAAAGTTTATCAGCGATCGGGTCTATCATTTTTCCGACCTCTGATATCGTATTCGTTTTCCGGGCAATGAACCCATCCAGATAATCTGAAATTACTCCATAAATGATCAGCACATACATTAAAGGAGTAACCTGAAAATTATTCTGATAATGGAGATATACGATAGGGAAGGCAACCAGAATCCGGGAAAAAGAAATGGTATTGGACCAGGTAAAGACCCGACCTGACACCCTAACCTTTTTGCCGTCTATATTTTTATTGCTTGTAGCCAAACCTTGTTTTTATTTACGATATTGCGACTCCAAATTTACAGTCATTAAGTCTCTAAAACCACCATGAACGAGCACAAATTACTGGTCGAGAAAAAGCTGAATTCAAAAGAAGTTTTTAAGGGGAAGTTACTGCATGTTTTCTATGATGAAGTTGAGCTTCCCGACGGGACCGTTTCATCAAGGGAATGGATCAAACATCCGGGTGCATGTGCTGTTGTTCCGGTCTTTGAAAACGGTGATATCATGATGATACGACAATTTCGCTACCCTATGGCACAGATCTTCTGGGAAGTTCCAGCCGGCAAAATTGATGCAGGCGAGCCTCAGGATAAAACAGCCATGAGGGAGTTAGAAGAAGAAGCCGGAGTAGCTACAGGTGATTTTGGTTATGTGGGTCATTTCTATCCCGGCATCGGTTACTCCGATGAGGTCATCCATATTTACACCGCCTGGAACCTGGATTCGGTTCCCCAAAAAGTAGATGATGATGAATTTGTTACCAAAGAACGAATTCCTTTCAAAGAAGCCGTGAATATGGTTCATACGGGTGAGATCAATGATGGGAAAACAGTTATTTGTCTGCTCCGGGCATGGGAGTGGTGGAAAGAAAGCGGGCCTTTTAAGCTGACAAACTAAGCCTACATTAAGTGGGCCAGAGAGCCGCAGTACGTATATCGGTTCGCTGAGCCGATATAGTTAGAGTAGTTTCGGTATGTTACCGGATCAACCCTTCTTCTTTACAAAGCTCAAACATACTTTCGTGAAGATTCTCATTATCCAGGTCTCCACGCATGCAAAGCTCGGCTACTTCAATTCCGTTGAGCATGAGTATGCAGCCCATTTCATTTAGTACAGAATCAAATTTCATGGGGTCAGCTTTGCTGAGTTTATCTACATCAATCCCTTCGGGACTTATCTTCTTATTTACCAATACATAAAATTTGTCGTCGGAATCATCTCCGAAAGAAAATTCCTCTAATCCGGTATCTTTAAGTGTTAGCATGTTTATCTAAAAAATCTCTGGCTTTAATAATTTCTGTGATCTCATCCGTTTCCCTGTTCACTATCCGAACCTGAAACAAACTGATAATGGCTTGTTCGTTCAATATCTGAATAACCTCGTCAATGGTCTCACATTCTTCGGTCTCACTCACGAGGTCGTTAATGCCCTGTACTATATACCGGTACTTCTTTTTATTTTTCTTTGTTTGGGTTGAACCGGATTCAGGCTGAGGCTCATCAAAATATTCCCGGATGGCTTCTTCAGTAACGTACCAGCTCACCCCCAGTTTTCGCCCGCGAATACGACCTTCACGCAAATACGTTCGAAGCGTCATTTTTGAAATTCCGAGTTGTTCGTGCAGATCATCGACCGAATATAGGGTGAGATCTCCGATTTGTTTAGGCATTGCGTCTCAAAATTAAATGAATAAAAAATGGTTTTATTAGAGGTTAAACTACAAATAATTTCACATTACTTGCTATTACTTATAGAAAAGAAATTAGATTTGGCCGAGGGAGGTTTTCCGTCGTATATTGGAAGCAGTTATTCAAAAAAACAAAGCAGCGAGTCTCGAAAAGGCCGGCTTTTTTTATGTCTGAGAGTTGCTGTTTTTCCTTTGTTGAGGCAGGTTTATATATACCGACTTACAAGGTACAGTCGAAAATCAGACCTACTCTTCTTCTTCAATATTTTTATAAGCCTGAGTAATACGTTGATTCATTAACCTGCGATAGTTCTTGAACTCATATTCACTCACCGTAAATTCTGAATGGTATTCCCCATCGAAGCACTCCACGTTTAACTTATTGGGTTTTTCGCTTTCGGTAATGGTTACCTGTACTTTTCCCAGGCGGTATGAATCTCTTTCTTTCATAGAATAATTTTTATCTGAAGGTAAAAAAATCTGTCTTTAGCTTTCGAACTTTAACCTGTTTTAAATTCGTTCAGCTAAATCACACGCTAACTTTTAGTATTTTAGAATATTCAATCTAAAAAACGTCATGAAAAAGAAGAACATTGTCATAATAGCGGTAAGCATCTTTTTAGGGATCTTTGTGTACATCTCATTGAGTAATGTACAGGCTCCGGTAAACGACAATTCTCCGGAATGGATCCCCATTCACGAGGCTCAGCAAATGGCGGCTTCATCTGACAAGTTGATATTTGTGGATGTATACGAGATCGGCTGTAAATACTGCAGGGCCATGGATCGGGAGGTATTCCCGGATTCCACCGTTCGTCAGGTAATGGATGCCAACTATATCCCGGTTCGGCTTGATGGGAATTCGACGGAACCTATTCAATTTAATGGGGAAGAAATTCCCTCTATTGATTTTGCTCAAAGCAAAGGCGCCTATGTATTTCCAACCTCATTGATCCTTGATGCAGAAGGAAACGTTATCAAGAAAAAAACCGGTTATATGGGCGTAGATGAATTCAGACAATTTTTATATCGATAAACTATAATTAATAAAAAATTACTATGAGCATCAAAAAAATTGCTACAAACTTAGGGATGATATTAGCCGGCCTGTTGGTTATGGTCGGGTGTAACGGAGAGGCGGGGGAGGCTCAGTCTCAACCTGCAGAAATATCTGTGGAAGCGGAAAAAGTGGTAGATGGCATTAGAATTGGTTGGGGCATAGCATTTTTACCTGATGGGGACATGCTTATAACAGAAAAATCAGGAACATTATACCGAATCAGTAATGGTGAAATAGCAGCCGAAATAACAGATGGGATTCCATCAGATCTTGATGTAAACGGGCAAGGAGGTTTTCTTGATATTGAACTTCACCCCAATTATGAGGAAAACGGCTGGATCTATTTCTCACATGCATCAAGTGCCGGAAGCGGAGAAGGAAGTAATACTGCCATCATTCGTGCCAAGCTTGAAAACGATGCATTGGTTGACGCCGAAGTACTGTATAAAGCAGTTCCCAACACAACGAGAGGTCAGCATTATGGAAGCCGCATTGTTTTTGATAACAACGGATATATGTTTTTCTCGATCGGTGACAGAGGAAATAGAGACGTACTGCCACAAGATATAACCATGGATGGCGGAAAGATCTATCGGTTGAATGATGATGGAAGTATCCCTTCAGACAATCCATTTGTAGGGGAGGACGGAGCTAAAGAAGCTACTTATTCCTATGGACACCGAAACCCTCAGGGCATGGCCTTGAATCCGCAGAGCGGAATGGTATGGGCGAATGAGCACGGACCTCGAGGCGGAGATGAAATAAACATCATTGAGCTGGGGAATAACTATGGATGGCCTGTGATCAGTTATGGTATCAACTACAATGGAACGGAATTCACAGAAGACACTGCCCGGGCAGGAATGGAACAGCCTGTACTTTATTGGGATCCTTCGATTGCTCCTGCAGGCATGACTTTTGTAACCAGCGATAAATATCCTGGCTGGGAAGGTGATCTCTTGGTGGCGTCACTTAAATTCTCTTACATCGCCCATTTAGAGGTAGATGGAAATGAAATTCTCGAGGAAACGAAATTGGTTGAAGGTGTAGGAAGAATCCGTGCCATCGAAGAAGCTCCGGACGGGTACATTTACTTCACCGCAGAAGGTGATGGCATTTATCGCCTGGTTCCTTCAGAGAACTAATTTCTATGAGACCGGTTGAGTGATCTCAATTTTTTTTAAATTTTTTGTAAGGAATTGACTTTTCGTTGCTCTTACTGTTATGGGGCAGCGGAATACATATCAATTTCCATTTAGCAGATATCCTGCTGTTAGGATCGTTTTATTCCTGATAGCCGGAATTCTGCTTTTTTATTTTTACGAGCCCTCCCTGCTTTTAACCGCAGTTTTATTTGGTATTCTATTCTTTGTTTTGGCATTCATAGAATGGAGAAACAGAACAACCATCAGTACTTTTTGGCCTAAGCTTTCCGCATTTATCTTCCTATTGATGATCCTGGTTTTTGGGGCATTCAGAATGGCCGTTGACTCTAAACACGGGACTTCAAAAACTATTCAGCTTATGCAACTATCTGGCTGGGAAGAAGTTGAGGTAACGGGAAATATTCACGCCATGTCCGCAACATCGACCGGAAAAGTCAGGTGGGACCTGTCGGTAACGGAAACGCAACTCGGAGGCATAGTATCAGCTCAAGAATATAAAGCCAGGATCTTAGCGGATGAAGTTAGTGCCCAGCCAACATTGGGAGATCAGGTGGAGATCAGCGGAACTATCATTCCCATTTCAGGAAAAAGAAATCCTCATGAATTTGACTATAAAGCTTATCTCCGGTCACAAGGTATCTCGGTACAGGTAAAAGCGGAAGGACTTCACGGAGTTGTTCCAAACAAAAACATTCTGGAATGGGTTTGGTGGCGGGAAAAGGCCTTAGATCTGGTTGAAAATAACTTTAACTCTGAGACGGCGGCGATTGCTAAAGCCCTATTGGTTGGTTACAAACAAGACCTGGATTCGGATTCTAAACTTGCTTTTGCCAGAGCTGGATTATCTCACATTATGGCCGTTTCAGGATTGCATGTTGGGTTTATAGTAGCGCCTTTTTGGATTATAATTCCTTATTTCTGGACCAAGAGATATGGCATCATGATCGGTCTGATTATCTTAATAATGTTGTTGGTCTGTTACGCCGGAATTACCGGTTTCTCACCTTCTGTCATGCGTGCCTCTGTGATGGCCGGATTCTTAAGCTTTGGTAAGTTATTCCACCGGGTGAATGACTCCATTAATTTGACGGCAGCGGCTGCCATTGTGCTTTTGGTTATTGATCCCTCGCAATTGTTTGAGATTGGATTTCAGCTTTCCTTTGCCGCGGTTTTGATCATTCTGCTCATTCTTCCGGTGATCCAGAATACACTACCTTATTGGGTGAGGGTTCGGTGGTATGGTAAGCCGCTAATGGTGATCATTGTATCATTGGTTGTGCAATTTGGTTTATATCCCCTACAGGCACACTACTTTGGAGAGATCTCATTGGTAAGTCCGGTCGCAAATGCTCTTTTTGTTCCACTATTGGGATTGATTGTCCCTCTTTCATTGATCGCTTTATTCATTACGTTAGTCATTCCTATTGCAGGGTTCATTATTAATTATCCGTCACTTCTATTCCTTGAGTGGATGAATGCCTTTGTAACAACTGCAGCAAACTGGGAGTGGGCCTGGACCACTGCATCTGTTGAAAGCGATCTTTTCTTTCTGTTTTGGTTATTTCTGGTATGCACTATCTCGGCATGGAATATTCCGGCTTTGAAGTGGAAACTGGCTATAGGTGTAATAGCATCACTATGTGTAATTACATCTCTGGATGTGATCGAAAAACTTCAACCCGCAAAACTCAGGGTTATTTTTTTTGATGTTGGGCAGGGAGATGCTACGCTTATACAGACACCGTCAGGGAAAAATGTGTTGGTAGATGCAGGAGTCTGGTCTCCCTCATATAACAGCGGAAGGTCGATCATACTTCCGCACCTGCAAGCAAGTGGAATTGAAAAGCTTGATGCTGTCTTTCTAAGCCATCCTCATGCGGATCATATTGGAGGTATCATCGATCTGCTGGAAGGAATTCCGATCGATGTGATTTACAATTCGGGCTATGAATACGATTCAAATTTGTATGCTACTTATTTGAAGATAGCAAGGGAGAAGTCTGTCCCCGTATTACCACTCCAGTCAGGAGATACCTTGGGTATAGATCCTTCAGTATTGTTTTTAGTGATGGGGCCGGAAGGCCAAAAGTTTACTTCTGATCCTAACGAGCATTCCCTGATCTTGAATGTGATCTATGGGAAGTCAGAGTTTCTTTTTGTGGGAGATGCAGGAATACATCAGGAAGAGAGACTGGTAAAAATGTATGATGACCTCTTGGATACAGACCTTCTTAAAGTAGGGCACCACGGCAGCAGAACAAGTTCCGGCGATGTATTTCTTGATCATGTTAGCCCGGAGAAGGCGATCATATCATTGGCAGAGAATAATCGCTTTCGACATCCTCACCCGGAGGCGGTCGATCGGTTATGGCGATCAAAGGCGGAATTACTATTTACGAGTAAGGAGCGAGCGGTAATTATCGAGACCAATGGGGAGACAATTCAGAGGATTTATTGGTGATAGAACAGGCAGAAGTAATAGTTAGGATCTTTTGTTATAATTAGGCTCCCCGGAATAAATCCTACTAAACACATTATGAGAAAATTACTTACTCCCCTGATATTTGTATTCGTATTCAGCAGTCTGTTAACGGCACGCCAATTAGAGCATAAAGATTATGCTCTCATAAATGGTCATATCATCGATCAGGTAAATGAAGAGATCCTTGAAAATTCTATGATCCTGGTTTCGGAAGGCGTGATCGAAAGAGTTACTGAGAATTCCGGAAACGTTCCGGATGGATACGAAGTGATAGATATGGAAGGAAAGTATATTCTTCCCGGATTTATGGATGCTCATACTCATTTGAACTCACTTGAATCCGCAAAGCGGGCTCTTTATTCCGGCGTTACTACGGTTCGAAGCTCAAGCGTTCCTTACTTTCAGGATGTTGCGATCAAGAACCTGGCGGATCAGAATTATATTGCCGGTCCTGATATGATCCCTGCCGGTGTTTTCGTGTCACCAGACTTAGGCGAGACTATATTGGCGGATCCGGAGCTGGCCTCACTCTTTGATGGAGTTACGACCGAAGAAACACTCAGAAAATTAGTTAGGGTAAATGCCGAACGTGGAGCTATGTTCATCAAAACAAGGGGCACGGAGCGTGCAGGTCTTCCCAATACCGACCCAAGAAAACAAACCTACACCGAAGATCAGCTTAAAGTAGTGGTAGATGAAGCCGCCAAATATGGGATCCCAATTCAGATTCACGGTCATGGAGATGAAGGTTCATATGCAGCCGTTAAAGCAGGAGCCAGAAGTATTGAACACGGCACTTATTTAAGCGAACGAACATTAAAGCTTATGGCCGAAAAAGGAACCTTTTTTGTGCCAACATTCAGCACGGTTTATGATCTTACTCAGCCCGGAGGAGATTATGACAATCCGGTGTTAAGAAATCGCGGCAGGCATATGCTCCCTGAATTAGGAAAAACCGTTAAGAAAGCCAGAGAGTTGGGTGTGACCATTGTAACCGGTGCCGATACGGGATATGGACCCAATAGCATGACAAGGGTAAGTCATGAGGTCACGTTTTTTGTTGAACTGGGATTTTCCCCATATGAAGCGATAAGAGCTGCCACATCAGATGCTGCCCGACTTCTGCAAATAGAGAATAAAACAGGAAGGGTAGAACAGGGAATGGAAGCAGATCTTATAGTTTTAAATAGCAATCCCATCGAAGACATCAGATCCACTCAAGATGTGATATTGGTGATGAGCAATGGACATCTTGTATATAGCCGGCTTCCATATGGAATAGGAGATCAATAAGAAGAATTCAAGTTAACTTTAGCCCAAACTAATCGTACTGTTACACCATGTCTTTTTCCCAAAAAACCGGTATCCTTAGATCATACTGATCTTTATAATAAACCGGTTTAAAAATCTTAATGGCAGAAAAGGAACGACTTAGCTTCGAAGAGGCTTTAATAAAATTGGAATCCATAGTGGAACAATTAGAGGACGAAGACATTACACTTGAAGATTCTGTTAAATTATACGAAGAAGGCGTTAAGATGTCGAAATTCTGCACGGAAATTCTGGAAAAAGCCGAGCTTCGTATAGAACAAGTGAAAGAAGCGAATACACAGTAAAAGAGAAATTATGGAGACAAAACAGCCAAAACCGGGAAAATTGCTTGCCGGCATTAACTCCCCGTCTGATCTTAAAAAATTAGAACCCGCACAGCTACAGGATGTGTGTGATGAGCTGCGCCAGTATATCATTGATATGGTCTCCGTAAATGGCGGCCACTTTGGAGCCAGCTTAGGCGTAGTAGAATTAACTACGGCACTTCATTATGTGTATGATACACCTAAGGATCTTTTGGTTTGGGATGTTGGGCATCAGGCATATGGACACAAGATTTTGACAGGCCGGCGTGACCAGTTCCATACAAATAGAGTATATGGAGGGCTTTCAGGTTTTCCGAAACGCTCAGAAAGCGAGTATGACACCTTTGGTGTTGGTCATTCAAGCACATCAATTTCAGCAGCACTCGGTATGGCAGTTGCCCGTGACCTCGACAACTCTGATAAAAAAGTGGTAGCAGTGATCGGTGACGGGGCCATGACGGCTGGACTCGCATTTGAAGCGATGAATAACGCCGGCGCAATGAATAGCGATATACTGGTGATCCTCAACGACAATAACATGTCGATAGACCCCAATGTTGGAGCACTGAAAGAATATTTAGCAGACATTACCACCAGCAAAACCTTCAATAAGATGAGGGATGAAGTGTATGATATGCTTGGGCACTTCAAGTCGGCAGGTGAGAAAATGCGGAAAGTAGCTTCAAGACTTGAGAATGCAATGACAGCGGCTCTTACTCCGGGGTCATTGTTCCGGGCGCTTGGTTTTAAATATTACGGTCCTACTGATGGTCATGATGTAAACGGGCTGCGTGATATGCTTGAAGATCTAAAAGAAGTAAAGGGGCCAAAATTACTTCATATCGTAACGGTGAAAGGGAAAGGTTTTGCCCCGGCTGAACGCGAACAAACAAAATGGCATGCATCAAGCAGTCCATTTGACAAGATCACTGGGAAGTCGCTGGTTGCTGCATCTCCGGTCAAAAAGAAGTCAGCTCCCAAATATCAGGATGTATTTGGAGATGCACTGGTAGAACTGGCAGAGAAGGACGAACGAATTGTAAGCATGACTCCCGCAATGCCAAGTGGTTCCAGTTTACTGCCTATGATGGAAGCTTTCCCCGACCGGGCTTTTGATGTCGGTATTGCAGAGCAACATGCAGTAACATTTGCTGCAGGCCTTGCCACCGAAGCTAAAAAAGCATTCTGTGCCATCTATTCTTCATTTCTTCAAAGAGGATATGATCAGTTGGTACATGACGTGGCGATCCAGAACCTGCCGGTAGTTTTTTGTATAGATCGTGCAGGCCTGGTAGGTGCAGACGGACCAACGCATCACGGTTGTTATGATACAGCCTTTATGAGGGCAATTCCGAATATGGTGATCTCTTCTCCCTTGAATGAGCAAGATCTTAGAGACATGATGTATACAGCCTCCAAATATGAAGATGCTGCCTGGGCAATTCGTTATCCTCGGGGTAAGTCAACCGGAATGCAAGTGCGTGAAGGCTTTGAGTCGATGGAGATTGGAAAAGGAATAGAGTTGAGAAAAGGTGAAGAGATAGCCGTTTTAAGTTTTGGGCCGATAGGAAAGTATGCGATTGAAGCAGCGGAACTATTAGCAGCCCAAGGTATAGAGATCGGGCATTACGATATGCGTTTTGCCAAACCCCTGGATACAGAGCTGATCGATGAGGTATGCCGAAATTACGATCATATCATAACCTTAGAGGACGGATCCAGGCTTGGTGGTTTTGGCAGTGCGGTAGCTGAATATATCTCTGAGAAGGCAGATCGCCCAACGCTCAAAATTATGGGGATTCCTGATCGTATAGTAGAACACGGTACCCAGGAAGAACTTCATGATGAAATTGGTATTGGGGTCAAGGGAGTCATTGAAAGCGTAAAGGAAAAAATTACTCAAAAGGTATAAATTTGAATTTTACCCTTTCTGACTTTGACTATAATCTCTCTGAAAGTCTGATCGCTCAATCTCCAGCACATCCAAGAGATCATGCGCGTCTTTTGGTTTATGACCGAAAATCCGGCTCGATAACCGACGATCATTTCTATAATCTCGGACAGTATTTACCGGACTCAACTACCCTGGTTGTTAACAACAGCAAGGTTGAGAAATGCCGTCTGCTTTTTGATGAAGGTAAGAAAGAGTTATTTGTTACTTCTGTCAGTAATAATAATACGATCGAAGCTTTGGTACGTCCCGGGAAGAAATTCAAACAGGGAAAAGAGATAAAACTGGCCAAAAATATTTCAGCAAAAGTAACACATATAGCTGAAGACGGGTTGCGAACATTGATCTTGTCTTGTGACCTTGACGACCCGAAGCTGGCACCATTCAAGCACACTCCATTTCCTCCCTATATAGAGCAGGATGAATCCCTGTCCGATGAATACCAGACGGTCTATGCAAAAGACCTTGGCAGCAAAGCAGCGCCAACTGCAGGATTACATTTTACAGACGAACTGTTAGATCAACTGAAAGGAGCCGGGATAAAAAGATCCGAAGTCACCTTACATGTTGGTTTAGGAACCTTTGCCCCGGTGAAAACGGAAAACCTTGAAGACCACACCATGCATAGTGAGTGGTATCACTTGGAGCAAAATACGTGTGATGAACTGAATGCAGCCGGCCATATTACTGCTGTAGGAACCACCAGCGTTCGGGTATTGGAAACGGCATCGGGTAAGCCAAGAACATTCAGGCCCGAGAGTAAGGAAACAGATATTTTCATCACCCCCGGTTATGACTTTAAAGCCACTGATGCTTTGATCACTAATTTCCACTTACCCAAAAGTACTCTGCTGATGTTGGTAGCGGCCTTTATGGGCTTTGATGAAATGAAGCGGTTATATGAACATGCCATTAAAGAAGAGTACCGCTTTTATTCCTTCGGCGATGCCATGTTGATCTTATAAAACAGTGCCCGATTTTTGATGTTTCTGAACACAACTCTTCTTATATTTGATGCCCTTTTGAAATTCGAAACAAAATCACTTCAATATGCACTATTGAATGTTCAATATTCGATATTCAAAACACCTGCGCCCGTAGCTCAACTGGATAGAGCGTCTGACTTCGGATCAGAAGGCTGAGGGTTCGAATCCTTCCGGGCGTACTTTTAAGCCTCATAAGTCATTGATTTATGAGGCTTTATTTTTTTACGGCAAATTTTTGATTACCATCTATTCTTGACCTATAATTGCCCTACATAAATTTTTTAAACGTATTTTTTTAGATGGGAAAACTTGATACAAGTGAATTAAGCAATTGGCTTTGGGATGCGGCAAGCCAAATTCGCGGACCGGTGGAGGCCGCAAAGTACAAGGACTACATCCTCCCGCTTATTTTCATCAAACGCCTTTCGGATGTGTTTGATGATGAAATGGCGAAACTCACAGAACAGTTCGGGGATGAGGAAACTACGGAGGAAATTGTAGCCGAAGACCATTCTTATGTAAGAGTGTACATTCCACCGGAATACCGCTGGACAGAGTTGAAACAAAAAAGTACCGGAATCGGAGAGTTTTTAACCGATATGGTTCGCGCCCTTGCCCGCGAAAATAATCGGCTGGAAGGGGTTATTAATACGGTAGATTTCAATGCCACTACTAGCGGACAGCGTATTATTTCCGATGACGCATTAAAAAGCTTGGTAGATGTTTTAAGCAAACACCGTCTGGGTCTGGAGGACGTGGAACCGGATATTATAGGCCGGGCTTATGAATATCTAATCCGGAAATTTGTGGAAGGTTCGGGACAAAGTGCAGGAGAGTTTTATACACCTCGCGAAGTAGCCTTGTTAATGGCAAGAATATTGAATCCGGAACCCGGCGAAAGCTGTTACGATCCCACATGCGGATCGGCCGGACTGCTCATCAAGTGTAAGCTGCGGTTTGAGGAAAAGTTCGGGAAAGATTATAAAGAGAAACCCCTTCAGTTTTTTGGGCAGGAAATTCAGCCGTCAACTTTTGCAATGGCAAAGATGAATGCTTTTATCCACGATATGCATAATACCACCATCGGACTTGGCGATTCTATGAACCGCCCCAAGTTCCTGGACGAGGATACTAAATTGAAGAAATTCGATATCGTAACGGCCAATCCCATGTGGAACCAAAATTTTAAGGAATCGGTGTATGAAAATGATACCTATGGCCGGTTTCAGTTTGGGTTTCCGCCATCCAATACGGCCGATTGGGGGTGGGTGCAGCATATGTCTGCTTCACTGTCGGAAAATGGAAGAATAGCCGTGGTTTTGGATACCGGCGCGGTCTCTCGGGGAAGTGGAAATACCGGAAAAAACAAGGAACGGGATATCCGAAAGGAATATGTGGAAAAGGATTTGATTGAGTCCGTGATCCTGATGCCGGAAAATATGTTTTTCAATACCTCCGCTCCGGGCATCATCCTCATCATCAATCAAAATAAAAAGCATAAAAAGGAAGTGCTTTTGATCAATGCTTCTCCGCTGTATAAAAAAGGGAATCCCAAGAACTTCCTGGAAGAAAAGCATATCAAACAAATTGCGGATTTGTACCTGAATTGGAAGGAGGAAGACGATATTTCAAAAGCGGTGGAGGTAAAGGAGATTGTTAAAAACGACTACAACCTCAGTCCTTCCCGCTATGTTTCTCAATCTTCGGGTGAAGAAGTGCTTCCGTTAGAAGACGCTGTTGTATTGCTTCAGGAAGCCGAAGAAGAGCGGGTCAAAGCCGATAAAGAGTTAAATAAAGTGTTGAAAGAACTCGGGTTTTAATATGGCACCTTTTGATCCTTCAAAATTGAAAGAATCTGAAGTGATTGAGCTTAAAGAGAAGTTCAATGACAGTGCCATGAAAACGCTCTCGGGATTTATAAATGCGAAAGGCGGCTCTTTATATATAGGGATAAAAGATGATTCCACTTTAATTGCTGGTGGGATATCCGATCAAGCTCAACAGGACATCGTAAATAAAATTATTCAGGGACTGAATGTGGTGCCTGAAGTTATTTTACATGAAATGGATGGAGATGAGTTTTTAGAAATTAAAGTAAAGCATCAGCGATCTCCCGTTAGTTTTAGAGGCAGATATTATAAACGGGTGGGCAATACAACCCAGCAAATACCGGACGAAGAATTGAAGGTACTTTTTTTAGAAGATGAAGCCTGGGATACTCGGAATGATGAGCGGTTTTCGTTAAAAGAAATCAATCTTGATACGATTCAGCATTTTGTTGAGCTTGCTAAAAACAGTGGCCGAATTTCAACGGAAATAAATGCTGAAAATATTGAACAAGTACTGGATCAACTTGGGCTTCGGATTGATGGAAAGTTGACAAATGCAGCGATCATACTGTTTGGAAAAAATCCTCAAAAATACTTTCCAAATGCTGTAATCCGCTACGCTCGTTTAAAAGATGAAGCTACGATTATTGCCGACCGCACGGTTTCAGGAAATCTGTTTGATCAGGTTTATGGGGCAGAGGAACAAATCAAAAGCTTTATTTCGCTCCGGTATGAAATTACGGATGAATCTTTCCAGCGAAAAGATGTTTGGCAGTACCCCCTTCCGGCCATTCGGGAGGCTTTGCTGAATGCGCTCGTCCATCGTGACTATTTTCAGGTAGGTGTTAAAACTCAGATTAAAGTGTTTGACGATTACCTTTGGATTTATAATCCGGGAAAACTGCCTGGCTCGCTTCAAATTGAAGACCTGAAAAAGCCGCATGCATCTGTACCCCGAAACCGGCTGTTAACTACCATATTTTATCGCGCGGGTTTGATTGAAGAACTTGGTTCGGGGATTCATCGCATTATGAATGCAATGAAGGAAAAAGCACTTCCCGCTCCGGAATTTGAAGAACAGGGCAATGGTTTCGTGATCAAATTATTTGGAGACTACCAGGTTATCACCCAAAAAGAGTGGAAAATCGAACTAAATGCCCGCCAGAAGAAAATGATTGCGTTTGCCCAGGAAAAAAACTCGTTTAAAATGGCGGATCTATCCGAACATTTTGATGAGGTAGATTCCCGTACTTTGCGCAGAGATTTAAATGAACTGGTTGAAGCCGGAATTTTTGAAGCCGAGGGCGAAAAACGGGGTCGTACCTATTCGCTAAAATAAATGGGACATTTATGAGACATTAATGGGACATCGCTCCAACAGTTATCGGACATTTATCGGACATTTTGAAACTTTCGTGAAACTTTTATGAAACCAAAAAACACCATTATATACCCTCAGGGTATGTTTCCGGCGCCGGTGCCAGCAATTGAGTTATCGGACATTAACGGACATTTTATGGGACATCCAATATCCCATAAATTACTTGCAGACCTCCAAGGTTTTCGAAACCTTGGAGGTCTTGAAGCTACCTGTTAACCACAAAACCACCACACCACCATGACCACCACCAACAAATTTAAAGAAACGGACATCGGGAACATTCCTGTGGAGTGGGAGGATATTGGTTTAGATGAATTGATCAAGCTAAGAAGTGGTAAAACTCGCCCTAAAGATTTATTAGATCATCGAGGAGTGGACAAAAAACATCCGGTTTATGGAGGTAATGGAATAATCGGCTATAGCTCTGAAACAAATGTAGATCACGAAACAGTAGTTATAGGTCGGGTTGGAGAATATTGTGGGGCAGTTTATCATTTACCGGAAAAGGCTTGGATTACTGATAATGCAATGTATATAAAGGAGTTTTTAACGGATAAAGTAACCCCAGAATTTTTAGGATTGGCTTTAGATGTTTTAAACTTAAATCAGTTTAGCAACAAGTCTGGTCAACCGCTGATTAATCAATCAATAGTTTATTCAAAATCCGTTCCCTTACCCCCACTCCCCGAACAAAAAGCCATTGCCCATAAGCTCACCGTAATCCGCAATGCCATTGAGCAGACACAGGCGGTAATTGAGGCCACCGAAGCCCTCAAAAAGTCTATGATGAAACACCTGTTTACTTACGGCCCGGTCCCCACCCACCAAACCGACCAGGTGAAACTCTAATGAATTCTCTTAATTTTAGTAGCTGATTTACCAGTTATTATTTCCTTCTCCTTCTTCAATAAAGTTAAAAAGTGATTGTGATAGATTATTTAAAGTTTCTATGGCTTCATCAGATTTCTTCAACGCTTCACTATAAATAGTATTCAGAGAATTGAAGAGGAAATGAGGGTTTACCTGTGCGCGTAGGGCTTTTAATTCCGTAGCGATCTTTTCATTTTCAAGCTCGGAAATTCTTGTCTTAGCACGAAGGCCATCAAACCAGCTGCGTGCAAATTCAAGAGAAGAACTGATCAGCAAAAAGAAAAGAGCAAAGCCTATTACTTCAAATGGAGTATATGTACCTACTAAATAATAGCCGGGGAAAAGCCATTCAGAAAGTAAAAGGAATGAAAAATTATAGATCGGGTAAACAGTTCCTAAAAGACAGACCAGCGTTAGTCCATAGGCCCAAAACATAGACTTTGCTAAATAATTTGGAACCAGATGGAAAGCATGAACAGATACAACAAAGACAAAGGGAAGTAAGAAATTCAAAGTATAGATTACATCGATAACACGAATTTCTTCAGTTCTGCTGAAAAATTCTAATCCGGCATAGAAAAAAACTCCCCAAAACAGGAGATATAAGAGGAGTTTTTTTAGATCGATCCTGGGAAACTTCATGTTAGTCAACTCGATTTAAAGTGATGGGATCCCGGTAGGCTTCAGTTACATTGCCGTACTTTTTGATGAATTGCTGTAACTCTTCGGTAGAAGCTGTGATCAAAATACCTTCTTCTAGTTTTTCATGTTTAATACGGACTCTGTTATCCCGAATCTGATCTTCTATCCACGAATCCCGAAACAAGTTAATAGAAATGGAATCTTCTTCAAGATCAATTTTCGAGAAGGTATGAACAGGTAACAAATGGCTGGACCTGAAGTCAACATCAAAAACATCGAATGGATAAAGATCTAAATAATAATCCTCATCAAGCTGTACAAACTTTCCTAAAAAATAGGAGCTGTCAGGTTGTTCATCATTTAGATCTTCGTAGATCACAAAGTAACGAAAGAGGTTTCCGGATGAGTCAGTTCCGGTATCAGTCATGGTTATATCCAAATCTTGTCCTCCTATACCGTTAAAAGAAAGATCGTCAAATTCACCTTCTTTAATAAATGTGAATCTTTCGTCTCCATTTCCCCAGGTCCCTGAAATTCCGGGCAGTTCAATGGTCTCTTTGTCAGAGACCAAAGGATGGACTGACTTTAGAAAGCATCCGCTTAATACTAGTGGTAAAATTAAAACAGCGAAAATAGAAATTTTACGTTTCATGATATGTATCATTAGTTAAGGTTTCGGAAGAAAGAAACGTGACTATTAAACCGGATAATAATTTATTCGATGAACAGCGCTGTTTTCTGGATGAATGAGATCATAGGCTGCTAAAATCAGTAAATCTATATACAAAACTTTAATATGGTGAAATTGAGTAGTATAATCAGTCGAACCAAAAAAATTATGACTATGAAATACCTAACTACTTTTGTTACCACACTATTATTAATAGCATTGACTGCTTGTCAGCCAAACCATGAGATGGAGCGACCTCCTCAGGATGAAAAAGAATGGTCCATTGCCTTGCATGGCGGTGCAGGTTATGTTTCTAAAGATATGCCGGAAGATCGTAAGCAGGCATATATGGAATCGTTGGAAGAAGCACTTGCTATAGGCGCAGAGATCCTGGAAAATGGAGGTTCTGCCTTGGATGCCATTGAAAAAACGGTAAACTATCTTGAGGATAATGAGCTATTCAATGCAGGTAAAGGAGCTGTTTTTACTGCTGAAGGAAAAAATGAGCTGGATGCAGCTATTATGGATGGCACAACGTTGAATGCCGGTGCTATTACGGGCGTTACAACAGTCAAAAACCCGATCTCGCTGGCCCGAAAAGTAATGACGGAATCAGAGCATGTATTTTTCTCAGCGGCCGGGGCTGAGACTTTTGCTGATCAGGTAGATGTAGAACGGGTTGATCCTTCCTATTTCTATACCGAAAGGAGATATGAGTCTTTACAAAGAGCTCTTGAGCAAGAAGAGGAAGAGTCTTTTAATATGATCCAGACCGATGAAGAGAAGGCCTGGAAATACGGTACGGTTGGTGCAGTTGCCAAAGATAAAGACGGCAACCTGGCAGCAGCTACTTCAACAGGTGGTATGACCAATAAGAAATTCGGAAGGGTAGGAGATGTGCCCATTATCGGTTCCGGCACTTATGCAAATGACTTGGTTGCTGTTTCGGCAACGGGGTGGGGAGAAAAGATCATGTTGAATGTTTCGGCACATACACTCGCTTCTTATATGCAGTTTAAAAATGCTACTCTTCAACAATCCATGGACTACCTGGTGGACGATGTACTTGAGCCGGGTGATGCAGGTTTCATTGCAGTAGATAAGTATGGTAATTTTTCGATGAAAACGAACACAGGCTCTATGTTTCGCGCTGCAACGGACTCTGATGGAAATAAAGAAGTTGGAATCTGGGAGTAGTAGAGTGTTAAGGTGCGATGGTGTTACGGTGTTTTATTCATTATCTAAAACACCGTAACACCAAAACACTGTTTTATTCTAACCCCATTCGAAACTGATCACGCAATTCCTGAATATAGATCCCGATATCATTTCGGAGTTCAAAAAGACGGGAGTGCAGCTCTTGATATTGTTTTTTGGTGAAGTATCCTGTTTTCTTAAACCCTTGGAGCAACTCCAAAGCATGGTTTGCGCAATTCAGTGACTTCTTGGAGTAGGCAATATTGGCTCCGATATATTCCTGCTCAAAACCAAAAGAATGACCACCGGCAATTTTGGCCCCTATCTTCAGAGACTCTTCAACAAATTCTTCAAACTCAGGGGTTTGAATTTTTTGTGGGATCGATTCAGCCCACCGTAAAATATCTACAGCGAGGTCTTTAGCATCCAGATATATATCAAGATTGTCTAACTCTCCGTAATCAGAATAGAGGTAATCATCGCTCAGGCTTTTCCACTCTTCTCCTTTGTCAAAATCATCAAAATCATCTTCATTCTGGTTCATATCCAGGTAGCTGTCTTCAGATAAGCCAAAAAGAAAGTCCTCGTCATCCCAATCTTCATCATCTTCATCGTCCCAATCATCTTCGTCTTCCGGGAAGTAAGCTTCATCCATTAGCAATTCTTCTTCCACATATGCTTCAAAGGCATCGTCTTCATTTTGGCTTTCCTGAAGCAAAGTGATCCATCGAGGAGTATTACCTTTATGGTCAGAAGCGATAAACTTTCGAAGTTGCTCGCTCTTTTTTTCAACTTCATTTAGGTGAGACTCCCACTTGAATTCGTCCCACTGTTCGTCATCGAATCCATCAAAATGCATGTGCATATAAGGCAGGCTATTGGTTGGTGTTTATTATAAAAAAGAAATTGTCAGAAGTAATGCAATACTTTGTGGAAAAGTAACGCTTTTTGTGGATAAAAAGTTGTTATAAGCGTTCCAAAACATTAATAATTACCTGGGTCATTTTGGGCTCTGCCATGGCTGCAGCAGCCAAAACATCCTCTATATCCACCGGTTCAAGTGCATCGGGGAAACATTCGTCGGTAATCACTGAGATTCCCAACACATCCATCCCCATATGTACAGCTGAAATAACTTCAGGCACGGTGCTCATCCCAACAACATCGGCTCCTAACAAGCGCATGTATCGGTATTCGGCTTTGGTTTCGAGCATAGGTCCGGTAGCGGCTAAATAAACACCCTGATGCAATTTTATGGAATTCTCAAGCGCTACATTTTCTGCTAATTCCAGCAATCGCTCAGTATAGGGCTCACTCATATCAGGGAATCGGGGTCCAAGTTCGTCATCATTAGGGCCCATCAGCGGATTATCTCCAAGGAAGTTGATATGATCAGTGATCAGCATGATATCTCCCCGGCTGTAATTTGGGTTCAGCCCGCCGCAAGCATTACTGACCAACAATGTTTGTGCGCCGATCGCTTTTGCCACTCGTACAGGAAAGGCGATCTGTTGCATGATATAGCCTTCATAGAAATGAAAACGACCCTGCATGGCTACGACTTGTTTACCTCCTAATTTTCCAAAGATCAATTTACCTGCATGACTTTCGACAGTCGATACTGGGAAATGGGGTATGTCACTGTAGCTAATGATATGCTCGGTTTCGATCTCATCGGCAAGTTGTCCTAAACCAGTGCCGAGGATTAATAAATACTCCGGCTGAAAATTAGTTTCTGCTAAAATAAAGTTTACTGCTTCATCGCGCTTTGCACGAAACTCATCAACCGTGTCGTATTTCATAAAAGTAATGTATAGAAGATGTGAAAATTACGAAATCAAAAATACGCCAAAGACTAATCTATTTCATCTAAAATGTCATCAAGGCGATCACTGCCTGGAGGGAAAGCATGGTCTTCATCTTCATTGATTGCTTCAGAAGCTTGTTCACCGTCACCATCTGCATTTTCATCAAGGATAAACTTGGTGGATTTCTTTGGAGTGTTCTTAATAGCTTCGTCTAGGTTTTCTTCCTTGGGAAGATTGAAGACTTCCATCTCATCCTTACCAAATTGTTCTACAGAGTTTTTAGTATTCTCCAGATAAGACGTGATCCCATTTATGATCTCTTCTCGTCGGTCAAGCAACCTTAAGATACTTTGGCGGATCTGTTGCCGATTGTGGTTAGCTTCTTTTATAATAGCATCGGCCTCCATTTCAGCTTTTTCGAGCGTATTCTTGGCTTCCTGTCGCGCACCGGAAACTTTTTGCTCCATCGACTCTTTAGCTGTTTGGAGTGTTTCGTGAAGGGCATCTTCTACGCGCTCATAATGCTTGACGCGCTCGGTAAGTTTATCGATTTCTTGTTCAAGTTCTTTATTCTTATTCAGCAGATGCTCGAATTCGTTAGAAACCAATGTTAGAAAAGCCTGAACATCGGCTGTGTCATATCCACGCAACCCTTTTTCAAATGTCTGTTGTTTTATTTCAAGCGGAGTGAGTTTCATAAATAAGTGTTTTTAGTCGTCCTTAAAGCTTATATAAAATAACAGTTATTCATTTAACATGTTGCGTAGATTTCCATCATCGTCTTTGCCTTTATTTGATGATGAACGAACTTCCTCCTCTTCTATTTCTATATCACCCATAGTATCATGAGTTTCATCAAGCCGATATCGTTCTTCTTCAAGGTCTGAGACTATGGTCTCAAGGTTGGCAATTCTTCGTTCGGTATTTTTCTTGAACTCTCCAAGTGCTTTAAAAAACTGTGGATTGATATCCGAATTTCCGCTTTTTTTGTTGATCCATTGTCTGATCAAACTGAAGATATTCCAAAAAAGGAAGCCCGCAAAGCCGAGTCCGCCAACGATGGCTACCATTGCTATAACAAATTCTTCACCTGACATTGATCTATCTATTAATTTCGATTTCTTTTTCTTCCAGCTGAATTATCGGAATTATGTTCTTCAACTTCATCATCAATTTCTATATCCTGCAAAGGGTTAGCTTGTCTGCGGGATGAATTTAGTTTCTCCTCAGTGGCAATGGCTTCTAAATTTTCAATGCGTGATTTAAGGTTATGAACGATCTGTCGAAGGTCGTGAATTTCACGGGAGCTGGCTAACCTCTTGCCCTCCATTTTTAATTCTTCTTCTTTATAAGCATAGATCAAGCCGCCGCCGATGGCTACTATTGCTACTATTGCGAACCAGGGAAGTCCAAAAAACATAATGCCCTCAATGTTTATAGTTAAATCAGATAATATTTAAGTAAAAAATATTACGCAACATATTAGTCATAGTTGCGCTCACCAAATATAGCACTTCCAATTCGAACCATGGTGGAGCCTTCTTCAATGGCTACTTTCATATCGTTGGTCATGCCCATAGATAGATGTTCTAATTGAACACTTCCCTCATTGTATTTTTGATGGGAGTCAAACAGCTCTTTCAGTAATTTAAACTCAGAGCGGACCTCTTCAGGGTCATCCACAAAAGTGGCCATGCCCATCAAGCCTTTTACCTTTACGAAATCGTAGTTTTGTGCTGACTCTAAGATGGAAGCAAGGTCTTCTGGTTTGCAGCCGCCTTTTTGCTTTTCATCACTGATGTTAACCTGTATAAGAGCATTTATAACCCGATTGGCTTGTCCTGCTCTTTTATTGATCTCCTTAAGATATTTCGCCTTTTCTACGGAATGGATCCAGTTCACCCGATCCGCAATGTATTTGATCTTATTGGTTTGAAGGTTGCCGATAAAATGCCATACCACATCGGCATTCTTGATGGAGGCCATTTTATCCTCAAGTTCCTTCATCCGGTTCTCTCCAAAATGGAGCTGACCGGCTGTAATGGCTTTCAGGATATCTTCATTAGGTTTGGTTTTACTTACTGCCACCAGGGAAACATCCTTTGGATCACGACCGGCAGAAGTACAGGTTTGTTCAATTTTTTGCTGAATGGACGTGAGATTTTGTGCTATATCTTGGTCACTCATATCAAATAAAGAGATTTTTTGAAGATTCTATACAATTAACCATAAGATAAGCTTTTATCATTCATCAATAAGCCTTATTTTTGGAAGCTCTAAAGACATTGTAATTAATGGTTACTTATTGAGATTGACAAGATCCAAATTCATAATTCCGCTTACGACGATACAGTCGGGTTCAAAAAAACGAGGGGATAGATAGCATGTCAACTCGAATCCGACAAATATCTACCTTCCTAAACCAGTGGGCACCGCCCAAAGTGAAGATGGATTACGATAACGTCGGATTGCTTGTCGGAGACCCCGAAGCCAATGTCACTTCCATTCTTACCTGCCTTGATGTGACAGATGCCGTTGTAGCTGAAGCTATAGAAAAAGGTTGTGAACTCATCGTCGCTCATCACCCCCTTATTTTTAGTAAGATAGGAAGCATTAACCCTACCAACGAACAGGGTCGAATAATATACAAGCTGATCAAAAATGACATAGGCTTGTTGGTTGCACACACGAACTTAGATGCTGCATTGGACGGTGTTTCTTTTGTTTTAGCGAATATTCTGGGCTTGGACAATCTGAGGTTTTTAGACAAGAATTATTCTATCAGCCGAAAGATCAGGTTGATCACTTCCCATAACGACAGCGACGCTGTACTAAAACTTCTGAATTACCATTCCGCAGAAGAAGCCCACCATTTTGATGTAAAAAGCCGGGAAGATGGATTGAAATGTTTTGAAGCCATTATTGACCAGCATAATGTTTCGGTATTGAAGAAAGCCTTAAAAAGTGAAGGCATGCTGAAAGAAGGTAGTTTCCAGGTTGTAGACCTTGCCTCCACTTCTCAAAATTTTGGCATGGGAGTAATTGGAGAATATCCTGATAATGGAATTGGAAAGAATGAATTTTTGCACCTTGTATCCAAAGCGCTGAGTGTAAAAGCGATCCGTTTTTCCGGTGATGTGGATCGCATTGAAAAAGTAGCAGTTTGTGGCGGAGCCGGAGTTTTTCTGAAAGATAAAGCCATACAATCCGGAGCTCAGGCTTTCGTAACAGCCGATATAAAATATCATGATTACTTCACCGAAAAGGATGATTTCCTATTGGTGGATGTAGGCCATTACGAAAGTGAATTTCCTGTTGCCGAAGCTTTAAAAAATGAACTATCTGAAGCTTTTGAAGAAATTGAAGTATCTGTAACCCGAACGGTTACTAACCCGATGCAGGTATATGTATCGGATCCCGAACCTAAAACTATTCAACCAAGTTGACCCTCACTCCATGAACGAAGTATTACAAAAATTAGCGAATCTGCAATATATCGACAGCCGAATAGACGAGCTGAAACAATTGAGAGGCGATCTTCCGGAAGAAGTGCTTGATCTTGAAACAGATATAGCCCGAAAAGAGGCACGTCTTAGTAACCTTGAAGAAGAAGAAACAAACCTCACCGTAGAATACGATAAGCTTAAGCTTGATCTTCAAAGTTCTAAAGAAAAGATAGAAAAATACGAAGACCAGCAGCTTAGTGTTCGCAATAATCGTGAATATGATGCTCTCACTAAAGAAATTGAGGCTCAGAAACAGGTTATCGAAAATGCTGAATCTCGCCTGAAGGAGATCGAGAAACGAAAAGAAGAAATAGTACCTGAGCTCGAAGAAGCCAAAGAAGAGCTGGAAGCAGCTCAGGAAATGTATGACGAGAAGAGTAAAAATCTCGACAAGGTGGTTCAGTCTACTCAGGATGAAGAAGATGAATTACTGAAAAGACGCAAAGAAGTTGAAGAAGAGATCGATGACCGATATATGAGAAGCTACAAGCGTTTGCGTGATGGCCTGAATAACGGAATGGCTGTTGTGGCCATGGACCGCGGAGCTGCTTTAGGTATGGCACTGCCTCCACAAACTCAGGTAGAAGTTCGGCGTAAGAACAAGATAATCATAGATGAGAACAGCGGAAGAATTGTGGTAGATCAATCTTTCTTTGACAAAGCAAAAGAAGAATTGTCTATCTGATCTTGATCAGCACACATATATTACAAAAAGGGGAAGCCGGAAAGGCTTCCCTTTTTTGTTTTACTGAAGTGTATTTGGAAGCGGGCCTCTTATAAATTATATCTCTAAAACCCGTATCTTTAAAAGGCAGGAAAGTCGGGTAATCGCTTCATACTTTGTATGGGGAGGAAAGTCCGGACACCAACAAGTACCGTGCTCCCCGATTCGGTTCAGCCGGCGAAGGGGAGGCTTCCCGAAAGGAATTTCGGGATGATAGACAGTGCAACAGAAAACAAACCGCCTCAACTTGTTTGAGGTAAGGGTGAAAAGGTGAGGTAAGAGCTCACCGCCCCGTGTCGTGAGGCCGGGGGCACGGCAAACCTCGCGGGGTGCAAGTTCATGCAGATGGTATACGCCGCTTGTCGTGACGCCATCGGGTGGAACGCAACAGACAAATGATTACCCTCGACAAAATCCGGCTTACAGACTTTCCTGTCTGAATTTATATCAAAGCCCTGCTATTAACTGAGAGTGGGGCTTTGTTTTTTTCATACAAATAGAAGAGCACTTATAATTCCTCCGGAAGAGATGATCAGGATCATCCAAAGTAATTCTGTACTCTTCTTAAATCCTGGCTCTGCTTTGGGCCTTTTGCTTAGCGAATTGCGCCAGACTTACCGTTACTGCGGTGGAAGAAGCTAACCCTCCGATCACTGCAGTCAGAAGAGTGCCTTTACCTTCTCCGGCATATTTAACCAATATATACCCAAGAAATGACAATCCTGAAATCAGCACCACCATCCACCAGATCCAGTAGGGGTTGAGAGTTTCCCATGGGCCATATCCCTGATTGGGCAGAAGTGGAAGCATAATTACGGAAATGATCAATAGCTTGATTCCGGCGTAGATCACTTCAACATCAATTCTCTGCAGCCAATCGTGAAGAACGGGTTTTAAGCTTAATAAGGCTATAGTGGCAACGGCACTTCCCAATGCTTCCATCTGAAACCCCAGGGCAGCCCAGGCACCCAACGAAAATGTTAGAATAAGGGCAACTTCTGTAGTTATACCAATATCATCGTTACCCTGCGTTTTGATCTCGAATATATAGGAGGCGATCACCAGAGCTGTGAAGGAAAAGAACGCCACTCCGAGGATCCATTCACCGGCATAAGGCATAAAGGGAAGCACTGATACCGCCGAGCAGTCCAACCAGGCTGAATGTGCGAATTCCTGCAACACGATCCCCTTCGTCTTCTTTGCGGCCATACCAACCTCTTTCAGTACCGATTAGGAGTCCAACTCCCAAGGCAGAAAGTAATTTCCAGACAATATCTAATTCGGGACTCATGTCGGATTATAAGCATAGAAAAGCAAAATGTTGATCTATTTTTCAGATCACATATTGATCTTATAATTCCCTTTCACATTACGTTCTATCTGCCTCTTAACGTCTTTCTCTTTGATCGAATCTCTCTTATCGAATTGCTTCTTACCTTTGGCTACGCCGATCAACACTTTGGCATTTCCTTTTTTGAAATACAATTTCAGCGGAACAATGGTATAGCCCTTTTGTTCGGTTGCTTTTTCAAGTTCTCTGATCTCCCGCTTATTAAGCAATAGCTTACGGGGGCGAGTTTCATCGTGATTATAGTATGAGCCATGTTCATACGGCTTGATGTACATATCACGCAAAAAAACCTCTCCATCCTGGATGAAGGCAAAGGTATCTGCAAAACTCGCTTTTCCCTGACGCAACGATTTCACCTCGGTTCCTTTCAGAACAAGTCCGGCTTCGTAGGTCTCTTCCACTTGATAATCGTGACGGGCCTTACGGTTTTTTATAGTCGGTGTGGTCTTTTGTTTGTCGCTCATGGGAGCTTTGCTTGTAAATGACTGATCTAAAAATTATTTCTGGTAAGGGCATATCGCAATACGCCCTTACAATGTATGCTAAATTTGAAATCCGAGTTCTTCGAGTTTCTCTAACACATCTTCTGCGGGTTGCCGATCTGGAAAGGTGCGATAAATGTTTAGGATCTGTTCCGTTTCTGCACGGGCTTTTTCATTTTCGGGATTGATCTCCAATACTGCAATAAACTCCCGCAATGCGTTATTAGCATTCTCACGCATAGAAGCCGGGTCTGCATTATAGATCAAGTAAATACCGTGCTGGAGGTGTACCTTCTCTCTTTGTTCTGCGATCCCTTCTGATTCTTCTTGCTCATCCAGTAAAGAATGAGCTTCTTCAAACTGCTGTTCTGCAATAAAGTTATCTATCTGTTGTTTAAGCGTAAGCTCTGATTTTGATTCTGAACAACCGGCAAACAGTGTAAATGCGAAAAAACTAAAAAGTAAAATTCTCATGGGTTTCATTAATTCATGTAAATTGGATTCGGACTGATACAGAGTATGAAGATAAGCATACTTAGCCATCCTATCACCTGCCTGCCGGGAGATAATTTCTCTTCAATTTCAACCGGAGGATGTTCCACTTTAACGATAAAAGCGATGAAAAAACTCCATACTAACCAGATAAAAGAGGCCTGGCCGGTTTCAGCAGCTCCAAAGATATAAGTGTATCCGGCGCTCAGAGCGAGTGAAAGTATAACCATTCCATTGACCCAGGATTTATTTGAGCGAAATGCTTTCGTCATAAGCATGTATAAAAGCCCTCCCCAGGCAATCCATTCGATAAAAGGAAGTGGGATATATTGATAGATGAAGTCGGCCAGAAAGGGTATGAATTCGATTCCGGCGAGCGCAGTAATAAAGGCAAAAAAGATTCGGGCAACGATCTTGTGCTTCCGGCTCCCAATCAGGGAATAAAGGATGTGTCCACCGTCAAGCTGACCAACCGGCATGAGATTAAGGGCTGTAAAAAAGAGACCAAGCCATCCTGCAAATAGGAATGGGTAGTGATACATTTCCCACATGGGTGGGACATTGTCGAAAAGGGCTGCCAATCCGCTATAAAGAAGGGTGTTGCCTATGGTGAGTACACCACCTTCTTCTGTTTCATCAGTAATAAAATCCGGATAGGCACCATTTGCAGCTACGTACTCTTTTAACTCTTCGTGACCGGCAAAGTTTTGTACATAATCCGGCTCTGGTAAGGTTGCAAACCCGACTAGCAAAACAGTAAGAGCAACTATGAACCCGGCTACAGGGCCTGCCGCTCCAACATCGAATAATTTATGCATTCGACGAATGGGTTCCTTGATCCGTATGACTGCGCCGAGTGTCCCGATACCAATTGGAATAGGTATGTAATAGGGCAGGCTTACTTTGATCTTATGATGGACAGCCGCAAAATAATGGCCAAACTCATGAAAGGTTAAAAAGGCAAGGAGTAATCCCGCAAACAAAAGACCTCGGAGGAGATCAACTGTATCTGGTATAGCGAAAGGAAATAAAACGGGATCGAAACCAACGAAATTAGCCCCTGTCATGGTCACAAAAAAGACCGTGAGCAAAAACAGCCCAAGGTGTTTTAAGATCGTTCTTGTATTCGGCTTATTTTTTGGTTCTTCAACCGAGGAAATGATGTTAAAATCTGCACTTACTTCTTCATGGAATTGGTTTTGGCTCAATCTTCTCTCTTTATGAAGTTAAAGGTTTTCTTGAAATGGGCATGGTCATGCACCGGGCTCCGCCCCGGCCCCGACATAATTCATGTCCCTGAAAACTGATAGCGATCTTTTGCTCATCAGAAGGGGTAAAATCTTTGTCGCCATATTCTTCAACGAACTCGAATTGGGTCATTAGGTCATACCCGTGATCTACGAGCGTGTTGAAGGTGTTGTTATTACGTTCATAGCCAATAATTATTCCGGGAGCGAGGGCAAAAACATTGGCTCCATCGGTCCATTGCTCACGAAATTGATTAGTACGATCTTCGCCTCCGCATTTAATGAAGTTGAAATCACGACCAAGGCTTTCTTCCAGAGCAGATTTTAACGATGAGCGGGTTTCTGTTTTAATAGAATCGCCGTCCTTGAACAAAGCTACAACGTTATCGTTTTGCTCCATGATAGCCGGTGGAAAGGCAATGCATTCTGAGTGGCTTGCAAAAGTAAATATGGTATCCAGATGCATGGAAGAGCGTTGCTTTGGGATATCTACAGCAAGAACTGTTTCGACACCGCTGTTCAACAACCCTTCCGTTCCCTTTATCAAGCCGCTGAAGGATGTTCGTTCACTCATGCCTATCAGAACCAGCTTGTCAGAAACAACCAAAACATCACCGCCTTCAATGGATTGTTGCCCTGAGATCCGGATAGCGTTTTCACGGACACTGTCAAATAACGGATGAAATTGAACCAGTGTTTCCATTAACAAGGATTCCCGAAGCCGGGCTTTTTTTGCTGCCCGTGATATCAAAATATTGCTGCCAACAACAGCTGCAAGATCTCGGGTAAATAATAAATTTGGGGAAGGGTTGAGCGTAAAACCTTTACTGTTCTTGAAATAGCCCTGAATAATGAACGTAAGCAGGTCGTCTGCATCCAGCTTGCCAAGCTCTTTTTCGATGACATGAAGGTTTTCTTCCGGGAATTCTTTCACTAATTGCTCAATGAAATACCCGCGGGCATCCTCTTGTTGGAATACTTCCAGAATAAGATCTACAATCTCTATAACCTTTCCATCGGAAGGCATAGCTGCTTTGAATACTTCAAGCATATCAAGATGCTCTTGTCTGGCATCTTCTTCAAAAATGATATCATCAAATAATAATTCATCTTTAAGTTCAGGGTTGACCAAAGAAACTTCATGTCCCGGGGTGTGTACGATCACACCTTGGAGGTGACCAATTTCAGAAGAAACTTGTATGTTCATAAATCAGTTATTCGGTTGGTTAAACAGAGCCTTCAAATATACAGGATAACAGGCGGATTTATAAGCAGTAATTGGTTTGCTGAATCAATATCTTGACCCGTCAGAGAATAAAAGATGTACCTATGACTTCAAAGACAGAAATTAAATCGCTGCTTTTTTTAATGGATGACCCAGATCCGTTTGTACAGGAAAGCGTGGAGAACCGGCTTCAGGAGCTGGGAGAGAATGCCGTACCTCTTTTGGATGAGTATAAAGCAGAAATCAACAGCGAAGATGCCAGGAGGAAGGTGAATGAGGTCATTCACAAACTTACGTTCGAAACGCTGGAGCAGGATTTTATTGAGATTCTTGAGGGAGGATTGAAAACCCGAAGATCACTGGAAAAAGCCGTTTTTACCCTTGCTCGTTTTGGAAACCCAACACTTAGAATTTCGGAGTACCAAGCCAAGCTCGATCATTTTGCTGATATTGTTGAGCCCCAGATAAAATACAAGCTGGATGAAAAGCGGAAGATGAAACGTCTGCTCAAGTTTATTTTTGAGGACCTGAACTTTCATGGGGATGCGGAAGATTATCATGCTCCAAAAAATTGCTTTCTGGATCAGGTTATCGAGCGCCGAAAAGGACTTCCGATCTCGTTGAGTTTAATAGTTATGTTTATTTCTTACCGATTGGAAATGCCTTTTTTTGGGATCAACATGCCTATCCATTTTATGCTGAACTATGTTGGAGATAAAGAAGAATTACTAATAGATCCTTACGATAACGGCGCGATAGTAACCTATGATCAATGCTACTTTTTCCTCAAGAAAAACAATATTGATCCACGGTCGGAGCATTTTCAAATGGCCACTAATTTAGATGTCGTACTTCGTTGCATCAGAAATCTGATTCACAGCTACGAACGAAAAGAAGAGATGCACAGGGTAGAAGATCTTGGCCGACTATTGAGCGTTGCTGAAATGTATCAGTAATTACTACATCTTTTTATTCTTAGGGAAGGTGAATATAAAACTTGTTCCTTCACTAGTAGTTTCTATATCCATTTGGGCATCAAGTTGTGCTGTAAAAGAATCGATAAGCATGGTCCCTAAACTCTCATCTTTGTTTAGCTCAAATCTTGCAGGAAGTCCGGGGCCGTTATCGGAAACTGTTAAAACAATGTTCTGATGTCGGTTTTTCAGAGATATTTTGGGCGTACCCTCTTTATTCTTATTAAAGGCGTGCTTAAAGGCATTTACAACTAATTCGTTAATGAGAAGCCCACAGGGAATAACACGGTCGATATCAAGTATGACTTTTTCAAGATCAAATGAAAGTGCTACGAATTTTTTGGAATCACTGAATGTCGCGTGAATCGCTTCAACGAGATCTCTGATATAGTTATCAAGTATAATATCCGAAATGGACTCCGTCTGATAGAGTTTTTCGTGAATCAAAGCTACGGAGTGAATGCGTGACTGACTGTTTCGAAGTACATTACGGGCATCTTTACTGTTTGTACCTTCCAATTGCAGTTCGATTAACCCGGAAACGATCGAAAGGCTATTTTTGACACGGTGGTGTATTTCTCTGAGAAGCACATCCTTCTCTTTCAGTGAATGCTGGATCTCGGATGTTTTGGAATCAACCCTTCGCCTGAGAACAATTACCCACCCAATGATAAAGATGCTTCCAACAACAACTCCACCAAAAAGTAAATACAAATAGTATTGTGGGATAGAGGCGTACTTAAGGTCATCAGGGGTTCGTAAAAACAGCTTGTAAGTCCGTTCGTTTGGGAATTCCGGATTGTACTCTGTAATAATGCCCGTAACCGATATTCTATCCCCAATACGTAAAACATCCAGGTTAAAATCATCGTACAGTCGATGAAAATTGGATACGTATACCATCATGCTTCCGACTTTATTTTCCTGGGAGATACGCACGAACTTACCGTTGAAGGTATTACCCTTTTCAATGACGTTACCTTCTCCCGCTACCAACATTCCAAGGTGCTGAGCAGGGTTTGCTATTGCGGCCGAAAGTGATTTTGAAGCTGGAACAAAACGAGCATTTTTGTACACCTGATACGAAGTGGCGTTTACTTCTGCCAAGCCATTATATCGTTGAATATTGCCTCTAACTACTAAACTGTCTCCAACTTCAAACGGAGTGTCAATTCGCATGGCAAAAATGGACATACCGGCAGAATCATTTTGAATGAAGGCCTGCAAATAATGCTCATGGAGAAGGCCGCTGCTAATATTTGCTATACCAGAGATAGAGACCTCAGCTCCCAGATAATCCAGTGTATCGTCATTATTAACATCAGCCCTTATTTTGGAAAACTCCACAATGAATCAGTGGGGATCTGACAGAATGCTGAAAGGCTGGACAATAGAAAAAGCAAACAAAAAGCTGCTGCTTTTCTCAAGATACTAAAATGGTGAGGATCCCTCATCTATAAAGCTGAAATTTTGTACTAACAGATTCTTTTATAAAGAGACTAAAACAAGTGGTCTTTCTTAAAAATACCTTTATTAAGTATACAGTACAATTATTTACTTAAAATCTATATATAAGTTCAGATTTTCATAATAAAGTGCCTTGCAGTATAATCACTTAGGAATCGTAGCAAAATTAAGTTCAATTCTATTCTGATCTTAGATTTTTTACCGGACTAGTTCTTGCCGCGCGGTAGGTTTGTGTGCTTATAGTTAACAATGCAAGCAAGGAAGCGATCAAGGCACCAACAACGTGGATCATAATACCAAAATCAGCCTTATTAGACACGTTTTGCAGCCATAGCGAATTTATGAACCATGAGGCAGGAATACTGATGATGGTCGCCGTCAATATCATCCAGAGATACTCTTTGGATAATGTATAGACTAGCTGATTTACCGAAGCTCCCAATACTTTCCGAATCCCAATTTCTTTAATTCGGTTTTCTGAAGAGTAAATAGCCAATCCAAGTAAGCCTAAACAGGAAATGAAAATGGAGAAGCCCGCTACAAGCCCCAATACTTTTATGAAGTCTACGAATACTGTAAGGCTTGGGTTTTCTTTAAGCTCATCGTCGAGTATAGTGAATTTGAGGGCATAGGTGCTGTTTAAAGATTCCCAGGTATCTTCAAGTCCTCCCACAAAAGAAATCGTTTTACCCGGCATGGTTTTAACCATGGCGAACCTCGCCAGCTTAGGCTCATACAATAAAGCAATAGGATCATTAGCGCTTAGTGGGTCTGATGAAATAAAGTTTTCGACAATACCTACTATTGTTGATTGCCGGTTTTCATTTTCAATGGAGATTTGTTCACCGATGGCTTTCTGTGGAGATTCAAAATTCAACAGTTTTACCATTTCTGTACTTATTATTACTGCATTTGATGAATCTGTTCCCATTTCAGGGTTAAAATTTCTGCCAGCCACTAAATTCAATCCCAATGTTTGGATAAAATTCTCATCAATTCGAAAAGAGTGGCCTTCAACAATATCAGGCTGAAATTCGGAGGTTACATTTATTCCATAAATAGAATTTGATGCCGGCACCAAAGAGGTAGCTGCTATGGATTGGACATCAGGATTCTGTATCAATTTATCCTTAAGCTGATTAAAGGGAATATCGTGAAGTGATACATTTACAATAGATTCCTGTTCAAATCCATAGTCTGTATTTACTAAATGCTGAAATTGTTGGAACAGGATCAAAGAAGTACTGATAAAAATAATGGAGAACGTGAATTGACCCACTGTAATAATTTTCTTTAGTTTTTGCCCGGATATACCCCGGGTATGCGCTATTCCTTTAAGAACCTGCGCAGGGCTGAAAGAAGAGAGATAAATAGAAGGGTAAAGTCCGGCCAGAATCCCAACAATTATGGCAAAGCCAATAAAAGCGAGCAAAACTTGAGGCTGCAACAGCATGGATGGCTCTATCTGATTACCCAATAAATTCATGATATAAAGCCCGTTAAATTCCGGGAGCAACCACCTAAGCAGTATCGTTGAGAATAATAAAGCAAAAAGAGCGATCATCACGGATTCTACTATAAACTGCTTAATTACGCTTGCCCGATAGGCTCCATGAACTTTTCTTACCCCTACTTCTTTACTGCGGTTTATTGCACGGGCAACTGTCAAGCTCACATAATTAAAACAAGCAATGAGGGTGATGATGATCGTGAAACCAATTAAGAACCAGGCGATTAATCCGGGCATTACCATGCCAATTTCATTCGACAGGATTGGCCCTAAACTAATAGCTGTGATGGGCTGAACTCCAAATGCATTCAGTTGAGAGGACTTTGTTTCCTCATTTGAATATTGTAGTTGGATTTGTTCTTGGATCTTAGTTTCAAAGGCATTGTAATCCGAGCCATCGTTCATCAATACATAAGTATAAGAGCTCCAAAGGGTATTATTCCACTTGCTAAAGTGATTGTCCCAGTCCGTATCAGAAGTTAGAGTCGAGTAGGAGGCAATGGCTTCAAAATCAAAGTGGGTTTTTTGGGACTTATCGATAATGCCTGTGACCGTATAGTCTTTACTGCCAACCTTGGTTATTATTTTTCCGAGAGGGTCATCTTTTCCAAAAATTTTCTCTGCGGCATCGGGTGTTAGAAGTACACTTCCCGGTTCATTCAGCGCAGTATTGGGATCGCCTCGAAGAAGTTTAAAACTGAAGACTTCTAAAAAATTAGGATCTGTATAAATTCCGGAAAAAGGAATATCGAGCCCTGAATATCTGAAGCTTCCTGAAAACGGGGACTTCGTTCTAACGGTTTTTTCGACCTCAGGATATTGCTGCTCCAGAATATGAGCCAAAGAGGCCGGTGAAGTCGCATAAGAATTTATTCCATCACCGACCGAATGATGTATATCAGAAGTGATCCGTACAATTCTATCACTGTTCTCATGAAAACGGTCAAAGCTTTTTTGATCAATAATAAACAGGATCATCAACAGACAAATCGACAAGCTCGCTGCTAACCCCAAAACATTAATAAGTGAAAAGCCGGTATGTTTTTTCATGTTTCGCCAGCCCACTTTCATATAGTTTAAAAACATGGTAGTGTTCCAGGTTAGAAATTGAAGGAAAAACCAGGGGAGAGAACGAATAAGCTGAGACCAGAAATGAAGTCGTGCACTCGCCAATCCCTCTGAGTTGATATTTTGGCTGAATTCTTCTTCCAGGTCTCCAATTAAATGATGTAGGTCAGGAGGAAGAACCTTCTCTAATAACTGTAAAAGGAATTCAGGCTTTTTCATTGAGCTAACTTTTTGCAGGAGCCCAATCAAAACCAAGGTCAGGCAAATTTGACCATGCGTTATCTTGAACTGATTTTACTTGCTGAAGTGCTCCGATTCCTTTCTGAGTGAGTTTATAAAATCGTTTGGAGCGTCCGCCACGCTCATCGGTAGGTTCACTGTCCCAGGCCTCTAAGTACCCCCGTTTTTTAAGTCTTTTCAGTGGAACATACACAGCGCCGACCGAGAGCTCCTGACCCGTTAGTTCCGATAAGTGCTGACGGATCTCAAGTCCATATGCTTCAGTCTGCAGCTTCCATACGGAAAGTAGTATCAGTTCTTCCATTCGGGAAAGAATGTTCATGATCTATTTGTTTTATTTTTTAGAACAAATATTTTTGGGATTTTAATACAACTTTTTGAAATGAGCAAGGGGAAATTTCAGGTTTGCCCTTTATCTGGTTCGACAATGCTATATACAATCGGAGTTCCATCTCAGACTGTCGATCGCAATAAGTCTCAGAAATAAAAAAAGCCTGCACCCAAAACCGGATGCAGGCTTGAGTATGTAAAAAATGAACTATTCTTTTTCTATTATCTCAGGTCGCTCGAGGTAGGGGACCCCACTTGAGATCCACTCGGGAGCCTCTTCACCTTTTAGGAAATGCTCGTGCCATTGGAAAGCACGATTGGCATAATCGATTTGGTTTTCCTTTTGGCGAAGGCCGTGATTTTCACCTTCGTATACCAGCATCACATATGGTTTTTCCATTCTTCGCATAGTATTGTAAAGCTCCACGCCCTGGTTGAAATCAACTGCCCCATCATCTGTGCCGAATTCAACAAGCAGGGGAGTAGTATTGGTTTCCATATTAAAAATTGGCGAGTTTTCGATGAATTTATCCCAGTCTTTCCAGTAGGGTTCAGGAAATCTTCCCTGGCTAACTTCGAAGATCTGGGCATCGGGTGTCCCGGAATTCCAGTAGACGGAATTGTACATACTCACCATATTGGTGAGAGGTGCGCCCGCTACCGCTGAGTTAAACATATCAGTTTGCGTGATAATGAATGCTGTTTGATATGCACCCCATGAATGTCCCGTTAGCCCAATTTTTTCTTCATCGATCATACCTGTTTCCAATACTTTCCGGACGGCAGGTACAACACTTTCTACAGCAGAAACACCTGGATCTCTGAGCACATAGTTAATGTCCGGCTCAAATACGAAATATCCTTCTGAGGAATACCTCCTCATGTTATACGGACTGGTTCGTGTTGGAATAGAATAACTGTGTGTTGCCTGGGAACGCATCTCATAGATATAAGTGATCATCGGGTATTCTTTGCCTTCTTCATAATTAGCAGGGTAAAGGAGTCGTCCCTGTAATTTATCTCCCCGGGCGTTCGTGAATGTGATGAGTTCATCATCCGCCCAATGATAATCCTCTTGCTGAGGATTGGTATCAGTGATGCGTTTAGGGTTTCTAAAGTTATTTCCGGTATAATAAAAGTTAGGAGATTCGGTTGCGCTTTCTTTCATGAATACAAATGCATTCGAAGTTTCAGCTTTATCCAAACGACTTATCATTCTGGATTCGTAGATAAGTTCCTGTAGCCGGTTTCTGTTATCGAGTCTTGCATAGCCACGATCTTTGGTATAATAACCATACTTAGAAAAGTATATCGGCTGACCTTGGGCAAGGTGATCATCTTCATAATCCAATCTTGTCTGGCGATATACAATTTGGTCCTCACTGCCATTGGTGACTTTCTCATGACGGCTGCCATCTGCCCAAACTTTATACACGTCATATTCATCATAGATGAGCAGCCAATCATCTCCTTCAATCCACTGTCCAACTCCAAAAGACGGAAAGTTTTCACGGCCGTTTATACTTTTGAAATTTTCAAACCGTGTATCTATGTCTTCGGTAATATTGGTGTGGGTTTTACTTTGGACGTCATAAGTCCACCAGTCTGTGTCTTTGAAGTAAAGGATATAATTCCCGCCCGGACTGCTGCTTGCATTTTCATGTCGTTCAAGGATCCTGGTACGCTCGCCGGAGCTTGCGTTGATCACATAAACATCATTCCATTCTTCCCTGAAAGCAGGTTCATAGGGATTCGGATCATACCCAATAGCATATTCTTGATCCCCGGTTAGTACTATACCTTCAACTTGCTGATCTTCAAGTTGCACGAAACGGTTATTGTTAAAATGCCAGGCTGATAAAAAGTTATCACGTTCATTTTGAGTTCTGCGTACTTCCTGTTGAGGCTGAATTTCAGCATCTCTCCAGTGCCAAACTTCCACATTGGTGGGATCAAGGTGTTTATTAAGCTTTGCGATGGCGGAAGTGTCTTCAGGTTCATCCTTTTTTACTTCCCATTCTTTAATACCAAAAAAGACAGTTTCAGCATCCTCAGCCCAGATTAATCCTGCAAAATCAACGATGCGATGATGCTCAGGTAAGAGGCCATTCTCAGTGTGATCAAAAACTTTTTGAGTGGAAGGATCAGCGGCATTAGTATATGTATAAAGCAGATGAGTCTCATCTTTGTGAACCGTATCGCTTTTTGTTTTCATGAAGGCAAGCGCATTTTGATCCTCATGCCAAGCTAAGCCTTTGTAGGTTTCAGTATCTGAATCCAATACAGAAGTACTGTTATTCGACAGATTCAGCAAGTGAACACCGTTTCCGAGTTTCTCGGATGCATCAATTGCTAAGGCAAGATGAGTTCCTGCATCGTTAAAAGAGTACTCGGATACATTTCCGACGATCTGGTTTGAGCCGGAATTCAGGTTTCGAATAATGATATCGGTCCCGGCGGTTTTTACACCTTCAGCCTTATATTTTTTCATGATCAGGTGACTTCCGGTTTCATTGAAATCAAACTCCTGGATCATTGTAAAGGTATCTACCATGGCTGTAGACAAATTCATAAGCCCCATATCATATTGAATGGGTTTCTCTTGTTCTTCCAGTTTTCTTGCGTCGTCTTCAGAAACACCAATTCTAAATGCGAACCAATTGTTATCGTTAGAAAACGCTGGATTGGTTGCATGCATGAACTTATGTTCATCTTCGGAATCAATATTGGTAAGCATCAGCCACCCATCACCTTCAACCAAAGAAATTTGATAGGAAAACCAATTTCCATCACTGGCAAAAGCAGTTGAATAAATACTTTGCCATTGAGCATAATCAGCAGGTTTGAGGTCTTTTTTTTGAGCCTGTAGTGAGCCTGTGATCAAAAAAAGTAGCGCAAAGACCCCGACTCCAAAAACTTGTTTATTCATCTATACATCCCGTTAGTTAAAAATTATATAGCAACACGGTACCATTTTATAAGCAAAAAAACATGTTTCTGTATTCTTTTCAAAACCTCTTCATCATTTCCTGAAATTCATATTGTGAAATTTAATGTCCCACTTTAAGGTTTAATTTCTTATATGTGATAAATCCCAAACAAGCACCGTGAGCAGAACTATAATGCCATATCACCTTGGATGTACCGTCTGGAGTCTTCCGGAGTGGAAGGGTATATTTTTTACAGATGATGCAAAGCCCGGTCAGTTTTTAAAACAATATGCATCGGTGTTCAATGCCGTGGAAGGTAATACCACGTTCTACAATGTGCCGGACGAGTCGATTATAAAAAAGTGGGGAGAACAAACGCCTAAAGGTTTTAAATTTTGCTTCAAATTTCCCCGATACATTACTCACGAAAAAAGAATGCACAATGTGAAAGGGGATGTACTTGATTTCATAAGGTTATTCGTACCTATACGTGAGAAGGTGGGGCCTTTTATGATTCAGTTTCCGGATTCTTTTTCGTCTAAAGAGTTGTATAGGCTTGAAGAGGTATTTTCTATTTTACCAAAAGCATTTAGTTATTCTGTTGAAGTAAGGCATAAAGACTTTTTTGATCATGGGAAGCATGAAAGAAATTTGGTTTCGCTTTTAAAAAGCTATGATGTGGATCGTGTTATTTTCGATACCCGTAAACTTCACTCAACCAAGTCGGTTGAAGGGTCCATAATCGAGGCCCAAAAGAAAAAGCCTAAAGTTCCTGTTAGATTTGATACTACCGGTTCTCGACCTGTTCTGAGATATGTCGGTACGAATGATATTTTGAATAATGAACCTTATTTAAAGGAGTGGGCAATTATTGTGGCAGAGTGGATAGGGGAAGGGTTACATCCCTATGTATTTATACATGCTCCTAACAAGGTTGATCAACCCAAATTGTGTCAGCATTTTCACAAGCTGCTTTCGGAGTTTTTGGAAGTTCCGCCGCTTAGAGAGTGGCCGGTTAACAAACAAGATACTCAGTTAGGGTTATTCTAGAGCTAAAGGAATAGGCTGAAAATTTCCCAAAGCCATAATTTCATGTTTAAAAGGAATAGCATCATACTAAAACATGATTGGTTTTGATAAGTAATTTGCATTCATTTAGGAGGTAATAATGATGATGTTGAGAATGGTGTATAAGAATGGCAATATTTGATGTAACCCTACTTACAGATTCAAGGTATGTTGACCCAAAACTACCGGGGCAATATGTTCAAAATATCTTGAAGGAAGACCAAATCGTTCGTGAAGCGCTTGAGAAAAAAGGCCTTACCGTAAACAGAAAAAATTGGGCAGATCCTGAGTTTGACTGGGGACAGACCAATATGATCTTGTTTAGAACCAATTGGGATTATTTTGATCGATATGATGAATTTAGGATATGGGTCACACATGCTTCATCCAAAACTAAATTTGTTAATAGTATCGATCTCCTGAATTGGAATGTGGATAAGCATTATTTGTCAAATTTATCAGAGAAGAAGATTAGAATTGTACCTACCCGTTATATTCCTAAGGGTTTATCTTTATCATTAGAGGAGCTGTATAATTTTACCGGATGGTCGCATTCTGTTGTTAAGCCAACAATTGGCGGGGCCGGCAGGCATACCTATGACATCACAAGGGAAAACATTTCAATTATATCAAATAAGCTTGATGAATTAATGAAGAGTGAAGATTTTATGCTTCAGCCATTCCAGAATTCAGTGCCGGTTGATGGTGAACTTTCGTTGATTTTTTTTGGTGAAGAGTATAGTCATGCCGTCTTGAAAAAAGCCAAGGAAGGAGATTTCAGGGTTCAGGATGATTATGGAGGCACCGTTCACAAATACGTTGCGACTGAAGAAGAGGTTGAATTCGCATATGAGGTTATAAAAGCCTGTCCTGAAAAGCCTGCATACGCTCGCGTTGATATGATAGAGGATAATGATGGGGAGTTAGCTGTTTCTGAGCTGGAACTCATTGAGCCCGAACTTTGGTTTCGGTTTCGGCCTGAGGCAGCTGACCTTTTAGCTGAAGAAGTTATTGGCCGACTTTAAGGGAAATATTAATTCTCAAATTCCTGAAGATAGGCTTTGATCCTTTTGGCATTCACTCCAAGGTCTCCCCGACCAATACGTGATTTTGAACGGATATCGATCTTACTGCCAGAATCTGTAGTATCAACCCGGATCACAACATCATCAATGAACCCGAACCAAGCCAGCTTATGGTAGGCTTCAATGCGGCCTTCTTCCATATTTTCACCTACAAGTTTCCAAGGCATTTCCCGGGCGGTCTCTAATGCTTTTGCGTAAGCTTCTTCGTAAGAAAGAGAGGTGTTATAAGTCTCAATATCTTCATAGAAATTACGTTGTGCTTCAGCCGTTTCTGGTCCGGTATATTCAACGGGATTAGGAGCATCGGCTCGCAATGGAGCAATGGCATCAAAAGCCGGGGGATTTTCAAGATCAGTAGTTATATCATGAATGGGCGGGTAACCTTTTTGAACCTCGCTGTACCAGTAACCGAGATTAAATAGGGCTGCAACCAAAAGAAAAACACTAAGTGAGCCTGCAATTATATAGTTCTTCGTTTTTGGGGAGAGTTTAACAAGACCAATTCCGGCAAGAATCCCACCAACAACAGCAGCCCCTGTTCCCCAGGGAATAATTGTGAAACCAAAACTAAAATGCCACCAGCCCCATTGGTATCCATACCCTGATAGAATTACAGTTAGGGCGCCTATTACGGAAAGAATTGTTCCGTACTTAATTAGACTGATGTTTAATTTAGATGATGCCATCCGTGCTCAAGTTTATTAATGGTTGCGTATGTAATATACATCAGAAAGCAGAAACATCGTTCCACTTTTATAAACAGAAGCCTACAAAGCACTATCGCAACCTAAAGCAGCCGAATGTGTTACTGTAAAGCAGCTTTGATACGACCAAAGATCTCATCAATGGATCCTATTCCATCAATTTCCTGAACTTTATCCTGTTTTTTATAATGCTCCATCACCGGCTGGGTTTCTTTGCGATAAACTTCAAGGCGGGTTTTGACTTTCTCGACTGTGTCATCGGTACGGCCTTCACCACGTGATAGAATACGCTTAACCAGTTCATCTTCAGGAACGGAAAGTGAAATGAATGCATCAAGGCTGTCATTATTCTTATCGAGAAAAGCATCAAATGCCTCAGCCTGAACTACCGTTCTTGGAAATCCATCCAGGATATATCCATCTTGGTATTTATCATTACTGAGTTCATCAGCTACAAGATCTACAACAGTTTGGTCTGGAACCAACTCGCCGGAGTCAAGGATGGATTTAACTTTAACACCAAGCGGAGTCTTGTTTTTTATTGCTGCCCGAAAAATATCTCCTGTAGAAAGATGGGGAATACTGTATTCATCTTGCAGTTTTTTAGCTTGAGTCCCTTTACCTGCCCCCGGTGGGCCAAACAGAATAATATTCATTACTTATTAGTTTGGTTAAAACTTAGATCTGATTAGTAACCGGGTTTTTAAAGACCACGGTTGTAGAGAATAAAATTTGAATAAAATGAAGAAGCAATCTCCATGAAAAGAGAATGAACCCTTAACCTGTGGAGATTGCTGAAAAGAGTGTTTAACAGCTAATACTTTAGTTCTTAGCGTCTTTTTCTTTAATACGCGCTGCTTTACCTCTTAGGTCACGCAGGTAGAAAAGTTTGGAACGTCTTACTTTTCCTTTTTTCTTCACTTCAATTTTTGCAATAAACGGAGAGTTTAAAGGAAACACACGCTCTACACCAACGTTACTGCTGATCTTACGAACAGTAAAAGTTTTGTTAGGACCGCTTCCACGCTCAGACAATACAATTCCCTCATACTGCTGAATACGCTCTTTTTCCCCTTCACGTACACGGTAGTGTACATTTACCGTATCGCCGGCAGTAAAAAGAGGGATATCCTCATTTATTAGGCTTTGCTCTACAAGTTTTAGCTTATCCATGATTTCTGAATTTAATTCCAACATCTGTTGGAATTGTTATTAATGTTCTTTCTTAAATTTATCGTACAAATCTTTTCTTCGTTCTTTAGTCCGTTTTTCAGATTGCTTTTGCTTCCATTCGGCCACTTTACTGTGATCACCTGAAAGCAAAACATCCGGGACTTTAAGTCCTTTAAACTCTGCCGGACGGGTATAAACCGGACCTTCCAGCAGACCATCCTGAAATGAATCATTCAATGCGCTGCCTGCATCTCCCAACACACCGGGAAGAAGCCTTACAATGGCATCTGTTATTGCCAAAGCCGGAATCTCACCTCCGGACAACACATAATCACCAATAGAATATTCCTTGGTAATGAGTTCATCTCTTACTCGCTGATCTACGCCTTTATAATGGCCACATAAAATGAGGATATTTTTTTTTAGTGATAATGTGTTGGCATCATCCTGTTCAAAAACATCGCCATCAGGTGCGGTGAAAATGAGTTCATCATAATCACGTTCGGCTTGAAGTTGCTCAATGCAGCTAAAAATTGGCTGCGGAGTCAGTACCATGCCGGGCTCACCTCCGTAAGGGTAATCATCGATCTTGTTATGTTTGTCTTCGGTATAATCCCGAAGATCATGCACATAGATCTCAACCAGATCTTTCTCAAGTGCACGCTTAACGATACTGTGGCTAAGCGGACTTTCCAATAAAGCAGGAACGGCAGAAATGATATCGATTCTCATCAGATACCCTCCAGCTCGTCCAGATTCTGGCAGTAGATGTTACCGTCACGCGTTTCTTTAACAAAATGGTCGATGTATGGGATCAACCGGCTTCCTGAAGTGGTAGCAACTACCAAGATGGGATGTGCCGGATTGTTCATAACCTCGATCACTAAACCAATGGCTTCATCGTCATCATAAACTTCATGATCTACCAATGAATCTTCGGTTTTAGCTTTAGCATCCAGGAAAGCATCAGCATTTTCAACTTCAAGGAAAATGCCGCGATTTCTCAATGCTTCAGCGCCTGTGCGGTCAGCGATATGGTCAAATTGTACAAAGAACGAAATATTATTTCTTTTTCCCTCAACCCGCATATCTGTTATGCGTGCAGGATAAAAGTCGCCCCGATCGTTACGCAAATAAACGAGCTTAAGGTCTTCAATTTCCTGAGGGTCGCTGACATCAAAGAAAACTTTGAGTTCACCCTCAAGTCCATGGGAACGTAACACATGTCCCACCTGAATAAAGCCCGGTGTATTGGCGTCCCGATTCATAGGCGCCGGATTTTTAAATTATCCTTCTTGTTTGCTATCCCAGGCACGCTGAACCGTAACACGGTCTTCATCGTCTGGTACAAATCCTTTTAGATCTGCAAGGTCTGTGTTATTGATGTGATCAATAGCTTCTTTTGCAGTCATATCAGTTGAAACCTGATCTGAAGATTCTTCTGCTTTTTCATCCTTCTCTTCTTCTGCAGGAGCTTCATCTTTGGTTTCTTCTTTCGCCTCTTCAACTTCAGGCTCTTCGTCCGCTTCAGCAACATTTTCTTCAACAGCTTCTGCTGCTTCTTTTGCTGTAGGCTCTTCAGGAGCAGCTAAGTCTTCTTCTTCCACTACTTCTTCAGCAGCTTCGGCTTCAGCGACAGGCTTCTCAGCAGACTCTTCCTGAATGTCTTCAACGGCAGCTTCTTCAGCTGCTGCAGTTTCTTCTACAGATTCTTCGGCATTTTCAGCATCAGCATTTTCTAATGCTTCTTCTATCTTATCTGCGTCTGACTTAGGAGCATCGTCCTCTTTTTCGGCTTCAGCAGCGGCTTTTTCAGCTTCTACTTCAGCAGCAGCCTGCTTGGCTTTTTTCTGAAGTTGTTCTTTATATTCCTTCTCTTCAGCAGCAAGAACGGCTTTATAGTCTTCTTTACGGCTGGCTGAGTCTTCATCTTTGGAGTCTCTGTATTCTCTCCATTCAGCAAGAGCCTTTTCAATTTCTTCTTCGCTCTTTCCCCAGTTCACGAGGTGGCGTTTGTAGAGAATTCCTTCTCTACGCAGAATTTTTCTTACGGTATCGGTAGGCTGTGCACCGGTATCTAACCAATACAGAATACGGTCTTCATTTAAGACCACTTCTTTCTTTTCGGTTACGTTGTCATAACGACCAACACGCTCTACGATTCGGCCATCGCGGGCTTCATGTCTTTCGGCTACTACGATATGCCAGATCGGGCGTTTCTTACGTCCTTTACGTTGTAATCTGATTCTTAACAATGATGTTCTCCAATATGTGTGTTTAAATTATAAGTTCTTATCGGCCGATAGGCAGATTTTTCAGTCCTTGAAGAGCACGTCCGGCTTTACCCATTTTCGACATGGTCTTCATCATTTTTTTCATTTGATCGAACTGCTTCATGAGTTGATTGATCTCATGAACTTTGGTGCCAGAACCTTGTGCTATTCGCCGTCTTCGGCTTCCATTCAATAGCTCGGGATTCTGACGCTCCTCCGGCGTCATTGATAAGATTATAGCTTCAATCGGTTTGAATGCATCATCATCGATCTCGTTATTATCCAATGCTTTGCTGGCGCCGGGTATCATAGAAACAAGATCAGAAAAGTCTCCCATTTTCTTGATCTTCTGAATTTGTTCGAGAAAGTCGTTTAGGTCGAAACTATCCGACTTAATTTTCTTTTGAAGTTTTTCAGCTTCTTTCTCGTCAAATTCCTTTTGAGCTTTTTCAACAAACGAAACCACATCTCCCATGCCCAAAATACGCTGGGCCATTCGGTCGGGATAAAAAGGAGACAGAGCATCCAGCTTCTCGCCGGTACTCACAAATTTGATGGGTTTATTTACAACGGTTTTAATGGAAAGGGAAGCACCACCGCGGGTGTCACCATCCAGTTTGGTTAAAACCACACCGTCGAAATCGATACGATCGTTGAATTCTTTGGCTGTATTTACAGCATCCTGTCCGGTCATGGAATCGACTACAAACAGGATCTCATGAGGATTTACGGCCTTCTTAATTTCCGCAACCTCATTCATCATATCCTCATCTACATGTAAACGACCCGCAGTATCAATAATAACCGTGTCGAGTGCCAAACTTTTAGCCATGGAAACAGCTTCTTTGGCAACGCGAACGGCATCTTTCTGTTCGATGGAATACACCGGAACATCAATTTGAGATGCGAGTGTCTTAAGCTGGTCAACAGCGGCAGGGCGATAAACATCGGCGGCAGCAAGAAGAGGATTCCTTTTATGCTCCTGCTTTAAGTGTCGGGCTAATTTACCAACGAAGGTAGTTTTACCCGAACCCTGAAGTCCGGCTATAAGAATTACTGTAGGAGGGGTGTGAGCTTGTGTGATATCGACCCGTTCGCCACCGAATGTTTCAACCAGCTTATCGTGCACAATTTTTGTGAACTGTTGGCCGGGGTTAACACTGGTGAGTACGTCGGAGCCTAGCACTTGCTCTTTAATATCTTCTGTGAATTGGCGGGCAACCTCATAATTAACGTCAGCATCCAGCAATGCACGGCGAATTTCACGGACAGTCTCCGCTATATTCACATCCGTGATGCGAGCTTCCCCCTTAAGGGATTGAAACGCTTTGTCTAATTTTGAGGATAAATCTTCAAACATGGAATTAAATCAGTTTTTCTCCGCCAATTACAGAGCCTGTAAAAATACGGCATCTTTTCAGGCTTATCAACAGCTTTGTGGATAATTATTTTTTATTGAAAGTTGAGAGTTGAAAGAGTGATGGAAGTGAGGGGTGATGAAGTGGGCACAGTCTAATTAATATTCTTGATCAACTCTCCGGATTTTTCCTCGTGCGTGACGCTTTGCGTCGGCACGATCAATCTTTGAACTTAATAATAAGTATGATGCGAGGCCTTCGTAGAGTTTACGTGCTAGAAATTTTTTTTATTCAAAATCAGAGCCCGGTTTATTTATAAAAATCGGCTCTTTCCAGTTTGGGATGGTCAAACGAAGGATAAAATAATAGACGGAGAGGAATGCCAGTGGAATGATCACAAATACAAAATTCCAGGAGGAATTCGGGATAAAATAATAGGTGGCAATGTATGGCAGCATAATGAATAGAAAAAAGGAAAGGAGCCAGCCATATCTCTTTAATCTAAAAAGAGACCACAAAATAACAGGTGTAGAAACTATAGCAACAAGGATGCCTATGGAGCCGACACTGTCAGGGACAAAATAAAAAGGGGCAGGAACAGCATCATCAATCCCGTAATTCAGAATTTTGTCAAGCCGTTCTAAATGATGATTTCTTTTGTATAGTAATGGCATATCAAAAATTAATCAGTACAAAATAGATTACCAAACCACCATCACTTTATCAACTTTCAACTCTCACCTTTCATTTCTTTTAAAACTATTATTGACCTTTCCTCGTCTTACTCTCAGAATGAACTCGGGATCTCGAAACGACAACATGGAAGACGCACAACTGGTACAAGATTTTCGTGGTGGAAATCACCGGGCTTTTAACAAGCTGGTAACACGATGGCAGAATCGAATCCATCACTTTGCGTACCGGTTTTTTGCAAGCAGTGATGACGCTGCCGAGATCACCCAGAAAACCTTCATCAAAGCGTACCAAAAACTGGATACGCTGGAGGATGTAAACAAATTCGGTTCATGGATCTATACCATTGCCAATAATTTGTGCATGGATGAATTGAAACGAGCGGGGCGAAAACGAGCGACTTCCTATGAAGCGCTCAAAGTTGCTCCGCAAACAGAAAATGCTACCCCTGCTGATGGCTCTGTATTAAGAAATGAAGGGTTGGTGCTGCTTCACAAAGCACTACTTCAATTGCCGGTAGACCAACGCGTGGTGGTGATCATGAAAGAATACGAAGGCCTGACCTTTAGGGAAATAGCCGAAATTTTAGATGAACCCGAAAACACAGTAAAGTCAAGATTGTATTACGGGTTGAGCGCCCTCAAAAAGACGTTCGACTCCTGGAATATCAACAAAGAGGTGTTTGATTATGAATAAAGAAACCGCCCGATCGCTCTTCATGGACTATCTATATGGTGAACTGGAGCAAGATCAACGAAAAGAATTAGAAATATTTTTATCCCAAGATCCGGAGTTGCAGAAAGAACTGGACGAACTCGGAGATGTTAGAAGTATGCTTCAACATCTTCCGGTGCAAGATCCTGCCGAACAACTAGTGATGGTAGAACCTAATAAATCCGGCTTTCAGGATTGGTGGAATGAGCTGATCGAAAGCTGGATACCTACTAATGGATTTGCTCGTGCAGGTTTTGCTATGGCCTCGGTTCTGATCCTATTTGTGGTGGTGGGAGCTTTTACCAAAATGAATATATCTGTGGATAATGGTGGTTTTAACCTGACCTTCGGAGAAAAACAGGAAATTATCCAGCAGGGATTTACTCCACAGCAGGTAGAAATGCTTCTCCAGCAAGTCAGAGAAGATAATGCCGTCATGATTTCTGATGCGATTCAGCAAGCACAGCAACAGCAAGAAAATCGCATTGAAAAAACACTGGTTAACTTTGCAGATTACATTGAGCAACAGCGGCAATCAGATTTACAAATGATTAGCTCTGGCATTTATAATATGGAAGAAACGTATTACGACCGATTCAGGCAGACCGATCAGGTTTTAGGCGAACTCATACAAACGGTAAGCACCAGAAATTAAACTTATACAGGAATACACTATGAAAACATTAAAAAACACAATACTGATCGGGTTGATGACACTTTTACTGTCTTCCCTTTCTTTTGCCCAGAATTTTGATAGCAACCGAATGAACCGTGATATCAAGATCATGGAAAGTATTTTGAATGAGCTGTTCAAGATCGAGGCTAAAACTAACACAGCTTCCGGTTCTAACAGCGCATTACAAGTAAGAAGTATGTCAGGGAATTTGGCATTCAGCTCATTTAATAGAAGTTCTAATCAGGTGTCAGGAAATTATATTCCCGGATATGGCATCATATTCAAAGTTCCCTACCTTATTTCAAGTAACATCTCTTCTATTTCTGTGGTTAAAAATGAAGAGAAACCAAATATTACTTTCTATTACGACGCGAATGAAAATTCAGGCGATAATCAGGTTTCTGAAGAAACGGTCATCAATAGGATCAAGGACTTCCTAAAAGATTATGCCCCAACCATTGGCCAGCTCAAAAATGGAGAGCATATAACCATTGTATATGGAAAGAGAAATGAAAACCTTCCTCATCTGAGAGTTTTTAATATATCCGGAGAGTCAAAGGCTGAAGAGGAAGTTGAACAGGTCCCCGTTATTACTGTCTCAGCTAAAACAGAAGATTTGCTGGCGCTTAAAAATGGGAGTTTGTCATCAGATAATTTTGCTGATCGTTTAATAATATCTAAACAAGATAAAGAAGAAAAACAGCGATTAGATCTTGAAGTAATGGGTAATATTTTGAAGACGGCTTTTGAGGAAGGTGACGGAGATTCTTTTCATCTGATTAATACTAATTCTTTGTCTTATGTAAGTATAGATGGATTTGGTGTGCATTATACGCTCGACATGCATCGCGGGCACGGGCTTGAGGCCTTTACTTTCGGAGCAATAAGAAGTTTTGGAAGAGCTGATTCTGAAGAGGCGGAAGAATCAGCCAAAAAAATTCAGGAAGCCAGAGAAAAGCGTGAAGCCACACTTAAAACTGAATACGAGACTTTAAAAGATCAAATGAAGCAATACTTAGTTGATTATGGCAGAACATTAAACTCGCTGGAAAGTGATCAGTTCCTGATCGTTACGACAAACATTTCAGATCATCAGGACATTGTCCCGGCACAAGTCAATTTCCAACTCAAAAAATCTATACTCGAACAACTCGACCGTGGACAAATATCCCGGGAAGCTGCCATGAATGCTGTAACTATTACTGAATATTAGAGTGTAATTAGTATCCTATCCCAAAAGCTGCTTCGGAGGTAAGTCTAAGATTTATATTCCGGGGTGGCTTTTTTTATGTATTTCAGTGCGATGGTGTGCTCAAGGTAACAACCATAACACCGTAACACCTTCGCACAGTAACACTAAAATTTAAATTCACAATCTTTCTTCAGTGCCTTATCCAGCATTTGCTCGTATTCAATAGCGTCGATCTCAATACAGCCGAATTGAGCAAGGTGGTGGGTGTAGAACTGAGTATCCCAAAGCTGGAATTCATTCCCCTGGAGGATCTCATGGCAGTAGCAGAGGGCTACTTTATCCGCCCACTTTTCTTTTTTGAACATACTCTCCCCGAAAAAGGCGGCCTTTAATTTTACACCATATAATCCGCCTACTAATTTCTCACCTCTATAGCATTCCACACTGCAGGCATTTCCATGTTGGTTTAACACATCGTAGGAATTAATGATGAGATCGTTGATCCAGGTGGAATCACGATTAGCGCACTGCTTCACTACTTCCCGGAAGTTATGATTTACTTTTACTTCGAATCTTTTTTGTCGGATAATTCGGGCAAGGTTATCCGAAGTATGAAATTTTCCGATTGGGATAATCCCCCGTTTTCGGGCGGTGTACCAATCCACTTCTTTAGCATTCTTACTTTCTGCCATTGGGAAGATTCCCTGAGCATAAGCTTCGAGGAGATTTTCTGGCGGAAGAATGCGCATAGTTAAAAAAACTTCGCACGAAGCACACGCACAAAAAGATGTGCTGTGTGCAAAGTGCTATGTTTTTTATTTAAAATTCACAATAATACATGCCACCACTTCCTATCGGAGATCCGGGAGGAGTTGCCGGAGCATCCGGAACGTCAAACTCTTCCGGGTTAGTAAAGTAATGGGCAATCAGATGAGCACCATACTGGCTATCTGCATCGTTGTTGCGAGAAAGCTTAGACTGAAGGTCCTTGAGCTTTTTATGCATAATGGCTTTAGTAACAGGGTTTGCGCTGTTTGAGGCAGTCAACTCGATCATATTCTTTAACACTACATGATTTACTACCCGCTGAATGGTGCCATAATATCCATTATTTATATTTCGATTCCATGAGACACTGATGAGCCGGTCGATAACATTTTCCAAACTAAGATTTCCTTCGCGAGCCGAATATTCCACTAAACGATTGGCACGGTCAGGGTTCAGTATCAAGCTAACGGGGAGGTCGGCAGCTGTCTCCGCTATACCTAAGGCATCTAAAGCAGGCCCTGTGTTTCCGTTAAATAGTTCACGGGAATAGCCAAGTCCGGCAGGGCGTGGAGGAATGATCTCCAGTAGATCTTCCGGCAGAGCCAGTGCTTCCGGTGAAATGGTTGCGAGCATCTCATTCAAAGCTTTTTCTTGTGTGTCACGATCCACAATCTCAGGATAGGCTTGGTTATCGCCCTTTACCTTGTAGGTGTAATCGAGCCCGCCGATCAACTTCACAGTTCCTTCAACCTGATAGCGATGGAATAGATAAATGGGAACCAATACATCTTGGAGTTCAGCTAATGGCCGACCGGGTTTCAGATTTGCTTCTCCAAAATTCTGGAGTGCTGTTTTTCTAATCTCCATAATTTTGGGAAGTTGAGCAACGGGATCATCCCCAAATTCCCATAAATGTGCATCAGGGTGAGCACCACTTTGCGGACGGGCATCCTGATCGGAGATATACTTCAATCCGGAATCATAAGCTTCATTCAATATCTCATTCAAAGCAGCTTCTTCATCGGTTCCTTTCGGAAAATCCTGATAACCATACGCCACTGCCATTTTATCCCACTCTCCGATTCCCACATCATATGGATCGGAAAGGTCGATCTCGCCGTTCACAATTTTAGGTTGAGGGTGGGGGTAATCCATCACAGAAGCATCGTTGGTTACACTGGCTGCAAAGTTGTGGGCTATACCAATGGTATGACCAATTTCATGAGCTGAAAGCTGTCTGATACGAGCCAAAGCCATTTCCTGCATCATAGTATTTTCTTCGGATCCATTGACATAGGGAGCAAGCAGCCCTTCTGCAATAAGGAAGTCCTGACGGACTCGAAGTGAACCGAGCGATACATGTCCTTTGATGATCTCACCGGTACGAGGATCGCGAACAGAGGAACCGTACGACCAGCCTCTTGTTGACCGATGGATCCACTGAATTACATTGTAGCGAACATCCAGCGGGTGAGCATCTTCTGGAAGTACCTTCACAATAAATGCATTTTTGTAGCCAGCAGCTTCAAAAGCCTGATTCCACCATCGCCCACCATCTAAAAGGGCGCTTCTAACCGGTTCCGGGGTTCCATTATCCAGGTAGTATATGATCGGCTCTACCGGTTCGCTTACTGCGGCTTCGGGGTTTTTCTTCTCCAATCGGTGACGGGAGATGAATCGCTTTACCAAAGGCTCATCAATTGGTGTACCATAATCCTGATAGGTAATACCAAAATATCCGGCACGGGGATCGTATTCTCTTTTTTGATATCCATCATCGGGAAGCTCAACGAAAGAATGGTGTTGGCGAACGGTAATAGCTTCCGGAGTTGGAGTGACCGACCGAACATAACCACCGGGATTATTGCCTGCAAAAGTCAGTGTAGCTTCAAACTCGGTATTTTTAGGGAAGTTCATAATAGCTTCCTTATATAAAGCAGAGCGGTTTTTATCTAAGCTAAAAGATCCTTGATTACTTCTTTGCAGGGTAGATGTCACACCATGAGCATCACGCAGAAGAAAATCGGTAAGGTTGATGAGTACTTTGTCATCTTTTTCAGCTGCAATTTCAAATCCGGCTAAGATGGAAGAAGCGAAAGCCTCCCGTACTGATTTCTTTTCCAGCTCATTATCAGTTTCTGCCCGAAAACTATAGTTGGGCTGAACCATCATTACTTTTGGCCCACGTCTTTCGAAATACACTATTCTGGTATCGCCGAGTTGCCCACGGTCCAAACCAATATCATTGGAACCAATTCCGGCAGCAAGAGAATTCACGTAAATAAATTCCGTATCCAGCTTGTCGATCTCCAGCCAGAGCTGGTCTTTGGCATCATCATAATAATAATCGAAAAAACCTTCGGCTTTAGTCAGCCCTTCGGTTTTTTCAGTAATTGTGGGGAGTTGAGCCGTGGCCTGAAAGGAGATAAAAGCCAGTAGTAAAAAAAGTATCGTTCGCTTCATGATCATAGAATATTGAATTATGAATTATTGACTGAATATGCAAAAGTTGATGAGATAAGGAAAATCTTAAAATCAATCTTTTCGATAAATCAGGTAAAAGGATAATAAACGTGAATATAGCATTGTCGACAGAGTATCGGAACAAAATGAATTTCAAGTAGTAACTAAGTTAATGACAAGCTCAGAAGAGGTTTACAAAGATTAGATTATGTAACAAAAGAGCCGGTCAGGACTTCTTAATGGTACTGATACGCTGGATGTTTGGGGGTAAAAAGTTTTTGCTAAAAACTAAACCCAATATCTATGAATAACGATACAAATACTTTAGCCCAGATAGCTTTTTCAATATTGCTGTTCCCGACTTTTTTTCAGGAAGAGTTTTTGGCATTTGCTTGGGCTGCAGCCGATCCTTTGTGGGCTATGTCTCTGAAACGAGTATTCCTGTTGCTGCCCGTCTTAGCCTTCATACTTGGTGCCTGGGTCACTGTTCCTACCGTTCTGTCTGTAATATTCAGGCATAATCGCAAAGAATATGTCCTGTCAGTTTTTTCAACCTGGTGGGATCTGGGTAAATCGATCACATATTTTTGGGCCGGGCTGGCAAATTTCGCTTTCTATCTTATAGTATATGCGTTGGGATTGATAAAAATGCTGGTTCTGGGGGTGATGGCTGTTCTGCAAACAATTTTACTTATGCCATTTCGGCTATTGGGTTCAGCAGGGAAAAAGGTAACAAGTTCCTCGGTTCCGCTCATTGCTGTGTTCCTAACAATATTTTGGGTTTTGATAGAGGCAACCATTTTCACTTATGTAACTACCCCCTTGGTATTGGATACCCTATCAAATATTACCGGTGAGTCGATCAATGTGAGCCTAATGAGAGTAGCACTATTTACCTTTCTCTTTTTCATCGTTTTGGGAAGTTATGCTGTGCTTTCAACTTTTGTGGATGCTATTAAAGAAAAAGATATTTCACAGATCATTGGTATTACAGCCATTGAGATCATTGTGCTTATGGTAGAGGTTCTCTTCTTGTACAGAGAGTTTGTTGACGCATTAATTCCCTGGTTTGCTATGTATGCAGAAGACTTTCAGATAGGTATCATAGGTATTTTAGCCATTTCAACTTTTGTATGGTTTGGGATCAGAAGTTTGTCATGGTTTCTTTTTGCTTCTTACGGCACCCCAACGATCATGTCTATTATCCAGGGTAAAGGATTGGAAGGTGCTAAGCAAAAAGCCGGCACATCAGCGTCTAAAAAACTGTCTGCCAAAATATTTGATACCGATGAATACATGGAGAGTATTAAGAATGATATTGACTGGGTGCAGGAAAAAGGAGATGAACTCATTGAGGCTTTTATGTTACCACCGCTGCAACTGGTAGCTTCAGCTATAAACTTCTGCACTTTGTTGGTGGCCGGTAAGCATATGTTTGAGTTACCGTTGAAAAATATGGAGAGCCTTAAAAATACCGGCGGTTTCAATGTTTCCGATTCAATAAAAGCAGAAGAGCCCGAATTGGCTTCTGAATAAAGATTAAAAGTAAAGAAGACATTACTATGATGAAGCCAAAACGATTATTAATAATATTGATCACCATTCTTGTTCTTGGAAATTGCACCACTTCTGATGAGCCGAATCCCCGTCTCTCTATGTTTGTCGGTGTGGATATCAGTGGGTCATACCAGAACAGTGGTCATTTTGACAATTCGATCGAATTTCTTTCTCAATATATCTATGCCCATTTAAACGGTATAGAAGAGCTGGAAAAGCCGAACGTTTTATTTGTCAGTTCGATCGGAGGATCAAATGATAACGAACCAAAAACATTTTATCCTATCCAAACTTTTGAGAACAGGAGTCCGGCAGAAATTGAAGAAAAGCTGCGTGAGATATTTCCCAAGGAAACACAAAATCGGTTTACTGACTTCAATGCTTTCTTTGAACAGATCGCGCTTACCATCAGGAATAAAAACCTGCTACTGCGGCCGGTTTCAGTAGTTATGTTAAGTGATGGTATTCCGGATGTAACAGTAAACGGTGAGACTGATTTTCGAAGTCTTGATTTTTCACCCCTCGAAAAATTATCCCGAAATATCACCATACGTTTGTTATACACGGATGCAACTACCGGTAGAAACTGGCAAACGAAAGTGCCGCGAAGGCGAGTAAAAGTATGGACACAAGATGCCAATGTGATGACTTCATGGAATGACTCTACGATCTTTATTCCCGACCAACCTATTGAGGAACAAGATCGTTTTATCTCGTGGATCGAAGACAATGTAGATTTTGGAGTAAGGGCCCGCAGGGTAGACTAAGGGCTTATGCTACTTTTTATATTCCGTAAACTCTCCGGCCCTTAATCTTTTGAAATAATCCTTGGATGCGGCTCTCACTTTGGGTGAAAGGAGAAGGGCCGATATCATGGTTGGCACTGCCATCAGTGCAAACATTCCGTCGATGAGATTGATCACAGCATCCAAAGAAGCAACGGCACCAAAAATGATGGAGAACACATAAAAATAATTATAGAGGTGTTGTTTATCAGCACCTATCAGAAAGCCCAGGCACTTGGAACCGTAGTACGAATAGGATAACATGGAACTCACACTAAAGGTGAATACAGAGATCATCAACAAGTAGGTTCCGAAAGTAGGTAAAGCTTCATTGAAAGCGTTGAGGGTCAAAGTGACACCATTCGCTTCGGTGGTTTGCCACACACCGGTAACTAAAATAGCAAGGGCGGTCATAGTACATACGATAAGTGTGTCGATAGCAGGTTCCATCATAGCTACCAATCCTTCTCGGATGGGTTCTTTAGTTTTGGATGCACCATGGGCCAATGACTCGGTTCCAATTCCTGCCTCATTCGAAAATGCGGCCCGTTGAATTCCAATAATGATCAACTGCCCAACGGCTCCACCCATAACCGCTTTCCCGGTGAAAGCATCTGTTACGATCAGTCCTAAGTAATATGGTACATCAGCTATATGAACAGCAAGAATGAAAACAACAGAAACGAAATAGATAACCACCATTGAAGGAACCAGTTTGGAAGCTACTTTCCCGATCTTGGTAATTCCTCCAAAGATCACAAGTGAAACCAAACCGACCAATGCAATTCCAGTAATCAGATTTCCTGAAAAAGCAGCATCGGCCTCAACCCAACCATTTGGGATATAGATAAAATCTCTTAGAATTTGAACCAGCTGATTAGTTTGAAAGATCGGTAAAGGGCCGAACAAACCTGCCATTGCAAAAAGATATGCCAAGGGCATCCATTTTTTATTGAGGCCTTCGCGGATAACGTACATCGGCCCTCCCTGGATCTTGCCTTCGCTGTCTTCACCGCGGTACATAATGGATAGTGTACAGGTAAAGAATTTTGTTGCCATTCCTACAATTGCACTCATCCACATCCAGAACAAGGCACCGGGACCGCCCATAAAAATGGCTACGGCTACACCGCTTATGTTACCCATTCCCACTGTAGAAGCAAGTGCCGTTGAAAGCGCCTCAAAGTGATTGATATCACCGGGATCGTCGGGGTTGTCATATTTCCCGCGTACCAGATCGATGGCATGAAAGAAAAACTTGAACGGGGTAAATCCTGAGGAGATCAAAAACCATAGCCCTCCTCCTACCAATAGAATGACCAGTGGATATCCCCACATAAAGGATGAAAAAGCTGCTAAAAATTCTTCGAGGAGTGCCAGAGTTTTGTCCGTTTTGTGAATCTTAAGCGTAGAAACTAACTATCGGACGGTTAATTGTCTAATGTTCGCAGAAAAAAGATAAAATCGGTTGCGGGTGGTGTTTGTCCTGCTTGCCTTAAAAGTGAAGCAATTTGAGCCCGGTGATGCTGTCCATGAATAGTAAGATGAACCAAGATCTCCTCTACAAAGTTTGTAAAGGCTTCACCTTTTGAATTTTTGTAGTTAATGATCTCATCTTTTTTTGAGATCAGCCCGTTAAGCTTATATGGATTATGGTGCAAAAGCTTTTCAATTTCCTGTATCGACAAGGAAGGCCAGATATCTGATGGAAGAGGCTCTTTTTTGATTCGGTTTACCCAAATCAATTGTGCAGTTAATAAATGGGCAAACAGTCTTAGGATCTCAGAACGCTCCTCAGATTCAGGAAGTTGGTTTAATGATCTAAAAACACTGGAATTAGCCCAGGAATCATAATCCAATAGTTTCTTTAAATCCATTATCCAATGCCATAAAACTTAGAGATGCCATTTATGATAAACTGAACACCGATGGCCAGTACAATGAAACCCATCATACGGGTAATAACAGTCATTCCTGAAGACCCAATGTATTTTACCAATTTAGGCGCCACTCTGAGTATCAGGTAAGCTAGAAATGCTGTTGCAAGAACGGCAGCTCCATGCACAATGTAATCTGTTACACCCTGAGCTTCAGAGCCAAATCCAATTACTACGGCAATACTTCCGGGGCCTGAAAGCAAGGGCATTGCAAGCGGACTAAAAGAAACATCTTCTTTTTCCATGGCAGCTTCCTGATCCTTTTTTGTCAGCTTTCTACCACCATTTTGTGGACTTAACATAGAAAAACCACTGCGGACAATGACCAAGCCACCTGCAATTTGAATTCCGGGCAGGCTGATTCCAAAGAAGCTCAAAATAAATGTACCGATGAGTAAAAATGTGATCAGTACAAAAAACATATAGGTGCTGGCCTTGCGGGCAGTCCTTGACTTCTCAGAATCGGTATGCCCTTCCATAAGGGAAATATAAACCGGCATGGCTGCAAATGGATTCACTACTGAAAATAACGAAGAAAAGCTGGCGGCAAACAAAGCAAGAGCGCTCATAAAGACAGTTGAAAAGGGTATTATTTCGTTAAAGAATTCTTCCATAGTAGTGATAAGATACTGACCTTTTGATCAAATTTTAACAGTGTTTTTTAGTCTGAACAAAGCTTAACTTTTAGTTTACAGATAATATTTTATTTTCGATTTTCATCTTAAAATTATTTCGATATGAGCACCGCCCAACTGACTTCTTACGATCAATTAATTGAAGCAACAGAAGAAATTCTGGATCGGGATGTGACCCGTGATGAAAAGCTGTTTGCTATCTGTGAACTTCTTGCAGACGAAATATCGACATTTAGCTGGGTAGGGTTTTATTTACCTGACCAGGAAGGTAAAGAGGAGTTGGTACTTGGTCCGTTTGTTGGCCCACCTACAAATCATAAACGGATACCATACGGAAGTGGAATTTGTGGTCAGGTTGCTTTGAGTCACGAAACTTTTGTTGCCCAGGATGTGGAAAGTGAAGATAACTATCTGGCTTGCAGTGTAGATGTTAAATCAGAAATCGTGGTACCTATCATGAAAGGAGAAAAGTTTGTGGGGCAGTTAGACATAGATTCTAACACTAAGAATTCTATTTCGAAAGAGCAGGAAGCATTGCTTGAAGAGATCTGCGAAATGCTTACGGATGAATTTTAATTTTTAACTTCGAATAAATATCAGCTGTTCACATTCACATCTACGGGCAGCATATCTATAGCCGTGGTTACATTGGAACTGAATGTGTAACCATTAACGGCAAGGGCTTGATGGCATGCTTTCATAAGCTGAGATCTGACATCGATTAGATCAGCTGATTCACTAAATGTATTAACCCAAAATAGCACCTCAAGTTCAATATAGCCGGGATTAAACCCTGAAATTTGAACGGTTGGAGCAGGTTGCTTTAAGGTGTTCTCGTTGTTCTGCACGGTAGAAAGTAATAATTCCCGAGCATTTTGAGGATCATCCCCGTAATCGATTCCAATAGTAAAACGCCCTCTTCGAAGTCCATCGCGAGTGAAATTATGTAACGGGTTTTTATATATGATGGCACTTGGAATAAAGATGTCACACCCTTCAGCAGTTCGAATGTGAACCTCCCGAATCTCAATACGCTTTACTTTTCCACGAATACCATTGCTTTCAATAATATCGCCCACATCAAATGACCGGCTAAAAGAGAGAAACAAACCCGCCAGTAAATTTTCTCCAATTTCACGAAAAGCAAATCCCAGTACGACCGCCATAACACCTCCGGCAGCCAAAAAACTAGCAGCAACCTGGCTAAGTCCAAGCAGGTTTAAAGCGATCACAATTCCAATAAGACTGAAGCCCCAGCGAATCAACCGTTTGATGAGTCGAGTTTGTTTTATTGCTTTTGTTTTTCGCTTCCCTAAAACTTTCTCGATACCATTGCTAACAAATTGCCCAGCAAACACCAACACAACGATGGTAAAAACGGCGCCTAAAATCTGGGGAACGGATTCTATTAAACGTTGCAGTTGAAGTTCGAAAAGATCTTGCATGAAGAATCAGTTCTTAATTATTAAGACTAAGATCAGAGATATGGAGGTTTACACTATGATTTGCTCTCAAGCCAAAAATACCATCTGTTGTCAGTACCGATGAATTTACAGATGCGACCTCTTCATCATTTATAGAAAACGAAATAGCATTACCGACAACAGCCACCTCTAAGACATTCATAACCGAAGAGTTTTCAGTAACACCACTTTCATATTTTATGATAGCACTGCTTGGAGTCCAGTTTTGAAGCACTTCAGTTTCTTCACCCATTCGTTGTTTCACTAAAAATTCGCCGGTATTCCGAAGCAAGAAATAAATGTAGGATTGATTTTCACCCTGAAGATCAGAGCCTCCAATAAAAATTCCATATCCTTCGCGGTTTCGATCTCCTGGATCAAAAAAGTGTAGCTCAGACGTAACGGTGAAATTTCCGGAAGCTGTGTTTGAGGGATGATAGAAGATGCCGGCAGGCCCTGTTGTGATGTGCCAGCCGGGAGTCATATTTACAAAATAAACATCCGCTTCCGCCGGGTTTGAACTTATTATCACATCTTCCATTTCATGGTCTAAACGAACCTCCCAACCTTCAGGAACTTCAAGATTAGTACCCTGTGGCATGTTAGGATCAGGACGATCCTGTGCCATTACAATTGTAGAACAAAATAATACCCAAACAATAAACCTGACCGTAGTCTTCATATAATACACCCTTTTTTTTATTGACCAACCTACTAACCTGGTGGATTATACGATATTTGAAGGAATTGGCGAAATGATCAGAGTATTTTTAATCTAAAGCCATTCCACGATCTGGTCTTTTTTCTCTACTTCCACAAACTTTTCAAAGATCTCATGCAAGCTGGAATCTTTTTGAAGTTCCTTTCGGCTGATGGAATCTAGGTAAGCTTTGATCTTACCGTTATGCAATATGGCGATATCATCACAAAGGTTCTCAACAACTTCAAGAATATGACTGGTTACAATAATGGTCACACCCTTGTTCTTAAGACGTCGGATCACATTTTTCATGCGTTCGATGGAAATTACATCCACCGACTCAAAAGGCTCATCCAATAAAAGGAGCTTGGGTTCAAGCAGAACGGCTGTTACAAAAGCTAATTTTTTACGGCTGCCTGATGAAAGCTTATTCACTTTTATTTTGGCAAAATCCTTGATATCAAAATAATCCATGAGGGAATAGGCTTTCTCGATAAGCCCTTCTTTTTCAACTTCATATATTTCACAGATATATTCAATGAATTCCAAGCTGCTGAATTGCTCAAATAAAAGCGGAGGTTGCAAAACGGATGCAGTTAACCGTTTTATATTGAGCTCATTATCAGTATTAAGCTCCATTCCATGGATCTTAATATCGCCTCCTTCAAAGCTTAGTAATCCGGTCAATACACCGATGTGCGTACTCTTTCCTGCGCCGTTGGGGCCTATCAGCCCAAAAATAGTGCCTTTAGGAATATCAAGCTCCAGGTCCTTGAGAACAGGCTCTTCTTCATAACATTTTATAAGTTTGTTGATCTCTACAGCTCGTTCCATAATCTCATTAATACACGGTTTTTAAAAAGGTTAACCAAAACATCCATGTGTTGCCACAAATAGATCGCCATAATGACAATGACCGTACTCATAATGGTAAGGCGATACCACTCAAGTCCATTCAACGGTACAAAGACCAAATATCCCATAGAAAAAATGAGGAATGATATGGCAAATGTAACTTTTTGTGGTATGATGGGGTGCTTATAACTGAAAGAAGAATAAGTTGCTTTTTGATACTGAAAGTAAGAACTCCATACAAACAGCAGCATGAACATCAGAAAGAAGAACGTATTTGCGATAAAGATCTGAAGTGGGGAACCTATCTCAGGTATCACAAGCAATTCGAAAACAGTGATCAGATAGAACACGAGCAATGGGAGTAGGATTACCCCTAAAAAACGTTCCTTAAGTTGCTTTTCAAGGTTAATGGGAAACTGAAGGTGAAGTAAAAACTCTCTGTTCTCATATCCATACATGTTGGCCATACCCATTGCCAGCAGGGCAACAGGAATACCGGCGAGTATGGTTGGAATTAGAATGGTTCTGGCTAATTCAAATTCAACATTCATAAGTAAGGGGACATACACGATCGGAATGATAGTGAGCGTCAAAACCTGAAGTCGGTTATATGGATGTTTCATTACATAGAAATAATACTTTCCGGCGTTTCTCCCCAATATTTTTCTCAAAACCTTCCACAGCATACTGCTTTCTTCTTCGGCTTTTTTAAGTCCAGGATTCAACAAGCCTTGTTTTGTTGAAGTGATCGACCACAGTAAGCCCAATTATCACAACGGCAAAGAAGAAAATGATAATGGCATTCATCCATCCATAATAGGTTGTTACTGTTTGAATGAGCATACCACCGGGTAACCACGAGAGGAATGCATTGATGGTTTCAACCTGAGGGACAAATTCGGCAAATATTCTACTTGAGTTAGAGGCAAAAAGAGAGATCATTTGAAATAAACCGAAGATCAGTATAAAAAAACCTACTACGACGGCAATAAATCGTTTTTCTACTACCCGAATAAACCGATGTTTGATGGAGTAGATGATCACATAATTCAAGGCCACTGCTACAATGGCAACAGGAACCTGGAAGGCATAATCGACCTGGATCAATAAAAAGACCAGCCAGGTGAAGTTATAGATAATATTAACGGGGTGACAAAACCCGATGAGGGTCAGGTATTTAGCAAGACGATCCAATGAAAAGCCAAAGCCAAGTAGTTTTCGGTTTTCCTCAATATTAAGTAACCGCATATTGGTAAAAGAGAAATGCATCACCCAATAAGCGTTCCCAAATACAAGTAGTATGAAAGAGTAGATATCAGGAGTTAGCCAGGGAAGCTGAACTTGCATCCATGGGTCACTGTCCATCAAAACCACTACAATGGCTGTCCCTATCAAGTTCACCAGCATGATCCCCAAAAACAGGATATACCCGATCGTAAGCAACAGCTAAAAACGATTCAGGTTGGAGATGAAAATACGCCAGTTTAATGATAGCAACCGGTAGAACAACGCTTTTTAGTATTTGAACTATGTTAAAATTCAGGGTGAATATTATAACAGATACAAACTGTTTTATCTATTTGAAAATTCAAATAAATAGTAACTAAAAAACGACCGACTTAAATAGAAAAAAAGCGGGCTAGTTTTCCACCAAACTCAACAAGTTTTCAGGCACATCGATGTCCATTCGTAAGACCTGTGATGCATGGGTCTTACCCTGCGCATCCAGTTTTAGAGAGACGGTTCCGCCTCCGCCCAAACTTTCGTTTAGCAGGAAATTGAGGGCCCCGATGTTGGGTAATTCAAAACGCTCTACATCACCTTTACAAACATGTTTCATGTGTTCTTTAACACGATCAGCGGTAAGGTTTTCTTTGAGAAATGGATAGATCTCTGGGTGGCGGGCAATGATACCTACATTACTCCCATTTCCTTTGTCGCCGCTACGGCCATGAGCAATTTTGAGAAGTTTTACAGTTGGCATATCAGAGTATGTTTAAGGCTAAATTTTTGATAAAGATAACGGGATTTGGTTTCACTTCACAATGATAAGCCTGAACTAATCTGACAGATAATACACCACTGTAGAAACTACCCGAATATTTTTTATATGCGGATTGTTATTATCTCTTGGTGAAATACTAAACTGTCCCTGACAAGCTGTTTTGATCTTGCCTAGCTCACTGTTGGAATCTTCGGCAAATTTCTCAGCTACTGCTCTAGCTTCCTTCGTAGCTTCCTCGATCATCTGCGGTTTGATCTCATTCAGACTGTTGAATAAATACTCGGTACGATTTTGGTATTCGTCCCCGCTCAAGGTAACGCCCTGTTTGCCCAGGTCGGCGAGCTTAGTCATGACTAAACGAACATCTTCTACTTTTTCAGAATATACCGTAACGGTTTGAGTAGCCACATAACGAAACTCAGATTCGTTTGCGCCGCCATAACGCTGGGCAGATTTATCTGTTACAAGTGGGGAAGATATCGAGATCTCTTCTTCCCTGAATCCATTTTCAATGAGAAAAGCACGGACTTTCTGAGCACTGCTTTCAAGCGAAGTATAGATATCTTCAAGGCGATTGCTTGCTTAAGAAAACTGGATGGGCCAAATCACAATATCCGCAAGATGTTCCTGCTCCGAAAGTCCTTTTACCGTTACCGTTCGTTCATATTCTTTAAAAGTGATTGCGGCGTTGCTGAGCAAAAAACCAAATGCTACGAGGCCAAGAAAAATAGCACCGCCAATTATGGTAAGCCCTCGATTACTTTGTGTATCCATGATGTGTGGTTCTAAAAAATTAGCAGTATCAAATAATAATAGTCGAGAAAAAGAAATATTGTTTCGGTAGAAAAACTAACATTCTACTCAGAACTCAGAACTCAGAACTCAGAACTCAGAACTCAGAACTCAGCTCGTTCCGCCATTTCCAGCCAGATCAATTCTTTCTCTTCGATCTCTTCTTTGAGTTCTTCAAACTCCCGGGACAGTTTATTAAGTTTTTCGTATTCCAGATCACCTGAACTCATTTTTTCCTCGAGCTTGGATTTCTTCTTCTCCAATTCAGTGATCTCTTTTTCCAGCTTGTTGTATTCGCGGCGTTCGGTATAGCTTAGTTTGTCTGAGTTATTTTTTTGGGGAACAGATTTTTCCTCAGTTTTCTTCTCCGGTTTCTGAATTTCCTTTTGTTGGGAAGAAGACATCCTTGCCAGCATCTCCTCTCTGTACTCATCATAAGTCCCATGGAAATCCTTGATCTCGCCCTGACCTTCAAACACAAAATAATGATCAACGAGTTTGTCCATGAAAAAGCGATCATGAGATACGATGATGAGGCAGCCTCCAAAGTTTTGCAAAAAATCTTCCAGCTTGTTAAGGGTGAGGAGGTCGAGGTCGTTGGTGGGCTCATCCAGGATCAGAAAGTTCGGATTCTTGATAAGAACCATCATTAATCCCAACCGGCGCTTTTCACCACCGCTTAGTTTCTCAACCGGCGTATACTGCATTTTCCCGGGAAACATGAAATGCTCAAGGAACTGCGAGGCGGTGATCTTATCTCCATTTGCTAACTCAATAACTTCAGCCACTTCCTTGATAACCTCTATAACCCGCTTACTTCCGTCGATCTCAATTCCCTGCTGTTGGTAATGCCCGTAAACGATGGTTTCCCCGGTTTCAATTTGACCGGAATCGGCGGGTTCTTCTCTCATCAATACTTTAAGGAAAGTGCTTTTTCCAACCCCGTTCTTTCCAAGAATACCTATACGCTCTCCCTTCACAAACTGATAACTGAAATCATCCAGGATCACGGTCTCATTAAAAGCCTTGGAGATATTCTTGAGCTCAAGGATCTTCCCGCCCATGCGGCTCATATTCACATCCAGCTGTAACTCCTCTTCCTCGCGGGCGGAAGTTGCTTTGTCTTTGGTTTCGTAGAATGCCTTTATTCGCGACTTAGATTTGGTGGTTCGGGCTTTGGGTCCCCGGCGGATCCACTCCAGTTCCTTCTTCATGAGCTTACCGGCCTTGGCGATCTCTGTAGCTTCTACTTCTTCACGTTCGGCCTTCTTTTGCAGATAATACTCGTAATTTCCTTTGTGGTGATAAAGCTTGCCGTAATCCAGTTCCAGAATGTGATTACACACCCGGTCCAGGAAATAGCGATCGTGAGTTACCATCAGCAAGGTCATGGCGCTTTTAGCAAGATACTGCTCCAGCCACTCGATCATCTCTACATCCAGATGGTTGGTAGGCTCATCCAGGATCAACAGGTCGGGTTCATCCAGGAGTACAAAAGCCAGGGCCACTCGTTTACGCTCTCCACCCGATAGGGAAGCAATGGACTGATCAAGATCGTGAATATTCAGAATGCTTAGGATCTGCTCCATCTGTTGTTCCACATCCCAGGCTTCGGCGGCATCCATAGCGGCCGATGCTTTTTCAAACTGTTGTTGGGTTTGTGGGTTGAAATCCTCAGCTTGATCATGAACAGCCCTCTCATACCGCTGTACGATCCGGATCTTTTCAGAATTTCCGTGAGCAATAAATTCACTGATGGTCATGCTCTCATCCATCTCAGGCTCCTGGGCCAAAAACCCCACCTGAATGCCTTTTTGGGTCATCACCTTACCTGAATCCTGTTCCATTTCTCCCGCTAAGATCTTAAGTAGGGTTGATTTTCCGGTTCCGTTTGGGGCTATCAATGCGGTTTTATCTCCTTTAGAGATGCCAAAGGTCAGGTCTTCAAAAAGTGGTTTGATCCCAAAATTTTTGGAAAGGTTTTCGGTGGAAAGATAGGTCATGTAGTAAGAAGGTTGTGAACTCTGATGATGAATATTTAAAATACGGATAAAAGGAGTGGAATATTGAATGTTGATCGGAGGAATATTGAAAAATCAAGTGAGTCCGGCCGGCTTCATAGTATTCTCATTTCGGATCTTATATTTTTGAGGTAAAATCACAAAATTCAGGATTGAATCTCACCTTACATCTGATTAAAGTGATTGCAAAGAATTAAGGATGAATGTGAGCTTTAGAAATCCCCCAAAAATCAAAAATCAGGATGGTAAAGAACGCTCGGTTGGCTTTGAGTTTGAGTTCACCGGTGTGGAGATGAAGGATGCCGCCGAAATGACCTCAGAACTGTATGGCGGAAAGGTAGAACAGATCAGCGGATATGAATATGCAGTCAACGATTCTGAATTTGGAGACTTTTCCCTGGAACTTGATGCCAGCTTGTTTTTGAATAAGAAATATGAAAAGGTACTGAAATCGGTAGGGTTAGATGTTGATAAGCTTAAGAACAAAGAGAAGCTTGAAGATACGCTGCGGGATATGGCCTCAACTGTGGTTCCATTTGAGATCATTACACCGCCCATTCCGATCTCAAGTTTAGAGCAAATGGATAGGCTGGTAGAGAAGTTGAGGGAATGGAAAGCCAAAGGGACCGGCAGTTCCTTTTTCTATGCATTTGGGCTTCACCTGAATCCCGAGGTTCCGGAGCTTTCGGCGGAAAGCATTCTTCATCACCTGAAAGCGTATGTAATGATGGACGCATGGATCCGAAAAGATGCCAATATCGATTTAGCAAGGAAGATCACTCCCTACATCAACGAATATGAGATGGACTACATCAGGTTTATCCTGCAGGAGGACTATAAGCCGGACCTTAAAACTTTGATCACAGACTACTTTAAATTTAAAAATTCCCGAAACCGCCCCCTTGATCTCCTGCCTGTTTTTATGTTCATGGATGAAAAGACCACAAAGGGTTTACTTGAAGAAGAGCTGACCTCCGCCCGGCCAACGTTCCATTACCGATTGCCAAACTGCTCAATAGAGGATGAATCCTGGTCGCTGGCAGAAGAGTGGAACCGATGGTTATTGGTAGAACAGTTAGCAAATGATGAAAAAAGTTTAGATCAATACAGTCGTGCTTTTTTGAATATGGATGAAAAATCTGTTTTCGGTATGAAAAAGAAATGGATCAAACTTATGGATCGCTGGGTGAACAATGTTAGATAGACAGCCGGTAATTGGAGTAACAGGGCCAAATGAAGGAGGTCAGGCCGCCTGGTTGTTTACGGCATTTTCGGTGATCCTGGCCGGAGGGAAACCACTACGTATAACTACTGATATGCCCCGGGATATAGATCAAATTGACGGATTGATCATCGGTGGAGGCGCTGATGTGGAGCCTCTCAAATATGGACAGCAACGCATTGAAAGGGCGGTACTTGCCAGAGATAAACGCACTATTATAGAATGGGTACTATCCATTTTATTCTTTCCGGTCTATTGGGTAGCCCGCTATTTTCAGCATACCAAACGTTCTCCTGTTGATCTGGAGCGGGATGAGCTGGAGTTGAAATATCTATCCAAAGCAACAGAGCAGAAGATGCCGGTTTTAGGAATTTGTAGAGGAATGCAACTAATGAATGTGCACTTTAAAGGTACTTTACATCAGGACATAAGAGGGTTTTATGGAGAGAAATCTCAGGTTTCTTCCATCTTTCCCAAAAAGAGGATTGTAGTAGAGGATGGTACCAGGTTATGTGAGTTGCTTCAAACTGATATTTGTAACGTGAATGCCCTGCATAATCAGGCTATTGATAAGCCTGGAGAAGGAATTCGGTTGGCAGCCAGAGAATTGAACACGGAAGTTTATCAAGCAATAGAACACCGGGAATATCCTTTTGTGATCGGAGTTCAGTGGCATCCCGAATATCTCATCCAAATAGCCCGACAGCGTAATATTTTTAAAGGCTTGGTGAAAGCAGCTGTCAGTAATACAACCTAATCAGTACAAGATCCGGGTCCTGATTGTGTGTTTCACTTTATTCATCTCTTCAAGGATTCGGTCGTCATATTCCTTATCCATATCAAGAACAACATAGCCAATATGTTCATTGGTTTTGAGATACTGACCCAGGATATTGATATCCATTTCGGAAAGCAGATTATTGATCTCAGAAAGTACACCGGGTTTATTTTCATGAATGTGCAGGATGCGGTGGGCATCTTTTTGTTTGGGAAGATTGAGAGGTGGCACAGTATGAGAACCTACCGTAGTTCCGTCATCGATCAGATTAATGAGTTTGGTAGAAACATCAATTCCAATATTGTATTGAGCTTCCAGTGTAGACCCCCCGATATGTGGGGTAAGGATCACATTAGGAATATTTTGAAGTTCGGTTTTGAAAGCCTCTCCTTTCGATTCCGGCTCCTCGGGATATACATCAATACCGGCTCCTGAAACATGTCCTGATTCAAGGGCATCTTTTAATGCAGGAATATCAACTACCGAACCTCGGGATAAATTCAAGAGGATACTGCCTTTTTTCATTTTTGAGATGTTCTCGGTATCTATCAAATTTTTAGTACCGGGGGTGGCGGGCACGTGTAATGTTACAATATCAGACCGATGTAAAAGTTCATCCAGCGATTCCATTCGGGTAGCATTACCCATCGGCAGTTTTGGTTCTATATCATAATAAAGCACATCAAAACCCATATTCTCGGCCAGCACAGACACTTGTGATCCGATATGCCCATATCCAATTATCCCGATCTTTTTGCCACGAACTTCATAACTGTCTTTGGCATCCTTCAACCAGATTCCTTCATGGGCTTTTTTATCACGAAGTGGAATACGGCGCATAAGCATTATGGATTCCGCGATCACCAATTCTGCTACCGAACGTGTGTTGGAATAGGGAGAGTTAAAGACCGTGATCCCAGCCATCATTGCTGCATCAAGGTCAACCTGATTAGTACCGATACAAAAACACCCGATCGCTTTTAGCTTATTTGCTTTTTCGATCACCTTTTTAGTGAGATGAGTCTTTGAGCGAACCCCAATGATCTGAACATCTTCTATATGCTCAAGAAGCTCCTCTTCGCTCCAGGCAACATCATGAGTTTCTATATTCACAAAATGATGTCGTTCGAAGTTCTCTTTGGCTTTTGGATGAATACCTTCCAGTAATAAAACTTTGATCTGTTCTTTGGGGTAGGAAAGATCGTTTTTAGCTTCTGTCATAAAATGATTGATAAATAAATGAGTGAGTAGCCCAAGTTAAAAAACATTTAGGACTAATCTGACTTACTCCGAAAACACTCTGGCTTTATTAGTCCTATATTTACAGAAGCAGATATAAGGAGTAAATTTGAAACAATTTTACTCGTAAAGCGAATAGGAGATCCAAGTGTTATAGTTAGCTCGATCTTAATATTTATGAATTACAACTATAACGAAGTAACAACGGGAACACTAATCAAAGGATAGGAATGATGATAAAGAAATCAGGGGCATTGATTTTAGTTTTTATACTAACTATTAGCACCACAATTGCACAGTCAACCCAACCGATCGAAGTTGGTGAAAAGATCTCAGCTTCACTACAATCGGAAAGCATTCACAACTTTGAGGCAGAATTCCCATCTAATTATTATGTATTTGGCAGTGTAACTCAGATATCAGTGGATGTGGTAGTTACCATCTATAATCCCGAAGGAAAAGAAGCAGCTAAATTTGATGGTCCGGCAAGAGGAAATGAGTCTTTTCAATTTAACACCAGGGAAGCGGGAACCTACCGGATCGAAGTGACCCCGTTTGAAAAGGAAGAAGGAGAATATGACATAACCCTGAAAATAGCCGAACCAATTGCTGAAGACCCGGCAGGTAAGGTGGATCAGCTGATGACAGAATACTCGGGCAATATTCCCGGTGCAGCGGCCATGGTTATTAAAAATGGAGAAGTGGTTTTTCAGAATTCCTATGGTATGGCAAATCTTGCTTATGATGTTGAAATGACAAATGAAACGGTCCACAACATCGGTTCAACTTCAAAGCATTTTTTAACTTTTGGACTTCTGTTATTGCAGGAAGACGGAATGCTTTCTTTAGATGATGATGTCAGAAAATATATTCCTGAACTTCCTGAATTTGAGCACACCGTCACGCTTAAGAATTTAGTAAATCATACTAGTGGGTACCGGGAGTTTTTGAATACCCTTGTGATGACCGGCCGAAGCCCTAGTATGGAATTAAGTCAGGAACACGTGATCGAAATGATCAACCGTCAGCCTGAACTTCAGAACGTACCGGGCGCAGAATTCAATTACAATAATACTGGTTATGTATTGATGACGGAGGTTATTGAGCGAGTTACGGAAACACCATTTCCTGAATGGATGAAAGAACATGTGTTTGAGCCGATCGGGATGGATAATACGGTGGTTCGTGCCGGTCCCGGGCAAGTTGTTGAGAACAGATCAATGGGATATGAGCCAGTTGGGGACGGAGGGTTTAAAGAAGTTATGGATCTTGGCGGAGCCATGGGGCCGGGAGGTATCCACACCACGATGGGAGATCTTCAGAAATGGGTCAATAATCTTCTTGACCCAAAAGTAGGTACTCAAGAGATGATCGAAGCAATGACCACCCCATTTGAATTAAACAATGGGGCTTCTACAGGCTATGGTCTGGGGCTTTTTTCAGAGGAATTCAGGGGACTTGAATATTTCCACCATGGAGGGGCGGATATGGCTCATCGGTCCATGCTTATGGTATTCCCGGAATTGAGCAGTGCCGTGGTTACACAAAGTAATTACGCTGCTTTTCAGGGAAATACAGCGCAAAGAATAGCTGAGATCTTTTTTGAAGAACATATGGAGCAAAAGGCTCAGCAAGAAGACATGACTGAAGAAGAGGGAGAAGAATTTGTATATGATGCTGCAGATTTTGAACCGCTAACCGGGCGGTATGAACTCAGTATTATGCCGGGGTTTGTCCTCACTTTTTCAAGAGATGGGGATCGGATCTACACACAGGCTACCGGCCAGCCTGAGGTTGACATAACGGCCACATCAGATTCAACTTTTAACCTTGTTGGCGTAAATGCCGCTATCACTTTCCATCGAAATGATGACGGTTCGGCCGATTCGCTCACTCTTCACCAAAATGGAAATCACATTGCTAAGAAGATCGAATTTGACCCAAGCCAAGAAGAACTGCAGGAGTACACGGGTCGGTATTTTAGTGATGAGACTGAAACACTTTACACCATTGCTATTGAAGATAGCAGCCTAATGCTTCAGCATTACCAAATGGAAGACGATATCAAGCTTACGCCCGGAAACATAGATTCTTTTGGAGGCGGTTTCCCAATAGCAGATATCTCATTCGAAAGAAATGAAGCCGGAGATATCATTGGCTTTAAGGCATCCAATGGCCGAACCAGAGGAGTGTATTTCAGAAAGTGGGATGAATAAAAAGTAAATTTTACCGCCCCTGAACTCGTTTTCTTAAGTTCATACTAGTTTTATACTGTCGGTTTTCACGAACAAGGTGAAGGTCCATTTCCTCACCTTCTTCGTATTCCCGCATCAGTGCCCAGGCATGCATCTCACTGGTTACGCGCTCATCGCCTATCTGGACGATCACATCTCCCGGCATGATGCCACACTCGTAAGCAGGTCCGCTTTTATTGACCTCGGTTACAAAGAGACCCAATACGCGCGGAATATTCGGGTATTGCATGATCAGCTGCCGTGTCACAGGAACAAACTTCATTCCCGGATCATAGTCCAATGACACGGTTCCTGATTCTTTAAGCTGATTGATGATCTTCTGTACCCGATTGCTTGGAATGGCAAATCCTAATCCCACAAAACCACTGCTTGTACCGCCGGTAAAAATGAAGGTATTCACACCCATCACCTCGCCATTACTGTTTATTAGTGGTCCGCCTGAGTTCCCTCTGTTGATGGCTGCATCAGTTTGGATCATCTCAACGTAAACCCTTGGGTCTTGGGGGTCGGGCCGGAAATCTCTTTCCTTGGCACTTACAACACCTACGGTAACAGAGGGCTGGCCATCGGCAAAGAGTCCGAACGGATTACCCATAGCTATACTCCATTCTCCAACCATAATATTATCAGAGTCCGCAAAATCAATGTGAGGATATGTTCGGCTTTGGTCTTTAATTTTAAGCAACGAGAGGTCGGCAAGTTCATCAGAACCGAGTAGTTCGGCGTCATAGGTGTTCCCATCAGAAAGCGCCACCATAATGGTTTTGGAATTTTTACTGGCCACATGTTCATTGGTTACTACCAAACCATCTTCACTGATTATGAAACCGGAGCCTACGCTTTGCACTTCCCGCTGCATGGGGACATCAAAATATCGGAAAAAGAAAGAATCAAATTCTCGGGTGTAGCCACGCTGAAGTTCCGTTACGGTGATACTTACAACAGCAGGCCCGGCTTTATCAACGGCGTTTGTAATGGCATTTCGGCGGGAACCATCGATGGTTGAAAGCTGATTGCCATCTTCCGCTTTTATGTCTTTATCAGTCTGGGTTTTGGTGTTGTTAACGGTACCTATTGACGCAACAGGAGAAGGGTTTTTTTGATCTGGGTCTTGTTGAATACTGCACCCGGTAAACATTAAGGTCACCAATGAAATAGTAACGAATCGAACCATAAGTAGCTCTGCGGTTTTAAAAAAGTATTTGGTTAAGCTATAATTAAAGGACTCATTCAACGCATTTTCCTGCATTCAATTGTATGATAACACCTACAGGTCATGATATAATCGCCAGAGAATGGTTCCCAGTTGCATCATCAGGATAGAAGTGAGTTTATATTCCTTGCTGGTAAACACTCTTTTCCGTTTCAAAACAACATATCCAAAAAGAGGAGTTTTGGGTGGGATCTTCATTTTGTTCTTGATCAATTCTTTCTCTGTAAGTGCAAATAGAGGGATCCCTATCTCAGCCGGCAGTCCTTCTTCTTCCGACATTTTAGGAAGGATACCCTTATCAGAAGTAAATACATTGTTGACCAAATAAGGTCTTTTTTGTTCTAAGACAAGTTTAAAAGTGGGCTCTTCTTTTAGATCCTTGGGGCCATATCGTCGCGGAAGTTGTACTCCGTTTGCCAGAAGCATTTGCACATTATCACCGCTGATAGTCCAAAACGAAAGGTGGTCAAGTTCTAATTTCTGACCTATGATCTTGGTGAGCTTTTGAGTAGTCGAAACGAAATCACCTGAAGAAACTTCAAACAATATGCTTTTGGTGATCTCTTTTTTATCAAGAGCCAGTTTCTCCGGCAGATCCGGGATGTCAACATTAGCTACCAGCTTCATGCGAATACGGTTCAATAACTCTTCCTTATCAGTATTGAAAAGAGCCTTGTCAATAAAATCAGCAGCACCTAAGCCAAGCGCTTTTTGTTCCTTTTCAACGGAAGGAAGGCTTGTCATGATAAGGATAGGGATCTTTTTCCTGTCCGCATCTGCGGTAAGAGATTCCAGGAATTCGATACCGCTCATGCCGGGCATATGGATATCGGAAAGTATAAAATGAACGGGTTGTTCGGAAAGAATATCAATTCCGTGTTGGGCAGTTTTGGCATTTACTACGTTATAGTCCTGACCCAGCATATTATTAAGGATGATATGCATTGGTGGGTCATCATCAATAACCAATAATGTATAATCCTTTTCCATTTTGAACTGACTTTAACTAACCTTGGTACATAATAGTAAAAACTCAGTCGCAGAGCTATAATTGTTCCCTTCCTGCAGAAATTACATCTTTGACAGCTTTTTTCAGGGGGCCTTCATGCCATGCACCGGCCGCTTTTTGGTGCCCTCCACCATTAAACGACCGTGCCCATTTGTTTACATCTATTTTGTCACTTTGTGAACGCAAACTTAATTTGATCCGGTCTCCATCTTCCCGAAATAATACGCACGCTTTTACGCCTTCAACACTCAGTGGGTATTGTACAAATCCTTCGGTGTCTTCATTAGTGCATCCGGTTGCTTCAAACATCTCCTGGGTAATACAGATAGTGGAAAAAAGCCCGTTGGCATGAAGCTCGATGGTATCGAGGGCCATACTAAGCAACTTTAACTGACGTAATGGACGGGATGCATAAATGCGCTCGGTAATTTCATTGGGAGTAAATTCCCCGCGTTTCAAGAGGTCGGCCGCAACATGCATGGTCGCAGGTTTCACACTGTCAAACTGGAATGAGCCGGTGTCTGTTACCAGCCCCAGGTACATAGCTTTTGCAGCGTGTTCATCAATTTGGTCTGCATTATGTTCGGCATACAGCTGATAGATCAGTTCACAGGTAGATGAAGCCGAAACCACAGATACAAACTCCTCAAAGATATCATCCGGGTCAGGATGGTGGTCAACCATAAAAATAGGTTTCCCCAGGTTTTTGAGAGATTCTGCCGTCTCCCCAAAACGATGAAGCGCATTTCCATCAACGACTATAAAGGCGTCAAAGTCTTGTAGCTTGTCTTTGGAAGGTTTTGAGATCGGGAAGAAAGTCTCCAGCCAGTTCATATTTCCGGGGACGTCGTCTTCATTAAAAGCGGTTACCTCGATCCCGTTTTTCTGCAGCCACAAACTGAGGGCTACCTGGGAGCCGAGACAATCACCATCCGGTCTCAGGTGTGAAAAGACAGCTACTTTTTGGTGTGATAAAATTTTCGAAATAAAGTTTTTGAACATAAAATTCTCCATGGCGTCAAAAATAGGCGAACATTGACAGAAATCCACTTATTTTAAAGCAGAAATAATTTCAGCTTAAAATCAATTATGCACGCAGTTATAGTAAGTAACGGTTTTCCTCCAACTAAAGAACTTCTGGAATTTGAAACTGAAAAAGCGGACCTGATCATTGGTGCTGATGGCGGTGGAAACACGATCTTAACTCATGGTATCACACCTGATATTGTGATCGGAGACCTGGACAGCTTCAAGAAGCCGGAAAATGCCGATTTCGATATCATTCTTGATGAGGGTCAGGAAACCAATGACCTGGAAAAAGCACTTTCGCTGGTGTCAGAGAAGAAGGCAAAAACCTGCACGGTGCTGGGCGCTTTTGGCAAACGTATGGATCATGCTTTGAAAAACCTTTCAGTGCTTAAAAAGTTTGATAACAGGTTTAGCTCTTTGATCTATAAAGATGAGTTATTTGAAGCCTTGCTGATAACCGAGTCTATTACCATGAATATAGGAGCAGGGCGCATGGTATCCTTATTTCCGCTATCGGGCGAGGTTCGGGAAGTAGTTACAAAGGGGCTGAAGTATCCTTTGGATAATGAATTACTTAAGAATGGAGAGCGGGACGGAACCTCCAACGAGACAGTGGAGGATGAGTTTTCCGTCGCTGTCGGGGAAGGAGATCTAATCGTGTTTGTTGAAATGAGTGCATGGAGTAGTCGGGCAAATTGAAGACCTATGTGGCTTCAACCTGTTCTTCACGAGGCTTAAATTTCGAATTATTCTCCTCCATCGATCTCTTCCATGAGATGTAGCCGCCTACGGCAATGATCGTGAATACAAGGAATTGAAAACTTGTAAGCACCAATTCCTTGTAGAAATACAGGGGAATGGAAATGAGATCGGTGATGATCCAGGCAACCCAGCTTTCAAGTTTCTTGCGGGCCATCAGGTACATCCCCAAAATGGCGAAACACGTTGTCAAAGAATCCCAGAAAGGAACATCACTGTCAGTAAAATTAGAGAGAACAAAGTATAGAATGCTGAAGGAGCCGATGGTTAATGCAGCTGAGATCAGGTTTTCGGTCTTGTTATTCATGGTAACACGAACCTGTTCCCGGTCATCACTTTTTGGGTGAAGCCAGTAATACCAGCCATACACGCTCATAATGAAGTAGTAGAAATTAACGCCCATGTCGGCATACAACTTATATATGTAGGCAATGTACACATAGATGAGTACGCTCACGATGCCGGTAGGATAAACCCAGATATTCTCCTTCATGGAATACCATACACTGAGGAGTCCGGTTGCTACAGCGATCCATTCGAGTATGGTGGTCTGAAGTACTCCGGTTACGATCCCATCAATAATATATTCCATGAAGCCTGGCTTAGATAATTACTAAAATTCAGCCGTGAAGATAAGCAGGGGAAAGGTGAACTGATAAGTCTATTTAACAGAACTCCGGATCTCAAAGCATTAATGGCAGTGCTGGTGCGATGCCGACCAGGTAGTACCTGCAGGACAATTTTGGGTACTGTCATCGCCGGATAAGGCCGTTGCTAAAAACCAGGCCCCGATCAGGAAAAGAAGTGCCAAACCGGCCACTCCTATCTTTGAAGTAAAAGTTGAGCGGTCTTTATCGATACAGCAGTTCTTGTATTTTTTCCCACTTCCGCAGTGGCATGGTTCGTTTCTGTTGGGTTTCTCAGCCATGGAGTATATTGGTTGTTGATGAGTGTATGATCAATAAACGACTAAATTTCCAAAAGAAGAAATTTCTGGTGGGACTCCATCCGCGTCCGATTTAAAACGCTTTGTTATTTGAGGTATTCAAGACCTTTAATTTCTGTCATTTGTTTTAGATATGATCTTAATTCCTCAAGCTGTTCTTTTGTGTGAAGAGGTAACTGAATTTTTTCTGTTGACCCAATACTATTTTTGATCTCAATAACATTTTTGTGGACCCGAATCCCTTTTACTTTTTCCCACATTATTTCATTCTTTTCTCCCCAATGAAATGTATAGTTATGAAGATGAATTCCTTTCTCATCAATTGTAAGAGATGGATTATTTTTTCCCGGGAAAAAGGCAAAAAATAAACTTAGTAATATACCGGTCAGGTTCATCCACTCAAGAGTTCCCTCGTATTTTAAAGTGAAGACAATAGCTCCTATGAAAAACCCTAAAAGTGCTGTTCCCAAAAAACGAATTGCCTTAATGTATGGGGCTTGATCATTTACTTTGAATTCAAAATTTTCCATCGGTCTAAATTAAGTTTGAGGGAGGAACGGCTCAGCGTTTAAGGGTTAGTGGAAATAGCGAAATTAATTTTTTAGAAACAAGTACGATCGCCCCAGTCCGTGGGTCAGAATCGGTCTCGGTTACCGATACCTCCAAAGCGCGGGTTTACGACATTGTTGAGTAGCGAGCCGAAGCGGTAGCGGAATCCGAAGCTGATGCCCGCCTCGTAGTTGGTTTCGAGCTGTCTGCGCCTCAGAAGCACATCTTCGAGGTCTGCGTTACCCTTTGGAAGGTTGATCTGATCGTGGATGATTTCAAGGAAGCCACCAACCTCGACGGAAAGCCCTCTTGTGATACGAACTTCGAACTCCGCATCAAACTGAAGGCTGTTACGAGACAGGTCGTGAAGGTACTGCGAGGCATTAACGCCTATTTCGATCCCTCCCCACGGCTGGACGACTTCATACCCTGCATTGAGTAGATGCTGTGGAAGCAATTCCTCGATTTCGTTATAGATCGTAGTGTCTCGATAGGTGATGTGCGAGGCGCCCAGGCGATAAGCAACCGTCAGCTGTCGCCGATTCGCTTCGCGGTAAGGATAGAGGTTCCACTCCATTGCGCCCATGAAACGGTAGCGCCAGTCCACGTTAGAAAACGTCGAGGTAAGAACATCTCCGTATGCACCGGCCGACCAGTGCGGCGAGATGCTTCGTACGGCATAGCTGGTGAATCCGTCGCGTCGGGCCGTGCTCGTGATCGTTCCTTCCTCACGTTCAAATCGATCGTAGTTGTAGTTAAAGAAGGGGCGGAACTGAAGCTTCCAATCCTCAGTCACCCGGCTGACGTACACCCCGTACCGGGTGTCGTAAGAGCGCTGCTGGGACTCGAAGTCGGCGCTGCCATCGGCATAGACTTCGATCGTCCAATGGTTCCAGGGATCTTCCGTTATCAGGGTCTGTCCGGTGGTGGATACTTCAGACGGCGCGATATCCACACGCAGTCTGTCTCGTATGGGAGTCTGCATCAGGTATGGCACGAGTGCGGCTTCGAGGGTTTGGAGAAATCCGTCCCGATCTTCGGCTTCAGTGGCATCTGCAGGTGCATTGAAGACGGTCGAGAAATCCAGCCCCTCAAAGATGCCCAGGCCGATGACATCTATGGTCCGTGCCTCACCACCTGATCCCGTGCTCTCGCTGGTGACGAGAACGTGAACATCGGCGACTTCACGGTCACGGACGTGATCCAGATAAGGCATCTCCTGACGCATGAACGTCTCATCGCAGAAGTCACAGTCGAGGAAGAGCGCGAGCCGGGTGGGTGTTGCCATCTCTACCCCTTGTGCTGACGCAGGGTTGATGCCAGCACAGAACCATAAAAATACGATCAGACATACCGCGGTAGTGACATGTTCTATTCTTTTCTTGAAATTGCGGATCCAGGGTAGTGTGACCAAATAAAGCAGATGGCTCGGGCTGAAAGAGAACGACATGTCGTCTTCTGCTTCAGCATGTGCACAGTATGAGGGAGCATCCGGAAAGATACCGGGCAACTCTAAATGGTCTCGAATTACTTGTGAATTTTGATCATGAATTGGTTGTGGCATGGATCTCAAAATTAGGGGGTAACGACCCAGGGTTTAAACGGCGCGGGGATTATGATTTGGTTGAAGTAGCGAAATTATTTCCTGGCAATCAGGTTCCATTGCGCCCCGTCCGTGTCCGATTTAAAACGCATTGTTATGTTTTGAATTTACTGGATTT
>NZ_JBHULI010000001.1:0-241780 GCF_042684365.1 Gracilimonas halophila | reverse complement strand
ATTAGTTAAGTAAGGCCTTGTTTGTTCTTTTAGTTCTATCCCCCCAAAGTCGTCATCCTGAGCGAAGTGGAGTTGAATGTAGGTTTGGAAGGTTTGCCGCGAAGGATATCAAAGGTTGACCTGGCAGGTAGTGCAAACCTTGAGATCCCTCGTGTTCAATGGTTTTGCCCCTGGCTTATTGGTACGCACTCGGGATGAAGACGGAGGCGAGTGTATTAGTTAAGTAAGGCCTTGTTTGTTCTTTTAGTTCTATCCCCCCAAAGTCGTCATCCTGAGCGAAGTGGGGTTGAATGCAGGTTTGGGGGTTTTGTCGCGAAGGATATCAAAGGTTGACCTGGCAAGTAGCTTAACCTTTGAGATCCCTCGTGTTCAATGATATTGCCCCGGGCTATTTGGCACGCACTCGGGAAGACGACTAATAAGGAAAAAGTGTGAATGGTATTTGGAAGTCAAAGTGAAAGAATTGCTGGGGAAAACGGCATAGCCCCAATTCACACCCTCCGCCTCCCATTCGGTCGGCACCTCCCTCAAGGGAGGTCTCCCTGAATATTGAACAGAGGAATATTCAATCACTAATGCAGAAGTGATCAACACACTTCGATATTCAGTGTTCTACTGTTCAATATTCGATATTCTGCAGTCTCCCCTTGAGGGGAGATCAATACAAGCAGCAGTTCCTGCTTGTATTGCGAGGGGTGTGGTCGCCAGGGGCTCTTTTGCTCTCACTACTTCAGCCACTTCAAAAATCGATCATTCACCGATGGCGGATCGCAAATCATCAAACAAAAAAAATCCCTCACACGAAAGATCATGTGAGGGATAAGTGCAAGTAGTGAAGACCTTAGTCCTCGTGTTTAGTTTACTTGTTCATTAATTTACGAAAGTCTTCCAAAGTACCGCGAACGGCTTTGGCTGACTCATCCAGAAGTTGCTGTTCTTTTTCGTTTAATTCAACTTCAATTACTTCTTTCACACCGCCGGTGCCAAGCTTTACGGGCACGCCAATGTAAAGGTCATCAATTCCATACTCACCATCGATGTGCGCGCAAACCGGGAAAATTCGGTTTTGGTCGAGCAGGATGGCTTCTACCATCTGAGCTGCTGCAGCACCGGGAGCATACCAGGCTGAGGTTCCCATCAACCCTACGATCTCGCCGCCGCCTTTCTTGGCGCGCTCAACGATCTCGTCCAATCGCTCTTCTTTGATGAAGTGGGTGATAGGCATTCCTGAAAGGGTTGTGAATCGTGGAAGCGGAACCATGGTGTCACCATGTCCACCCATCAAAAGGGCTTGAATGTCTTTTGGAGATACGTCCAGTTCGCTTGCGATGAAAGCACGGAAACGTGCGGTATCAAGAATACCGGCCATCCCCATTACTTTGTTATGCGGAAGTCCGCTTGCCTCTTGTGCTACCTGAACCATCACATCCAACGGGTTTGAAACCACGATGATGATCGTGTCAGGGGAATGTTTGGCGAGATCCTTACTTACGGAACTCACAATGTTAGCATTGATCTCAAGCAGGTCATCACGACTCATGCCCGGGCGACGTGGAACACCGGCAGTGATCACGCAAACGTCAGATCCTGCGGTATCAGCATAATCAACGGTTCCGTTGATGCGGGTGTCAAAGAGATGGATAGGGGCAGATTCCCACTGATCCAAACCGCGTCCTTTAGATGGATAGAACGTCTTGTCTCCATCTTTCTTTTCAATATCTACGGCTACGATCTCTTTGCAAATATCGCGTTGTGCAAGTGCGTCAACTACGGTTGAGCCAACGTTACCTCCGGCTCCAACAACTGTTACTTTCATTTTAGGATGATTTTTAATTAAGATTACTTGTTATAAAATTTTTCCCGAATTATCCCTCAAAAATAAGAATTTTAGATGTTGATATTTGTAATTAATGAAGGATTGTTTTTGGCGGTGAAATAAGGTAAGTGGCGTAGCCCCAATCCACACCCTCCGCCTCCCATTCGGTCGGCACCTCCCTCAAGGGAGGACTCCCTGAATATTGAACAGAGGAATATTCAATCACGAATGCAGAAGTGATCAACACACTTCGATATTCAGTGTTCTACTGTTCAATATTCGATATTCTGCAGTCTCCCCTTGAGGGGAGCTCAATCAATTCAGTTGTTCCTGAATTGATTGCGAGGGGTGTGGTCGCCAAAGGCTCTTCCATCTTCACTAACCCCCCACAAAAACCTACTTCCTTCTCCTATCCATTCCCCACATCAATTTATTACGCAGGGTCTCAAAATAGTCTTGACCCGGCAGGTGAATGAGGTCGAAGGTTAGCTCTGATTTCAGGATCTCTACTTCGAAAGGGAAGCTTTGTATCTCATGAGCCTGTCCGTCATAGGAAAACAGGACTTCATTCTCTTGCTTATCAATGATCACCTTAAGCGGGTTGGCCGAATTTAATACCAGGGGCCGGGTTGTCAAGGTGTGCGGGTTGATGGGGGTGACCAAAAACACTTCTGTGCCCGGAGCCACAATAGGACCTCCGGATGCCAAACTGTAAGCCGTGGATCCCGTTGGCGAAGCCACGATCAGTCCATCCGCCCAATAGGTGTTGATCAGGCTTCCGTCATATTCAGCCGTTACATTTACCATAGAGATAGAATCTTTTCGGGTAAAGAGAAACTCATTGAGCGCATGGAATTCCTGTCCATCCGGCGTAGTGGCTTTAAGGAATGAGCGTTTATCTAAGGTGAAATTATTATCGAGCAGACACTCCAATGCGTACTCAAGATCTTCGATCTGAGTATTGGCCATAAAGCCAAGCCGGCCACTGTTGATGCCCAGAATGGGTTTTCCCAGGTTTTTGGCAATTCGAGCCGTATATAAAATGGTTCCGTCTCCACCCATCACAAGAACAATATCACAAGCTTTTATAGAGTCTTCGTCGGAGGAGGTCTTCTGTATATATTCGCTGTTATTTAGCCCGGTTTCTTCGCAGATCCGGGAGTGGATGAAAAGAGAGATCTCCTTTCGCTCGGCCCATTCGATCGTTTTCTGCAGGACTTCCCGGACTTCATATTTCTGAGGATTTGCGATGATCCCGAGTTTCATCAATTGCTCCGGTTTAGTTTCAATTCAGAAAGATCTATGTTCCAGGGCTGGTGGTTGATCCTGATACCTGAAACATCGGTATGACTGAGAATATAAAGCGGGCTCTCCCAGCTTAAAAATAGTTCAGTTCCCGGATAGCGAAGTGTGGCGAACGTGGTTTTATCGGACATTGCATAAGAGGCGCTCATCGAAAAACTAGTACCGGTTTGGCTGAACTGAGGAGCAATTGTATTCAATAAGAACTGATAAAATGGATGCTTGGTTTGGGTAACGATAAACTGAGACCCGTTGGAAGGGTTGGCTGATGTCGGGGCCTCCACACTATCAACAGAAATGGATCCCAGTGCCGGGGTGTTCAATAAAGTCCTGCGGTTCAGCAATGGAATGGCTTCATTAAGCTGATCTGCCTGTCCTGAGTTTTGATTGAAGTACAGTGAGTAATCCGATGTGGCGCCGCTTCTGCTCAGTGAATAATCCTGATAATAACTTTGTAACAGCCTCCCTGTTGAGTCGGCTACGGTCAATATGCTTGATGGGCTTAACTCAATCAGCGCATGCAGGTCCATTCTGGCAAAATTCTGAAACAGATCCCGTTCATTCAGTCCGGAAATAATATCTAATCGGTCTATATCCGGTTGGTCTCCGGTATAGTTTTCATTGACAGTAAGAAGGTGGGCCTGCTTCTCTTTTTGGATAAACCGAAAGGCTCCGGTTCCTACAGCCTGTTGTATGGGCTTGGTCTGTGATCGAACGCTTTCCTTCGGATATACTGAAGTCATCGGATGTGCAAGACGGTTCAAAAGATCACCGGCAGGGCTGTTCATGATAAATACAACCGTAGAGTCATTACGTGCCCTGATGCCTTCAATGGTAGAATAGACTCTTCGGTCAGCATCTTTGATGAAGGTTTGCTCGGAGTGATAGGCGGAAAAACCGAGAATATCCTCAAAATGATCTGCTGCAAAATCAGGGACGTTGTTGTTTGCCATCCGGTCAAAGATGAATTTGATATCGGAAGCTACAACTCTGCGGCCGGTGTTACTTTCAAAGAATGGAGAGTCGTGGAAAGTGGTGGTTGCGTTCAGGTGAAAAACAAACTGAGTGGAGTCTTCATTAACGGTCCAGCTTTTGGCTAGGCCGGGTGCGGGTTCTCCATTTTCATCTAAGCTTATCAGTGTTTCATAAATAAGATGGATGGCTCTCCATTCACTGCTCGATTCTGCAAAAAGCGGATCGAGTGAGTTAATGCTTGCTGGCTCCCCAATTTTGATCTGAGTGAATTCATCGTCATCGGATTCAGTTTCACTGACAGCAGAGTCAGGAGCAGTAAAAAGTTCGGAAGTATCGGGTCTCACCGTAACTGTTTCAGGTCCTTTTCCACAGGATGTAATCAGCAGGAACGGGAGTACATATAGAAACAGCTTTTTCATCAGATTATGCCTTTATGTTTATATAATTGAAGATATCAACGGCGGAAATCATTCCATATTAGAACTTAAAACCTTAATTTTTACTCCCTTTCAGCCCTTTGATCCCTTTGATGGCTTTTTCACTTAACAGATTGGTTTCATAACTACGCACGCGTCCGTTATTTTCACGATGTTTTTTCAATCCGATCTCGATAAGTTCAGTCAGCAGCTTATCAAAACGCAGATCTGATTTCTCCCACAGATAAAAGGAAAAGGACCCCGGGATGGTATTGATCTCATTGAAATAGACTTCCTTACTATTGGCATTCACAAGGAAATCGAGCCGGGCCAAACCGGAAGCATCCAGGGTCGAAAAGGTCTTGGTTGCCAGGGACTGGATCTTCCGTGTCAGTTCATCCGAAATATCGGCAGGAATAATACGGTCGGCCGAAGCCATGCCTTTGTCACCACCACCGCCGCTTTGATATTTGTCCTCAAAAGAAAGGGTTTCTGTTTTGCCCAAAGGTTTTTCACAGACGCTGGGTTTGCAGTCTTCCGGAGTACCGATCACGGAGCAGTTGATCTCCATCAATGGATTTACGGCTTCTTCGATGAGCAGGTGGGCATCGTAACGGAACGCCGTTTCAACGGCATTCACTAATTCCTCCCGGTCATTGGCTATGGCCACCCCTATACTGCTTCCAAGACTGGCCGGTTTCACGATCAGTGGGTAGTCAAAATCTTCGGCAACGGTGATAATGTCTTCCTGCTCTTGTTCCCAGTCGCTTTCGTAGAAATTCACGGCTTTGGTAACGGGAATGCCATTGGCGGCTGCCACCAGTTTGGCTTTCACTTTGTCCATCCCCAGGGAAGAACCTAAAACGCCGCTTCCCGTGTATGGAATATTCATCATCTCACATACCCCCTGAAAACTCCCGTTTTCACCCTCACTTCCATGAAAAGCGCAAAGTACCGCATAGACCGGGAAGCTTTTGGGTTTAGAAAAAAATCCGGAATTTTCTTGCTCTTTTAGCAGTGTCCGGCCGGTTTCATCTTTAACGAAAGCGCAGGAAACAGCGTCATTTTCGAGCTGGTTGATCTCTTTATAATTACTGAGATCCAACAGTTTTCCCCCGGTCAGCCACCGGCCCGATTTGGTGACATACAATGGGATGCAGTTATAGGAGCTTTCCTCTAAGGCTGAGATAGCCTGAATGGCGGTTAATACTGATACTTCATGTTCAGGAGATACGCCACCGAAGGCAACAATAAGATTTTTTTGGGACATAGTGCTTATGTAAGATTATAGCCGAAAATAGGATTGTTTGGGGATAATTGTTAATGAAGAAAAATCATTTTCGAATGATCAATTTTCGATTTTTGACTTGAGAATTAAAAAAAGTGTAAGGAATCTTCTTTTCATCACTCTAACTAATAAATCAAAATTAAAATGGGGTAGAATGAAGAGTAACGAATTAGAGGAAAGATTGATTGATTTTGCAGTACAGATCATAGAGTTAATGAATGAGATACCTAAATCTAAGGCAGGGAAACATCTTTCAGGACAACTGCTAAGGTCGGGTACATCACCGGCTTTGAATTATGGAGAAGCGCAAAGCGCAGAATCCATGAAAGATTTTATTCACAAGTTACAATTAGTATTAAAAGAGCTAAGAGAATCGTTTGTTAATTTAAGAATCCTTTACAAGGCAAAACTATATAAAAATAAGTCAACCTTAATTTTTGCATTGAAAGAGAATAATGAATTGATAGCCATTATGGTGCGGAGTATTCAGACCTCACAAAAGAACCTAAGAAGTTAAAACAGAGAAACTTCTAAAATAACTAATCAAAAATCGATCATACGCATATCTTGTTTCTTCAGAACTCAGAATATCCTGATTCCTGAATTCTGATTACTGACTTCTTTATCCTGATATTTGTTAAAACTTGTGCTTGTTCCTCATTTTGATATTTTCAATATTCACTGTTCTGTTCAAACCCCAAAATTATTGCATGCATGAATAAAGTTATTACATCCTTAAATCAATTAGATTTCAGTATTTCAGATCTTGAGCCGATGCCGGCGCCGGAGAAGGTACTATTGGTGAAGCCAACCTATTTTTCGGTTGAGTATGTCATCAACCCGCATATGGAGGGGAATATAGGGGATGTAGATAAGCTCGCTGCTCAAAATGAATGGGAGCACCTTAAAGGGGCCTATGAAGAGCTTGGTTTATATGTGCATGTTGAGCCCGGCCAGCGCGGATTCCCCGACATGGTTTTTTGTGCAAACCAAAGCTTGCCGAATATCACCAAAGATGGAAAAAAGGAAGTGATCATGAGTGTGATGCATTCTGATCAGCGTAAGGGGGAAGTTCCGTTTATCCAGAAGGTGTACGAGGACAGCAGTTACGATATAGTTCATCTTGATCACTCCAGGTTCACAGATTTTGAGGGAATGGGGGATGCGCTCTGGCATTTCAAAAAGCGACTTATATGGGGTGGATATGGCTACCGTTCCTCAAAGGAAGTGTATGATGTGATCTCGGATATCTTTGATACCCCGGTCATTGCTCTTGAACTTATTGACGACCGGTTCTATCACCTTGATACTTGTCTTTGTATCCTCGATTCCGATACTGCAATGATCTACCCCAAAGCGTTTACCGATGAAGGATTGGAGTTGATCCGTGCGCTTTTTAAAAATGTGATCGAAGCGTCAAAATATGAGGCGGAGAAATTGTTTGCCTGTAATGCTACCTGTCCGGATGGAAAGAATGTTTTTATTCAGCAAGGCTGTGTGGATGTAAATCATAAACTGAAAGAACTGGGTTTTAAAGTCCACGAATTCAGCACCTATGAATTCCTGAAAAGCGGCGGTTCGGTATTTTGTATGAAGATGTTGTTGTGGTAAATATAGTGTTACAGTGCGACGGTGTTACGGTTTCAGGTGTTTTTAAAATGTTTGATGAGGGAAAGAGTCATTTTTTGGCACCTCAAAGCATCCTCTCTAAGTGATTCAGCATTTTCCTGCGAGATATATCCTAAATCTTCAGCCACATAAAGTAAACTTTGGACCTCGGCTGCAGAGCTTTGCGCGAAATCAAAAAATCGAACAGAATCTTTTCGATGAAATCTGGAAAAACCTTCAGCAATGTTGGTCATTATGGAAACGGAAGCCCTTCTGACTTGATCTCTAAGCCCATAATCTTTACTAAATGCTCCTTGGCTGCTGATTTTGTAATTTTTCTTTACCAATATTCTGGCTTCTTTCCAGCAATTCAAATCTTGAAATCGTGTGATTTTAGTCATAGTACATTTAATAGTTAGGATCTATATACTTAGAGCGATCTCAAAACAATTCCTTACAAAAAAATTTTAATTTAGGTCTTAAAGAACCGTAACACCGTCGCACTATAACACCTTAACACCCCTCTTCATGCAAGTAGCTAAAGCCTCGATCTCCGGAATCATCCTCCTTACCTTAATATTCGCCCTCAACACCAAATTTGGAGCCGTTCCGCCGCTGGGGAAGTTTTTTGATCCGGATGCCGGGTTCTGGGCAAATGCTGAAACTTCGACTCCGGAATCACAGGAGCTTAACATCCCCGGATTACAGGATGAAGTTCGTGTCTATTTTGACGAACGAAATGTGCCTCATATCTATGCCGAAAATGAACATGATCTATTCATGGCTCAGGGGTATATCGTAGCGCGTGACCGACTTTTTCAGATGGAGATGCAAACCTATGATGCAGCAGGAAGGCTTGCTGAGGTTGTGGGGCCTGCATTGATCAATCGAGACCTAAATACCCGCAGATTAGGAATGGTATATGGAGCGGAAAAAGCGTTTGAGGAGATCCGCAAAGACCCGGAAATGCTAGCTGCGGTACAGGCCTATGCTGATGGCGTGAATGCCTGGATCGATCAGCTTTCACCGGCGGAATATCCATTGGAGTATAAGGTCCTGAATTTTACTCCGGAAAAATGGCACGCCGCCAAGACGGCATATCTGCTAAAGAACATGACCCGCATGCTGGCCGGTCGCCATAATGATGTGCGAACCAGCAATACCATCCAATATTTTGGGGAAGATTTTGTAGAAAAATATTTTACACAAAAACCGGAACTCAACGACCCGATCATACCGCCTTCACGCGAATGGGATTTTGAAGCAAATGTTCCTGAGAAACCCGATTCGCTTTTTGTTCCGAGTGTCTCAAAAGTGATCGACCCCTTTCCGCATCAAGAGGGAATAGGGAGTAACAACTGGGTGGTGAGTGGTGATAAGACGGCCTCAGGGTATCCTATTCTGGCTAACGACCCTCACCTTGGCCTGACGCTCCCATCCATCTGGTATGAGATGCAGCTCTCTGCTCCGGGCTATAATTCCTATGGCGTTACCCTGCAGGGTTCACCGGCCATCATCATTGGTTTCAATGAACAAACAGCCTGGGGGACTACCAATGTGGGTTCCGATGTGATGGATTGGTATGAAATTCAATTCCGTGATGAGACCAAACAGCAATACTGGCACGATGGACAGTGGAAGCCAACCACGAGTAGGATAGAAGAAGTGAAAGTGCGGGGTGGAGAAACAGTGTTGGATACCGTGATATATACGCATCATGGCCCTGTCTTTGAAGTCGATCCGGCTGTTGGTGAGGGCGAACCGGTGTACCATGCCTTAAAATGGATCGCGCATGAACCTTCCAATGATCTCAGGACATTTTACCAGTTTAATAAAATGGCTAATTATGAGGATTATGAGGAAGCAGTAAGCCATTATACAGCCCCTGCTCAGAATTTTGTTTTTGCTGATACTGCCGGAGATATTGGATTATGGGTATCAGGAAAACTCCCAAGAAAATGGGAATTTCAGGGGCGTACGGTGAGTGACGGAACTGACCCGCGATATGATTGGCAGGGATGGATCCCATCCGAACAAAACCCTCACATAAAAAACCCGGAGCGGGGATTTGTGAGTTCAGCAAATCAGGAATCAGCTGCTCCCGATTACCCCTATTATCTGGATGATGATTTCGCCCCTTATGAACGCGGGCGAAGAATAAATGACCTGTTGACTGAAATGGAAGACATCACTCCACAGGATATGCAGCGTATGCAGATGGATAATTTTGCCTATAACGCGTCCACCATCATACCGGAAATGATAGCATGGACAAATTCTGATGAGTTATCCGACAAAGAAATGGAAGTATTGGACATGATGCGTGACTGGGATTTTATGATGGAGGCAGAACTCATACAACCTACGGTATATTTGACCTGGAGAAACCGGTTCTACCGGGCAGTTTTTGATGACGAGTATAACGCCACGGATGCCAGCCTTCGCTATCCTTCCCGCGATATTTTTGTGGAGGTGATCAAAGAAGACCCGGAGATGACCTTTATGGATGACATCAATACTCCGGAAATAGAATCGGTGGAAGATATCGTAACGAGAACCTTTAAAGAGGTTGTTACAAGCCTGGTTGACTATTATGGAGAGGATCTCGAGAATTGGAAGTGGGGGTATGACATTGATAACGACCTGAATCATATTGCAAATATTCCCGGTTTCGGAGCTCAAAATTTATTCAGCAGCGGTGCTGCTGAGGCAGTCAATGCCGTACGTGGTACACACGGCCCTTCATGGAGGATGGTAGTTGAATTGGGCCCGGAAGTGAAAGGCTGGGGCGTTTACCCCGGTGGGCAGTCCGGCAATCCCGGTTCTCCAAATTATGACGATATGGTGGAGGATTGGCGTACCGGTGAGTTATTTGGGCTGAACTTTTTACGGGAAGAGCCGGAAGAATATGAATATATACTTAAGCTAAGCGGGAGCGAAGGATGACTCAGGACAACATCCGCAGCGTTAGAAATTATATTCGTATCAGCCTTTTACTGCTGATACTTCCGCTTCTGTACCTGTTGCTCTGGATGTCTATTCAGGGAAGTGAATCGATGACCTATTTTGAGCAGGTGCAGCAGTTGATGAGTTATTTTCCGGAATCCATGCGAAATCCATTTGGCATCACGCTTACATTCTTTGGGCTGAGTACAGCTTCAGCTGTATTTGGTTTTTATGGGTACCTGAAAAGTGAAGCCGGATATTCTGGGGTGATGAGCTTAGTGATCTTTACCGTGGCGGCACTTCTGGCGTTTTGGTTCATTATTAGTTTGGTATGAAGTGAGGCTGCAAATTTTGTATCCCAATGCTGTCATCATGAGCACCAATAGCACCCCCCGCCTCCCATTCGGTCGGCACCTCCCTCAAGGGAGGACTTTCCAAGGCTATTTTAAGTAACGTATTTGTCAATAAGAGATAGCTTGAATTTCGAAAACGAAAAATCTCCCCTTGAGGGGAGAGGTAAAATTAGTTCACTGATTTTACCGAGGGGTGCCGGAACCACAGATTATATTCATTTAACCACCACTAAAACCTAACTTTCTCTCTCTCGCTTCATTCCCAGATATTTATCAAGTGCTAATAGCGTGGGGGAAGAAATTAAAATGATGAGCAAAGTAGCAGCATGAGCAATAGTGGCATAAGCGAGTCCCGTAGCTTCCGGGACGGCATAGAAAATGAAAAGAGCTTTGGTAATGAAAAGGTGATAGGTCCCAATTCCTCCCGGTGTGGGGATGGCAATACCGACTGCACTCACTACGGTTAACACGGTGGCTTCTGTAAAGCCAAGCCCGAATTCACCCTGCATATCAAACATAAAAAAGCCGATGTAGGTCATGCTGATGTAAAAGATCCAGATCAACAGGGAATGGAAAATGAATAGTGGCCAGTTTTTAAGTTCCCGGATGGCAAGTACGCCATCCACAAAAGTGCGAATGATCTTCTGGATCTTGTGAACGAAGTCGGCGGCTTTCCCTTCCGTTTGCTCGCCCGCTTTCCTGAATAGCCAATATAGAATTCCGAGTACTGCCAGGGCGATAGCGCCATACTTCACTAAAGAAAAGATGAGGTTAAGCTGTGTATCGGGATCAGTAATGTCGACACCAAAAAGCCGGGAAAGAACCTGTGGATCTGCGATCAGAAAAACGACCACGAAAGCCATTAGCAAAAGCATTCCAATTACATCTATAATTCGCTCCAAAACAATAGTACCGATGATCTTGCTGCTGCTTTCATCCACTTGTTTGGCTACATAAACCGGACGGGCCACTTCACCCACTCTGGGAAGGGGAATATTAACGAGATACCCAAACATCACTCCGGTAAACAAAGTGGTTTTTGCAGGTACTTTCTCTTTATTGGTGAAGAGCATCTCCCAGCGTAGAGCCCGGATATAATGAGCGCCGAGGGTAACAAGGGCAAAGGGTAGTATCCATAACCATGACATGCCACGTGTTGATTCAACGACTTCAGAAAACTCGACTTCTTTAAAGGCCAGCCAAAGGAAGAGGACTCCCAGTAAGATACTCCCGATCACTTTTAATAATTTCTTTCCCTGCATATTAATCAATATCTCATATCAATGATTTCGGCATCATCCGGATAGGAAAGTTCAAATAACCCCGTCTCAGATTGTTGAAAAGTACCGTTCGTGAAGGTTGTAACGATCTCATTATCTGAAATGTCCCAGGCTTTAATTTCCAATGGGCGAAGTTGGGCATCAAGCAGTATCTCGACTCTAACAAAGACTGCAAAATCATCATTAGAAGTAAGGGTAACTCTCGTTCGCCCACTGATCTTTTCTTCTGAAACGGAATAGGTGGAATCAATACCGCTGAGCATCCGGGATGGAGCAAAGTCATCGTCTTCGGGGTAGTAGGTATCTATGATAACCCGATTCCGGTTGGGGTCATACACCCGGGAATTTTCACCATCCACCACCACGGTTTGACCTTCACTTTCCAGTTTATAGCGGACCTTATCGATCCAGATGCTGCCTGAGCTGCTTACTACTTCTTCGGTGTAGGAATCCGTGTAGGTGTGATCAAATTCAGCAGAAAAAACCTCCCCGGTATCAAAGCGTTCTTTAAGCTGATCAAAGTTCGGAGTCTGAGCAAAAAGACCGGCACTTGAGATCAGAATTAAGACAAGAAGTGACAATAATCCCTTTGCAAACCTTCCGAACCCACGGTTCGGAACAAACTGAGTTCTGAATTCTGCGTTCTGACTCCTTTTAATCATACTCATCCAGGTTATCCAAAAGTTCCTGAAGTTCATCTTCGTCCTGAATAAGCACGTCGCGTGCGGTACTGCCTTGATATGGTCCAACAATGCCTGCATTAAATAATTGATCTATGATTCTGCCGGCGCGGTTATAGCCGATCTTGAGTTTGCGCTGCAACAATGAGACTGAGCCCTGCTGATGAAGGATCACCAGTTTGGCGGCTGCCTCAAAGTATTCATCTATATCCTCTAACGGATCGGGGATCTCTGAAGTATCATCTTTTATGATAGGCAGATGGAAAGGTTCCTTATACCCTGCCTGTTGACCAATAAAGGAGTTTATCTTCTCAACTTCTTCAGTTGAAACGAATGCATTTTGGATTCGGATCATACCGGTTCCGTTGTTGAACAACATATCTCCCATCCCGATCAATTGATCGGCACCACCCTGATCTAAAATAGTTCTTGAATCCACTTTTGAAGCTACCTGGTAGGCAATTCGGGCAGGGAAGTTGGCTTTGATAGTACCGGTAATTACGTTTACGGATGGTCGCTGTGTAGCTACCACAAGGTGAATTCCGATGGCCCGGGCGAGTTGTGCAAGTCGGGCGATAGGTTCTTCGATCTGCTTTCCGGCTGTCATCATCAGGTCAGCAAGCTCATCGATGATCACCACGATGTAGGGCAGGTGTCGGTGACCTAATTCCTCATCCAGTTCACCGGTTTTATATTTTTCGTTGTAGGATTTGATGTCACGAACCATGGCCATTTTAAGCAGGTCATAGCGCTCATCCATCTCCTTACACAAACTCTCAAGTGTATCCTGTGCCTTGGAAGTATCGGTGATGATCGGCTCGTCAGAATCGGGCAGCATCGCCAAAAAGTGATTCTGAATATTGCGATATAGTGAAAGCTCGATCTTCTTGGGATCTATCATCACGAATTTCAGATTATCCGGATGGCATTTGTATAGCAAACAAGTAATAATAGTATTGATACCCACCGATTTACCTGAACCTGTTGCACCTGCAATAAGCAAGTGAGGCATCTTGGTCAGGTCGATCATGAACACTTCATTTTCGATGGTCTTACCAAATGCGACCGGAAGAACAAAATCGGTTTCCACAAATTTCTTGGTGTTGAGCACCTGCTTGATATATACTGTTTCGCGTGTCGTATTTGGTACTTCAATTCCTACTGCTGATTTCCCTGGAATAGGTGAGATCATCCTCAATCCTTTGGATGCAGTAGCCATTTTAAGGTCATTCGAATAGCTCTCGATCTTGGAGATCTTGACATCCGGCGCGGGCTCCAGTTCATATAAAGTAACAGTAGGCCCAACAATAGCGTTAATACCCACGATCTCAATTTTGTGTCGCTTCAGCTTGTCGAGGATGATGCGCTTGTTTTCCTTGATCTCTTCAAGGTCCACTTCATTGCCTTCACTGGGGGGAGGGTCCAGCAGATCTACAGTCGGGAATTTGTACTTTATGACCGGGACTTCCTTCGCTTTTTCTTTATTCAGCTTGTCGAGGTCTTTTTCATCTGCCTGCTCGTCTCCTTTACCAACATAGACGGAAACTTCGATATCGTCTTCCTCGTCATCGATCTCCTCTTCTTTTTCAAGGGAAGCTCGCTGGCGGGTATCAAGTGTCTTTACTTCAGACTGTTCCTTTTCCCGTTTTTTCTGATCTTCTTCCTCAGACTTCTCCACCAACTCATCAATGGATGGAGCCGGTTTTACGGGTTCCTTCTCATCCTTAGTTTCTGAGATGGGCTGTTTTTTAAGTTCTTCCTCTTCTTCCTTCTCTGACTTCTTCTGTGCTTTGGCGGCTCTTTTTTCAGCAAGGCGTTTTTCCCGTTCTTTTGCTTTCTCTTCTTTACGAAGCTGGCGAGCAGCACGGCGCTCTTCCATTTTCTCCTGAATATTTTCGATCCACAGCTTAACACTGTCGATAGTTTTCTGAAGATCGCGATCCACAAACATCAGCATGGTTACCAGCATCAGTACAGAAAGAATGATGATAGATCCGATATTCGTGATGTTATATAAAACCTGAGCGATGGCAATTCCGGCAGCTCCGCTCCAGATGGAATCATCAGGAAAGTCTGCGTTGGTAGTCAGCCACCCAATAAAAGTGGAAAGCAGGATCATCCCCCAGATAGAAAGAACGGTGAGCCATCCAAGGTCTTTGAAGTCACGCCGACGAAAAGTATGCCAGCCGTGATAGCCAATGATCAATGCTAAAATGATACTGGTGTATCCGAACAGGCTGTGTACTAAATAATGTGATAAATAGGCTCCAACCGGGCCGAGCCAGTTTTGTACCAGTCGGGAATTTGCATCCGGGTTGAACAGATCTATAAAAGAGATACTGCGGGCATATTGGTAATCTCCGGCATTGTAGGAGAAAATACTCAGCCCTAAAAGAACAGCGATCGACATTATGATGATGCCGATGATCTCTTTTTTGCGGTTAGCGTCTAAACCGGGAGTATTTGTAGATGTATTTAAGTTGTTCTTAGCCATTTAAATTTGTGAGGATTCCGTCCCGCATTCCGGGAAGTACGTCAAATTCATTTACTTTACAACAAAATTCAATATCGCTATTTGGAACCAGCTCAGCCAATCTTTTTGCATGATCACTTTTACTGATGGCTCCTGCTAGATCATCTCCATATTTTTCGAAAAGACCAAATGCTACTTTAGCTCCGTCTTTGGCATTATCGGGGAGGTTTCCTCCTGAAACAGCGTGTAGCAATGAACCCGCAAAAAGAGTGTCTTCAATGGCAAGGCGTCCCTGCCATCCCGAGCATATCAATACGATCTCATCATCGTGTTTCTGCAACGCATTCAAAATAGCCTGCTGATTCAGGAATGAACCCACATATACCTCATTTGCAAGAGAGGCTTTTTTGATTGCCTTTGTTCCGTTGGTAGTATTGAATATCAGTGTTTTACCCTTCACCACTTCCGGTTCATATTCTGCCGGAGAATTACCCAGGTGATATCCCTCGATCTTCGTCCCGTTCTTTTCACCGCACAACAAATAATCTTTCTGATCCATGGTGGTTGCGATCTTCATGGCATCACTCATATCGGCAACAGGGATCACCTTTTTGGCTCCGTTACTAATGGCTGTAGTGATGGATGATGACGCACGAAGTACGTCAATGATAACCGCTGATTTTCCGCGCAGCTCTTCTTCCTGAAAAGCCTGTACGGAAAAGAAAACGTCTATATAGTTAATTTCTGGCATAGTCTCTCTTTTGTTATCTCTTTATGAATGGAGGCCGGGTTACGGTCGCCTTTGCTGTTTTTTTACGAATGGCGATCTGTATCTCTGTTCCTTCAGCTGCTAATTCTTTAGCTACATAACCCATCCCTATACCTTTACCTAAAGTTATGGACATTGTTCCGCTTGTGACTTCCCCAATGGCTTCTCCTGCATCATTTTGGATCTCATAGCCCTGACGTGGAATGTTCCGATCGCCTTCCACTACAAAACCTACAAGCTGTCGTTTAAGTCCTTCTTCTTTTTTCTGCTGCAGGACTTCTTTACCAATAAAATCTCCTTTTTCAAACTTGGTGATCCAGCCAAGCCTGGCTTCCAGTGGATGAGTATCTTTGGTGATGTCGTTGCCATATAGTGCAAACCCCATTTCGAGTCGGAGAGTATCACGAGCACCAAGGCCACAAGGTTCAATACCATATTCTTCACCGGCTTCCATGATGGCATTCCATATTTTTTCAGGATCAACCTGATTCTTATCAAAATACAGTTCAAAGCCCTTTTCTCCGGTGTAGCCTGTAGCTGAAAATACGACGTCATCCATTCCGGCCAGGCTCCCCATCTTAAAGGAATAAAAGCCGATATCACTCAGATCCAAGTCGGTAAGTTTTTGGAGGGTTTCAATGGATTTTGGCCCTTGTACGGCAAGCAGGCAGGTATCGTCGGATCGATCCTTTACTTCCGCGTCAAACGCATTATTGTCTAAGATCCAGTTCAGGTCTTTTTCGATATTGGATGCATTTACCACAGCCATGTAACCGGCATCATTAAAGAGCTTATAGACGATCAGGTCATCCACGATTCCGCCATCCTCATAACACATGCATGTGTATTGCGCTTTACCTTCCGTAAGTTTAGAGGCATCATTAACGGTCACTTTTTGAATAAGGTCCAGTGCCTCCGGTCCGCTGATGTAAAACTCTCCCATGTGCGAGACGTCAAAAATTCCAACGCCCTCACGTACGGCGGCGTGTTCGGTTTTTATTCCTGCATATTGAACCGGCATTTGGAAGCCGGCGAACTCAACCAGCTTGGCTCCGGCTTTTTCGTGGATAGCGTAAAATGAAGTCTTCTTGGACATGAGTGAAATTAAAATCTATGTTAAAGAATAGCGGATAAGAAACAGCACCCGAAATTCCTGTTAATGATCGTGTGAAAGGTAAGGGTTTGTTTGCCAAAAATCGGCTAAACATAGGCATTTATTGGGAATGTTTATTTTAGATAAATGAGTCAGTGATAAAGGGTGTTTAAGTGGATTAATTTAATGGAGGCCTTAGCTACAGGCACCCTCCGCGTATTTCTTAGCAAGCTAAATCTCTGCACCTCCCTCAAGGGAGGATTTATCGGGGTGGAGTTAATTTGAGGATTCCTCATCTATATACATATTGATATTACAATAAATAGTCTCCCCTTGAGGGGAGAGCAATTCAAAAAGCTGTTCCTTTTTGAATTTCGTGGGGTGTGGTTAACAAGGTCTTGCATCCATGAAGATGCTGTAAAAATATTTACTCCCCTCTTTCGTGTTTTCTTGGTAACTGATGAACGCAATATCCGGCATCATCTGTTTTCATATCCAAGGCAAAGAATTCTTATCTTTAGCTCCGAAATTGAAAGTATGACCGTTCATCAACATTAGGTTCAAAATAAATTCATGTCAATTAACAAAGAACAGGTTAAATCAGCACTCAGCCAGATTCTACATCCTTCCGAACAGCGCGATCTTATTTCGCTGGATATGGTTCAGGATGTGATCGTTCAGGATAAATATGTATCATTTACACTCGAGTTTCCTGAGAAGAATGAGGAGCTGGAAAATCAGCTTCGCGAGAAGTGTGAAGAAGCCATTCAGAAATTCATAGACAAGGAAGCCATCGTGGATATTCAGATGGCCGTGAATCTCTCCAAGAGAAAAGAGATGGAGGATTCGAAGCCGGGACAACAACAGGCTCAACAGCAAGAAATTCTGCCCGGAGTAAAGAACATCATTGCCGTGGCATCCGGAAAAGGCGGAGTGGGTAAATCTACCGTAGCCGTAAATATTGCTGCTGCTTTAGCGAAGAAAGGCTACAAAGTTGGACTGATGGATACCGATATCTACGGTCCAAGCATCCCAACTATGTTCAATATCCACGATCGGCCGAATATCACAACTGCAAAGAAATTAGTTCCACACGAGAAATATAGCATCAAGCTGGTTTCCATGGGTTTTCTGGTGGATGTGGATCAGGCTATGGTATGGCGAGGCCCGATGGCCACCAGCGCCATCAAACAATTTATGACGGACGTGGAATGGGGTGAACTCGATTATATGATCATGGACCTTCCTCCCGGAACCGGTGACATTCAGCTTACCATTGTGCAGTCCGTTCCGTTGACCGGGGCTGTGATCGTCTCAACACCTCAAACCGTGGCACTGGATGATGCCCGCAAAGGGGTGGCGATGTTCAAAAAAGTGAACGTACCCGTATTGGGCGTGGTCGAGAATATGGCCTATTTCACTCCACCGGATATGCCGGATAAGAAATATTATATCTTTGGACAGGGCGGAGCTTCACACCTTGCGCAGGAAATGAATGTGCCGGTGTTAGGTGAAGTACCTCTTCAGCAAACCCTCCGCGAAGGTGGCGATTCCGGGAAGCCGATCGTATTGGAAGATACCGAGTCACCGGCTGCAACAGCCCTGATGGAAGTCACCGGAAACATGGAGCAGCAGCTGGCAATTAGGCTGAAAGAGCAATCCCCGACCAAGAAGGTGGATATTAAATTCAGGCCATAAATGGTTTCAAGACAAACGGGTTTTTAAATCGTAATTCGGTTTTTCGTTAATCGGTCTATCGCAAATCAGTATGATTGAAATACGATAGACCGAACGACCCATTTTCGATGGACGATTTATATATTTAAAAATGGACATAATCCACATCCTCGACCTTATCGGTACGTTCGTATTCGCTATTAGCGGTATTCGTGTGGCATCGCGGAATGATATGGATATTTTTGGCGCAACCGTGGTAGGATTTGTGACGGCCATCGGAGGAGGAACGGTTCGGGATCTGTTGCTCAATAATCACCCCATAACCTGGATGGCCGATATAACCTATCCCTTGGTGATATTAGCTGCCGTTCCCTTTACCTTTGTGATGGGCAAAAGACTCAACAACTTCAGTAAAACGCTTTTCATTTTTGATACCATTGGAATTGCCCTATTTACCATTATCGGGATGGAAAAAGCACTTTCATTAGGTCTGAGTCCCTTCATTGCGGGGTTGATGGGAATGATCACAGCCGTGGTTGGTGGAGTAACCCGGGATGTTTTATGTCGTGAGATCCCACTTATTTTCAGGAAGGAAATTTATGCGACGGCATGTTTAGCGGGAGCTGTTATATTTTATGTAGGATTGGAATTCAATCTTCCCAACAACCTGAACTATCTCATCACAACAGCCTTTATCATTACCATTCGGACGGTATCCATAAAAATGAATTGGTCCCTGCCGAAGATGAAGAAGGTGTAAAGTGCTACATCCCAAATCCCAATGACCAATTTTTGGAACTTGGTGCTTGGGATTTGGTACTTAGGAATTAACCTATTCCTTCACCATCTCCTCAAAATGCTCTTCGATATTCTCCGGTGTTTGGGTGAATTTACTGACGATCCAGGTGGCAAACAGCCCAAGGGAAAATCCGGGGATGAGCTCATACATATTATCCTTCAAAACGGGCACAAAATACCAGATGATGGTTACAAAGGTTCCGGTAAGGAGTCCTGCAATTACACCTGATTTAGTGGTTTTCTTCCAGTACAGTGCCATAATGGAAGTCGGGCCGATGGAGGCTCCCAAGCCGGCCCAGGCAAACAGAACCAACCAGAATACGATGTTCTCGGCAACCAAGCCGAAGATCAACGATAAGATCACTAAGAAAACCACTACAATCCGGCTATAAAGAACGAGCTTCTTCTGCGAAAGCTCTTCGTCTTTTTTGATGAGCTTGTCATATACATCTCGGACAACACTGGAGGCAGCAACCAATAACTGTGAATCAGCTGTGGACATAATGGCCGCAAAAATGGAGGCGATCACTACTCCGAATAAAATGGGATGAAGCTGAGTTTGAGCCAAAAGCGGGTACAGGTTTTCGGTATCGGAGCCGGGTAACATTGATACTTCGGGGAAATAAGCCCGACCGACCAGCCCGATCATGACCGCTCCTCCTGCCATCAACACATTCCAGATAGTGCCGACAACGGCTGCGTATTTAAGCTGTTTTGCATCGTCGATGGACATATACCGGGAGAGGATATGGGGATTACCCGGAGAGCCTAATCCAATTCCCACAAATCCTATAAAAGCCCCAAAACCCAGGGCAAATGGATCGATGAATCCGATTTCGTGAAGGGTGAGTTGCTCGGCCATAGCACCCCATCCGCCCAAATTCCAAATAGCGATGATCGGTAAGAAGACCAAAGCGATGATCATGAAAAAAGCCTGGATTGTATCGGTAAGGCTGACCGCCATAAATCCACCTAAAACGGTGTAAAGCAAAATGATGACTGCGGATAATATCACTCCGTTTGTTTGAGTGATCCCGAAGCTGGAAGCAAAGGCTTTTCCTCCGGCCACGAATTGTGAAGAAACATAACCCACCATAAAGATCAGGAAGATGATAACAAGAATAGCGCGAAGACTGCCTGTTTTATCGTCAAAGCGTTCGGCAAAGAAATCGGGGACGGTGATACAGTCATAGGTTTCAGTAAAGGTGCGAAGCCGTTTGGCATAGTACATGAACAGAAACCATTCCACCACAATATAGCCAACGGTAGCCCAAAGCGCGGAAGCTCCCTGGGCATAGGCCATCCCCGTGACGCCAAGCAGCAGCCACGCACTGCGACCTGAAACCACGGCTGACAGGGCTACTACCAGCCGATTCATTTTTCGTCCGCCAATAAAAAATTCGGAAATACCTTCTGAAGAGAAACGGGCTGAGTAAATGCCGATCCCGAACAAAATGATCAGATATCCTATAAATGCGGCCAATACGTAGCCGCTGCCGTCAATTGATATGGTGTTTAATTCATCCATAGTTTAAAATAATGTAGGGGCGTATTGCGATACGCCCCTACGGGATTTTAATAATAATAGGGATACATAAATATCACGGGAAAATACCCATTTGTTCGTACATGATACCGATCTTATTGATGGCACTGATGAATGCCGCAGTACGAAGATCATCCAGATCATGTTCATTCCGGATGTTAACGATCTCTTGATAGGCAGTGATCATGGTTTCTTCGAGGCCCGAATCAACCAGGTCATATTCCTCTGCGCCGTGAGCAAGATCTTCCAGTTCGGCATCAGTAAATTTACGATCTGAAATGTTTTCGATAACACCCAGTATTTTTTTCAAACTGGTTTCGTCAAATCGTTTACCCATGCGGCCGAACCGAACATGCTGAATATTTTTAAGCCACTCAAAATAGGAGACGACCACACCACCTGCATTCAGATATGAATCCGGAAGAATTAGAGCTCCACGATTCTTTAAAATATCATGCCCATCTGCTGTTGTAGGACCGTTAGCAGCCTCAGCGATGATCTTGGCTTTTACTTTATCAGCATTGTCACCGGTGATCTGACTCTCTAAAGCCGCAGGAATAAGAATGTCACATTCAAGAAACAGGGCATCGTCTCTTTCCTTGAGCTCTTTGGAATTTCCAAATCCTATGATGGAACCGTTAACCTTGCGATAGTCCATCAGTTCTTCGAGATCAATACCATTTTCATCATAAATTGAGCCCTCGATCTCAGCAACTCCAATTAACTTAGCTCCGGCTTCGGTCATATACTTTGAGGCATGATACCCTACGTTACCCAGACCCTGTACTACAAAAGTTTTACCTTCAATACCTGTTTCCAACCCGACATTTTTCATGTCTTCTTTGATATTGCAGGCTTCACGTATGCCAAAGTAAACTCCTCGTCCGGTTGCTTCAGTACGTCCACGAATACCACCTTGCTGGATAGGCTTTCCGGTAACACAAGCTTCAGCGTTTAGGTCATCTTTCATTTGGCGGTAGGTATCCAGGATCCAGCCCATTTCTTTGGCGCCGGTTCCATAATCAGGAGCAGGTACATCAATACCCGGTCCGATAAATCCTTTTTTAATGAGCTCATAGGTATAACGGCGGGTAATGCGTTCGAGCTCGGTTTCAGAATAGTCCCTGGTACTGATCTTTACCCCTCCTTTTGCTCCCCCAAAAGGAACGTCAACAATGGCGCATTTATAAGACATTAAAGCGGCTAAAGCCATGGTTTCATCTTCGTCCACTTTATGACTGAATCGAATACCACCTTTGGTTGGAGTTTTATGATGACTGTGCTCAACCCGCCATCCTTCAATAACTTCAATGGTCCCGTCATCTCGTTGTACGGGAAATGTTACATGGTATACGGTGTTACAAATCTTGATCTGGGCAAGTATTCCTTTGTCGAAGCGGGTGTATTTGGCTGCTTTGTCAAAGTTTATATTTACCTGCTCGTAGAATTTATAGGTGGACATATTCCTTTTCTCCTTTCTTATTTAAATCGTGACTGATGGTCGCAATTATCTTACACAGATACAAGGAAAAGCCGTTTTTAAAACGAGGTCGGGAGGGCAATGTGAAGATGGTCGGCCGTGCCAACATGCCGGATGGTTTTTAAACCCATCATACGGAGTGATGTTTGGAGCAGTAAATTTCTGAATTCAGTATGTCCTAAAGTTCTGAGGTCTATGGCATGTACATAGCCGGAGGACTGGGCGAAGTGGAGTGAGCGTTCATTCAGGGGGATTCCCATTGCGGCATAATCTGCGGGAGTTCTTTGGATATCGGTAATTACCAGATCACCATCAGCCAGCGTTGTGGTTGCTATGGCCACCCGCAGGATAGGATGCATGGAGCGGTACACCTGCCGTACTTCATCGTTTTTGGCATTGACAGAGGAGAGGTACATCACTCCGTAAAAGCAAAAGGCAAATACGAGTGTACCAAGTCCGGCAAGGCTGAATTTGAGAAGTAGTCGTTTATTCGAGGTTCTTCTGAAGAGGAAAAGTACATAGAGCAGTAGCAAAAGTACGGTTGCAAAGATTCCACCGCCTAAAGCCAGCCAGCCATTCCACCCAAAAGATACATTGAGGAAAATTGAAGTTCGAATAAGAATGAAAAAAGGTAAGATCCCAAGCCCTGTGATCAGCAGCCCCCAGAATAAAAATTGCAGCCATTTCTTTTTTGTATCAGATGACTCAGGTGTTTGGAGTACATCCGTTTTATTGAGATTGAGCAGCCAGTCTATATCTTTTTGGGAGATCTTATCCATAGCCGATTCAACGAAAAAGAGGGCACAGGGTTACATGCTTCGGTAAGATCGTCGCAGCAAAAATGGAAAGCTCTGCAGAATTACGATTAGTACGATCACGATGGGGATGATCTCGTATGAATTTTGATCAATGGCTTTGCCCAGGTTCATTAAATGATATATGAATAATATACCCGAGGTGAAAAGACTGAATCCGTATGCCCATGCGGTTCTGGTCCATAGGGCAAAAGAAGTGACAAGAGATGTGATTCCGGTAATAAGAGAAGCGGAGAGAACAAGAAAAGGAAGTTCATTATTCTGAAATTCGAAAAGTCCTGTTGTATAATTGCTGGCTTGCATGCCCCCAAAGAGTTTTACTATTTGATATATACCAATCAGTAAAAAAAATAGTTGAAGGAACAGGTGTACTCTTCGGTCTTTTACATTCATTCTGAAATAAAATTAAGGTTTGAGAGGTCTCTCTGTAATACCTAATCCCAAACCCCGGAAAATGTTCCTTGATCACATAAAAAATCTCAAATCAGAGGGCTTCTGTTTCAGAAAAGATGGGATCGTCCTGTCTAAAGACGTTCACGGTAAATAACATTCCAACTGCACCTACAACTGCGTAAAAAGCGGCTCCTGCCAATCCCAAAATATGCACGATGGCAGTTCCGGCCACAGCACCAAGAACGCCAAATGCGAGGCTTGGAAACATGGTAACCCCGCGGTCTTTGGTGATAATTCTACTCAGCCATCCAATAACAAGTCCTATGGTGATATAAGCCAAAATATTCATAAGTGTCATAACAGCCCTCCTTTTGTTAATATATATTAAATTAATGGGATATAAGGCCTTTACGTTCCGAATGGATATACAACTTTGCTAAAATTCATATAGATTCCCCGCCTAATCTTAACAAGAACTGTACATATTATGAAATCAATTCTTCTTTCTTCCTTACTGTCTTTTGCTCTTCTTTTGGGATGCGCCCCAAGTGAGCAGGAAATATTTGATAAAGCCATGGATATTCATGAGCGGGTAATTACGCTGGATACCCATGTGGATATTAACGTGAACAACTTCACCGAAGAAACAAATTATACGCAGCGACTGGATACTCAGGTTGATCTGATCAAAATGGAAGAAGGCGGCCTTAATGTAGCGTGGCTTATTGTTTATACCGGCCAGGATACGCTTACGGAAGAGGGATATGCCGATGCCTATGAAAATGCGATCAGCAAGTTTGATGCTATTCATCGCTTGACAGAAGAAATTGCTCCCGACCAGATTGAACTTGCTACAACATCTGAAGATGTTCGGAGAATTGTGGCAGAAGGTAAAAAAGTAGCAATGATCGGAGTTGAAAATGCCTATCCGGTTGGGGAAGATCTTTCCCGAATTGAGGAGTTTTATAATCGTGGAGCCCGATATATGTCGCTTACCCATAATGGTCACAGCCAGTTTGGCGATTCCAACACCGGTGAAAGAGACGGGGAATGGATGCACAATGGCTTAAGTGATCTTGGTCGTGAAGCGATCGCTGAAATGAACCGGGTCGGAATTATGATCGATATCTCACATCCTGCCAAAACCACGAACATGGAAACCATGGAATTATCGGCAGCCCCGGTGATCGCTTCGCATTCCTCTGCGCGTGCAGTGTATGATCACAGTCGAAACCTAAGTGATGAAGAATTACTGAGGCTGAAAGAAAATGGCGGAGTAGTTCAGACCGTTGCTTTCCGTGGCTATGTAGATGGTGAAAAACATGCAGCATGGCAGGAAGCTTCGCGCACAATTTTGGAAGAAGAAGCCGAAAAACTTGGTTTTGAAATGGTTGGCTGGGGAGATATCCGTGAAATGAGCGATGAAGAACGAGAAGAGTATATGGAAATGTACCGAACCGCTCAGGATAATGCAGAGCCGAGAATTGAGAATGAAGTGAATGTAAATACCCCTCCGGTTAGCGTAGCTGATTTCGCGGATCATATCGATTATATGGTAGACCTGATCGGCATTGAGCACGTCGGGATCAGTTCTGATTTCGACGGTGGTGGCGGAGTTTATAACTGGATGGATGCTTCCGAAACCTTCAACGTGACCCATGAGCTGGTGAAACGAGGGTATTCTGAAGAAGAGATCGCAATGCTGTGGAGTGGAAACCTGCTGAGAGTTCTGGATGAAGTTCAGGCAGTAGCAGACGGGATGTGATCTGTTTGTTACGACGCAGAGCGATCGTAACAAGTCAGCCTTTCTGATTCTTTTATATGATTCGTGCCGATGCTATGCGTCGGCACGTTTTTTTTATATAGACTTTTTACTGCTATAAACTAATTAAAGCCAAATTATCTAATTGCTAAGAAAAGTTAGAAAGGAGATATAAATTTTAAACCGGCGCCTAATATTCTTAACTTTAGGTCCATTTTTAATCAAACCAAACAAGAGTGATTGCAGAAGCAGACGTCGCAACAGATGTCAAGATTTTAAAAGCCGATTTAAATAATTCTAAACACGCCTCCGATATAGTCAAGATCGTCGACCTTTTTGCGAGAGATCCTATGGGGCAGGATCAGGCGCTGGACGAGGAAGTCCGCGTTGATATGATCACAGAAATGAAGAAAGTGCCCACCACCATGACCTACATCGCTTATGCCGATGAAAAGGCGCTGGGTATTGTGACCTGTTTTGTAGGTTTTTCCACCTTCACAGCAAGTAAAGTGTTCAAGATTCACGATGTAGCGGTTCACCCCGATGCACGCGGAATGGGAATTGGAACCATGATGCTGGAAAATATAGAGGAAGAAGCCAAGGAAATGGGCTGCTCCAAAATTACTTTGGAAGTTCGTGAAGACAACCCTGCCCGACGTTTATACGAAAAGCAGGATTTTGAATACGGCGATCCCAAATGGTATTTCATGACCAAAGACCTGGCGTGAAAGAATAACGAATATCGAAGTGAAGCCTCTTCTTAGCGGAAGGGGCTTTTTTTTGTGGGGTGAAGTTTTTTGAGATTTTATGCGTTCCCAAGCTCCGGCTTCCAGTTACAAAAAAATATTAATACGGATAAGCCCTGAGATTGATAAACAACAAAGTTTTTTAAGGAGACGGTGAAGTTTTATTGGTTTTGAAGTTTAGCAGGTTTTGGAGGAATAGGTGGCGGTGGAGGGGCCGTTTTCCCGATAGCTTGATAGTACGCGACTGCAGCATCGTGAGATCTCTTACTAATTTCCCTTAACTCTGAATAGGAATTTTGTAGTTTTTCTTTAGAAATTTTTTGATAGTTAAGGTTTACAAACTCATTATAAGCCTGACTTCTTTCTTCTCTAGCTTTCTCCATGACAGATCTTAGGTTCTGAACTTCATCACTGCTCTTAAATTCTTGATTTCCTGTTTCCGGCGGTACAACAGATAGTTTCCCGGGATACATTTCCTTAATTGTCTCTCTTTCTGAACTGTTTTCTTCAAGATTTGAATAAGCCATCCCAAATTGATCTTGAGCAGCTTCATTTCTCAACTCGTAATATGCGCCTCTGACTTCATTCAGCAAATCAAGATACTGATCATATGGAGTATCTGGTATAGTTTTAATGGAGATGACGGCCTCGCGTGGATCTGTGCTGCTGTTATCCAAAAACTGTTTAATATTCTCTTTCACTTCATTTAACTCAGCAGGTTCTTCATTCATCAGAAGCCTGCCGTCACTGTTCATCAAAATTCGCATCAGATTTTGAGTTTCTATCGGTGCCTGTGGCTCAGGAGGTGCAGGTGGCAATGTCAGTTCACTGCTATCATCACTTTCGTTGGAAGAGTAATTAATTATAAATGCCTCATGCTCTCGAAGGATTCCCTGAACATCCGTTACAACTCCAAACTTTGCATCAGGGCTGACTTTCATTCTGACTAATCCGGGACTTTCGGGCATTTCTGACAAAAGACTATCCAATTCATCTAAGGTCATACGGTTCTCATTCACGAGGAGTGAATTGTCTTCCAGAATTTCAATGCTAAGTTTATCGGAGGTGTCAATATCAGGTGAAGTCTCATTAGATGCCGGTTCACATCCAAGCATAAGTGACAGCCCCGCAAAGAGGGGTACTATCATTCCAACCTTTATAAGAAATTTCACATTTGTTTTGGATTGAGTCATCATTTGTAATCTCCGTTTGGTTAATGAAAAATTAAAGGTGCTTGCCAGACTGTGTATAGAATTTCCCTCCATTATTTTGAGTAGCATACGCTGATAATCTTTTATGTTAGTGCCTTTAGATAGTACGGCCTCGTCAGCAAGGTATTCGTGATTAAGTGCAATAGCGTTTTTATAGAAATAGAGCAGCGGGTTGAACCAAAAGATTGCTTTTAAAAACTCCACAAAGAGAATATCCAGCGAATGTCTCTGCCTTACGTGAGTAAATTCGTGATTGATTACCTCGTCGGGAATTTTTCCACTTTCAAACTGTCTTCTGTTAAGGAAAATGGTATTTAGGAAGGTATGTGGAATTACATTTTCAGTTAGTAATACAACTTTGCATCCTCTTATAAAACGTGTTCTATTTCCATTGATCGTTAACTGAATTCTGCGGATGATTCGTATCAGCCTGATGAGCAGTAGAGCCGATATCGAAACGTAGAGGATAAAAGCGATTTTAAAGAGAGTCTCCCTCGAAATCGAGGCAGAATTATTTTCTATGACTGTGTCCGGAACTTCTGAGTCCAACCTCAAGTCTTCAATATTTTGATAGTTTGGGACAGATACTGTTTCCCCGGAAGAGAAAAATGCGGACCAAGGCATTTCCAACGGTGCGAGCCCCACTGGAATCATCGGGATAAGCAATGAGAAAACAAGACTCCAGAGTAGAAATACCCGGTTAAAAGTAAATCTCTTTTCTTTCTCCAGAAAAACCCGATATACAAATAGCAAAAGTGCCAAACTTACAGACGAGTAGATGAAATAAGCGATCATTTATTCCTCCTCTCTATTTCTTGCTCAACAATATCCTGTAGTTCCTCAAGCTGCTCTTTGGTTAAATCGGTCTCTTTGGTAAAAAAGGAGGCGAATTGAGAAGCAGAGTCATTAAAAAACTTCTTGATCAACCCATTTACATGCTTCGAGAAATAATCTGATTTCTTCACTAATGGGTAATATTGCCGCGAGCGTCCCATTTGTTCGTAATCAACAAATCCTTTTTCGGTCATGCGTTTTAATAGGGTTGCTACCGTGGTTGGGGCCGGCTTGGGTTCAGGATATTCGTCGAGCAGGTCTTTCATGAAAGCCTTTTCCAGCTTCCAGAGATATTGCATCAGTTCTTCTTCGGTTTGAGATAATTGCATGAGCTTCTACAAAATTAGAATTGTTTCTACAAATGTAGAATAAAAAATCAAACTTCCAAAATTTTCTTATACTAGCGCTGTAGTAATTCAACTCTTTCTGATTTTTATGCGATGAGAAACCTATTCATATTATTTTTATCAATATTTCTGCTGATCTCCTGTATGGAGGAAAAGACCGGGCCTTCTTTTAAGGTAGAGCTTCCCCTTACAGAGAACACCGGGCAGGTTCCACCTATTTTAGCACTCACCATGGGCGGGAGTTATGTGTTTGAACCGGAGTATCCCGGAGAGCCAACCGAGCTGCCGGAGGAGTTAACAAAGGGCGAGGTCGTTCATGGGATTTTAGACCTTCAGCAATATGTAGTTCAGGGCTTTGCTGAAGGGTTTATTGATTCTGCCATTTATCGGAGAAATATGATGCTGATCGAGGATCATACGGTGACAGATGAATGGGTGGATGTGATCTTCACGGTGGCTGTCGGTAAAGATGAGAACGGGGAAATGCTGGTGTTTGTGGAGGATCAAAGCGGAGAGTTTGATGAAGAATATCCCGTGTATTTTGAGCCATCCACGGTAGAATTTCAGGATAATGTATTTGAGGTGATGGAGGCAAAGGTGACAGCGAGAATGGAGTATTTTAATGGAGAGAAAGTTATACATCATGAGGGCCCGGCCAGCCTTTTATATTTATCTGACACCCCTCCTTCAGAAAGTCTCCAGCTTTATTTCGATCATTTGCGAATGGGAACGTGGGCCGTAAATGATCAAACCTTCAATGTGGCACTCATCAAGGAAAGTGCTCCGCCGTACCGGATAGAGCCCTATACGTATTTCTATATTGATCTTGATGAGGATGGTCGGTTTGATATAATGGACGATGGAATGGAAGCTTATCCTGTAACAGAACCGTTCAATATTGCCGGAGAAAGCTGGGAGATCTCAGACATAAAGATGGATGGAAGCGCTGTGACCATCGTGGAATCGGAGGTAGAAGTAGATCCTAAAGCTGCACTGCGGCCCGGGACGGAAGCTCCCTTATTTAAAGCTGAAACATTACAAGGGGATGAATTAAGTCTGGCCGATCTGCGTGGGAAATATGTGATGATCGACTTTTGGGGCACCTGGTGCGGTCCGTGTATAGAGGCTCTTCCGGTTATAAAAGAAGCATATGCAGCTTATGGCGGAGAGAACTTTGAGATCGTGGGGATTGCCAATGAGCTAAACCTGGAACGCTTTGAAGATTTTGTGGAGCGGGAAAAACTAGAGTGGCCTCAGATCCCTGAGATATATGAAAAGGACAGCGAAATCCAGGAATTATATTCAGTCAACTCATATCCGACGTACTACCTGTTAGATCCTGATGGTGAGATTGTGGAATACGGAATGGCACTGTCAGCCGATAATTTGATGGAGACCCTGACGAAGTATCTGGAGTAGCGGAAGCTGATAGCTAAAGATGAATCACTCCGTCTCTTCCATTACCAACACAGCTTCATCAGCCAAAGCTAAAACCACTTTTGTGTACATGCTGCTGGGATTGTATCTGAAAACAGCCTTCTCCACCGAGCCTGTGATCTCTTTGAAATGTGCTAAATAGTTGGCTACTGATTTGATGTTGTTTGGCATATGATACAGATCATCACCCACCCACCAGCGGTTGAGGGAGTAGGGAATAAATTGTGCATATGACATTGCCCCGGCATAACTGGATTCAAGAGAAAGAACATCCATATTTCTCTTCTTTGTGAATTTCAAAAGTTCTTCCAGCTGTGCTTTGGCAAACTCTGCGCGATGTCCTTCCGCATACATGGAAACATAGGCATTGAATGGATTATAACTTCCTCTATATCTTCCAAATTCTGATTCGATCCCGATGATCCCCGCGATCACATGTTTGGGAATTCCGTATTCTTTCTCGGCAGATTCCAAATCAGCAGCATATTCAGTCATGAAATCCCGGATCTTGTCCCGCTTACGGTCATATTTGATCACTCCCTGATAATCTTCAAAATTCTCGATCTTGATCTCAGCAGCCCGGGTGAATTTCCCTGTAATATCTTCCACCAGTTTGAACCGGGGGTCTTCTATCATTTGATTGAACGCGTAGCCCTTAGCCTCAAAATATTCCGCAAGTTCTTTGATGTTTTCCTTCATCTTGACCGGGTCCGGATTTGAAGAGGAAGCCATGACTGGTACAGCGATAAAAAGTAATAACAGGGTGGTGATCGTCTTTTTCATAGTCTTTAGCGGTTTTTTGGTCTCTCTGCATCATTATACTAAAACTGGAGGCAATAGAGAATTAAAGATTGTGAATTTTTGGAAAAGTGAAACAAAGTCATCCTGAATCCAGATCCCCATCTGACCTAAAGGCCGGGCAATAGAATCTTACCAAGAGCCGTCCGATGGATGAGTCTTATAGGCCCGATGGTTCTAGTGAATACCACCCACACCTTTGTTTCCTCTCCCGGGAGAGGAAGACGTTCTGGTGAATGGGGAGATAGCTTAGAGGATATTGCCAATGGCGATAACCTATAATCCAACACAGAAACCACCTAAAGAGCTTCCCCGCTCGGGCGGGGATTGAGGGGTGGGTGAAAGGTGCTATGGATACGTAAAAATGCTTTCGATATCGAAATTGTCTTAGGACTCGGTCTGTTGGAGCAAACCAAGTCTTAAACAGACAAATATTCAATATTCCTTGTTCAATACTCGAAGTTCAAACTAAAAACCCTTACCTTTTAGGGCTTTTAAAAGTCCGCCATGCTTGGTTTCTCTGAGGATGGCGCCAAATTTCAAAACTATTATCAAAAAGTACCATGGCAAAAGAATTTGATGTATGTGTAATCGGGTCAGGCCCCGGCGGATATGTAGCCGCCATTCGCGCTTCTCAGCTTGGCTTCAAAACCGCAATTGTAGAAAAAAGACATCTTGGCGGTGTTTGCTTGAATATCGGATGTATTCCTACGAAGGCATTGTTGCGCTCTGCAGAAGTGTATGAGTCGATAGAGCATGCTTCGGATTATGGAATCAACGTAAAAGATTACTCAGCCGATTTTGGCGGCATGGTTAAACGAAGCCGTGGCGTTGCCAATAAAATGAGCAAAGGCGTTCAGTTCCTCATGAAAGCGAATAAGATCGATGTATTCATGGGAACGGGTGTTTTTAAGTCAAAATCTGAACTGGCTGTCAATGATGACAAAGGAAAAGAGCAGGAAAGTATCAAAGCCAAGCATTTTATTGTGGCTACCGGTGCCCGCCCGCGTGAGCTTCCAAGTCTGAAGATCGACGGTGAGATGATCATCGATTCTGAAAAAGCCATGCAAATGGAAAAGCAGCCTAAGAAAATGGTGATCGTAGGGGCCGGTGCTATCGGTGTTGAGTTTGCGTATTTCTATCACACTATCGGAACCGAAGTTACTTTGGTTGAATTGCAAGACACCTTAGTACCGGTTGAAGACAAAGATGTTGGAAAAGAACTCGGCAAGATCTACAAGAAAAAAGGCATCAATGTGATGACCGAGAGCACGGTCGAGAACGTGAAGAAGAAAGGCAAAGGTGTTGAAGTCACTGTGAAAACCAAGAAAGGCGAAGAGAAGATCGAAGCTGATGTAGTGCTTTCTGCCGTTGGTGTAACCGGAAACATCGAAGGCCTTGGCCTAGATAAAGCCGGCGTTAAAACCGAGAAAGGTTCTATAGTGGTTGACAAGAAAACCTACAAAACCAATGTAGACGGCATTTATGCCATCGGTGATATCATCGGAGCTCCATGGCTGGCACATAAAGCTTCTCATGAAGCGACTGTTCTTGCTGAACAGCTAGCCGGACAAGACCCACACCCGATCAACTATAACAACATTCCGGGCTGTACTTATTGTGAGCCACAGGTTGCTTCTGTTGGATTGACCGAGCAAGCCGCTAAAGATGAAGGCTATGATGTGAAAGTCGGAAAATTCCCGCTTTCTGCATCAGGAAAAGCAACAGCACTCGGACACGAAGAAGGCTTCGTTAAGGTTGTATTTGATGCCAAATACGGTGAGTGGCTGGGTTGCCATATGATTGGGTTTGGCGTGACTGAAATGATCGCTGAAGCGGTTGTAGCCCGTGACCTTGAAACCACAGGACATGAAATTATCAGCGCGGTTCACCCACATCCAACGATGTCAGAAGCGGTGATGGAAGCTGTGGCTGAAGCGTATAACGAAGGTGTTCACTTAGGAACTCCTGTTAAGAAGTAGAACATCGAACAAGAAATATCCAACATAGAATGTTGAACGAATTTGGCTCCTTCGGGAGCCATTTTTGTCTTGGTTGATATTACTTCGCGGTCTGACGGCTCTAAGCCCGTCTGACCGATTTTTGTTTAAAGCCAAAGCCTTTATAATAGATCAGACCGGTTATCGGTCATATCGTGTACGAGGCAGAAAAAATCCTCCCTTGAGGGAGGTGTCGACCGAATGGGAGACGGAGGGTGTTGTCACCAAGAGCAAGTAAGTTTTTATTAAACTTCATACTCCCTGGCAACAACACCTCTCACAACAAATCAGGAACAGCTGATTTGTTGATCTCTCCTCAAGGAGAGACTTTATTTCTTTGGATATTTATGATTTAGAATTAAAAAATGCCTCAAAAAATCATCGATCTGTACGATCTGGGCCATGCCGCATATCAGCCGATATGGGATCTGCAGAAATCCGTTCAGCAGCGACTTATTGATGAAAAGCGGGCAGAGCAAAAAGGCGAGCTCAATGGAAAACGCCTGGATGACCTTCTGTTTTTTGTGGAGCACCCACATGTTTATACATTGGGTAAAAGCGGCAGTGAAGAGAACATGCTGCGCTCAATGATAGAATTGCAGCAATTGGAAGCCGAGTTCATCAAAATTGATCGTGGTGGAGATATTACCTATCACGGCCCCGGGCAAATTGTAGGCTATCCCATTTTGGACCTTGACCGTCATTTTACGGACGTCCATAAATACCTTCGCTTTCTTGAAGAAGTGATGATCCGGGTTTGTTCGGATTTTGGTTTTGAAGCACATCGAATTGAAGGCGCTACCGGCGTTTGGGTAGAGAACGAAAAGATCTGCGCCATGGGCATCCGATGCTCACGCTGGGTTACCATGCACGGTTTTGCGTTCAATGTAAACACTGATTTGAGATATTTTAATAATATCGTTCCTTGTGGAATTGATGATAAGGCAGTAACCAGTTTACAAGAAATTTCAGGTAAAGAAATTGACCCCGAGGAAGTTAAAGAGCGGATCGTATTTCACTTTCAAAATGTTTTTGAAGTCTCCATTTCAGATAAAGGTTCTCTGCAAGAAGTGGAGCAGATAATTTCGTAACTTTAATTTGTAAGATATAATGGAAATGAGGTTTGTGAAAAGCATCATTTTCACCAAAGAGTTTCTCCTCCCGGGAGGAGATCAAGAGGAGGGTAAAAGGTGAATAAAGCCTAAAATGCTTTAATGACTTTTTCTCCTCCAAAAAATCACTAAAGAAGCACCATGATCAAAGAACTTCAGGTAGTAGACAAACCATCAGAGAAAAACCGTCGGCCCGATTGGTTGCGTGTTAAACTCCCATCAGGAGAGAAATTCAAAGAAGTTTCGAAAACCATTCGGGACAATAACCTGAATACCGTTTGTTCGGAAGCACGCTGCCCGAATATGGGTGAATGCTGGGGAGCCGGAACAGCTACATTTATGATCCTGGGAGACGTTTGTACACGTTCCTGTGCCTTTTGTGCGATCAAGACCGGTCGCCCTCCGGCTGACCTTGATTGGGACGAACCGGCGCGAGTGGCTGATGCCGCTGCCAAGATGAAACTGAAGCATGTTGTACTTACCTCGGTAAACCGTGACGAACGAAAGGACGGCGGTGCTCCAATTTTTGCTGCTTGTCACGAAGAAATTCGAAAAGCCATTCCCGGTGTTACCATCGAATCTCTTATCCCGGATTTCCGCGGAGAATGGGATGCCGCCCTTCAAATTGTATTTGATACTCCGCCGGATGTGTTGAGTCACAATCTGGAAACCGTCCCAAGTAAATATCGCCGAGTTCGCCCTCAGGCCCGCTACGAGCGTTCACTTGAGCTTCTTCAGCGCACCAAAAACTCAGGAATCAGAACCAAGACCGGCATCATGGTTGGATTGGGTGAAAAGCGTGAAGAAGTTATAGAGCTGATGCAGGATTGCGCGGATCACGGCGTAGATGTATTGACTATTGGCCAGTACATGCAGCCTACCAAAATGCACCATCCTGTTATTGATTGGGTTCATCCTGACCAATTTGCAGAGTACAAAGAGATCGGTGAAAAGCTGGGTATTGAGCATGTGGAAAGTGGGCCGCTGGTTCGTTCTTCCTATCATGCAGAGCGTCACGTTTAGTTAGATATTTGGTATACGAAAAATCCGTAAACCAATAACTACTAACTAAGCATCCGTTATAGTAACTTGCGAAAAAGACAAGGCAAATGATCGCACTATTTACAGTATTGGCTATTAGTTATGTGTTGGGATCTATTCCGGCTTCACTTTGGGTAGGCCAGATATTCCATAAAATGGATATCCGTAATTTTGGAAGTGGAAATCTCGGAACTACCAATGCATTTCGGAATTTGGGGTGGAAATCGGGAGTAAGTGTTTTATTTCTTGATTTCATGAAAGGTTTTATTGCCTCCTACTGGGTAGCCATGTATGCTTTCGAAATCGGTAACGGTCCCATAGCTCCTCCCGGTTGGGAAGCCGATACTTTTTTGAAGATCACCTGTGGTTTATTCGCTGTTGTTGGACACATGTTCCCTGTCTTCGCAAATTTTAAAGGCGGAAAGGGAGCCGCAACAGCTTGCGGAATGTTATATGGGATCGAGCCTATTTCAATTGGTATTTCAAGTGTTATTTTTATCGTTATTGTATTCACAACTCGATATGTTTCACTTGCTTCCATTCTGGCAAGTTTTATCTATCCTATCAGTTTGTTGGTGATGCGCTTTGGATTTGGATACTATGTGGATGGAAGCATTATTATTTTTGCTATCCTGATAGCCAGCGGTATCATCTATAAACATAAATCTAATATTAGTCGCTTGCTGGACGGTACAGAAAGCAGAATAAGTTTCTCAGGCAATAAGGAGAATAAAAAAGAATCTGTTGAAGATTTGGCGGAGGCGGAAGTATGAGCAACAGGAATGTTACCGTGATCGGTGCCGGGAGCTTTGGAACTGCACTTGCTATGGTGTTGGATCAGGCCGGAAATAATGTTCAGCTTTGGGCACGTGAAGAAAGTATTGCTGATCATATCAATGAAAAGCATAAGAATCCATCCTATCTGAGTGATATTAAATTATCAGATTCGATCATCGCTTATAACGACCTGGAGCAATGCATGCAAACCCAGGATATGGTTGTTTTTGCGACACCGTCTCACACCCTTCGTGATGTGGCTGTAAAACTCAAACCCTGTCTCGATGGACACGAAATATTAGTGACGGTAGCTAAAGGAATTGAGAATGATTCTTTTAAGACCATGTCTCAGGTATTGGTTGAGGTGATGCAGGGAACTACGCTTGAAGATAACATCGGAGTTCTTTACGGGCCAAGTCATGCTGAGGAAGTTGGGATGTTAAAACCGACAACGGTTGTTGCATCGGCTTATTCAACCCGAACAGCCAAGATCATACAAGAAACATTTTTAACACCTATGTTTCGTGTTTATGTGAACAGTGATGTGATAGGGGTTGAAATTGGAGGTTCAGTAAAAAATATCATGGCTATTGCGGCGGGTATTGTGGATGGTGCTGAGCTTGGGGATAACGCCAAAGGAGCTTTGATAACGCGGGGTCTCCATGAAATGAAACGTATGGGAATGATGATGGGCGCTCACTCAGATACGTTCTCAGGATTGACGGGTATGGGCGATCTGATCGTAACTTGTACCAGTTCTCACAGCCGGAACCGTTCGGTCGGTTTTCGCATTGGAAAGGGTGAGAAGCTGGACGACATTGTTAAAAGCATGAACATGGTGGCAGAAGGTGTGAAAACAACAAAATCTGTATACGACTGGGCCACAAAAAATAAGGTGGAAATGCCGATAACCAAGGCGGTGTACGGTGTTTTATTTGACAATGTGGATCCAAGGGATGCGTTGTACAACTTGATGACGCGCGACCCCAAAAACGAAATTGTTATGTAAATCGAGTTTCATGTTTCGTGTTGAGGGTTAAAAGAAAATAAACCCGCAACACGAACCTGCAACTCGCAATCCTTTGAAGAATGGAAGATGAGTTTGAATTTTACATGCAGTACTCTGACACTGTAAAAGTATCTAAGCTGACAAGGTCGGATCTCAAAAACCTTATTCAAACGGGAGAGAGCAGCTTTTTGGAATTCAAACACAGTGTAGCTTCTCCAGAAAAAATAGCACGTGAAATGGCGGCCTTTGCAAACACCAAAGGCGGAACTATCCTGATCGGTGTTGAAGACAACGGAGAGATCCTCGGGGTTGAGGGATATCATGAAGAGGAGTTTTGGTTAAATCAGGCGGCATCTGAAGAATGCATTCCTGAGATTCCCATCGAAATTGAATTGCTGAATGTTGGGGAACGGGACGTATTGATCGTGAAAGTTCCGGAAGCTATAGAGAAACCCATTTATGTAAAAGGAAAGCAAACCCGTCAGGTATATATTCGCCTTAAAGATGAAAGCGTGGTTGCCAGCGATGAATACATTGAAGTGCTCAAGCAAAATAGCTCCGACGAGGGAGTTACTTTTGAGTATGGTGAAAAGGAACAACAGCTTTTCCGGTTTTTGAATGAATACGGAGATATCACGGTTAAGAGATTCTCACTGCTGATCAGTGTAACAACCTATCGGGCAGCTAAAATTTTGGTGAACTTGGTAAGTGCCGGTGTACTTGACTTGTTTGAAAAAGATGGCGTAACGCATTACACATTTTCCCATAAAACTTCGTAATTTTCACTCGTTCTAAATAAAGGAGCGAAACCCATGAGTGTTCAAGAAGAAAGTTTAGATGATGTTATTTCCTCACTGATCGATGTGGAGGAAGAAGAACCTGCAAATCCGCAACCGATCACGGAAGAAGACTATCAAAAAAATGAGCTTACCGGTGAGCCCGTGACCCTTACCGAACGTGCGGCCAAACAGGTTGAGAAGATCAAGAATGAAGAAGGTCTGGATGAAAACCTCTATCTCCGTGTGGCGGCAGATGGCGGTGGATGCTCAGGCTTAAGTTACAAACTTGGCTTAGATCATCGCACGGATGAGGATAAGATATTTGAAAGTCATGGTATGGAGATCATTGTAGCCCCCAAACACTTGATGTATCTGGAAGGAATGCAGATCGATTACCCTGATGGATTGGATGCCCGTGGTTTTACTTTTGACAATCCCAACGCCGTTGAGAATTGCGGATGCGGAACTTCCTTTGCTATTTGATTAAGAAGCTTTTCAGGAACACGGAATGTTTTCTTTGTCTTTCCACATTCCGGCTGCCGCCATCAAGTGGTCGCGTTTTTTTTCTAAAGTGACTTCCTCAAGATAATGTTCAATCGCTTCGCGGATGATGTTACTTTGGGTCGTACCACGCTCATTGGAAAGCTTTTCGATGGCTTTTTTCTCTTCTTCGGTAAGGTAGATCTGTGTTCATTTCTTAATTCTCTCCAAATATGATGTATATGATATACATCGTATGGAGATTTGTTGAAAGAAATGGAACTAATCTCTAAAACAAGAAAAATGATTTTGCGCTACAACTATAGAAGGGATCACGGTCAGTACTACGAAAAGGAAGCATTCCATCATCAATCATTGTCTTTCTTGGCGATAAGCCTTACGCCTCGCTTGAACGTAATGTAATGCCAGGTCCATTCTGCAAATACCCTAAACCGATTACGGAAGCCGATCAGAAAGAAAATGTGGATCAACCCCCACATCAGCCATGCAAAAAAGCCGCTGAATTTAACCCCCCGGATATCGGCAACGGCTTTTGCACGGCCAATGGTTGCCATAGTTCCTTTGTCCACATATCGGAAAGGTTTTCGGGTTGATGCGGAGTCGTTATTCTTAATGAGGTTGCCGAGGTATTTTCCCTGCTGCAAAGCAACCGGTGCAAGCCCGGGTAGTGGATTCCCGGTTTCATCTTTTACATGGGCAGCATCTCCCGCAACAAATATCCGATCAGAACCTGCGATGGAAAGATCTCCTTTTACCATAGCACGGCCCATTCGATCGGTTTCAATGCCAAGTCCCTGAATAATGGGGGAAGCTTTTACTCCGGCTCCCCAAATAATATTCGGTGTCTCAATAAATTTCCCTTCAACTTGAACGCCATCTTCTTTGATTTCCTGAACGGGTGAATTCAACAGAACTTCAACACCCATATTTCTGAGGGTCTCCAATCCTTTTTCAGGAAGTGGCTGGTCGAATCCATTGAGAATACCCTCCGCTGCTTCTATCAGATAAATCTTCGTTTCCTCCGGCTTGATATTCCTGAAATCCCGCATCATACTGCGTTTGGCAATTTCAGCAATGGAACCGGCCATCTCTACTCCGGTAGGCCCGCCGCCAATGACCGCATAAGTGAGATATGGTTTACGCTTTTCAGGATCGATGATCTGCTCGGCTTTCTCAAGAGAAAGCAAAATTCGTTCACGGATCTCCAGAGCATCGGACAGGGACTTTAGTCCCGGTGCATGACTTTTCCAGACTTCATTTCCAAAGTAATTGTACTGAGCTCCGGGCGCTAAAACAAGATAATGGAAGGGGAGGCTGGCTCCGTTTCTCAGGTGAATACGGTTGGCTTCTTTATCAATTTGAGTGACTTCACCCAATACTACCTGTACATTTTTCTGCTTGCTGAAAATAGCCCGAATTGGGATGGCAATATCACCGGGTGAGAGGGCAGCCGTGGCTACCTGGTATAACAATGGCTGGAAGAGGTGATGATTGGTTTTGTCAACAATGGTAATGTTGAAATTAGATTTAGCCAGCTTTTTTGCAACGGAGATCCCTGCAAATCCACCTCCGACAATGATCACATTTTTCCCCATTATTCAACAATTAGAAGGTGGTTATTCTTTTATTTTTGGTTTTGAAGATCCATCAATATGTTGTTCATTAAATTCATTTTCTGGAATCTTGATCTCACCCGAACTGATTTCCTTTTCTGGATCAATGGCACTGGCTTTAAAATGCCGTTCTATTTTCCCCTGGAGTGTTTCGGTAAGGTCTTTAAGAGTGGTTTTCTTTTTGGTTTTCCGGCCTTTTACAAATTGGGCAAAACCAAGGGAAGCTGCCATTATGATTCCAGAGAAGATCAGAGCAGGAGCAGTATCATTTCCGGCTCGGTCAAAGATTACTGCTGCTAAAAGCATAAATGCTCCGAATCCGGCTAATATGGAAGGCAGGTATAGCTTGTTAAGTGTTTTAAGACTTTGTTTAACGGTAACTTTGGTGCTTTCACCAATTTTCTCCAGCTTTACTTCAGGAGAAGTTGAAGAGGCGAAGAGTCTAGCGGGACCCACCGGCTTTGCTTTCCAAACTATTTTATTTCTGCGGTGAGAAATTTCTCCTAAGGTGTTGAAATGAAATTCGATCTGGCTCTTAAGTTCATTGAGGAGCTTCTTATCGATGGACCCATGCGCAAATCCAACAACTTCTGTACTGTTAAAATCATTGGTATCTACAACGATAGGTTCGTCTGTAGCAATTCCACTGTGCTCAAGATAAGCCTCATAGATATATTTCTTTGGAATATTTAGGTCTTTTGCGATCTCGTAGATACGATCGATTCCATCTGGATGATCTCGTTCTTCGGACGATGAACCATCTCCAAACTTTTGTAATAATTGAGCTTTTTGAATGATCTTCCTTATTTCATCTTCCGAAAACATATTTTTATGATCTAATTTAGTTTAGCCTGAGCATCCATGATTATTTTCTCAACTTCCTCTTTCGAAATTAGCTCTTTCTTGTTACAGTATTGGCAAACCACTTCCTGTCCTTCTCCTTCCATATCTTTGAGATCGTCAAGGCTTAACATAGACAATGCATTCTTAAATCTTTTTCGGGTACACCGACAGAAGAAATCTACGGGCTGACGATTCAGCTCTTTAACTTTCAGAGGTGATATGGCTTTTTGCATGATCTCATCAATATACTGTCCGTCAGATAATAACTCATCGATCGGAGGGAATGAACCCAGTCGTTCCTGAAGCATATCAATTTGCCCATCAGGAGCGCCGGGAAGGCGTTGGATCATAAGTCCGCCGGCATTAGTTACATTTCCATTCTCATCAATACCCACATCAATTAAAAGAGCGGAAGGAATTTGCTCAGATTGGGTGAGGTAGTGAGCCACATCACTGTTCACATCCCCTTTTACCAACTGAATGCTGCTGGTTCTTGGTTCGGCTTCATTATATAATACTTTTGAGAACGTGAGAACACCAAGTCCAAGGCCGTCACCGAGTTGGGTTTCAGGATCAGAATAATCGAGTTCGGCAGCAGGGTTTTGAACGTATCCGCGAATTTCACCAACCTGGTTAGCTTCAGCTACCAAATATCCGATGGGTCCATTGCCATCCATACGCAGCTGAGTGCGTTCCTCTCCCTTAAGCTCAGATGCAAGCAGCATGGTTGCTGTAAGGGCCTTGCCCAGGATTACGGTGTTGAGTAAAGAAAGGTCGTGATTTTCCTTTGCGGTTTTTACAACCTCGGTTGTTTTGACCACAGAAATTTTAAAATGGCCGTCTGTTGTAATTCCCTTGATCAGTCGGTCTTTGAAATTATATTCTTCAATGTTCATAGGTGTAATAAAATGGTATTAAAAGGATCTCTTTTTGAAATTATTTGCCCCAAAGATACGCAGAAAAATGGTTTTTATTGGATGAAGGCATATTTGATCTACTGATACCTTGGTACCAATTACCCACCCCTTCCCGAATGCTTTCGGGACCCGAGCGGGGAGGCTCCTTGGTTCGTTTTTATGCTGAACTACAGTTTTTAGCTATTTGCGAGAAAGTCTATTCTATTTCAAATCTTAAAAAAGCGTTTTCCTCTCCCGGGAGAGGAAACAAAGGAGAGGGTGGGGTTAGCTAAGGCATAGTAATTCCTCATTAAATCGAACATAAAAAAAACGCTCCGACGCGGAGCGTACGGAGCGAGTCTGAATTCGTTTGTCCAAAAAAAAGCCCCAACACAAAGTGCGGAGCTTTTAATTGTCTTTAAAATTCAATATAACTTAGTCACCAAACGATCCGGCAGGACCGGGGAATACCACAGGACTTTCAAACCCGTCTTTGGAAACACTGGCAACACCGAAATAGTAGTTGTCGATGACAATGTTCTCCAGGGTATGCTCAGTTACATCAGCGGGCACAAACACGCTTTTCTCCCACTGGTTAGAATCTGTGAGTCGCCAGTAGATCTTATAACCAGCAAGTTGTGGGTTTTCATCAGGGTCAAGTTCTTTCCAGCTTAAGGTTGTGCTTGGTCTAACCGCACCGGAAACTTCCACATTGGCGGGCGGACTTGGAGCCCAACTCATTGCAGCCATAGTCACTGCATTCAGCCCGGTCAATTTAGCAACGAAATCAAATTCGACCTCGCTCAATACATCACCATACTCAACACCATCCTCAGTTCTGATATCCTGATGCTGGCGATTATAATCTTCATTGGTTTCCATGATCCGCACGCCCGGGAATCCGGCATCGTTAAACGGCCGGTGATGTCCTCCACGGCCAAAACGATCTAATCGGTAGATCATCATAACGTCCAGATTTCGAATATAAAGATCCGCCATCTTATCGATGTAGCGAGCTAAATTTCGTGAAGGGGAGTCTACTTCGCCACCCGTAAAGCGTCGAATTCGTGCTTCACGTTCTGTTTCAACAGCGCGGGTTCCTTCCGAAAACACCCGTGCCGTGGTATTGTCAATTACCCCATTGATGCCTTGTATATTTCCGATCATATCATTGTTGATCACTCCCTTGATATCCCAGCCTTGTTCTTTGGCATATTCAGCGAGTATCTGTCCGCCAAACAAGCCCTGCTCTTCACCGGAAAGCTGTGCATACATAATGGAACCTTCAAATTCATATTGAGTCAAAATCCGGGCTGCTTCCAATACACCTGCCACGCCGGATGCGTTATCATTAGCGCCGGGCGATACAGACTCACCATCCATTACGCTACTCACCCGCGAATCAATATCACCACTCATCACCACAAAACGATTTGGGTCAGCCGTTCCTCGTTGTATAGCGATCACATTTACGATCTCAACCGGTTCCGGTATCCTGTTTTCGCCACCTACATAATCACGAACGTAGAATACTTCGAGACAACCACCGCAAGCTTCAGAGATATTTTCAAATTCCTCTTTCAGCCATCTGCGTGCTGCTCCTATTCCTTCTGTTTCTGAAGTAGTATCAGAGAGTGTGTGGCGGGTTCCAAAGCCAACTAATTTAGTGAGGTCAGCTTTTACACGTTCTACTGATGGAGCTTCTCCAATTTCTCTTAAAACTTCTGTCTGCATGGTTTGGGCCATGCCGAATCCTGCAAGTAAAGTGGCTAACACAAATGACAAAACCGTAGCTTTTATTGATCTCATAAGTATCTTATTTATTGAAATGATCTTGTTAATCTTCATCCTGATCTAGGTAATCCTGTAAATTCTGCCGAAATTTAATTTGGGCTTTCAATCCTGCACGGTGACCGAGTAACCCGCCCAATCCACAGGCGAGTATCACTGTGAACATAAAAGTAAGTTTAAAATCTCCCAGCCCGGCATCATAAAGTTCCACCCAAACGAGAGGTGGTATTGCTACCAACAAAGCAAAGATATAGGGCACCGGATTTGCTCCTTGTAAACGACGCATAAAACGTCGCCCGGTCACAAAGGTTATATTGAGATATACCAAACCAAAGCCAAGCAGGAATAAGGTGCCGGTAAAGGAAGGGTCACTTACTTTTTTTAGAAATTCAGAAGAGAAAAGTGTAAATGCTGCAGAAACTATAAATACACCTGAAGCATAAAAAATTAATCGGGGCAGGTTATCCAAAATGGGTATTATTTAAATAATGGTGAATTCTTTTAAAGTCTGATTGAAATTCCTAAAAACCAATCCCAAATTCCAATCCAAACATATCTTTTAACGATGTGTACAGTTTTAATAAATAAATGAAAGGTATTCTACCTTCCGGAAAGCCAGGTTTCAGGGTTTACAAATTCCCGGTCAACACGTACAGCAAAGAATAAAACTTCTCCTAATTCTGACTGTGAAGTACCTGATCGGCCAACCACACCGCCCTGGCTCAGAACTTCTCCAACCTCAACGTCAATACGACTAAGGTTTCCATATACGGAATAATATGAACCATGCTTAACCACAACCACGTCTCCATATCCCCGTAAGGGAAGGATGTTTAACACATAACCTTCTGATACAACTCTAACTTCAGAACCTGCTTCACTTACAATATTTATCCCATCATTTTCCGTCACAGTTCCATATAAAGGATTTCTTGTTCGGCCAAATTTTCTGGCGATCGTCTTACTTTCCACCGGCCAGGGTAGTTGTCCTTTTGCCTTAGCAAAAGACTCTTCAAACATGGAAAGCTCGGCATTACTTACGGCGCTGTTTCCTGAACTTGCACTCGAATATCTTTGTACTTCTCTTTCACGACGGTCAGCATCTGCGATATTTCTGGCTTGTTCTAATTTTCTTAATCGTTCCGCTTCGGCTTCCGCCTCGGCCTGTTCCAATTCCCGGAATGTATTTTCGAGACCTTCTTTGGCCTCACGGGTTTTTCGAAGTTCAGTCAGCCATGTACTTCGCTCTTGTTTGATCTCTTCAACGGTTTGCTCTTGCTGCTGTCGCTGACTCGCTAACTCGTTTTTCTCTTGCTGGATCTCGGTAAGAACCTGCCTGTTTCTGCTGTAGCTGTCTTCTAAATTCTTTTTAACCCTATCCAACTCACGTTTAGCTTGGCTTATAGCATCAGCCTGTTTAGTTTTTTGCTCATCGAATCTGCGCAGATAGTTAGACCTGACCAACATCTGGTTGATTGACTCGGAAGTAAGCAACATTTCAAGATTCCCTGAGCGCCCGTTCTTATAGGCATAGAGTACGATCTGTTTATAGTTCTCGATCAATTGTTCGAGTTCGAGTTCCCTGAGTTCTATTTCTTTTTCGGTAAGCGCTATTTCCGCATCGATCTGATTTTGCTCTTCCTGAAGACTATTGATCTTGTCATCCTGTAAGGCGATCAGGTTATTCAAAGATTGAAATTGCTCATAAGATCGGTCAAACCGTTCTTCAGCCTGATTTACCCGCTGCTGATAGTTTTTGATCCGGGCTTCCAAAACATTGATCTCTGCCCTTGTATTCTCCTGATCTCTTAAAAGCTGTTCTCTTCGCTCCTGATAGGTTTGAGCAAACAAATTACTGCTTAACAGTATCACAACTAATACCGTGATCACTGCTTTTATGTAATTGCTAAATCTCATGAGCGTTCAATTTTAATACTTTCGGGGATATCGATGATTAACTTCAGGTTATTGGGATTTACATTCAGGCTTCTGACTAAGAAAACAACTCTTGAGTTACCATCAGAACTGAATATCGTTATTTTTCGGGGCAATTTGAACCCTTCCAGTTCACCGTAACTTTCATAGATGATCTCAGAGTAAGGGGCAGATCCGCGCCGGTTTTGAATGACTTGCTCAACCCACCCATTCTCCTTATTCACAAAAACCCGGGAACCATCCTTTAAACGAAGCTGGTATGAATTATTGCTTTCTAAAACTGAGTTTACTTCTTCTTCAGATACCCTGAAATTGATCAGATCCAGGATATTAATGGATGTTAGCTCATTCAGACTTGTCATCCGCCCATCATAGATCGAAATTTTTTGAGCTTCTTTATCAAGCCTGTTATAGATCAAAATTGAGTCTTGGTCTACCAGCATTTGTCCGCCTTCAATCCCAATTCTGTTTTGAATGGTAAGCAGGCTCAGCTGCCTGTTTGCTTCAAAATCGATAGTAACACGGTCACTGTTTCCCGGTTCACTTACCAGTGCCCTTCCCTTACCCGATAACGTTTTAAGTTCTTCTGAATAATCAGGAATGGAAGAAACGACCGTTTCTTTGCTAACAGAACTCCTGCTAAAATCTCCATCGGTAACAGAACGAGATGTACTGCAAGCAGAGATCAAAGTTGCCGCTAAGACCAGAAATGCTAATAAAGAGAAGGGAGTTGAATTCACATTAATTAATTTTTTCTTGCAGATGAGTCCGGCTTGAATCTTCTTCCAGTGCTTTTTCCCACCAGTCCTGAGCTTTATCGAGGTCACCAAGTTTCTCATATACATCGCCCATATGCTCGAATACCTCAGCACTTGACTCCCCGGTATCGATCGAGGCCTTAATAAAACGCTGAGCACGATCATAATCTTCTAACTTAAAATATACCCAACCTACGGTATCTAAATACGCTGCATTCTCGGGGTTGACTTCAATAGCTTTTAGGGCTAATTCTTTCGCGCGTTCCAGATTTTCTCCGCGAACTGAAAGATTGTACGCGTAGTTATTCATGGCATTATCGTTTTCAGGGTCATACCTGAGGGCCAGTTCATAGGCTTCGTCAGATTCCTCATGTTTCCCAATATTTGCCCGTGTATCACCAAGCGTACTGTAAATAACAGATTTGAAAGGACGACGAGCCGGTGCTCTAACCGCATTGGAGAGCCATTGTTCAGCTTGGTCATTTTGATCCAATAACATATAGGCACTGCCCACAAAAAACTGAATAAAAGCATCTTCAGGAACTGATTCGGCCGCTTTTTTGCCTATCTCAACCGTTTCCTGGAATTTTTCCAGACTCATCAAAAGTTGAAGCCTTTGTCGCCAGGCGATCTCATCTTGAGGTAATAATTCATTTGCTCTCTCCAGGTTTTCGAGCGCTTTTTCGGACTGAGTCGTTTGTACATAATACTGACCGGCTAAGGTAAAAGCTGGCCCGTAATCAGATTCAGTTTCGGTAAAAGAGTCCAAGACTCTTTCTGTTTCTACACGAAGCTGGATGTTTTGCGGGTCATTTTGGATCCTTGAATATAAAAACCGGGCAATGTTCATTTTATCCTCTGCTTCTAACAGGGGATCAGAAATAAAATTAGTTAGTAAAGTGCCTGCACTGTCCCATTTTTGTTCGTCAAGGTAAATTCCAGCTAAATTAATGAGTGATTGAGGGTCGCGTGCATTTCGGGTTAGAGCATCATTAAGCGTTTCTGTGGCTTTTTCCGTACGGCCCGTGTTAACGTAATATTCCCCAAGCAAATTTAGCATTTCCAGGTTGTCCGGATCAGCTTCCCTGATCTTTTCAAGTTGTGCGATCGCTGAATCCGGAATTGCTAATGCTTCGAAGTTTCTAAACTTCATCAATAAAACGGACGGATCAGCACCTCTCAGTTTTAAAATGTCATTCAGGGTCTGATTTGATTTAACAAACTCCCCATAATCCTTATAAGTATCAGCGAGCATATATAGTGCATCAAAATCACCGGGATGATAATCGAGCAAGGTGTTTAACTCCCGGAGCGTTGCTTCATTTTGCCCGGCAGTTCTGTAAATACGAATAAGCTTCAGCCTGAACCATTTATTATCAGGTTCTGAATCTACGGCTCGCTTTCCATAAATAGCTGCATTTGGGAGGTCATTGAGTTGCAGGTAGGTATCTGCCAGGGCATAATCAATTCCGGTTGCCGAAGGCAGATTTCGTTTCGCTTCTAATAGCAACTGTCGTGCACTTTCATACTCTTCATTCTCAAAAGCTTCCATTCCTTTGATATAAGCGGACTTTCCGGACAGCTCTTCCTGAGTCTGTACTTGCCCATAAACAGGGATCACAAACAGCACTGCAAAAAATATATTCAGATAGTATTTCATGGCATTCATAGTAACGCTAAGTATAACAGGAAAGTGCCATTTATGCTTGCTTAGATTCATCTTTCTAAGCTTCTAATTGTGTTCTTTTAGCATTGTTTAGTTAACCTGAAAGAAATCTCAATTCATGTCCTGAAATTAGTATTTGTTTAACAAGTAATACTTTAGCTATTTTAGAGGCATGCTAATTCAAAGCACACATAGGATCAATTTCACTTCCCTTCGGCGGCGGCTCCGGCAACGGCGGTAGTCATACTATTGCTGCATCTTTAAGCAGCGCTCATCTTTTTACCGCGAGATCCTAACTGACAACTTCCACAGGCGAAGTTTATTCACTCACTTTTTTATACAATCAATGTCCGTTCAAATTTTCATAGCCACCGAAATACATACTTTCCTTGCAGAAGATATCTGCAATTTGATCGAAAAAGCTGCGCATCAGCGTGGAACCGGTATTGCTAAACGTGAGCCGGCATACATCAAAACTAAAATGACGAACGGTAATGCCGTTATTGCTTTAGACGGAGATCAGCTCGCCGGCTTTTGTTATGTTGAAGTCTGGGGAGATAAAAAATATGTAGCCAACTCAGGGCTGATCGTACATCCCGACTACCGAGGACAGGGACTTGCCAAAAAGATCAAAGCCAAAGCATTCGAACTATCCCGAAAAAAGTATCCCGGATCAAAATTGTTTGGCATTACGACCAGCTTACCGGTGATGAAGATCAACTCAGATCTGGGATATAGGCCGGTAACATTCTCTGAGCTTACTCAGGACGAAACCTTTTGGAAAGGTTGCCAAAGCTGTCCCAACTACGATATCCTGACCCGAAACAACCGCAAGAATTGCCTCTGTACGGGAATGCTTTTTGACCCGACACACCCCAATAACAAGCCTAAACAAGAACGCGAAAAAAACATAGCTAAATATTATCGCTGGGTGAAATTGAAAACCGTGAAATACCTTAAGAAAATTAATCCCATAAATTTGTTTTTAACCTTATAACCATGAGCAAAAAGAAAAAAGTTTTACTCGCCTTCAGCGGCGGACTTGATACCAGTTACTGCGCTATTTGGCTCGCAAAAGAAAAGGGGTATGAAGTTTATACCGCAGCTGTAAATACCGGTGGATTTAATGAAGCCGAAGAAAAAGATTTAGAGGAAAGGGCCAAGAACCTGGGCATCAAAAATCATGTGATGCTGAATGTGGAAGAAGAATTCTATAAAAAAGGTATCAGGTATCTGATCTTTGGAAACGTGCTTAAAAACCACACCTATCCGCTTTCCGTAAGCGCCGAACGTGTTTTTCAGGCTGTGGCTATAGCCGGGTACGCCAGGGAAATTGGAGCCGATGCTATCGCTCATGGAAGCACCGGGGCCGGAAATGATCAGGTCCGCTTTGATCTGGTTTTTAATGTAATGGCACCCGAAATGGAGATCATTACCCCGATCCGTGAACAGAAATTAAGTCGCGAGGAGGAGGTGGAATATCTGAAACAAAATGGGATCGATCAGGAGTGGGCGAAGGCAAAATACTCCATAAACAAAGGCCTCTGGGGTACTTCTGTGGGTGGGGCCGAAACGCTGACTTCACACAAAAGTTTACCTGAAGAAGCCTGGCCGACTGAGGTGGTTAATGATGATTCCTTATTGGTTGAACTGGGGTTTGAGCATGGCGAACCAAGAACGATTAACGGTGAACAATTAACACCGGTAGAATTGATTAAAAAGCTGGATTCTTTAGCTTCACCATACGGGATTGGTAGAGATATTCACGTTGGAGATACCATCATTGGCATCAAGGGACGTGTGGGATTTGAGGCTGCCGCTCCGATGCTCATCATCAAAGCGCATCAACTGTTGGAAAAACATACCCTGGGTAAATGGCAGTTGTACTGGAAAGATCAACTGGCAGAATGGTACGGAATGCTGATGCACGAAGGGCAGTACCTTGACGCTGTGATGCGCAATATCGAAACCTTCTTGGAGGACACACAAAAGAATGTTTCCGGAAAAGTATTTCTAAAACTAGAGCCCAAGCGATTTGGGTTGCAGGGTATTGAATCAGAAAATGACCTAATGGCTTCTAACTTCGGCCAATATGGTGAAATGAATAATGCATGGAGTGGAGAGGATGTAAAAGGGTTTACAAAGATTCTGGCTAATTCAATGCTCATTCAGCAAAAAGTACAGGAACAGAATAATGATTAAAGCAGGTGTCATGGGCGGAGCCGGGTATACAGCCGGAGAACTAATTCGAATTTTACTTCACCATCCTGAAGTGGAACTTAAAAGTGTGGTAAGCCGAAGTCACGAAAGAGAATTCCTGACTAAAGCTCATCCAGACCTGACAGGAGAAACTGATCTTAAGTTTGATTCAGATTTGAGTCAGGATGTAGATGTTGTTTTTCTTTGTTCAGGACATGGAAAGTCAAAGGGCCTGGTTGAAAAGGGAGGTATTCCTGACTCTGCAAAGATCATTGATCTGAGTACTGATTTCCGTCACAAAGATAGTTCTCACGATTTTATATACGGTCTTCCGGAGCTGAATCGAGAGGAGATCAAAAAAGCCGATCACATAGCCAATCCAGGATGTTTTGCAACGTGTATTCAGCTTACACTGCTGCCCCTTGCCCATGCCGGTTTATTGAGTGAAGATGTTCATGTAACAGCAATCACCGGAAGTACCGGCGCCGGCCAGAATCCAACCGAAACCACGCATTTTAGCTGGAGAAGTAATAACGCCTCTATCTACAAGCCACTCACACATCGACACCTCAAAGAGATCAAGCAAAGTTTGAGACAGCTTCAAAATGATTTCAACAATGAAGTTCTTTTTATCCCAATGCGCGGGGCCTTTACAAGAGGAATTTTAGCAGCGTCTTATTTATCAACCAAAAAATCGTTGAGTGAAATAACCTCAATGTATCAGGAATTTTATACCGACCACCCCTTTATTTATCTATCAAAAGATCCGGTGGATGTAAAACAGGTAGTTGGAACTAACAAAGCCTTTCTCTTTCTGCAAAAAGAAAACGGTAAAATTCTCATCACCGGGGTTATTGATAACCTGGTGAAAGGAGCTTCCGGCCAAGCCGTACAAAATATGAATCTGGTTTTTGGCCTAGATGAAACGACAGGACTCACTCTAAAATCAATGGCCTTTTAAAATGAATCTATTCCAAGTATATCCGCTTTTTGATGTGGAGCCGGTGAAGGCTAAAGGCAATAATGTGTATGATGCTGCCGGGCAGAAATATCTCGATTTCTATGGGGGACATGCCGTCATTTCCATTGGGCATTCGCATCCACATTACGTGGAGCGAGTGAATGCACAGTTGAATGATATCGGGTTTTACTCAAATTCAGTTCCCATCAGTATTCAGGAAGAACTCGCAAAGAAACTGGGCAAACTTTCAGGCTATAATAACTGGAACCTGTTCCTTTGTAACTCCGGGGCTGAAGCTAATGAGAATGCATTAAAAGTTGCCTCAGCTCATAATCAGCGCAAGAAGATCATAGCATTTAAAGGTGGGTTTCACGGAAGGACTTCCCTTGCAGTTTCCGTTACTGATAATCCAAATATCCTTTTCCCGGTGAATGAAGGAGCTGACGTTCTTCACTTTAGTTTTGAAGATTTTGAAGGAGTGGAGTCTGCTCTGAAAAATGAGGATGTCAGTTCAGTGATTATTGAAGGCATTCAGGGAGTAGGTGGAATTGTTGCTCCTTCCGTCAGATTCTTGAATCATCTGCGAAAACTATGTAATGAAACGGGCACCGTACTGATCCTCGACGAAGTACAATCGGGCTTTGGACGAACGGGTGAGTTTTTTGCTCATCAGTTGTTTGGGATAGAGCCGGATATCATCACAATGGCAAAAGGCATGGGTAATGGATTTCCGGTGGGAGGTGTGCTTATCCATCCCAAATTTGAAGCTTCATTTGGAATGCTGGGAACTACCTTTGGAGGAAATCATCTCGCCTGTGCGGCATCTTTGGCTGTATTGGAAGTTCTTGAGCAGGAGAAACTCATTAGTAATGCAAAAGCAATGGGCCAATATCTGGAAGCCGGCTTAAATCAACTTCCAAAAGTAAAAGAAGTACGGGCATTTGGGTTGATGGTCGGTGTAGAATTTGAAGAACCGGTAGCAGAATGGAGAAAGAAATTGCTTTACGGACACTACATTTTCACCGGCTCTTCAACCAACAAAAATGTACTGCGATTGCTGCCACCACTTTCCATTGGGAAAGAAGAATGTGACGAATTAATTACAGCGTTAAAGGAGGTTTTGTGGTGAGAAATTCCAAAATAAAGAAAGTCCTCCCTTGAGGGAGGTGCCGGACTGAACGAATGTGAAGTCTGGCGGAGGGTGTTGTCACCAAGGATAATTTAGGTTTAGTCAATCTTTTTTCTCCTTAGCACCAACACCTCTCACAACAAATCAGGAACAACTGATTTGTTGATCTCTCCTCAAGGAGAGACTTTCTTGAGTCCTAAAAAACTTGGGTTTTAAAAGTAACTATATAACAACAGTCTCAAATTAAATATGAACTCATTCCTATCCATAAAAGATGTTGAGAACCTTCCGGGATTGGTGAAAGATGCACTGGAAATAAAAAAGAATCCGAATATGTATAAAGAACTCGGACGTAATAGATCGATGTGCCTGATATTCCTTAATCCAAGTTTACGCACTCGTTTGAGTTCCCAAAAAGCAGCTTTTAATCTTGGACTGAATACTGCTGTGCTGGATGTTGGAAGTCAGGGCTGGAAGCTGGAATTTGAAGATGGCATCGTGATGGATGGCGATAAAGCTGAACACATAAAAGAAGCGGCTGCCGTAATCGGTTCTTATTTTGATGTGGTAGCAATCCGTGCCTTTGCCAAACTGGAAGACCGGGCTGAAGATTATAGTGAGCAGGTGATGGAATCCTTTAAAAAATACTGCCCTGCTCCGGTTATTAATATGGAGTCTTCGACGGGACATCCTTTACAGGCCTTCACCGACCTTATCACCATAGAAGAATATAAGACTGTCGAAAGGCCGAAGGTGGTTTTGACCTGGGCTCCACACCCAAAAGCACTTCCTCAAGCTGTAGCAAATTCATTTTCAAGATGGATGCTGGAAGCAGAATTTGATCTTACTGTTACCCACCCCGAGGGCTATGAGTTGGTTGATGAAGCCGTTGGAAATGCGAAAGTGGAGTATGATCAACAAAAGGCGTTTAAAGATGCAGATTTCGTATATGCTAAAAACTGGAGCAGTTATCACGAGTATGGGAAAGTTCTTTCAACGGACCCTTCCTGGATGGTAACATCAAAAAAAATGAGCCTGACAAAGAATGGTAAATTCATGCACTGCCTTCCGGTAAGGCGAAATGTGATCGTGGAGGATACAGTACTTGACAGTGATCAGAGTCTTGTTATTCAGCAGGCTGCAAATAGAGTGATCTCCATGCAAACCGTACTTAAGAATATCTTAGAGGGATTAAAGAAATGAATTCCATAAAAGTCATAAAAGTAGGGGGAAAGGTGATCGATGATGACCAGAAACTGGATACTTTTCTGGAGGCTTTCATGTCCATAACAGGCCCTAAAGTTCTGGTTCATGGGGGCGGATCAGTTGCTTCTGTGCTGGGTGAGCGACTTGGCATCAAACCGAATTTAATGGATGGCAGGCGTATAACGGATGCCGAAACTTTGGAGGTGATCACCATGGTGTATGGTGGTCTTGTTAATAAGAAGATCGTAGCAAAATTACAGTCACTTGGCGGAAATGCCCTGGGGTTATCCGGAGCCGACCTTAATATCATTTCTGCAAAAAAACGAGATCCCGAGCCCATTGATTTTGGATGGGTCGGGGATGTGGAACAGGTGAACTCGCAATGGTTTTTAAAACTCCTTGGTGAAGGTGTGATCCCGGTTTTAGCACCTCTTACGCATGATGGAAGCGGACATATGTTGAATACTAATGCGGATACCATTGCTTCATCCGTTGCTTCGGCTTTAAGCTCCGATCTTGAAACGGAACTCATACTTTGTTTCGAACAGGCTGGAGTGATGAATGGTGAAAAACTGATCACTGAAATGAATCTGCTATTATATCGGCATTTAAAAGGTACAGGAATTGTGACCGATGGAATGATCCCAAAGATAGAGGTAGGATTTCAGGCTCTCAAGAATGGGGCCAAGAAAGTGAGTATCAGGCATTATGAGGATGTAGCAAAGCCGGATTCAGGAACAGTTTTTATATCAAATTAGGTACTGGAAAAATTCACAACAACAGAATCAATCATGAATAAGATCGAGCAACTTACTGAACAGGCCATCGAGCTTTTGAAAAAGCTGATCTCAATCCGGTCTTACAGCGGCGAGGAGGATGAGACTGCCGCATTGATTTCAAACACATTGGAAGAATTCAGTTTTATTCCACAGAGAAAGGGAAATAATGTTTGGGCGTGTGCGGGTAAATTAGATCGTGAAAAACCAACTCTTATGTTGAATTCCCATCACGATACGGTCAAGGCTTCATCCAAATGGACTAAGGATCCCTTCACACCAGCTTTAGAAAATGGGAAATTATTTGGACTTGGAAGTAATGATGCCGGCGGCCCTCTGGTAAGTTTATTAGCTGCTTTTATTTATCTGTCTCAGCAGGAGCAACCTTATAACTTGGTATTTCTTGCTTCGGCTGAGGAGGAAACTTCAGGGAAAAATGGCGTTCCGATCGTATTGCCTGAATTGGGAGAAATTGACCTCGCCATTGTAGGTGAGCCCACTTCGATGGAGCTGGCTATTGCCGAACGTGGCTTGATCGTACTTGATTGCGTGGCTCATGGAGAAAGCGGCCACGCAGCGCGGAATGAAGGAAAAAATGCTTTGTATAAAGCCATGAAAGATATTGAATGGTTTCGCACCTTCCGGTTTGAAGAGGTATCCGAGGTTCTTGGAGAGATCAATATGACGGTTACGATGATAGAGGCAGGAAGTCAGCATAACGTGGTTCCGGACGAATGCCGTTTTGTGGTGGATGTGCGTCCCAATGAATTTTATTCGAATGAGGAAGTGGTTGAGATCATCCTCAAACACGTGGATTGTGAGGTAACTCCGAGATCAACCAATTTGAACGCCTCCGGAATAGCGCCCGATCATCCTGCAGTTAAAAAAGCTCAGCAATTGGGAATCAAAACTTATGGTTCTAAAACAATGTCGGATCAGGTTCACATGCCTTTTAACAGCGTCAAGATCGGCCCCGGAAGTACACACCGTTCGCATACGGCGGATGAATTTATTTACCCGGATGAAATCCGTGATGGGATCAAAACATATATTAAACTTTTGGACAACTTAAAGATATAACGTGTTACCGTGCTTATGTGTTAACATGTATTTCGTTAACACATAAATACATTTACAACTAAATACCTGAGATATGAAGAAACTTTGGGAAAAGGGAATTGAAACCGACGCATTTATTGAAAAATTTACGGTTGGGAATGATCGGGAATTGGATCTGGAGCTTGCGAAGTATGACGTCCAGGGAACCATAGCCCATATCACCATGCTGGAATCGGTTGGTTTACTGGAATCAGATGAACTTGAGGAACTCACAGATGAACTAGATCGCATTCTGAATGAAGTTATTGAACCGGGTGACTTTGAGATCGAAGAAGGTGTGGAAGACGTACATTCCCAGATCGAACTTATGCTTACCCGGAAATTGGGTGGTATCGGTAAAAAAGTGCATTCCGGCCGTTCACGTAACGATCAGGTGCTGGTTGATATTCGTCTTTATCTGCGCGATCAGATCAAAGAGATCGCTTCTCTGTCCAGGAAATTATTCGATACATTGATCTCGCAAAGTGAATCAAATAAGGCGATCCTTCTGCCCGGATATACACACACCCAAGCGGCCATGCCCTCGAGTTTTGGGATGTGGTTTGGAGCCTATGCCGAGAGTCTTGTGGATGATCTGGTGTTGCTCGAGTCAACCTATAAGGTCATCAATCGAAATCCACTGGGTTCGGCTGCGGGCTATGGATCTTCTTTCCCTTTAGACCGAACTATGACCACCGAACTGCTCGGTTTTGAGGGACTGAATATGAATTCTGTGTATGCACAAATGGGGCGTGGAAAAACCGAGCAAACGCTCTCTTTTGCTATGGCAGGACTTGCGGGAACGCTCAATAAACTGGCTTCCGATGTTTGCCTCTATAACAGCCAAAACTTCAACTTTATCAAGTTACCCGATGAACTGACCACGGGTTCCAGTATCATGCCGCATAAAAAGAACCCGGATGTATTTGAGTTGATCCGTGCCAAAACAAACCTGCTTCTTTCTCTGCCCAATCAAATTATGATGACCACTTCAAACCTGACCTCCGGCTATCACCGTGACTTTCAGGTTCTAAAAGAGATCCTGTTTCCGGCTATTCAGGAATTAAAGAATTGCCTGTTCATCGCCGATCATGCTACCGGAAAGATTCAGGTGAATGATCAGATCTTAGATGACCTAAAATACAAGCTCATCTTTTCGGTGGAAGCAGTAAATAAACTGGTGTTAGACGGAACTCCTTTTCGAGATGCTTATCAGAAAGTAGCACAGCAGATCGAAGATGGAAGTTTTGAACCGCCTACTGAGCTTAACCATACGCATGAGGGTAGTGTAGGGAGTTTGGGGAACGAGGAGATTCGAAGTAGATTGGATGAGTTAGAGATCTAAGTCACAGGATGTAAGGTCGTTGGCCTGATATCTTTCCTCTTTTATCATACTATCAAACAATGAATCAGCTTTATTTCATAACACTTATTCCGCCCTCTCCGTTAAGAGACGAAGTTCAGCAATTGAAGCTGAATGTGAGAGATAAGTTTGGCAGTAAACATTCGCTGAATGCTCCCCCACATATCACACTTTTGAGCCCTTTTCGTTTTGAGGAAAAAGATCCGGAACGTCTGCATTCTATGTTAGAAGTATTTACACAGGGATTTGATCCCTTTAAAGTTCAGCTACATGACTTTTCAACCTTTCCGCCCCGTGTAGTTTTTATTGATGTGGTCAACTCACCCGAACTCACCGATTTACAAGCCAAACTTGAAAAGCTGGCTCGATCGAATTCGGAGCTTTTCAACTACAACTATGATGAAAGGCCATATCACCCTCACTTGACGCTGGCCTTCAAAGATCTCACCAAAAGTGATTTTTATGCTGTTTGGAAAGAGTTTGAGGATCAGGAATTTCGAAAGGATTTTTTAGCAGAACAGCTTTTTTTGCTGGGCCACAATGGAGAGGAATGGAAAGTTATCAGGAGTTATCCGTTGGGACTGAAGTAGGTTCAAAGATCTCTTTCACATTTTGGTGCAGTTTCTCAGCAAGTTCTTTTCGGTCGTTCGAGATAATTGCTTTTTCACCAAACCGAATTTTGCAGTCGATCTTTGTTGTTTGTGACAGCTTTAACAGATGCTCCATGAACCCATCCCTTGCACCAAAAAAGCAAACGCTGTCTCTTGCATGTACATCTCGGGGACCGGTTTTGTAGCTGATGGATGCAGTATGCACCGGCACTTCCTTTTCCGCAGGGAATTGAAGTAAAGAGGCGTGGAAAGGTAAGATATCTTCTCCGCCTGATGAGGTAGCTTCAGGGAAAAAGATCAATCCCTGATACTCATTCATAGATTCTGACAATTCTTTATTTACCCTTTTTACGTCGGTTCTGCGGTTCCGGTCTACAAATATCACCCCAACAGAATGTACCATAAAACCCAAGATCGGCCAGTTTCGAACAGCCTTCTTGGCTACAAAAGTGCATTTCAGGCTCAGATAAAGTGGAACAATATCCAGATAGCTTAAATGATTAGAAACGAGGAAGAAAGGAGCATCCGGAGGCACTCCCTCTATTGTAACATCCATATTAAAAATGAAAGCAGTTCCTTCTGCCCAGGTTCTCATAAATAGATTTCGCCAAGGCTCATATCTTGATCTGAGGAGTTTGGGAATCACCAACCCTATAGCATATATGGTAAAGGTAGAAAGGGTAAATATGATCAGCAGGGCGAGCTTTGTAAAACCGCGAATTTTACTCATTAATTTAACTGCTGTAATTAGTGGTTTTTACCCAAAGAACATTTTTCTGGTCCGGTCAGATATGTTTTCAACATCAAGGAATATCATCACATATAGAAGTTCGAGATCTTCATGGTATGCCGGTTTGCTAATGATGTCACAGCCAACACTCAGGTAGTTTTCAAGTAATGCAGGAGCTTTGAACTTCTTTTTCAGGGAACACACTTTCTCCTCTTCGTTTTGCTTGAAAGGAGGTTTGGCTCTTATCTGATATTCTTTATGGATCACGCCCTGACTCTTAAGCTCCTCATAAATGGCCAGCCCTTCTTCAGGTGAAGTGGCAGGAATACCCAGGCTTCCCAGCAAATATCTTTTATCCAATGCTTGCAAGTAGCCTGCAAATCCTTTCCAAAGTAAAAACAGAACACGTCCGCTTCTGTGCTTTTCTTCTATACAAGCCCGGCCAACCTCGAAACTTTTAGAAAGGACTTCTCTGGGAAGATCCTCCAAATGAAACAGGCTTTCTGAGTAAAATCCCTCGCCCGTTGCCGCTTGTTCATACGTTTGTAATCGATAGGTGCCAACTATTTCATCGGATGCATTTTCTTTAACGATGAGATGATGACACTGAGCATCATATTTATCCTCATCAATATCTTTTGAGGAATCAAACTCCCGTTCAAGTTCCTGATAAAAAACCCGGTATCTCAATGATAGAGCGCCCTGTATTTCTTCGTCAGTTCGTGCAATACTCACGGTATACCGATGATTGGAAATATCCGGCAAGATCTTTTTTTCTGCTTTCAACTTTTGTCCTACTGTATTTTTTAAAGTCTCTGTATCAATTTTCTCTTAAGCCAACAATTTAGGGGATATAAAAGATTCCGGTTGTCAAATTTTAAAACCAAGAAAATTATGCCTGACCTCTAACTATAGTCTCATCATTGCCTGAAATGAGCGCCTAAAAATATCACTAAATCCATTCATCATTTCAATAGGATATCAGGAAAGGCAAAAGGTTGGTACTCCCTTTCAATTATCAGTATCATTGTCAGCATTCGGAACGGATTCGGCAAAAGCTGTTTTTAGTTTTTCCGTAATTGAACAATCCCCTATAATTTTGAGCACTTCAGCAGAAAGATCAAACCTTCATTTACTAAGTGATGTAAACCTTTATATCATATTTGGTATCACGTTAACAGCAGTGATGGGAGTTTCCTCCATCGCTCCTGCCTTTCCTTCCATTGCCGACGCTATGGATGTCTCGGCTCAACAGATCGGCCTGCTCATCACCTTCTTTACCCTGCCGGGAATTTTCATCACCCCGATACTTGGCCTTTTAGCGGATCGCTTTGGGCGGAAGATCGTTTTAGTACCCTCGCTGTTTCTTTTTGGGATCGCGGGTACCGCCTGTGCGTTTGCCACCTCTTTTGAGCAAATGCTTTTCTTCAGAGCACTTCAGGGAATGGGAAGTGCTTCATTAGGTGCCTTGAATTTAACTTTGATCGGAGATCTTTATTCCGGAAATAAACGTGCCACGGCTATGGGATATAATGGAAGTGTTCTGAGTATCGGAACGGCTTTCTATCCTGCCGTTGGTGGTGCGCTCGCTGTGATAGGCTGGCACTATCCTTTTTTCTTGAGCCTTCTGGCCATCCCTGTTGGACTCTTCGTCCTCACTAAACTGGAAAAAACCGGGTCTAACGGCGGACTCAATATGTCCGAGATCTTCTCCAATGTAGCCTCTTCACTGGTTTCAAAAAAAGTGATACCGCTCTTTGTGGGAATATTTCTGACCTTCATCATGCTTTATGGAGGATACATCACGTTCTTTACCATACTGCTGGATGAAAAATTTGGACAGAATTCATTTTGGATCGGTATCATCTTATCCGGCTCTTCTTTTATGACGGCCTACGCTTCTTCCCAGCTTGGAAAATTAACGACAAGATTTTCTGAAGTAGGACTCATTCGCACCGCCGCCATTCTCTATTTATCTATCTTTCTGATGCTTCCCCTTGTTGAAAACATCTGGTGGTTCATTATTCCCGTTATCATATTCGGAGCAGCCCAGGGTATCAATATCCCCAGCATTTTAAACCTCCTTACCGGCTATGCCGATAAAGAATATCGGGCAGCCTTCCTCTCTGTGAATTGGGTGGTAATGAGAACCGGTCAGGCACTTGGCCCCTATCTGTTGGGTTTGGTCTATGCCGGGTTCAGCCTCGATGCCACTTTTTATGCCGCCGCCTTTGCAGCAGGGTTGTTTGTGATCTCATCTGTATTCTTCATGAAAGAAGAGTGGTACATAACTGCAGATGCAAGTATGCTCGAAGATATGTAGCTCATATCCCCGGTATTCAATTCTATACATCGGGGTCATAGGTTCAAACAATTCAGGCCGGCGAACTCATCTTTATCTACCCTTGTTTTGTGAAAAAATGAAGATCAACAAACTAAAGGAAATTTATTATGAGTGAACAAATGAAGGCCGCTTTTATTGAAGAATATGGAGACCTGACTAATATCAAGAGCGATGAATTAGACAAGCCCAAAGCCGGTGAAGGAGAAGTATTGGTGCGGGTTAAAGCTGCCGGAGTTAATCCCGTTGACGCAGCTGTTGCGCGGGGTATGCTTAAAGATGCCATTCCCGGTGAATTCCCTCTTATTCACGGATGGGATGTAGCAGGTGTAGTGGAAGAAACCGGCCACTCGGTCAGCCGTTTTAGTCCCGGGGATGAAGTCTATGCGTATGCAAGACGCCCGAAGATCCAACACGGAACCTTTGCAGAATATGTGTGTCTACCGGAATCTTATCTTGCTGAACGGCCATCCAATATTTCTATGGAAGAAGCCGGCGGGATCCCATTAGTGGGATTAACAGCCTATCAATCCATTTTTGATTTTGGCAGACTTAAAAAGGGCCAAACCTTGTTAATTTTAGGTGCTTCAGGCGGGGTAGGTACGTTAGCTATTCAATTAGCGAAATCTGTTGGCGCAAACGTAATTGGTGTGGCAAGTGAAGCCAACCATGAATACATGAAAGAACTCGGCGCTGATATCACAATTGATTACAAAGACAATCATGTTGGGGAAGCGGTTCAAAAAGCCCAACCTGAAGGCGTTGACCTTATCTTTCATTGTTCCCGCGGAGATTCTTTTGCCCAAGTTATGGAAACCGGTGTGTTAAAAGATGATGGGAAAGTTGCATCCATTACCAACAGCAAGCCCGACATTAGTGATGAGATTGAATTCAAATACGTATTTGTAGAACCAAATGCAGAACAGCTTGAACATATTGCGGTGCTCGCTGATAACGGCAAAATAAAAGTACCCGTTTCCAAGACTTATTCCCTGGATGAAGCCGGACAAGCTCTTCAGGAAATTGAAAAGCTTCATACCAGAGGGAAATTGATTATTACCCCTTAAGAGCTGTGACATCAAAATAGACTCCAAAGCCGGTCCTTCGGATCGGCTTTTTTTATACCCCCCCCTAAATACTCGTCACGAAGCTCCGGCTTCGTGATGCAGTCCGGGAAGCTCCGGCTTCCACTCAAATGATTCTCTGAATATCTAATAACCCACTACCTCCCAAATAATCCCTCGCTGAAGAATACCTCCAGTCCTCCGGTTTATCCACATACCCTCGCTTAACCGGGTTAAAGTGCACATAATTAATCTTCTGATTCAAGATCTTCTCCGTAGATATTTGCTTGGGATGATAACCCTCCTGCCACACTTGAAATACAGACTCCTTTTTCCCGCGTTTTCGTGAAAAAGCCAGCTGTTTCAAATAAAGCTGATAATTCTTTGATCTCAGGAAATCCAGGATCTGCTTTGCCGTATACGATTTAATGCTTTGCATACATGTTTTTAAATCTTCTTGCTCGGCAATGAGATGAAAGTGATTTTCCATAACGCACCAAGCATACACTTTTAGATCATTTTTATATTGATGATGCTTTATAGCCTCAATGACAAAATTTACTATCTCAGGCTTTGAGAATAGAGGTAATCCATGTACAAAACTGCTGGTAAGTAGATAGGGATACCAAGGTTCGTGTTGTTTGTATCGGCTTCTTCCCATCGTGTTTTTTTTAGTAAGAGCGATTCGGATGAGATTCCTTACAATCTTTTTTTAGGACACCGGGATGGTTTAATATTTGGCTTGTTCCTTTGCTGGAAGCTGGAGCTTCCGGGACTGCGTTGCTAAGCCGGAGCTTAGCAACGAGGAAGTTTTCCCGTGCATTCGAGGTGTAACATTTTTGAAAAGGTTTGTTTTGTAAAAGGCATTATCGGATTGTATAATCCAACACATAGTTAATAAAATCAGACCCCGATGAAACGCTTTTACACCTTACTTTTTCCATTCCTGTTTACTTTAATTCTTATCCCCGTTGAAACCCTCCAGGCCCAGATCGACCGCGAGGCCGGTAACCTGATCTCCACTCGTTCAGAGGTGATAGCACAACGGGGTATGGTGGCCACCAGTCAGCCTTTGGCAACCCAGGTAGGGTTAGAAATTTTGAGAAACGGTGGGAATGCGATCGATGCAGCTATCGGGGCCAATGCCGCAATGGGACTTATGGAACCCACCGGTAACGGCATCGGCGGTGATCTCTTTGCCATAATCTGGCATGCTGAAAGCCAGCAGCTTTACGCGCTCAACGCCAGCGGACGTTCTCCGCGCGGACTCTCCTACGAGCGACTGATGAAGATCCTGGAAGAAAAAGGAGAAAACAGTATTCCGGCTTATGATCTGCTTTCAGTCTCTGTACCGGGAGCAGTGGATGGATGGTTTGAGATGCACGAACGGTTTGGCTCAGTTGATATGAGTGATATTCTTTCGGAACCAATCTGGTATGCTGAAAACGGATTCCCGGTCAGTGAGGCAATCTCGGCAGCATGGAGACGCAGTGTTCCTTTTCTGAAGACTCAGCCCGGCGCTTTTGAAGAGACTTTCACGATCGACGGCGAGGGACCGGAAAAAGGAGAAGTGTTTCGCAATCCTGATCTTGGGAATACCTTCCGTCTGTTGGCTGAACAAGGTCGGGATGCGTTCTATCGGGGAGAAATAGCCAGGAAGATCGATATCTGGATGAAAGAGAATAACGGCTACCTGCGCTATGAAGATTTCGATAAGCATGAATCGGAGTGGGTAGAACCGCAAACAGTGAACTACCGTGGCTATGATGTGTATCAGGTAGGCGGAAACGTACAGGGAACAGCCGTTCTTCAGATACTGAATATCCTGGAAGGGTTTGATCTTAGCGAAACCGGATTCGGTACTACAGAAACCCTTCACCTGATGATCGAAGCCAAGAAACTGGCTTTTGAGGATCGAGCGAAACACTATGCTGACCCCGCTTTTCATGATGTTCCTTATGATAAATTACTGTCCAAAGAATATGCGGCTGAACGTCGTGAGCTGATCGGCGACCGTGCCCGCAGAGACCTCACCACCGGTGTTGAAGTACTGGAAGATGGGGACACTATTTACATGACCACCGCCGATGAAGAGGGTAATATGGTCTCTCTCATTCAAAGTAACTTTCGGGGAATGGGAACCGGATTTGTCGTTCCCGGAACCGGATTCAGTTTTCAGAACCGGGGCGAGTTATTTTCACTCGATCCGAATCACCCGAATGTGTATGCCCCGGGCAAGCGGCCATTCCATACCATCATCCCCGGCTTTCTTATGAAAGACGGAAAACCGATCATGGCGTTTGGTAATATGGGCGGCGGGTATCAGCCGATCGGACATGTAAGTATTCTTACGAACATCGTTGATTTTGGAATGAATGTACAGCAGGCCGGTGACGCCTTCCGTTGGGAGCATTCCGGCTCTACCCAGCCTACCGATGCCCTTTCGGATAAACTCACCGACACAGGACAGGTAAGCATTGAGTCCGGCGTGAGCTTTGAAGTGGTGCAAGCCCTCCGCCAAATGGGGCATGATGTACAGATCGGAGACAGCTTCTTCGGCCGCTTCCAGGCCATCATGCGCGACCATGAAAAGGGTGTGTATTTCGGAGCTTCGGAGTCGAGAGTGGATGGCCAGGCTGCGGGGTATTGAGAGCCTCGTTTTTTTTGCTTCACGGGAAGCAGGAGCTTCCGGGACTGCGTTGCTAAGCTCCGGCTTAGCAACGAGTATTAACCCTTAACCCACCTTAATCTCATTCAATCCCCGAACCTTCTCCACCAGCAGATCAATAACTTTGGCATTGTTATCAAAGACTCCATCTAAGCCGTCTTCATCAATAAAATTGAACGGTGGTTCGTAGAGATTGGCAACATCCAGGTGGCCTTTTTCCGTGTAAAATTCAATCATCTGCTCTATAAACTGAATTTGATTTGAGCTGAGTTGGTTATTCTGCAAAAACTGGTCGAATTCTTTAACGACGGCTTCACGATCCAGCCCAGAGACTGATCGTACAAATTCTACTACCTTCAGGTTCTTACCTACGAGCTCGTGAAATTCCTCCGGACTGATGCTTGGATCCGATTCCAATAAGAACTGCTCCAGGGTTTCAAGATCTTTGTCCGTGAGTGGCTTAGCTTTCCGAATCTTCTCAATAATCAAATGATTGCTGTGCTCTTCAATGAATTTTCTAATCTTTCTTAGGTACCGATCTTTATTTACCCCGGAGTCGGATGCAAAGCTATCATCTATCTCAATCTCACCAAACTCATCCTCAAAATCCGTATACACAGGAGCGCGACTCTTTCTTTCAATGAGGTGCATAAGATCCCGCAATTGCTGACGAATTTCTTCAAGATTGGTGACTTTCGGGGAGGTCCAAAATTCTTCACTTATCGCCTTCTCAACGGTGGGAAGTACTTTCTTTACTGCAGGAATATGCTTCTTTGAGTACAAATGCTCTGCCAACTCTATCACGACTTCCTTGGTCTTTTTCTGCTGTAATACGCCATCCATTTCTTCATGCTGAAGGGTGAGCATAAGCAGATCAAACCGGCGGGACATTTCGTCTTCGTCGATGTTTGCCGGTATCAGTTCTGCCAGCTCACGTACGATTTCTTTGCGTTCCTGGGGTTGCAGGTGATCCCACACGGCTCGTTCACTGAGCTTATCTACTAGTTTCAATTTAGGGCGAACCTGAACACTTTGACGCTCGAGGTTGGACACCTGCTGATGCAGCAGATCAAGTAAATTCGTTCTGTACTGCTGAAGTTCTTCATCTCTGTTGTAAGGCTCATTCTTAAGTTTAGCAGTCAGAAGAAGCCGCTTTTCAAAGATCTTTGCTGTAATTGATGCTGAAGAAGTCGTTTCGTAGCCTTCCGGATTTTGCTCGAAGAACTCAAAGTTTCCACAATAGTCGAAAATGAGGAAGTGCTGCTTATCACTTCCCGGACCAAATAAGTCTTCTCGCAGCCGCGTACCTCGACCTATCATCTGGTTAAACTTGGCTTTGGAACGGACGGGCTTAAAGAACACAAGATTTACACAATCTGGCGCATCAATCCCGGTGTCCATCATATCTACAGAGATGGCTATAACCGGTCTTTCATCGGGCAGGCAAAACTTTTCAACCAAATCCTGAGCATACTCAACTTTGTTATCAATCACCTTTGCAAATTTTCCGGCATACTGAGGAAAGTTCTTGTCGAATACCTCTTTAATGAATACGGCATGCTTGTGATTTTTGGCAAACATGATGGTATCGCCCAAACGATCTCCACCTTCAACCTTGATACCATGCTCCATGAGTTGCTTCAATACTTTCTCAACCGTATCCTCATTAAACAACCATGCATTGAGTTTGCCAGGATCGATATGATCGGGAACGGCTCCGGTTTCATCATCGGCGAGCAAATCATCATACTGCTTTTTTTCTTCTTCAGAGAGCTCAGCGTATTTTATACCCTCGGTTATAAACTTACCTAAGACAGAGATGGTTTTAGGCGGAACCAAATAACCATCGCTCACCGCTTCTTCCAGTCCATAGGCGTAGGTAGGATTCCCTTGCTCAGCATTGAATAGATTGTAGGTGTCGTGATCTACATCTTCTTTAGGCGTAGCTGTCAAGCCAAGCAGCAAAGAATCAAAATAGTCAAAAATAGCTTGGTACTTATTGTAAACACTTCGGTGAGCTTCATCGATAATCACCAGATCAAAGTGGCCGGGATCGAATTTCCGCTTTCCTTCTTCCAGGTTCTCGATCTGATTCAGCATGGTGGGGTAAGTACTGAAGACTACCCGAGCCGCATCGTCATTCTTTTCTTCCACTAGGTTTACGATAGGAACTTCGGGGAGATGTTCTGCATAATTCTTATATGCTTGCTTCACCAAGGCATTGCGATCCGCTAAAAACAAGACTCTTTTGGCCCATTTCTTTTTGAGCACCATGTCGGTGATGGAAATAGCCGTTCGGGTTTTACCGGTACCGGTGGCCATAACTAATAACGCCCGTCGGTGACCCTCCTGAAATCGTTCTCCTACTCTTCGAATAGCAGCTACCTGATAGTAACGGCCCGTAATTTTCTTATTAACCTCCGCCAGTTTAAGCGACTCTTTATTTGCTCGCTGAAAGAACAGCTTCTGAAGGCTGTCCTTAGTATAGAACCCCAAAACAGATCGGGGCGGATACTGCTCATCATCCCAGATCCAGATCTCGTAGCCGTTCGACATGAAGATGACCGGGCGAACGCCAAACTCTTTCTCCAAACAATCGGCATACAACTTGGCCTGATGCTGTCCTTCATCGTAACTGCGAGTAGTTCGCTTGGCCTCCACCAAAGCCAATGGTTTTCCATTGTCATCCCAAAGCACATAATCCACATAGCCGGTTCCGGATTTGTTAGGCATCCCTGAGACTTCATACTCGCGTACGTTCCGTTCAGCCGGGTCCCAGCCTGATTCCCGAAGCATGACATCAATCAACAGTTCACGGGTCTCTGCTTCATTGTAATCGTGATTGTCAGCGTACTTGCGGGTTTGCAAGCGCATCTGCTTGATTTCCCGATTACGCTGCTCTAAGGCTTTGTCTTTTTCTTCCAGTGACTGCTGTAATTCCCGCAACCGATCTGCCCGTTCTTCCATTTGGAATTCGAGTTCCTGCAGTCGGGCCAGTGATTCTTTAGAAGCCGATTCTACCTTGGGGACTTTATCAGGATCAAATTCCAGTTCAGGTTTGGGCTCTTCATCGGTAGTGTAGGTGCTATAAAGCCAATACATCACATGAAAAACTTCCCTACAAACTCGTAATGCATCATCTTCCGTGACTCGTTTATTGTCGTGAAGTGCAATATTGCCGACCTTCCGAATCACTTTGATCTTCTCATACACCTGGTAGCCAATGATCTTTTTGAAGCCCATCTCATTGGTGATATTATACAAGCCGGTGTCGTAGGGAAGCTCTAAGTCTTCATCATGCTCATACATCCACAGCACCACCTGCTCAATAAGATGCCGGGCACGGCCGCAGGCTCCACGCGGGTCAAAATGCACAAGTTTCTCCACGGCTTTGGCATTGTCAATAAACTCAGGCCAGTCGGGATGTAGAAAGTCAAAATTGGACATCGCTTTACTTGTTATCTACTAATATTTCCAACAAATTGTTGTTAATGTAATAATTATCTCTTCCCTGTTTTACTTTTTTTAGAAAATTGGCCTCTGACAGTTCATCTAAGTATTTGGTAGCGGTAGGGCGACTGACTCTCAAATCATCTTTCAGGTGATTGATTTTGGTATAAGGATGCCTGAAAATATGGTTGATCAGATCCTGACTGTAAAAAGAAAATTGTTTTCTGATTTCGTGTTTCGCCCTTAGCATCTCTTCGCGAATCTGCGTGATGTCGTCAATCGTGCCGATCGATGTTTGCTTGACTCCTTCAAGCAGATATAAGATCCAGCTTTCCCAATCATTGTGGGTTCTTACGCGTTGCAATAGCTCGTAATATTTTGGCTTATTTTGTACGATATACCTACTTAGATAAAGTACCGGAATATCCAGCAATCCTTTTTGAACCAGGTACAGCATGTTGATGATGCGTCCGGTTCTTCCATTTCCATCATAAAACGGATGAATGCTTTCAAACTGAACATGAATAATGGCCATTTTAATGAGTGGATGAACATTTGAGAGCTCATCGTTATTGATGTATTGCTCCAGGTTATCCAGGGCTTTGAGGATGACATCTTTGTGTTGAGGCGGGACAAACACAACTTCTCCCGTTGAAGGATTCGTTAGTTTTGTCCCAGGTAAAGCCCGAACGCCTGCATCGTTATCTTCCAGGTTTTCCTGAATGGCAATGATGTCGTTAATCCGTATAAGGCCACCTTTTTGAATACGAACAAAGCCTTCTTTTAATGCAACGGCGTATCGCTGTACCTCCTTGGTGGTTTGGTCAATTCTCTTCTCTTTTTCTACATCTGCCTTGTAAAGGGCATCGCTGGTTGTTACAATATTCTCAATCTCAGAGGAATCTCTTGCCTCCTGAATAGGCAGCGTATTGAGGAGAATCCCCTGATTTGGAATAGTTTGTGAAATCCCCTTTAACTCAGATAAATACTGCTGAGCTTCCAGCGCTTTTTTGAGTACTTCCGGGGTTTCCACGTTTACTTTGGGAGGAAGCGGACGCCATTCCCATTCTTTTGGTTCGGATATCATAAAATTTTGGTTAATTCTTTACACATGGAAGAGTATATGTAAAAAATACCCGAATTTCTTTACATATAATAAAAACGTGTAAACTATCTAGTGATTTGTTTGTGTATTGCCCAAAGCGGTACAGTAAGGAGTAATTACATTTTTAACCCTACACATCTCCGCAAATTTCAGAATTTCTTTATAAGTCGCCTTCCCATCACTAATCCCCCGTTTCAGCGCTTCAATAGCTACATCAAGACCGATTTGATTGCGGAATTTGAAGCAGTCGGCAATGGTCTTGGCCGGGTTGAATACTTTTAATGAGATACCATCGAACTGTTTTGTTTGTACTCCTGCACTTAGGGTCTTTTCTGAGAATCGATATACGTTTACAGGTGGATAATCGAGTGTGGGGTTACGACTTGTTCGAGGAAGAGCTATATGTACTTTATGAGGTATCTCGTCAGTTATATCATGAAGATCTAGGGCGGATATAAGGCATACGACTGCCTCCGGTATTTTTCGGGCTACAATTACCAGATCGGGATTACTAAGAGGCTCTTTATTCTGAAGCTGATACACGCCTCTCTCAAGTTGAGTTAGATATCCCTCATCTCTCATATAGTATAGGGTACGGGGTGATATACCAGCATCCAAAGCCTCTGCGGTACGCATTACTCCCTGATATTCTTTAAAAATCCGGACAGCGTCTTCTATTTTATTGTTTGAAACGTACATTATGTATAAATATGCATACAGTTTTAAGAAACTGGCTTTTGAAGATCGGGCGAAACACTATGCTGATCCCGCTTTTCATGATGTTCCTTATGATAAATTACTGTCCAAAGAATATGCGGCTGAACGTCGTGAGCTGATCGGCGACCGTGCCCGCAGAGACCTCACCACCGGTGTTGAAGTGCTGGAAGATGGGGACACTATTTACATGACCACCGCCGATGAAGAGGGCAATATGGTTTCCCTCATTCAAAGTAACTTCCGGGGAATGGGAACCGGATTTGTCGTTCCAGGAACCGGGTTTAGTTTCCAGAACCGGGGCGAGTTATTTTCACTCGATCCGAATCATCCGAATGTATATGCCCCGGGTAAGCGGCCATTCCATACCATCATCCCCGGCTTTCTTATGAAAGACGGCCAGCCGATCATGGCGTTTGGTAATATGGGCGGAGGGTACCAGCCGATCGGACATGTAAGTATTCTTACGAACATCATTGATTTTGGAATGAACGTACAGCAGGCCGGTGACGCCTTCCGTTGGGAGCATTCCGGCTCTACCCAGCCTACCGATGCCCTTTCGGATAAACTCACCGACACAGGACAGGTAAGCATTGAATCCGGCGTGAGCTTTGAAGTGGTGCAAGCCCTCCGACAAATGGGGCATAACGTGCAGATCGGAGATAGCTTCTTCGGTCGCTTCCAGGCCATCATGCGCGACCATGAAAAGGGCGTGTATTTCGGAGCTTCGGAATCGAGAGTGGATGGACAGGCTGCAGGGTATTGAGAACCTCGTTTTTTACTTCACGGGAAGCTGTAACTTAGCAACTAAGGAAAAACTAATTTCAATTAAGAAACAAACTTGCAAAAACAAAAATAATATTCACAATAGTTAAAATAGTTATCCAGATCGTGAGTGTTTTAATGTTCTTGTTTAGCTTTAAATTTTCTTTTAAAAAAACTATGTCTAAAACTGATCTATAATTTTTTGATAAGGATTGACCTGTATTAGCAATTTGAACTAACAAATTTGCTAAATCAACAGGTTCGAGATCATCTTCTAGAATGGTTTTATAATTTTCTTTCAGTACATCATTGATCTTTGAGTCTGACATAATTTAAGTATTGGTTGGATGTTTAGTCAGTAATAAAGTTAATAGTCCTCATAAAGACAATAATGATAAGCCTCTCTATTTACTTTCGGCTACTGGAAAGTATTTGTACAGGCACTCGAATGGATTGAGCAAGTGCATTAAGCTACACAGCAGAACATAAAACTATCTATTCTTTCAAGGAGTGTATTTGCGTGCACTCCTTTTGTGCATCTATAGACTTGCACTTAAACTGTTTTTTATTACTTTGTTCTTAAATGCCAATCTTTTGATTGGGTACAAATAAATGGGACTCATGGCTTGTTCATAGTCCCATAGTTCGCTGACGATAAATTAGATTATGAGTATTTTATTTCTCATTATCAGCACGTTTTTAAATAATAGCTACTAATACCAATTTCTCTAAAGGATGAATTTCTCTAAAATAGACGAGTATATAAAACAGAGTACAATCAAGGCAGTTGAAAATATTGACCTTGAATCAAACAAAATTAAATACTCGGAGAAGATAGAAGGCCGAAAAATTTCTAAAATTTCTGGTGAGGAGGAGATAGTTAGGGCATATCTTATGACACTGTTATCAAATGAACTGGGCTACCCTTTAGAAAAATTAGAAATTGAGCGTGAATATGATATTGGAAGACCAAAAGTAAACAAACCTAGAATAGATTTATTAGTAAAAGATTCTAAGGGAAATCCGTTTTTATACATAGAAGTAAAAAGTCCTAGTGAGTATGAAATTGATAAAGATGAGGTAATTGAGAAACAATTATACAACTTAGCATCTCAAGAAATAGGTAAAGGAAATACAATAAAGTATCTAATACTTTATACAGTTGAAATTGTTGATGAGTCTATAAAAGACAAATGTATTGTTATTGATTATGAAAAATATAGCTCATTTGATGATTGGAAAGAGGACCGAAACTTTGTTGATGAAATTCCAAAAGATTACGGTAAAGCAAAGAAAGAGCCTTACAAAAAAGGTGGAAACAAAGATCTTGAAACTAACTTTTCTCATACTCAATTAAATGCTTTAAGGGAAAATCTACATAATGTTCTCTGGGGGGGTGGAGGAACCGATGATAATGATGTTTTCTCAAGTCTTGTAAATTTAATCCTTGCTAAAATTCAAGATGAAAGTGAAAAGAAAAATGGAGAAGTATATGATTTCCAAATTTTTGCTTACAGTGATGGAGAGAGTTTTGAGTCAAATGATAAATTATTCGATAGAATAAATAGTCTTTATAGAAGGGCTTTAAAAAATAGACTTAACATTACAGATAAGAAGCGACTTGATAAATCTTATGTTATAGATGAGAATAAGTTTTCCTTAAATAAACTAAAGTACACAGTTTTAGAATTGGAAAGATTTAGTTTTGTTGATGGAAAAAATAGCTTGGATGGAAAAGATATACTAGGAGATTTTTTTGAAGGGATCATAAGAAATGGTTTTAAGCAATCTAAAGGACAGTTTTTTACTCATATTAATATTGTCAGATTTCTTTTATGGGGATTACAATTAGATAAACTTGCAATTGAAAAGGTCAATAATGACTTAGAACTACCTTATTTAATTGATCCAAGTGCTGGAAGTGGAACCTTCTTAATTGAGTATATGAAGTTTATTACTGAAGCATTAAAGAGAAGATTCTCAGATAAATTACATGATAATCGAGATGTAGAAGATAAATTTCATCATTGGTTTAAACCTGATCATCGAGAAAATAAATGGGCATCGGATTATATATATGGAATAGAGATTAATTTTAATTTAGGTACAGCTTCTAAAGTAAATATGATTCTTCATGGTGATGGCTCAACTAATATTTTCATTAAAGATGGCTTGCTACCTTATAATCATTACAGCAAAGAAACCGCTCCTAATTACTTAAATCATTCTGAAATAGATGAAGAATATTCCAAAAAGCCAGTTAACAGTCAGTTTGATTGCATCATAACAAACCCACCTTTCAGTGTTGATTTAGATAACGATACCAAAAAACAATTAAAGGATAACTTTCTTTTTGGCGATCAAAAAAATTCAGAAAACTTATTCATTGAAAGATGGTATCAACTGTTAAAGCCTAATGGAAGGTTTGGTGTAGTACTCCCTGAAAGTGTATTTGATACCACTGAGAATAGATACATTAGGTTATATCTTTTTAAATACTTTAAAATTAAATCTGTCATTTCCCTGCCCTCAATTGCTTTTGAGCCATACACTAGCACTAAGACAAGTTTGCTTTTTGCTCAAAGGAAAACAAAAGGGGAAGTAAAAAAATGGAATGATGAGTGGGATAAATATTCAAAGAGATGGTCTGAATTAAAAACAAGAGTAGAAAATCTCATTAAAGTTTACATACAAAAACAAGAAAGGAGCAAATATCCTTCAATAAAAGACTTAACTGAGAAAGATGATAAATTACTGATACTGGAACTAATCGAGCCTATATATAATGATGAATACGAAAAGATGTCTGTTCGAGATTTATTAAAAGATTTAAGGAAAGAAATTAATGAGCTTTTAAAATTTGATAATGATATCAAGGATGTTTTTGGTTATGTAAATAGTTGGTGGGTATTCTTTCAGGTATCTAAGCAAATTGATTATGAAATATTTATGGCAGAGGCGGAGAAAATTGGTTACAAGAGAACTAAAAGATCAGAAAAGCTTACTGAAAATGAATTGTATAGAGTTGATGAGGATGGAAAGGTAATTGTCGATGACGGTAAAAAGGAGACAATACTAGATTATTTGAGAGATATAACTTGGGATTAAAATGATTGTACACTTTAACACAGCATTTTCTAAAATTGGCAATCAGAAGTACTTAAAACCTAGTGTTGGTTATCGGCATTTTTTCGATAAAAAAGATGCTGTGGTTACGAATGCCCATAATACAATACCTTTAAAAAAAGTATTATTTGAATGTGAAAGGACGACCTTTAAAAAAGGAGAGCTGGAAGAAGAATTCAATTTAGTCGATTTAGAAAACATCGAGAAAAGACTGAATAGTCTTTATGATGTTCAAAAGGTAGATAAGATTGGCTCAAATAAATATAAAATCGGGAAAGGAGATATAATAATTTCTAAAATTCAACCTAGAAATGGGGACATATATCTATTAGGTACTAATGAAGAATTTCTTTGTTCAACAGAATTAATCGAATACAAAATTAGTAAAAAATATTACCCACTATTCTTTTACTATCTAATAACTTTGCCAGAAGTATTGGCTGAATTAGAAAAATTGGAAAGCGGTAAAACTCATCGCAGAGTATCTAAATATGATTTATTACAAGTAAGAATACCACTTGTGAATTATGATCAGCAGTTAGAGTGTGCAGAGTTAGTCAATGATAAGCAGAAAGAAATTTTTGATCTTAAAAAACAGCTTAAAGACACCCGGGATACAATAGATAAAATATTTACCAGAGAGTATGGCTTTGACTTTGAAAAAGTAAATAGGTTAAGTAGAGGTCTAGATCAAAAGACAAACTTCAGTAGGTTTGCAAATGATGAATTGAAGTTTGATATCAGCTTAAAATATAGAGCTGCATTTGATAGCGTTATTAAGCCAATTAACTTTAAATGGATTCCATTAGATAAAGTTTTAAAGGTAAAAGGAGGGAAAAGGCTACCAAAAGGACATGAATTAGCGAATCATGATACTGGGATATACTATGTACGTGTTGATGACTTAGATTGGACTGGAAAGTTTAACATTGAAAATATTCAGTTCATAAATGAGGAGACAAGGAAGATTATCAAAAAATATATTGCAGATAAAGATGATCTTTTAATCACAATCGTAGGGGCAACTGTTGGAAAATGTGGCATTGTACCAGAAGAGTTATCAGGTCATAACATTACAGAAAATTTTGCTAAACTAGTTATTCGGAATAAAAAGCTATATGATCCAAAATATATCCTCTACTGCTTGCAATCATCTCTCGTTCAGTTGCAAATACTTGAATTTACAGGTAGAGCTTCTCAAGGCAAATTAGCTTTATTTCGAATTAAAAAAATAAGAATTCCTGACCTCAATATTAGCAGACAGAGAGAATTGGTTGAAGAAATCGATGAAGAATTTGAGAAACAGAATTCAATTCGTAACGATATTTCAAGATTAAGAGATGAAATAGACGAAATTATGAGAGGATATATCAAGTGAAATATTTTCTGCTCTCAAAAAATCTCTCCATTTATACAGAAATGTTTGCACTAATGTTTGCACTCAAAATAAAAAAGCCCATGTAAATCAACGACTTACATGGGCTTCGGGTGGGACCGGGCGGATTTGAACCGCCGACACACGGATTTTCAGTCCGTTGCTCTACCGACTGAGCTACAGTCCCTTTCACAAGGACGGCAAAGATAAAGGGTTTATTATCTACATACAATATTGAATTCAATATTGAGCAAAAAAGCTGAGTTTAATCTGAGATATGAATGTCTTTCAATCGCAATTGCAGGGTTCGGCGGCCGTTCCAGTGATTTTCCTCGATTACATACGCCACCTTGAACGGGTTCCCGTTTCGCACACCCGGCAGATATTCATGCATATTGAACCCGATCGTATCGAAAATACCTGAATTTTCCTGCTTCACCCGCATCTTAAGGTGTCCGTTTCCAACGATGGTCGGCTCGCCCACCACTTTCACTTCTTCACTTACAAAAATAGGCCGGAGGTTTCCGGGGCCAAAAGGTTCGAACTGACTTAGCAGTTTCCAGAACTTCATATCCACTTCACCCAAGTCAAGTTTGGCATCTATAGTGAGTTCCGGCTCGAATGAATTTTCGGACAGATCGGTAAAGGCCAGCTCGTTCATGCGCCGTCGGAATTCGGAGAGATTCTTTTCGGTGAGGGTAAGTCCGGCAGCAAATTCGTGCCCTCCAAATTGCTCCAGCAGATCTTCACACTTCTTGATGGCATTATAGATGTTAAACCCTTTGATGCTTCGTGCCGAGCCTTTCACTTTACCGTCCACGTTACTGAGCATAATGGCAGGACGATGATAAAGATCTACCAATCGCGAAGCCACAATGCCGATCACCCCAAGGTGCCAGTTTTCCCCATAAAGGACGATGGTCGAGGTTTCCTCCATATTGAAATCTTCATCGATCTGAGCCATAGCTTCTTTCATGGTCTGGGAATCAGTATCCCTGCGCTTCAGGTTGATGGATTCCAGCTCATAAGCATGTGACTTTGCTTCAGACAGGGTTTCTGAGATCATCAATTTCACAGCCGTGCTGGCATCACCCATACGTCCGGCTGCGTTGATGCGCGGGCCAATGGAAAAAACGATCTTGGCTGTGTTCACTTCATCTTTAGACACATTGATATGGTCGAGTAAAGCCTTGATGCCCACACGAGGACTCTTCTGGATCATATTCAATCCTGCCTTCATCAATACCCGATTCTCATCAATAATAGGTACGATATCGGAAGCGATGGAAATGGCTACAAGGTCCAGGAATTTATAGGCCACGGATTTAGGTAATCCCAGTTTCACAATGGTTCCCTGAATCAGTTTAAAACCAACTCCGGCACCGGAAAGACCATCAAAAGGATAGTTGCAATCAGGACGTTTGGGGTCAAGTACTGCGACCGCATCCGGGATCTCATCTCCTACCGTGTGATGGTCACAAATGATAAGATCGATACCTTTTTCTTTGGCAACTTTAGCTTCTTCAATAGCCGTAATTCCACAATCTACGGAAACGATGAGGGAGGCATTGATCTCCTCGGCATATTTTATGCCATCCGGATTTATTCCATAGCCTTCTTTAAAGCGGTGGGGAATATAATAATCGGCTTCAACCCCAAATTCTTTCAGAAATGTATAGATGCAGGACGTAGCCGTAGTCCCGTCTACGTCGTAATCGCCGTAAACGAGTACTTTCTCACCTTTGCGGATAGCCAGTGCCAGGCGTTCGGCACCAACATCCATATCCTTCATTAAAAAAGGATCGTGGAGGTTATCTATCTTTGGTCGGAAAAAGTATTCTGCATCATTGTATGTTTTTATGCCGCGTATAGCCAGCAAACGGGCTATTTTGTCCGGAATTCCAAGCGTGTCCCCTAATTCCGGGACATACTTTTCCTCTTCCGGCTGCGCGTATACCCAGCGGAATGACATGATTATTTTGTGCTTTATTTTTATTCATAAAGGCTGATCGGCGGTCAAACCGGTACGCCAACGCAAACTGCGTTTTATTACATATAAAATACTATTAAACAGGAGAAAAACAGCATCTTTGTTTATATAAATTAAAGTTTAGCCCTGTAAAGTTCATTCTGTAGCAGATATATCTCATCTTACAAACTTTTGTATCCCTCTTTGCAAATAGGTTGAGAACCGGCAAATAAATCCCGAACTTTGGAAGCGGTTCCAAGGTCCCGTCTTTCCAACATAAATCCTTACCTTTTATTATGACAAAAGTACTCACTAAAGAATCCATACCATTGAATAAAGAGAATAAGAACTTCCTCATTTTTAACGAATTATCTAACAAAGAACATGAGCAGGTGGTGATCTGTTCTGATCCAGAGACCGAATTGAGAGCCATCATTGCCATTCATAACACCACACTTGGGCCTGCCCTCGGCGGAACCCGCATGTGGAACTATGAATCTGAAGATGCCGCTATGAGAGATGTACTTCGCCTCTCGCGCGGCATGACCTATAAATCAGCTATCTCCGGGCTGAATTTAGGCGGTGGTAAAGCGGTTATCATCGGCGACCCTCACACCGAGAAGACAGAAGCTTTGTTCCGTTCTTTTGGCCGTTTTGTAGATGGACTTGGTGGGCGATACATCACTGCTGAGGATGTCGGGATGACCGAGAAGGAAATGGAGTGGATCTATTCCGAAACCAAGTATGTAACCGGAATTCCCAAGGCATTGGGCGGAAGTGGCAATCCATCTCCCGTTACGGCTTATGGTGTTTACATGGGTGTAAAGGCTTGTGCCAAAAAAGCCTATGGCAGCGATTCACTGGAAGGCAAAAAGATCGCCCTTCAGGGAGCCGGGAACGTGGCATCATATTTTGCACGTCACGCTTCCAAGGAGGGAGCCAAATTATATATCTGTGATATTTACGAAGACAAAGCCAAAGAGCTGGCAGAAGAAGTGGGCGGTGAATTGGTAGACCCCGATTCCATCTACGGACTTGATGTCGATATTTTTACCCCATGTGCCTTGGGTGGAGTGATCAACGATGATACCATGGACCAGTTCAAGTGTGATATCATTGCGGGCGGTGCGAATAACGTGCTGGATGAAGAAGATAAGCATGGGCAGATGTTGCTGGACAAAGGCATCATTTACGCACCTGATTATGTGATCAATGCCGGAGGGATCATTAACATTGCGAGCGAGCTTGAGGGATATAACGAAGAGCGTGCGTTGCAAAATGCCGGTAATATCTATAACACCATTACTGATATTCTGGATTATTCGGAAGAGCATGGAATGCCGGCTCATAAAGCCTCCAATGCCTTAGCTGAAAAACGCATTGAAACCATTGGGAACATCAAAAATAAATACTCCTCAAAAGCGAATGTCTCCGGAAGACTGGGCGAGGTTTATAAGCGATTTATCGATTGATCAACTTTCATAAAGATTATTGGAAAAGGGACGTATAAACTGCGTCCCTTTTTTTTGTTAGTGAACTTTGGCGAACTCCACCCTCACCTTTGTTTCCTCTCCCGGGAGAGGAAGACGCTGTGGTGAATTGGGAGATAGTTTAGAGGATATTGCCAATGGCTATAACCTATAATCCAACACAGAAACGGCCTAAGGAGCTTCCCCGCTCGGGCGGGGATTGAGGGGTGGGTCGAGGTTGCCACAGCATCAAAAGTAAACTTCTGAACCAATTCACCTATGAGTCAAGGCCCACTTCTCAATTTCCCGTCTCACCGAATCCGTATTATTCTTTGCATCCAATTCGGTAAACCTCAGAAAACTCACTCCAAATTGCTCAATGATATATTGGCGCTGTTTATCAGCTTCAATGTTGAAGTCATGAGATCTGCCATCTATTTCGATAGCAAGTTTTAATTCCCGGCAAAAGAAATCCACGATAAACCGATGGATGGGATGCTGTCTTCGAAATTTATATCCCAAAACTTGCCTGTTCTTGATTGCTTTCCAAACCTCAATTTCTCCGGGAGTTGAATTTTTTCGAAGCCAGCGAGCTTTGGCTATTAAATCTTCCCGGTAAGGAATGACTGGTATTCTCTTCTTCATAGTACCCTCTTTTTCCCAAATACGATAAAATTTGAGATAATGACAAGTGTTGCTCTTTAGGCGAACTGCACCCTCACCTTTGTTTCCTCTCCCGGGAGAGGAAGACGGTGTGGTGAATTTGGAGGTAGATCGCAGTCTATCACCAATGGATAGAATCTACAATCCAACACAGAACCAACTAAAGAGCTTCCCCGCTCGGGCGGGGATTGAGGGGTGGGTCAAAGTTGATAAAGCATCGATACTAAAACTAAGAATACACCGGTTCCAACACCCGTTCGATCTTCAGCTTCTTGCCCGTCACTTCCTTGAAAAGTTGGGATTTTCGCTCTGCACCCCAGATCTCAAGATAAGGTTCCCCTTCCGTCCAGATGTTAATTCTGATATGATCGTCTTCGGAATGCACTTCCAGTTCTTTTACGTTTTGGAAATGGCTTCGGTCCAATCCATCGGCTACTCTCAGGATCCCGGAAAGCTTTTTAATTCTTTTCCTTATCTCGGGCGACATTTTCCAGTATTCGCCATGCCTTTTCTTGGGTGTTGACCGACGGTGATAGCGAGCCACATTGGCTATGATCTCAATTTCATGTTCCTTGAATCCTTTCAGGTCAGAGTGCCGGATGATGTAGAGAGCATGTTTGTGATGCTTGGAATGGGAGATGTAATAGCCAATGTCATGTAGGTAAGCGGCATATTCCAAAAGTTCACGATCGCCATCTTCTAGTTTCATTTCATCCTGAAGGGCATCAAAAATAGTCAGCGCCATATTGGCTACATGTCGCGAATGATTTTCATGCCAGTCGGTTTTTCGAAGTAACTCAAAAACACTTCGACGCCTTGGATCCGCAAAAGCTCCGGTCCACGGCAAACCTATCATCTCCTTCTTCAGGTAACGGATCACAATTCCTTCACGCAGTGCCTGTGATGAGATCTTGATGGTTTTGATCCCAAATTTACGGATCAGGTAATCAACCAATACCACACCGGTATTTATGAACCCAATGCGTTTGGTGTCAAGCCCGGTTACTTTTCTACGCTGCTTTTTATTGAGTTTAATAAAGTAATCATAGAACTCTTTGAAATCCTGAGCCGAGAATTCCATCTCATTCAGGGTCATGTCCACCGATTTACCTTTTCGGGCTGCGATCATTTGTGCAATATTCTCCATGGTACCCGAAGAACCGATGATGGTATCGGTACGGTGTTGAGCAAATGCCTGAGCTACGTCACGAAGCTGTTCTTCATAATGAGATTCCAGTTTCTTAATGTCTTCTTGGGTGATAGGATCGGCAGGTTTGAAGATCTCCGTCATTCGGGAAACTCCGATCTTTTTACTGGCTGTGTAGAAGAATTTCTCTTCATTCCCCAAAATAAATTCTACGCTGCCTCCCCCAACATCTGCAACCAATACCGGTTTTTCCGTTAACTTTACTCCGTGACGAACGGCCAGGCCAATTAACTCAGCTTCGACCCTGCCGGGAATGGCAAGCATTTTGACGCCAACTTCATCAATGCTTCTTTGAATGAATTCACCCCCGTTTTCTGCTTCGCGGATGGCAGAAGTGGCATAGGCAAGAATTTCTTCACATTCGTAACTGTCAGCCAGCCGTTTAATGTTCTTAAGAGCAGAAAGGCCTCGTTTGAATGCGCCATCGGATAGTCGTTTCCCCATCCCGCCCTTGGCAAGTTGCACCATTTCCTTGAGCTTATCGAGGGTTCGAAAACTGCCATCAGAAAACACATCCACTATGATGGCGTGAAATGAGTTTGTGCCTATATCAATAGCTGCAATGCGTTTAATGGGTACAACCTGGTTGTTATTGCTGCTGCTGATCACGATTTATAGGTGTCTTTAAAGCTTGATTAATCATACACAAAAGATAGCAGTTTTTACAATGGATAGATTTAAGAATAATGGATACTGCAAATCCTGTTTGCTCTATCAGTTTTGAATAGCTACCATAGGCTAACTCAAGAACCAACTTTTATCTATGCGATTCATATTTCTGCTACTTTCTATTTCGGGATTGTTGCTCGGAGCCTGCGAGCCCAAAGAAACTCAAATACCGCCATCTCCGGATGAGGTAAACGCCGTTCTCGATGATTGGCATTTAGCTGCGGCAGAAGGAGACTTCGAACGATATTTTGATCACTTTGAAAGTGACTCTTCTATTTTCATGGGGACGGATGCTACCGAACGATGGACTATTGATGTATTTAAACCATGGTCTAAACCTTATTTTGAAGACGATGGTGTGGCATGGACCTTTACTCCAACTTTTCGTAAAGTTTATTTTTCGGATAACGGTAAAATAGCCTGGTTTGATGAAGAACTCGATACTCCTAATCTGGGACCGAGCAGGGGCTCAGGGGTTTTGGTAAAAAATGAAAATGAGTGGAAAATTGCCCATTACAACCTTACTATTCCAATCCCCAATTCTATTGTAGATGATGTGGTACAACAAATTGAAACTGAACTAAACAAATCAGAGTAATGATGAAGAAAGGGATATTAGGCACATTAATAGCAGTTTTTTTAATATCGGCTCAGGCCTTTGCTCAGCTGCAATCGCCCGCTGAATTTTTAGGGTATGAGCTTGGGGAGCAATGGACTCCTCATTACAAAGTGGTGAATTATTTTCAGCATGTGGCTGAAGAGTCACCGATGGTTACCCTTAGTGAATATGGGAGGACCAATGAAGGACGGGAGTTGGTGTATGCTGTCGTTACCACATCGGATAATCAAGCCAATATCGAGGAGATACGTCTCAATAACCTGAGACTGACCGGGCTTGAATCCGGAGAGCCTACCGAAAACCAAAAAGCAATTGTGTGGCTCAGTTATAACGTGCATGGAAATGAGACTTCTTCCAGCGAGGCTGCATTGAATACCATTTATAAACTGGTAACGGAGAAAGGAAATTGGCTGGAGAATACGGTGGTGATCATGGACCCGATGGTGAATCCGGATGGACGTGATCGGTATGTGAATTGGTTTCGAAGTGTGGTAGGTGAAGAGGTAAATGTGAATCCTGAGTCACGCGAACATAGCGAACCATGGCCCGGCGGACGTACCAATCACTATTACTTTGATCTGAACCGTGACTGGGCATGGCAAACACAAGTGGAAAGTCAGCAGAGACTTCCTCTTTATAACAGCTGGATGCCTCATGTACACGTCGATTTCCACGAGCAAGGCGTAAATTCTCCCTATTATTTTGCACCGGCAGCAGAACCGTTTCATACGGCTATCACCGGTTGGCAGCGTGATTTCCAGACGATGATCGGAAAGAATCACGCCGAATACTTTGATGAGGAAAATTGGTTGTACTTTACTAAAGAAGTATTTGACCTGTTCTATCCAAGCTACGGAGATACATGGCCTACCTTCAACGGAGCTATTGGAATGACTTATGAGCAGGCCGGCCATAGTTCGGCAGGACTTGGAGTTCTCACAGCCGAAGGGGATACGCTGACCTTGCACGATCGACTTACACACCACACGACTACCGGATTATCGACTGTGGAGATCACAGCTCAAAATCACCAGAAAGTGATCAACGAATTTTCGAACTATTTCAGCAATACGATCGAAAATGGTGCGGGAGAGTACAAGACTTTTATTGTTAAGAAGAGCAGTAATCCGGATAAAGTAACAAGCTTGCTGCAATATCTGACGAAACAGGAAATTGAAGTTGGTACTGCAACGAGATCATCCAATACCAATGGCTATAACTATAGCACGGGAGAGACCGGCAGAGTGAGCATCGAAGAAGGTGATTACGTGATCAGTACCTATCAACCTAAAGGTACTTTGGCGCGGGTATTATTCGAGCCAAAACCTGAGTTGGTCGATTCAATGACTTATGATATTACCGCCTGGGAAATGCACTATGCGTTTGGTGTGGAAGGATATGCCATCCCCGGACGGGTAAATGCCGGTCCTGTTACATCTGTTACCGAAGACGAATTGACCCCTTCAGCTGATAAACCTTATGCTTATCTGGCAAAATGGAATTCAATGGACGACCTGAAGTTCCTGTCACAGATCCTGCAAAAAGGAGTGAAGGCCCGGTATGCTGAAGAAGCGTTTACCCTGGATGGCAGAGCATATGATCCAGGTACACTGATCATTACACGGAACGGCAATGAGCATTTAGGTGACGATTTTGATCAAATTGTAAAGGATGAAGCGGCCCTTCTTAACCGTAGGTTGATTCCTGCCACTACCGGCTTTGTTGAAACCGGTAAAGATTTTGGATCTTCAGCAGTGCGTTATATTGAGACTCCGAAAGTAGCACTGCTTTCCGGTAATGGAACCAGTTCCAATATGGTTGGTCATATCTGGAACTATTTTGATCAGCAGATCGACTACCCTGTAAACCTTATCAATACCGATGATATTGGGTCTGTAGATTGGGACGATTACCATGTATTGATCATGCCGAGTATGTATGGAAGTTCAGTCGGTGATAATGAAATAAATGCCATCAGAGACTGGGTGCGCAGTGGCGGTACTTTGATCGCAATGGAAGGAGCCAATAATTTACTTTCAGGTAAAGATGGTTTTGCTCTTTCACGCAAGCAAAATGAATCTGCTGAAGAAAGCGAAGATCCGGATGCAAAACTAACTAATTATGGCGAGGCGTCACGGGAACGTGTTAAATACATGAACGCCGGTTCTATCTTTGAAACCACAATGGATAATACGCATCCGCTCGCTTTTGGGTATGGTGAATCCTACATGTCCCTCAAGTTAGGTTCTACTGCTTTTGAATATCTGGACAATGGGTGGAACGTCGGGGTAGCTAAAGAAGATGCACACCGCAGCGGTTTTGTAGGAAGTGAGGCTAAGAAGAGCCTTGAAAACACACTTTCTTATGGAGTCCAGAATATGGGACGAGGACAGGTTGTATATATGATCGACAACCCTCTGTTCCGTGGTTTCTGGCACAACGGTAAATTGCTGTTCGGGAATGCAGTGTTCTTTGTAGGGAATTGATGGTGTTATAGTGCGAAGTTGTTAATGTGTTGCGGTGTTACATTAGAAAACACCGTAACACGTAAACACTTTAACACTACCGAGCCAATTCCGCTTCACTTGCAATAAATCCAAATGCAGCCCAGTTTCCTGCATCATATACATCCTGCCAGATCTGATAGGCCCTTTCGGTACGGCCGTTTATGTGATGCCAGAATCCAAGACCGTAACCAAGTGTGGAATTATCTAACTCTGAGTTTTCACCGGAGAGCAATTCATCAGAATTAAAAACACTTTTAAATACCATCAATAATTCATGGTAGCTGGTGTTTTCAATGAGTTCCATGTCTGCAGCAACCTGATCAAGAACTTTGCCTGCTTCTTCATCATGGCCTGCTTTTCGCAGAGCCATATATTGCCAATACCAGAAAGCGACCCGCATATCATTATTATCAGCTACCTGAAGTCCTTTTAAATAAGCACGGTTAGCCAGGTCATATTCGCCTTTAAGATAATGAGCCAACCCTAAATGATACCAGGTATTGGTTTGTAGTGAGCTCAGCGGAATATTTTGAGCATTGGGTAATCCATCAGTTTCAACGATGTCCTGATCTCCTTCGAAAAGTCGTGCAGCGATCTGAAAATCACGGATGGCGAGATCAAATTCACGTAAGGTAATATAGCGGTGGCCGCGATGGCGGTATAGTTCAGGCTCATTGGGAAACTCAATAATGGCTGATGAAAGCTGAACGATGGCTTCGCGATAATTGCCGGCATAAGCGGTCTTTCGAGCCTCCCAAATGTAGCTGTCCGCTAACCGATCTTCTTCCAAAGCTAAAGCACTAAGGGAATCGATACGGTTGGTGAGGGCAGGAGGTAGAGAGTCGATCTCAGTTTTCAGGGTATCACCTAAGAGTGAAATGGTTTGTGCAGAATTCGGGAGGTTCTCAAATCTTGCTTCATCTGTTTCTGTCTGACATGCAGAAAAAATCAGTGTGATAGCGATCGCACAAAGGAATAGATGTTTCATAAGAGCCGGAGGATTGTTTGAAATGAATGATGTTGCCAAATATAAAATGGTCTTGCGCAACTTCAATAATTATTTGATAGAAATATCAAAAAAGAAGAGGGGAGGGTGAGAAATGAAGGGCATAAAAATAGCCCGCCGGTTAGTTCCGTGGGCTTGTTTTTTGAATAACTGCTCCCAATATACGGCGGAAACCATGCCTCGACCAAATTTGATTTCTTTTGTATAACTAATAGAAAGTAATAATAAACCTTTGACTTACTTAAGTGTATAAATGATGTTTTTTAAGCCCTTAATTTAGATTCCTTAATTGAGGAGATGAGATAAATTAAAGAAAGGATAAGGCTAATTCTGTGCGAAAAAGAAAAAATAGTAATTTGAGTTAGCTAATTTTCAATGCCCTGGCGACTTTTCCCACCCCTTCCCGAATGCTTTCGGGACCCGAGCGGGGAAGCTCCTTGGTTGGTTTCTGTGTTGACTTGAAGATCGTAGCCACAGGCAACATCTTTTAAGTTATCTCCTAGTTCCCCAAAGCGTCTTCCTCTCCAGGGAGAGGAAACAAAGGTGAGGGTGGGGGCGGCTAAAGCTCAGTATTTCTTCACTAAATCCATTAATTACACAAAAAAAGCTCCTAAGCAGAACATACGGAGCGAGAAGAACTTCAGGATTGAATATTCCTCTGTTCGATATTCAATATTCCTTAGAGCACATCCTCAACTTCATCCAATTTCACTCCAACCAACCGGGAAACACCGGTGTCCGGCATGGTAACGCCGTACATCATTTCGGCCTTACTCATGGTTTTTTTGTTGTGGGTGATGATGATGAATTGTGTGTCCTCACTGAAGTTCTTGATCATTTTGGCAAAGCGCTCGATGTTGGCATCATCAAGAGGGGCGTCTACCTCATCAAGAACGCAGAAAGGTGACGGTTTCACCAGGTAAATGGCAAAAAGGAGAGCAATGGCCGTCAGTGTTTTTTCTCCACCTGAAAGCTGTGAAATACCGGATGGTCGTTTACCCCGCGGCTGAGCTTTAATTTCGATACGTGCTTCCAGCGGATCTTCCACATCCTGCTCAATGATAAGATCGCAATAGTCATCGGCTTCAAAAAGTGTCTTAAATACTTGCTGAAAGTTTACGCGGATCTTCTCAAATGTCTCATTAAATCGTTTTGTCGCTGTTTCATTGATCTCATCTATGGTTTCAAGGAGCTGTTCTTCTGCTTCCTCAAGATCCATGATCTGCTCTTCGTAGAAATCAAGTCGCTCCTTTTCCTCTTTATACTCTTCTATGGCCAATGGGTTTACTTCTCCGATGCTGTTCAGCTTTTGCTTCAGCCAGCTGATCCGCTCTTTGGCCTGTTCCGGAGTTTTATCTTCGGGAAGCTCACCGGTCACCTGTTTCATCAGGATGCCGTAGGTTTCCCAGATATGATCGGATAAAGCCTGACTTTGCATGTCCATTTTCTCACGCGCCATATCGAGATGGTGGACCAACTCCATATTCACTTCTTTACGGCGACGTACTTCCTTCAACTCTTTCTCGATCTCATTGATGGTTCCGCGCTGTTTAGCGGCTGCTTCCTCAGCCTTTTGAAGAGCTTCATCAGCCTCCTTCTTCGCTTCACTGTTCGTAGTGATATTCTCCTGAAGTTCCTTAGTACGTCCGGTCAGCGTTTCGATACGTTCCTTGCTTTCCTCAGTCAGCTCTGTGCGATTCTCAATTCGTCTCTTCACATTCTCGATACCGGTTTCGGCACGCTGCACATCCCGCTCGAGATTATCTACCTTATTCTTAAGATCCTGGTGCTTGAGCTGCGTATCGTTATATCGGCTTTGAGCAATAGAGCGTTCTTCTTCCAGTGTCTCAAGGAGCTCTTTTTTCTCCTGCTGTTTTTCATCCAGTTCCAGCATTTTCTGCTGTAATTCCTTTTGTTTGGGCTGAATGGAATTGAGTTCTTCCTGAGCGCTACCTTCACTGCTCTTAAGGTTATCCTTTCGGTTAACCAGCTCCCCAATATTTTTTTGATAGACCTGAACCTTGGAGCTCAAGCTGTGCTGTTGCTGCTCAAGCCGACGCACTTCCTGCTCTTTTTCTTTCAGGATCTGGCTAAGCTTTCCAATATCAAGTTTTTCATATTTCTCAACGATCTGCTGTAGATAATCTTCCAGTTTGGAGATCTCTTTCGTTGTTTTGGCTTCTTCTTTTTCGAGCTTCTCAATTTTATCTTTGAGTCCTACCCGAACTCCGGCATTTTTGCTCTTGCTGCCACTCTGAAAAAATTTGGCATTAGTGATCACTTCCCCGTCAAAGGTAACCCCTACAAGATCATCCTTCTTCTTTGTTCCTGCATAGGCGTCTTCAACAGAGTCAAAGACCATTACGTTACCGAGCAGTAATTGCTTTAAGGCAGAATATTCCCGCTTCGATTTAACTTCATCAAAAAGGCTGCCATCTTTAACGGGGTAGGTAGCGGCAAGTTGATCAAGAGGGATGAAAGTAGCCCGGCCTTTTTTGTTTTCTTTTAAGATCTTGGCAGCACGCTGAGCTTCGTCCAGTGTTTTTACAATCACGAAATTCAGTACATCTCCAAGTACGGCTTCAAGAGCTACGGCATGCTTTTGGTCGGTGTCAAAGATGTCGGAGACGGTAGTCATATCTTTGAAATCGAAACGATGATTTTCGATCAGATATTTAACACTGCCGGGGAAAGCTTCATTGGAACTGGTGAGGTCGTTCATCAGGCGTATCTCAGATTCCAGCGATTCCTTCTTGCTTTGAAGGGTCCGCAACTCGTCTTTGATCTCATTCTGCTTATCAGCGAACTGCTCTCTCTTTTCGCGAGCTGTTTCTAATTCTTCCTCGAGTTCATCCCGCTCAACAACAAGATTGTCCAGCTTTTGCTCGATCAACCCTTGTTCACCATTTAGATTCTCGATCTCATCATTAAGGTCAACGATCTCATTATTGATGCGCTCCAGATCACCTTCCGTATTTTCAAGGCGACTTTCAATTTTAATACGCTTGGTTTGAAGCTGACTCAATTCGTTGTTCGTGGCACTCAGCTGAACTTCGATCTCATATAGTTCACTTCGCTCACGATTGTACTGCTGCTGAATCTGCCCATACTTTTTCTTTGAATCCTCGAGTGCCTTATTGGATTTTTCGAGCTCATCATCGAAACCTTCCAGCTTGTTCCGGCTGGATTCCAATAACTCGGTTAATTCTTTAAGATCTTTTTCCCCGGTTTCGATGTCCTTGCCATATTCAGCGATCACCTTTTTCTCATTCTCGATCTTCTCACGCGTGATCCGAAGATTGGTGTCGGCCTCCCGAATAGCATTATGCAGTTGACTTACCCGGCGTTGGGCTTCAGCTTGTTTCCGTTCTTTTTCAACTAATGCGGCACGGGCTTTTTCATCATTTTCTTCAAGCTCTTCAATAGCTTTGGTGATCTCCCTTTTTTCTTTATCCGCATTGTTAATGCGTTCCTTTAGCGGTTCAAGCTCATTCTTGATCTTATTAAAGTCATGAAGGGTAAGTGCTTTATCTAAAAGCTCTAATTCATCTCTGTAAACCTTGGCTTTTTCAGCTTTTTCAGCTTGAATTTCAAGTGACCGGGCTTTCTTTCTCAATTCCACCAAAAGATCATCAACACGCTGCAGATCTTTTTTGGTTGATTCCAGCTTCCGAATGGTCTTTTTGCGCTGATCTTTATATTTGGTAACTCCTGCAGCTTCCTCAAACAGTCGGCGGCGGTCATTGTTCTTATCATTCAGGATCTCCTCCACCATTTTCAGCTCTATCACGGAATAGGCGTCCGAGCCCATACCGGTATCCATAAACAATTCCATGATATCCTTCAGCCGGCAAGAAGTACCGTTGATGAGGTATTCACTGTCTCCAGAACGGTAAAGTCTTCGCGAGATGGTTACCTCACTATACTCAATAGGTAGAATTCCTTTGTCGTTGACAAACGTGAGGGACACTTCAGCCATCCCAAGGGCTTTCTTTTGAGCTGTTCCGTTGAAGATCACGTTGCTCATGGCGGAAGACCGAAGCAATGAAGGGCGCTGCTCACCCAAAACCCAACGCAGAGCATCTACAATATTCGATTTACCACACCCATTCGGGCCCACAATAGATGTGATCCCACTGTCAAACTTTACCTTTGTCTTGTGAGCAAAGCTTTTAAAACCCTGTAATTCAAGTTCGGATATATACATGGATTGGTGTTACGGTGCTGATGTATTGAAGTGTTACGGTGTTAAGGTGCGGCAAGGAAAACCTTAACACCGTAACACGCAAATACTGTAACACCTTAAACTGTCATTATTTCTTCTTCTTTTTTATTAAGGAGTTCTTCTACTTTGGCTGTGTATTTATCCGTCAGTTTTTGAATTTCGTCTTCAGCCTCATAGCGGGAGTCTTCTGAAAGTGATTCACTCTCTACCGTTTTCTTAACTTCATCATTCGCATTTCGGCGGGAATTTCGGATACTGATGCGAGCCTGCTCTGCAATATCTTTCGAGTGCTTAACAAGTTCTTTACGGCGCTCTTCGGTAAGGACAGGAAGTGGAATCAGGATCCGGTCGCCATCGTTACTTGGGTTCAATCCCAGTCCGGCCGACATGATCGCTTTCTCAATATCCTGCATTCCCGTTTTATCGTATGGAGAAACGACCAGTAAGCGCGCTTCCGGCGCACTGACGTTAGCTAGTTGTTGTAAAGGAGTCTGAGATCCATAATAGTCAACCTTCACGCCTTCAATAAGTGAAGGACTCGCCTTTCCTGCTCTAATATGTGAGAGTTCTTTTTTGAAAAATCCGGTGGCTTCATCCATGTGAAGCTCTGCTTCATCAATTATATCTTGTAATTCTTCCGCTATCATAGTGCCAAAACTTGGTTTATGCTGGTTTACTGACTTTGCGAAGTTAACAAAATCAGAAGTGAGGACAAACCAGAAGTGTATATTAGACGCTGATGATTGAACTTTAAATGGAGAGAGAAAGTCTGAGAACTGGGGATATAAAGTAAACATCTGAAAAAGCGCTTTCCTACATTTTAAAAGAATGATACTTATTTTGAACTAATTGGAATTATCCTGAACTTTAGAGTCCGTTGAAAATTCCTTAAAACAGCCTTACAGGCACCAAAAGAAAACAATTTTATGGCGAAGGTAGAAGTGGTCATGCCCCAGATGGGCGAATCAGTAATGGAAGGTACAGTAATTGAGTGGACCAAGCAGGTTGGCGATACCGTTGAGGTAGATGAAACACTGCTTGAAGTAGCCACCGATAAAGTGGATACAGAAGTGCCCTCTCCTGAAGCCGGTGTACTTGTAGAAATTTTAGCTGAAGAAGGTGATGTGATCGAAGTAGGAAAAGCGATCGCCATTATTGAAACGGATGCGGATGCTGCCGGCGATGTTTCTTCAGGTGGATCAGAGGAAGCTGAATCTGAAGAACCCGCTCAAGAAGAAGAGCCAGCAGAAGAAGTAACGGAAGAGGAGTCTGCTCCGGTGGCTTCAGGTGGGGGCGATGAAGGTGAACGAATTGAAGTTCAAATGCCCCAGATGGGTGAATCAGTAGTGGAAGCTACTGTCATCGGGTGGTCTAAGCAGGTTGGCGATACGGTTGAGGAAGATGAAACACTCCTTGAGATCTCAACGGATAAAGTGGATAGTGAAGTACCGTCTCCGGCAGCCGGAACATTGGTAGAAATTCTTGCCGAAGAAAATGATACGATCGAAGTTGGGCAAACCATTGCTGTGATCGCGACCGGAAAAGCAGCATCGGGTGGCGGATCTTCAAAGCCGGCTCCCAAAAAAGAAGAGAAGAAAGAATCGGCTCCTGCAAAACAGGAATCACAAGCAGCAGCTTCAAACGGAACCTCAGAAGGATCCGAGCCACAGCGCATGGGTAGTGACGGTCGTTTTTACTCTCCGCTGGTACGTTCAATAGCAAAAGAAGAAGGAATCAGTCAGGAAGAACTTGAGGCCATTGAAGGTTCAGGCCAGAACGGACGTGTTTCCAAACAAGATATTTTATCTTATGTAGAAGACAAGAAAGCAGGGAAAGTTTCTGCACCTGCAGCGCAGAGATCAGCCGGTAGCGGCCTCAGCAAGCCAACTTCAAAATCTTCAGATGGATCTATATCGGCCGGTCAGTTGGATGTTAAGCACTCTCCATCCGGTGATGTTGAAGTGATCAAAATGGATCGCATGCGTAAGATGATCGCCGAGCATATGGTGAAGTCTAAGCAGACTTCAGCCCACGTAACCACTTTCGCCGAGGTTGATGTAACCAATATGGTGAAATGGAGAAACGCTAATAAAGCAGCATTTCAGGAGAAAACAGGAACAAAGCTTACGTTTACTCCTCTTTTTGTAGAGGCCATTATCACAGCAATGCTTGAGTTCCCTCTGATCAACAGTTCTGTTAATGGTGATGAGATACACCTTAAGAAGGATATTAATTTTGGATTGGCTGTTGCCCTAGGCGAAGGCGGAGAAGGCGGGCTGATCGTTCCGGTTATCAAAAAAGCGCAGGAGAAGAACCTGGTAGGTTTAGCAAATGCTGTTAATGAAGTGGCCATAAAAGCCAGAAGCAAGAAATTGAGCCCTGACGATCTGGTTGGTGGAACTATTACCCTTACCAACTACGGAAGTGTTGGAAACCTGATGGGAACTCCGATCATCAATCAGCCACAGGTTGCCATTATTGGTACCGGCGCTATTGAAAAACGACCGGTTGTGTTGGAAACCGATGCCGGTGATGTGATCGCAATCCGACAGATGATGTTCTTATCTATGAGTTATGACCACAGAATTATTGACGGCGCTCACGGTGGGGCCTTCCTGAATAGGATAAAAGAGATCCTGGAAGACTTTGATATGAGTCGGTCGGTTTAATTTAAATTCTTACCTAATTATTAGGAGGCGCCCCAAAACGGCGTCTCTTTTTATTTGCGCATGAAACAAGTTGCAACCATAAAAGAAGTCCGAGCTGAAATAGCTGAGTTAAAAGCCCAGGGAAAGCGAATTGCATTCGTTCCTACCATGGGTGCTTTACATGAAGGTCATTTATCTCTTATTCGCCTTGCAAAGCAAAAAGCAGATGAAGTGGTGGTTTCTATATATGTAAACCCTGAGCAGTTTGGCCCTAATGAAGATTTTGAGGATTATCCCCGCCAGATGGAAGATGACCTCAAAGCATGTAAAGCTGAAGGTGTGTCGTTGGTTTTCACCCCAAATGATGAAATTATGTACGGATCCGGTACAAAATATTTCAGCATCGATATTGAACATATGAATGAGCATATGGATGGTGGAAGTCGACCCGGTTTTTTTGAGGGAATAGCTCTTGTAGTGAATAAATTCTTCAATATCATCAAACCTGATGTAGCTATTTTTGGTCAGAAAGACATTCAACAGTTTCAGATCCTGAAGCAGATGGTACATGAATTTAATCATGATATAGAGATGACCGCCGCTCCTATTGCCCGTGCCAATGATGGTTTGGCTTTGAGCAGTCGTAATGCTTATTTGAGTGATCAGGAAAGGGAAATTGCTCCAGGTTTATATCGTGCTTTAAAGTATGTGGAGAGACAGATCCGGGATGGAGTGATGGAGCCTAAGTTATTGTTAGGACATCAGCAGGATGAATTGGAAGCGAAAGGATTCAAAAATGATTATCTTAATGTGTTTTCGATGAAAACAATGAAACCGGTTAAAAAACTTGAAGCCGGTTCAACCTACATACTGGCAGGCGCAGTATATTTAGGAAAGACCCGCCTGATCGACAATATAATTTTAGACCTCTGAGCGATACCGATGAAAATCACGATGTTTAAATCTAAATTGCACCAAATGGCAGTAACCGAGGCCAACCTGATGTATGAGGGTAGTATTACCATTGATCAGGATCTGCTGGATGCTGCTAACCTCCTTCCTTATGAAAAAGTACAGGTGCTGAATATCACCAATGGTTCTCGTCTTGAAACGTATACCATTCCCGGTGAGCGGGGAAGTCGTGTTTGCTGTTTAAATGGAGCTGCAGCACGTTTAACTCAGGTTGGTGATCGTATTATCGTGATAAGCTATGCGGAAATGACTCCTGAAGAAGCCAAAGACCACAAGCCCAAAGTGGTGATAGTTGATGAAAATAATGATCCAAAAGAGATCATTGAAAATACTCAGCCCGGTACTTCGTATGACCTTGAAACAGGATTGGTAGACAATACTCTTGTAGATTAATATCGGTTTTTGGGAATCCATTAATTCAGGAATGGGATCTACTTTTTTCGGGAAAAATGAAAATTGGGGCAACAAAAACAATAGCTTTCCGTAATTGTAAAACTATTTTTGTAGTATATGCGTCATATTCTGAAAAGCGTATATTTTAAATCATTTCCATTTATAAACATTTAGGTACATGAAAAAGAAATATTTAATTCCGGCTACTGTGATAGTACTTTCTTTGGTAGCTTGGTTTGTTTTCGGGGGGGATACATCAGATTCGGTTGAGCTTACTACATCTCCTAAAAAAGGTGAGTTTGTCGTCGATGTAACTACAACAGGAGAGTTAAGAGCTAAACAATCAGTAGAGATAAGAGGGCCGCAGGGTGTTCGTGAAATACGCCTTTTTAATTTGAAAATTCAGCGTCTCATTCCGGAAGGAACTATCGTGAAAGAGGGTGATTTTGTGGCAGAATTGGATCGTTCAGAAATTACAGGACGGCTTCAGGATGCATTGTTAGAGCTGCAGCAAGCTCAATCTCAGGTAACACAGGTTTCATTGGATAGTACGCTTACACTCTCACAGGCTAGGGATAACCTTATTAATTTGGAGTACGCACTTGAGGAAAGGCAAATAGCGGTTGATCAGTCGCAGTATGAATCTCCGGCTGTACAGCGTCAGGCAGAAATTGACCTTGACAAAGCACGCCGACAGCTTGCTCAGGAAAAGAAAAACTACGTAACCAAAGTAAAACAGGCCGAAGCTCAAATGAGTGAGGTTGAAGCCGATCTACAGGAAGAGCAAAATGAGGTTAATAAGATTCGCTCATTGCTACAAAACTTTACAGTAACCGCACCTGCACAGGGAATGGTTATCTATAAACGTAACTATGATGGCAGTAAAGTTACAGAGGGAAGTGATATAAGCGCATGGAACCCCACCGTAGCAGAACTTCCTGATTTCTCATATATGGAATCCGTTACGTATGTAAATGAAGTGGATGTTCAAAAAGTTACGAAAGATCAAAATGTTGAAATTGGACTTGATGCTATTCCGGATAAAAGACTGACCGGAAAAGTAACAAGCGTGGCTAATATTGGAGAACAGCGACCTAATTCTGACTCAAAGGTTTACGAAGTCATTATTGCCGTCACAGAATCTGATAGTGTCCTTCGCCCGGCTATGACTACAAGTAATAGGGTGATTGTACATCGGGTACCGGAAGCGATGTATATTCCTCTTGAAACCATTCATGTTCAGGATTCAACAAGCTTTGTTTTCAAACAGGATGGACTTTATCCGGTAATGCAACAGGTGGAACTTGGATTGATGAACGAAAATGAAGTGATCGTTCATCGCGGGCTCAGCATGGATGATGTTATTTACCTTTCAGTTCCGGCTGATACAGTGGGTATTGAGCGGATGTATCTGGAAGAAGAAATTACGTCAAATTAAGGGGCGTTCAAGTGCTGCAAAAAATACTTTACAACTTTGATATTGCCCTTGAAGCCATCCAAAGGAATAAACTCCGTGCTTTTCTGACTTCTCTGGGGATCATATTTGGGGTTTCTTCGGTAATTGCCATGCTGGCGATCGGAACCGGGGCGCAACAGGAAGTGCTGCAACAAATGGAGCTGCTTGGAACCAACAATGTAATTGTACAACCGGTAGTTGAGCAGCGTGAGGGAAATGTAAATGATGAGGGAAATTCAGGCAGAGAGCAGAATAAATTTTCTCCGGGATTGAATCTTAAAGACCTTGAAAGTATAAAAGAATTTGTGCCGCAGGTAGAAAGGCTAAGCCCGGAAATTATGTATGAAACTTCCTTTATTCGAAATGCGAGAATAAGGTCTGGCAAGTTGGTAGGGGTAAATAAAGATTATTTTGATATCACGAATTTTAAAATTGTGGAGGGAAGTAATTTCAGCGATATCCAGATAGCAAACTCGGAACCGGTTGCCGTAATCGGATATGATGTAAAAACTCGCTTTTTTGGAGGAGAAAGTCCCATCGGCAAAAAAATTAAAGTGGGCCATTTATGGCTTACGGTAATTGGGGTTATCGGGAAAAAAGAGGTCTCCACAGAAAATATTGAAAACCTGGGTATCAGAAACTTCAATCTGGATATTTACGCCCCCGCAACTACGGTGCTGCTTCGTTTTAAGAACAGAGCAGTACTAACTGCTAATGATTTACAAAGTGGCGGAGGAAGCTCAGTAATTTTTATGGGTGGAGCAATGATTAGCAGCTCAGGTGGTGGAGGTGGTAATAACTCAGGTGATGGCAACTATAACCAGCTAGATAGATTAATTGTCAAGGTTACGGATACTAAATTCAGTGGTGAAATTGCGGATCTGCTTTCCCGAATGCTCAAACGCAGACATAATGATGTGGTAGATTTTGAAATTATTGTACCCGAACAATTACTTCAACAAGAGCAGCGCACGAAACGGATCTTCAATATTGTACTCTCTTCCATTGCTTCAATATCTCTCATTGTTGGAGGAATAGGGATTATGAATATCATGCTGGCTTCTGTAGTAGAACGATATCGCGAAATTGGGGTACGGATGGCCGTGGGAGCACAGAAAAAAGATATTGAGCTCCAGTTCCTGACAGAAGCTCTGACTATTAGTATAACAGGCGGTTTTATAGGGATAATTTTAGGAATGGCATTTAGCTATGCGATTGAAGCATCCGCTGATATTGCTACTATTGTTACTCCCGGTTCCATTTTTATCTCATTTGGCGTTGCACTTGTTATCGGAGTGGTTTTCGGATATTACCCCGCTAAAAGAGCCGCACAACATGACCCTGTACACGCATTAAGACATGAATAAAAAAAGACTTCTCACATTCGTTGCCGTTATTTTGCTGTTCCTAACTGTAAATGTACAGGCACAGGAACAAAGAACTCTAACTCTTGAAGAGAGTATCGAGATCGCAAAGGAAAATAGTCCTTTGGCAAGGGCAGCAAATTTTGGATTGATCTCAGCAAAATGGAGGTATAAGTCCTTTAGGGCAGATCTGTTACCAAGTTTGACACTGGGTGGAGATGCTCCAAATTACAACAAGTCTATATTTTCCAATGTGCAGGACGATGGCACGGTTACTTTTTCATCACGTACTCAGTCAGAAGCATCGGTGGATCTTTCGATACAGCAAAACATCATGCCCACCGGAGGTAATCTGTCCCTTTCAAGCGGTATTACAAGACTAGGGATATTTGCGGGAGAGAATACTTATTTATGGCAAAGTACTCCGCTTGTCGCCTCAATAAGGCAGCCGATATTTCAGTTTAACAGCCTGAAATGGAGAAACAAGATAGAACCTCTTAGATATCAAATTGCCCAAAAGCAGTATGTGGAGGACATGGAAGACCTGGCTTTTAATACCACGCAAAGCTTCTTCGACTTCCTGTTGGCGAAGATAAATATTGAAGTGGCTGAGTTTAATGTAACGGTGAACGATTCCATCTATAATATTTCCCAAGGACGTTATCAGGTAGGCAGTATAGCAGAGAACGATCTCCTGCAAAGTGAATTAGCATTACGAAATGCAGAGACGTCGCTCACTACGGCACAGCTTAACTTCCAGCGTGCGGAAGAAAATTTTAAGGCCTTATTGGGAATTCCGGACCAGGTTTCTATTGAAGTATTAGCTCCTGAAGAGGCCCCAACTATGAATATTGATGTTGAAAAAGCTCTTGAACTTGCACAGGAAAATAATAGTACGTCACTGGAATTCGAACTGAATGAAATTCAGGCGAATCAGGCGTATGATCAGGCACGTAAGGAAGCAGGATTTTCAGCTACCATTCAGGCAAGTTATGGGTTGAACCAAACTTCGGAGACTTTTGACCGATTATATGAAGATCCTCAAAACAGGCAGTTCTTTTCCCTGGGATTTGAGATACCCATTTTTAATTGGGGCAAGAATACAGCTGAAATCCAAGCTGCTAGGAATCAACAGGTTTCTACCGCTAATACTATTGCCTATCAAAAACTTCAGTTCGACCTCAATGTAAGAAGTACAGTAAGGGAATTTTCACAACTTCAAAGTCAGGTTGATCTTGCCAGAATATCCGATGAGATCGCTGACCGCAGATATGAAGTGGCCAAAAACCGGTATTTGATCGGGAAGATCGATGTAACCAATCTCTTTATCGCTCAAAACGAGAAAGACAGTGCCAGAAGAAGTTACATTCAGGCGCTCCGAAATTACTGGACGGGATATTACAATCTTCGTCGCCTTACTTTATATGACTTCGAGCGCAATGCCCCCATCGTTATGGATGTTGACCTGTAAGTGATCGGCGATCATCCTAAGTTTTAAGAAGAATATTCGGGCAGCAATTCCAGAAATCTGGCAGAAGTTTTAATTCCACGATAAAAGTCTTTGATCGCAAAGTTCTCGTTTGGAGAGTGAATGGCATTGCTTGTAAGGCCAAAGCCCATCAGGATGGACTCAACTCCCAATACCCGTTTGAAGTCTGCTACAATTGGAATAGAGCCCCCTTCACGAGAGAATAATACTTCTTTGTCATAGATCTCTTCAAAAGCCTTAGCCCCTGCTTTGAGCCCGTAGAAATTTAAATCGGTTACAGAAGGATGTCCGCCATGATGTTCGGTCACGGTTACCTTCACTGTATTAGGTGCCAGGGACTCTACGTGCTTTTTAAAAAGCCCTGCAATCTGCTTGGGATCTTGATCCGGAACAAGGCGCATACTTATCTTGGCATTCCCTTTGGAGGGAAGCACGGTTTTTGCCCCTTCTTTCTGATATCCGCCCCAAATACCATTTACATCAAGAGTTGGCCGGGCTGATGCTCTTTCAAGCGTACTGTATCCTTTTTCACCGTGTACTTCTTTGATGTCTAATGTATTCTTGTATTCCTCTTCATCAAAGGGGAGTTGCGCAAAGGCTGTTCTGTCAGCTTCAGTCAATGGGATCACGTTATCATAAAAGCCGGGAATCTGGATCACACCATTTTCATCTTTGAGTTTTGCAATGATCTCACAAAGTACATTCAAAGGATTCTCGACAGCGCCGCCATATACTCCGGAATGAAGATCCCGGTTTGGACCAACTACTTCTACTTCCATATAGGCGAGCCCACGCAAACCATAAGTGATGGAGGGCTGGTCTTCGGCAAACATAGCCGTATCAGAAATGAGGACCATGTCACAGGCAAGAAGATCTTCGTGCTCTTCAAGAAAAGGAACAAGATTTGGTGATCCGATCTCTTCTTCACCTTCAAGAATGAATTTTATATTTACAGGAAGTTCATTTCCGGTTTTGATAAAGGATTCGATAGCTTTCACATGAGTAAACGACTGGCCTTTATCATCACTGGCGCCCCGGGCGTAGATCAATCCATTTTTTACGGTAGGTTCAAATGCAGGGGAATCCCAAAGTTCATCAGGATCGGAAGGCTGAACATCATAGTGACCATAGATCAAAACAGTAGGTCGGTCTTCATGCGGACAATGTTCGGCATATACGATGGGATGTCCGGGAGTGTCAAATTTCTTAACGGTATCCAGTTCCAGGTTCTCAAATTGAGAGATCAGGAAATTTGCGGCTTTTTGGATCTCTTGTTTTTTACTGGAGTCAGTACTTACACTCGGGATTCGAAGGAGCTCAAAAAGTTCTTCAATGAATTTCTCTTTATTTGCTTCTATATACTCTTGAGGTGTGCTCATAATCAATAAATATGTGACGTTATTGTGCGGTAACCATAACTGATATTACTACTGAAAATAATCAGTTTGACACAGAACTTCTGTTACTTTTTCTATACTATAATATTTTAATCCCTTCGTTCCGGACCCAACCGAATTGCCCATTTCCAAGCCGGATGTATAACCAGTTTTCGTGCTTTGCACTTTCCCATTGATCAATAGTAAGATCGTATCCTTCATAAGCTATACTGATAAGTGTACTTTCAGGCCGGGGCTGTTGTAAAACTCGCTGAGAGTTAGAAATGAGAATAGCTTCATCGTAACGTTGATTTACATAGTCGGCATAAAAAGCTAGTCCGGCGACGACTGAGCCTGTAATGACCAACGTGATAAGATATGGAGAAGTTTTTCTGAGAGGGAGTTTTTCAAGCCATCCAAGATATAAAAGAGTCAGGCCTGAAATGGTGATCAGGAAGCCAATTAAAAATAAACCGAATGCAGTTATCTCATCATTGATCCAATCCACAGCGCGATCCCAGGGCAATTTAGGTAAAATGGCAGATTGCCGGCTGAATTGGCTGTTCACAAAGTTCAAGGCTTCATTAGCTTGCTGGTCGGTGGTTTCGAAATCATCCGCTTTCAGGAAATAATATTTGGCAAGCCCCATGGAGTCTAACTGAACGGCAGTTATGCCCATGTTTAGAAATAATGCACCGGACTCCTGACCCTCAGCCTCTATAGATCTGTATAAGGCCATGGCCTCGTTGAGATCTCCATTTTCAAAAAGCGTATTAGCTTCATCAAAAGTACCTTGTTGGGCAAAAAGGGCAGAGCAATAAAAAAGGCTGAGGAACAACAAGATCAGCTTTTCTTTCATGAGAGTTTCCCGATCTTTTTGATTAAGTCTTTTGTTTTCTGAAGGTCTTTATCAAGCGCTTCTTGTGAAGCATTGGGAGCGTAAGTTATGGTTTCACATTTAGTAAGTAATCTTTTTAACTCGGTCATGATTTCAGTATCCCCAAGCTTTTCAATGTGAAGGATAAGATCGTTATGGGAAAGACCGGCAGGGGGTAAGTTCAGTTTGTCAGTAATGAATTGGACCAGGGTTTTTTCTATAAGATGATAGCCCAGCTTTAAATCTGTTGTCTGCTCAGCCTCGCTCAACGTTTTATCTGCACTTTCTCTGGCAGTACGTGAGCGTGCAAAAGCGGTGTCGTTGCTCATTCGGTCATGATATTTTTTGAAACCGAAAGCACCTGCGGTCAATAATATGGGGAAGAAGATCATGATCCACACAAGCGTTCTCTGATGAAGGGGGGTTGTCTTCCCTGACGTCCATTGAGCAAGTCCGGTGATGGGTTTTATATCAAATCTTAAATTATTCTGAGTAACCTCGTTTGCATCAGGGTCTCGCTCTACACTGAATGATAGTGGGGGCAGTACTTTGATTACATATTCCTGCTGTTGAGGATCATAAAAGGCAACACGGGTTTCAGGAATGGAATATGTGCCTTCATTTCGCGCTATCACGATATCGGTAAAAGTACGGGTACCTGATATCTCTCGGTTGGTTCTGTCAATAGCGGAGGTTTCCTGTGGATTGTACTTTTCCAGAGATTCAGGGAGATTGTATTCCGGTTTATTCACTAGGGGAACATTACCGGTTCCGGATATTTGTGTTATGATCTCGATACTTTCACCTACAAATGCATTTGGATTTGAGATCGACCTGGTGATCTCAAAATCACCTACGGCTCCTGTAAATTCTGCATTTTCCAGGTTAGGGAGAGACTGTACATTTACTGTAACCGGAGTAGATTGAATATTCATGCGTTCCTGATTCAAGCCAAATCCAAAGGGATCAGAAGAACTGCGCCTCGAGCGAACAGATAAATTGATCTCAAATGGGCTTAAAGTGAGTTCCCCCGATTTAGTAGGGAAAAGAGCATATTGAATAAGCCGGGCCTTTTGGTATCGAACGCCATTCACAATGGTTGAAGTGGTTTGAGCCCGCTGGGGGTATTCCAGTTCCTCTTTCCAGAAGCCCTCCGCTTTCCATCCGGGTGTGGGCTGGTAAGACGAGACCTCTACCCCGTTCTTAAAATATAGTACTACATCAGCTATGATTTGTTGTCCAACCACAGGATCGTTTGTGCTGGGCTCAATGCGAACATAAATATCCGGCGCCCGTTCTGCTTCTCCTGAATCTAGTGTAGCGGGATCTAAAACTTCAAATGAGATGGGGTCTGTGTTATAGGTTTCACCATCAACTTCAATTTCAATGGGTGGAATGGTATAATTGCCCGGGGATTGTGCGATCAAAGCATACCCAAAAGTATAGGTGACAGACGGCTTCCCATTGATCAGCGCATATTTTGTTCCACGCGAAGTGCTGCCCCGCAGCCAGCGCAAGCCATTGAACTCAGACAGTTCGGGTTGTTGGACTGAACCCATTGAGGTCCCGCTGATATTCAGTTCCAGCCTAACTTGTTCTCCGGTGAAAATATTAGTCTCAGAAAGAGTAGCTTCAACCTGTACATCCTGAGCCAATCCGGGAATAAAGCTAATAAGAGAAAAAATCAGTAATAGTAGAACCTGATTCAGCTTACCAATCTTTGTCATGCTTGGCGCTTCCATCTGATCGTTTCTTTTTGAATTCTTTTAGCAGTTCCTTTTCCTTTTGGGCAAGTGCCTGGAGGATCTTTTCAGCATCTTCTTTACTAATCTGCTGAGAGTCTAACTCTTCTGGATTCATTTCCTGAGCCTCTTGTTCTCCCTGGTTTTCTCCCTCACTTTCCTGAGATTCTTGTTCTTCTGCCTGCTCTTGTTCGTTTTGATTTTGCTGCTGATCCTGCTGGCTCTGCTGATCCTGATTTTGTTGTTCCTGGTTTTGCTGCTGTTGTTGCTGTCGCTCTTGTTCTTCCTGAAGCTTTTGCATCAAAGCATTCAGCTTGGAATCATTAGGGTATTGATTTAACCCTTGTTGTACTGTGTTAATAGCAGTTTGAAGGTCAGCATTTATAAAAGACTGGGCTCCGTTATGAAAATACTGATCAGCAGACTGCGCCAGAGCCGGGGTGGCTATCAGAAAAGAAAAGATAAAGAGAATGATCGCTTTCATAGGGTCAGTTTTCATTTATATCAGAAACATTTTTAATACGTTCTATAAAGTCGTTGAAGGCACGAACGGTGTCGTCATCTTCAAGTGCTTGCTGCATCAGGTTATAAGCTTCTTCATATTTTTTCTCAGCCACAAGTTTTTCAGCCTGTCGCTTCATGGCAATGGCATATTCACTGGGTTCAGGAGGAGGTTGATTTTCCTGATTTTGATCTTCGCCTTCGCCTTCTTCATCTTGTTTTTCCTGTTCTGCCAACGCACGTTCAAAGTTATGCTTGGCTTCCATATCTGATGGATTTAGCTTAAGGGCGTTTTTAAAATGAGTAGCGGCCGGTTTCCAGTTTTTACCTTCAGCAAGCAAAGTGCCAATATTGTATTCAGCCAAAGCTTTTTCTTCAGGATCATCAGCCAACAGCCGAAACTCCATGAACGAATCAATGGCTTCCTCTACTTTTCCTTGTTTTGCTCTTGCATTACCAAGATTGAAATAGAGTTTTGCATTATCCGGTTCTTGCTCTATGGCAGCAAGGTAGAGTTCTTCAGCCTCTTCAAAATTCCCATTTTCATAGGCCTCGTTAGCTTTACGACCATCGTTGGCAGCAGAAGCTGTAAAGAGCAAGAAAAGAAGGCAATATGAAAAAATTCTGGTCACGATAAGTATCAGATCTCCTCGGCTAAAGCGATGGTTTCATCATCCATCAGCATGTTAGTAAATACATTATTGACGTCATCATTATCTTCAAACTTTTCCATCATCCTGAGATTTGAAATAGCGACTTCCGGATCCACTTTAGTTTCCGTTACTGCTTCGCGGATCAGGGTGGCAGATTCTATCTCAAATCCGGCTTCTTCCAGGCGGTTTCGAACATCAAAAAGTTCTTCTCGGGAGGTATAAACAACGAACATTTCATTGTCGGTATCCACATCGGTTGCTCCGGCGTCTATAGCTTCCAGCATAAACTCTTCGTCGTCTAATTCTTCGGATTGAACCTGGATCATGCCTTTTTGTTCAAACATATATCCAACGGAGCCGGTAGTGCCCATATTACCTCCAAACTTTGTAAAAATATGACGTAGTTCACCAACCGTTCGATTGTTATTGTCTGTAGTAACTTCAATGAAATAGGCAATGCCACCCGGCCCATATCCTTCGAAGGTGGCTTCCTCATAGCTTGCGCCTCCGGTATCTTCCCCGGTTCCTCTTTTAATGGCCCGCTCAATATTGTCCTTCGGTACATTGTCAGCCTTGGCATTATCTATGGCGAGGGAAAGCCGTGGATTTCCTTCCGGATCACCTCCTCCTTCACGGGCTGCAACCGTAATTTCCTTGATATGCTTAGAAAAAACCTTAGAACGTTTGGCGTCCTCTTTAGCTTTTTTGTGGCGAATGTTCGCCCATTTCGAATGTCCTGCCATCTGAAGTTTTTGCTAAAATTTTAAGTTATTTACAGCACATTAATATACAAAAATGAATGCATGGATAAGAAACACGAAAGCATATTTTTATATTATTACCAAATGTATTTAAGAACTTTGTTATTGTATGAAGAAACCTATCCGTTATACCTTATGTTGAATGCTTAATCACTGAGATAGAATCTGTATTTTTAATCGATACAACCAAATAAAGCACGAAGATCATAACATGAATATAGGAATTGCCTGTTACCCAACGTTTGGAGGAAGTGGCGTTGTGGCCACTGAATTAGCAAAAACTCTTGCCAAAAGAGGACATCACATTCACATGATGAGTTATTCCAGGCCTGCAAGGCTTGATACGCTGGAAACCGGTATCACCTATCATGAAGTTTCCATTAATTCATATCCTTTATTTGATTATCCACCCTATGCGCTGGCACTGGCCTCTCAAATGGTGAACCTTATTGAGTTTGAAGATCTTGATCTGTTGCACGTGCACTATGCGTTACCACATGCAACCAGTGCTTATTTAGCAAAGCAGATCATGGCTGAGCGCGGGGTCCATGTTCCAATTATCACAACGCTGCATGGAACGGATATAACATTGGTGGGCAGAGATCCAAGCTATAAGCATGTAGTGGAATTTTCTATTGACAAAAGCGACGGGGTTACGGCAGTATCCGAATATCTAAAGCGAGAGACCTATGAACATTTCGATATAGAACAGGATATAAGGGTGATCCCAAATTTTATCGATTTGGAGCGTTTTCAGAAGTCAAATAAAAGTCATTTCAAGAAAGCGATCTGCCCCAATGATGAAAAAGTGGTAGTACACGTTTCAAATTTCAGGAAAGTTAAACGAGTTCCTGAGGTTGTAACAGTATTCGCGAAGATCTTAGAGTCCGGAATTGATGCTAAACTATTGTTGGTAGGTGATGGCCCGGATCGACAAAAGGCAGAACAGCAGTGTCGTGATCTGAAAATTTGTGATCATGTTCGATTTCTTGGGAAACTGGATCAGGTAGAGGAAGTGCTTTCCATTGCTGATCTGTTTTTAATTCCTTCCGGTTCAGAAACATTTGGCCTCGCAGCACTGGAAGCAATGAGCTGCAGTGTGCCTGTTATAAGTTCCAATATCGGTGGCTTGCCGGAAGTGAATATACATGGCAAAACCGGATATTTATGCGACCTTGATGATGTGGAGTGTATGGCCAATTATGGAGTGAAGATCCTCAGTGACCCTAAATTACATAAAAAATTATCTGAGAATGCCCGTAAGCATGCAATGACATTCAATCAGGATGAAGTAGTAAAGCAGTACGAAGAATTATACCTTGAAATAAAAGACAAAGTTAAAACAGCCCCCACTTCTTAAGGGCATTCGTTTTACCAACGGCAATATATTTACACTTTTTGAAGTTCAGCGTAGATTCTATAAGAACAGAATCATGTAATACGTATGCAATGGCAACGATAACATCTTTCATATTTTTAGTTATCTGTTGACTTTTCTTTTTGGTACACAGAATTAAATGACTGACTTCTACATTTTCTTTATTGGATTTGTTAACCCAAACAATAGGTTTTTCAAGTTCAGCAATGAAATAATCCGGACGATCTTTGCCGGGAACCTGTTTTATGATTTTAGCATTAATTGGGAGCTGGTAAGTTAGCTCTTCAGGCCCTTCAGAAATAGATGTGATCTCTATGTTAAATGGTTTCATAGTAATTTTTTACGTCATCACTTAACAAAAGTATAAACAAAAAAAGCCTAATCGCTTGAAAGATTAGGCTTTTCTAAAACATGAATTTAAAACTAATTTTCTAAGCAAGTACCTTAGAAACTTCTTCAGCAGCTTCTTTAAGCAATACAGCAGAGATCACATTTAGGTCACTATTATCAATGATCTGTTTGGCTTCTTTAGCATTAGTTCCCTGCAAACGAACAATGATCGGAACATTGCTTACTTTTTCTGCAATTTCGGGGTCTTTAACGGCTTCAATTACTCCATTGGCTACACGGTCGCAGCGAACAATTCCACCAAAGATGTTGATCAAAATTGCCTTTACGTTAGGGTCTTCCAAGATGATGCGGAATCCATTTTTTACGGTATCAACATTAGCTCCTCCCCCAACGTCAAGGAAGTTAGCAGGCTCACCGCCGGATAATTTGATGATATCCATGGTGGCCATTGCGAGACCGGCACCGTTTACCATACACCCAACATTTCCATCTAACTTGATGTAGTTGAGGTTATATTTTTGAGCTTCCAGTTCAAGCGGATTTTCTTCTGCTTCATCCTTAAGCTCAGCAAGATCTTTGTGGCGGAACAGGGCGTTGTCATCAAAAGTTACTTTGGCATCCAAAGCATATACTTTATTGTCAGGAGTAACTATGAGCGGATTGATCTCGAACATATTGGAATCAGTTTCTTCATAAGCTTTGTATAAAGCCTGAATCAATTTAATTCCATTTTTGAGAGCTTCACCTTCCAATCCAAGTTCGAAGGCAATTCGACGAGCCTGATTTGGCTGAAGATCCATACCCGGCTCAACCCATTCCTTTATGATCTTCTCCGGAGTCTCTTCTGCAACCTTCTCGATCTCAACTCCACCTTCGGTAGAAGCCATGATCACATTCTTACTGACTGCGCGATCCAACAAGATACCGAGATAAAACTCAGATTTTATGTCAACTCCGTCTGTTACATAGAGTCGCTGAACGAGTTGTCCTTCTTCACCGGTTTGAATAGTAACAAGAACATCACCAAGCAGATTTTCAGCAGCTTCTTTTACTTCTTCTATGGTCTTGCAGAGCACAACACCTTTGGCATTATTCTTTTTTGTCCGGCCTTTTCCGCGTCCACCGGCATGGATCTGAGCTTTCACAACAAAAAGTTCTGCTCCTTCTTCCTTCAGTTTTTTAGCGGCTTCAACAGTTTCTTCAACAGTAGTAGTTGCTATTCCGGCGGGAACAGCCACATTATATTTCTCAAGAATTTCTTTGGCTTGATACTCGTGTATTTTCATGGATACATTTTTAAGTATTAAAAGCGATTTTTCGGGTGCCAATAATACCGAGATTAAGAGCTAAAAGAAAGCAAAGCGAACATTCTTTAATATCCGGAGAAACTAAATATTTATTTGACGCCTTATTCTTGGTAAAATGATTTACCTTTGGCATTTACTTATCACAAACGCTAACTTTATCATTCAAAAGTAAAAAGGTATTCTCGCTTGAAGAAAGCTAAGATCATGACTGCAGAAGATTTAGACCGCACCTATTTGCGGTTTGCCCATCAATTTCTGGAGGGTTATGATGATTTTGAACGACTTGCCATTATTGGAATGCAGACCCGCGGAGTACATATAGGAAAACGGATTGTCAGTGAAATAGATAAAGAGTTTGGTGCAAAGATAGATTTTGGTGTACTCGACGTAACTTTTTATCGTGATGATTATCGTTCCAAGCTTAAAATGCCTGAAGTGCAGGTAACAGAGATCCCCTTCGATCTTTATGATCGTGATATTGTGCTGGTTGATGATGTGCTTTATACCGGCAGAACCGTACGCTCTGCTATGGATGCCTTGATGGCTTATGGCCGCCCCAGAAGTATTAAATTTTGTTGTATGGTTGACCGGGGGCATCGCGAATTACCAATATCAGCTGATTATATGGGAATCTATCTGCCAACCTATGAAAATGAAGAAGTTCGAGTAAAAGTTAATGAAATTGATGAAGAAGACGCAGTTTATGTGGTAGAAGTTGAGGAGGGTAGCGATGAGTAGTAACTCCGGTGAATATCAGTTTAACCAAAAACATTTACTCGGGCTTTCGGATTATTCGAAGGAAGATATTCTCTTTGTGTTGGAGCAAGCAAAGTACTTCAGGGAGATACTGGATCGTCCGGTGCCCAAAGTACCAACGTTGCGTGATAAGACTATTGTAAATTTATTTTATGAAAACAGTACCCGGACCCGCCTTTCCTTTGAGCTTGCTCAAAAAAGAATGGGGGCCGATGTAGTGAATTTCTCGAGTGGCTCATCAAGTACCAAAAAAGGAGAATCACTAAAGGACACGATCCGCAATATCAGTTCAATGAAAATTGATATGGTGGTTGTAAGGCACGAAAGCCCGGGAGTGCCTCATTTTCTAACCCAATGTGTTGATGCAGCAATACTCAACGCCGGGGACGGAGCTCATGAGCATCCTACACAGGCTCTGCTTGATATGTTTACCATGCAATCCACATTTCCGGACCTGACGGGTAAAAAGATAGCGATCATCGGTGATATTTCTCACAGCCGGGTAGTACGGTCAAATATCATTGGACTTAGAAAACTGGGGGCTGAGGTTGTTTTATGTGGTCCTAAAACACTAATGCCGGTTTTTGTGGAGGATATGGGGGCAAATGTGTCATATTCTCTGGAAGAAACACTGGCATGGTGTGATATTGCCATGGCATTACGTATACAGTTGGAAAGGCAAGATAAAGGAACCGAATTTTTCCCTTCGTTAAGAGAATACCATGAGCGTTTTGGTATCAAACGTACACATCTTGAGAAATATCCTGATTTTAAGATCATGCATCCGGGCCCTATCAATCGGGGAGTAGAGATGGAAAGTGAAGTAGCGGATAGCGACAGGGCTGTAATTTTAGATCAGGTTACGAACGGGGTTGCGGTACGAATGGCTATTCTCTATCTATTGAGTGGCGGCACAAGAGTTTGAAATACTTGGTAACACAAAGCTCGAATTAAATTAATACAAGCTTAATATTGTATGCAGAACTTGGCCAGCTCTGTAAGGCTTAAAAAAATAGTTAAGATATCATTACACAAAAAAAACCAGATATTACTATAGGTATTCCTGTTCTTAATGAAGAGGAACATATAGAGAGAGTAGTTAATGGCTTTCTGGACAGTTCATATCCCAACATCAAGGAAATACTAATAGCAGATGGGGGAAGTACAGACCGCACGCAAGAGATCGTTAAAATGATTTCTGCTAAAGATCCCCGAGTTAAATTAATTGATAACCCTGGTCGTTTTCAGTCTTATGGATTGAATGAAATGATTGAAGTTACACAGGGGGAAGTATTTTTAAGGGCAGATGGGCATTGTATCTATCAAGAGCACTACATTGAAAAAACTGTAGAAGCATTATTAAAACCCGGAGTTAAAAATGCCGGTGGCTCACAGCGATATGTGGCAAAAAATACTGTGCAGGCAGGTATCTCAATTGCCGTAAAAAGTTTTTTGGGTAACGGAGGGGCAAAGTATATGGATGAATCGTATCAGGGCTTTGCCGACACAGTTTTTTTAGGATGCTTTTGGTCGGAAGACCTAAAGAAATTAAAAGGGTATAACACCGATAACATTACCAACCAGGATTCAGAACTCAACTTACGGTTAATAGAAAACTTTGGAGAATGTATTTATGTGAGTCCGGAGGTAAAAAGTTGGTACTTTCCGCGTGATACCTTTTTTACATTATTCAAACAATATTTCAGGTACGGAAGAGGAAGATTGCTAACTAAGATAGAACATCCTGAAATGTCTCCGGTAAGGGGTTTACTCCCTTTCACATTTGTCTTTTTCCTGATCTTTTATGCTCTTTTTGATCTTGTGTCTGCAACGAATTATTTCTTTGTTTCTTTTCTAACGGTATTGATTGTAATTCTATTAGCAGAGTCACTGCGGATTGTTCTAAAAACGGATAAAAAATTTCTGAGAGAAATGTGGCAGGGAGAAAAGCAACCACCCTCAAAATTTAGCAGATGGGCACATACCGTTATAAGTATTGTGCTGATGCAGTTAGCTCATTTTAGTGGGGTATTATATCAGCTTATCCGGAGTGTTATTCTTAGAGTGAAAGGATGGTAGGTGACGTAGGCTCACAAGAAATGGTCAAAATAATGAATGATTGTGAGGGCTGGTAAGGAGTCTGCTACAATAATTGTAGTTTTATTTTTACAATAGAGGAAGAGCTCCTGATCATTTACTTGCCAGATTACAAACAATGAGTATGAATAATAAGCCCTTAATATCTGTAATTATTCCATCTTACAATCGACCGACTTTATTGGTTAGGGCGATAGAATCAGTTATAGATCAGAGCTACCCAAATGTAGAGATCATTGTAGTGGATGATGCTTCTGATATAGATATTAAGCCTGAAATGGAAAAATATCCTCAGGTTAAGTTGCTCAGGAACTCAGAAAACAAAGGAGCCTGTTATTCCAGAAACAAAGGGCTTAACGAAGCTAAAGGATACTATATCAATTTCCTGGATGATGATGATATATTCTTGCCCGGTAAACTTGAGAGACAAGTAGCCTGTTTCGAAGGATCAGAAGATGAAAACCTGGGCATGGTTACCTGTCATTTGGAAGATGAGAGATCCGGAGAACTGAAGGTGATATATAATCAAGTGCAGGGAGATATCTACAAATTGTTGCTGTACAAATATGCAGTATCAGGAACAGAAACCATGCTTTTTAGAACTTCAGGAGTAAAAGACATCGGAGGGTTTGATGAACGTCTGGAATCAAACCAGGAATACGATCTACTTATCAGATTCTCTGAATTCCATACTGTTGATTTTGTGAATGAGGTATTAACCAGGAAATTTCGATCTAGAGATCAGATCCATTTAAATTTTAAGAAGAAGGTTAGAGGGGCTAAGTATCTGTACAAAAAACATAATTATCGCTTTAAAGAGATCGGTTTCTTTTTTTGGTTAAAAATGCAATTCAAGTTACAGCTCCTATTATTCCGATTTAGGATTGGACAGATTTTCGGTGAAAATGCTTATCGATTATTACTCAATAAAAAGTGATCGAGTTAATAAAAGAGGTTCTTATAAAGCTCTATATGTGCTTTTATATAACTTTCCATGCCAAAATTATCTTGAGTAAACTGTAGTTGTTCTTTTAAGTTAATTTTAGGTTTTGCAGCCATTTCTACAATGGCATCAGATAAAGCTTTTGGGTTTTCCTTGCTGACAAGTATCCCATGACCACCGGAAAGAATAACCTCCGGTCCGCCGCTCTTAGTTGAAATGACCGGTAATCCACATGCCATGGCCTCGATCAAAGAAATACCAAAAGGCTCGTTTCGACTTGGTAGAATAAAGCCATCCACTGCCTGCATCCACTTCTGAATAGAACCTCTTGGTTTAGGACCGTGTATGTGGAAGTTTTGTATTCCTTTCTTCGCGATCGTTGATAAGACAGCAGCTTCAAACTCCGGTTCTTCATTACGGCGACCGATAAGATGGAGATCGACCTCAGTCCGTTCATTAGCCATTGAAAGGGCCTCAACAAGAAGATCTATTCCTTTCTTATATCTAAAGTTAGCTACACTCAGAAGCTGGAAACGACCACTGCTTAACCCTAATTCTTTTTTTAAGTTTTGCTTGGAATCAATACTGACAGGGAAAAAATAGGAGGTATCAACGTAATTGTGGATCGTGTGAAGTTTGGAGTCTAATTCAGGGAATTGTGCAAGTATATCCTTACGTAACTGAGGCCCAACTGCAATTATAGCATCTGCAGAGTGCAGAGATTCCAATAGAAGTTCTCTCAACTTTGGTTTTTTGACCGTATGGTAGAAATCCACTCCATGAATTGTTATAACCACCGGACAATTAAGTGCATTCTTAAGTGCCGGTATCGCAAGCCCTGATGAGTACAGAAAATGGATATGAATTAAATGGGGGTTCTTTTTTCGAAGATCAGAGGTCAGTTTTTTTGAAAGTGATGATCTGATCAAGAAAGGAAAGATCTTTGAAGGCAGAGAAAAGTACCGAACTCGATCCGTTTTGATATTATCAGGAGAGTATAGAGGAGCTCGGTTCTTATGCTGCTTAGCAGTGAAAGGGATCGCATAAGGAGTGGGTACTAATACCTCAACATCAAATTGAGTTGAAGTGGCAGAAGCATGATCTCTTACAAAAATTCCATCATACGGTTGAAAGGCATTTGGAAAAGAATGGGATATGATCTGTATGTTTTTCTGCCTCATATCCACTTTACTTATAGATCTTTTTTAAAAATATATATTGTACTAAGGCAACCATAAGAACCCGAAATAAAGCTGTGGTAACAGAATGGAGATAAAAAGAGTAGAATGTCATCATAGCTGTAAATGAAAGAGTGAGGAGAATACTCATCCTTATGAAAGAAAAACTTCTCAAGAAGTAATAGTTGGCAAGTTTACATGCCGCACCAAAAGAAAAGCTTAATAACAAAACTCCCGTTATCCCAAAATCTTCATAAAAAGATTTTATAAAAGTGTATGTATTCATTCGAATAGAAGGGGTGACGTTAGTAAAAGGTTCATGTACATACATTAAATTAGATTCCGGCCAGAGATCAAAGCGTACTAACCATTTAAACAGACTTCTGAAGCTGGACTGGCCATATACAAAGGAAAAATCCTGACTTAAAAAATTATCCAGAGCAGTAACCCCTCCTGTTACATACAAATAAGAAGTTTTTAAAGCGAATTCCTTGATCGCATTTTGAGTGCTGATCGTAGTTCTTATTTCCATTAAGAACACAGTAAATAAGGAAAGAAGAACAACGAATAAGCCCGTGTAAATCACAATCTCTATCAGTTTCTTTCGCCTCCTTTCTTTTGACAAAAAGTAAGCTGAAAGCACATAAGCCAATACAAAAAAGAACAGACTGTTAAATAGAGTATATCGTCCAACCGTGACAAGAGAGGCTACGAAAAAACTTATAACGATCATTATTCCCCAGAAACGTAACCTGCTTTTTAGCGCAAATAGCACACCTCCGAATAAAGTTCCTGCAAACCCTATATTTATCAGATAGTTACCAAGTATAAATAAAACCGGCGGGGGATTTAATGGGTCAAGCTGATAAGCTACGATCTGGTTTCGGACTGCAATAGGTATTCGGAAATAAACATCATAGCCCCCCAATTCTTTAGAAACTGCAATAAATATTAATGAAGCTCCTAAAAAGGTGATAAAAGAAAGCATTAATACAATGAGAAACAGCCCCTTAGGATCAATGATGTCATCCAGGGATCTTTGGGGTAAGGAGATGTCTTTTATATCGTAAATAGCCAGGAGAAGGTATCCTAGTGTAAAAGCCAGAATTCCATATAATATAAGGAGTATGGTTTCTGAAGAGGCAGGATATATATTGTAAAGCTGAAGATTGTATAGAAAAAAAACAATTCCCCATATCCCTAAAAAAATGCAAAGGGGAAGATATTTATATAAATAATCGAGCAGCATGTTAAAGCAACTCTTTTAAAGCCTGCTGGTTATTTTTATAAAATAAATCAGCCCGTATATAAAAAAGGGACAGTAATACCGTGAAGAACATCACGATAAATAATATTCTGGTTCGTTGCGGCTTATATCTTTTTTCAGGAACGGAGGGAGGGTCAACAAGGTAAAGGTTGGAGTTAATTTTTTGCTCATCAAGTAAGGCTTGTTCATACTGCAGGCGAAGGAATTCACTTACCTTTTCTCCTACTAAAATATCACGGCGTAATCGTAAAAAATCAGCTCCCTGCTCGGGGATATAATCGAGAGCAACGAAAGTATTGTTCTGAGTACTCTTTAATTGTTCAATTTTATCGGTAATGGCTTTTATTCGGCTTTCTATCTCGTTGATGCGGGAAGGGTTTTGAAAAGCATTTTCAACATAATTCCGTTCTATCTCAAGGCTGATTCGTTCTTTTTCCAGTTCAGCAAGGCCGGAGATAGTAACACCTAATTGCGCTTCAAGATCTAAAATTCCGGTACGGGTTTGAAACCGGGCAAGTGAATCTTCATCAGCATTTAAGTTATTTTGAATATCACGATAATAATTTTCGATATATGTACGGAAGTTAGATGCCTCAGCCTTGTCAACTTCCAGTGCAATTTTATCCAGTTCCTGATACAGAAAGTCAACAATCTCAGCCGCTTTTTCAGGATCTTCTTTATAGATATAAGAGATCGTAAATGTTTTATTCTCGTTGTCAGTAACTATCAGGTTTTCAAATATTTCCTCATATACATCTTCACGATATTCAGCTTTATATACTTCAGCTAGGCCAAATTCTTCATTCAAACGGTCATACATTTTATTGGTATGAAGGTATTCAATATAGGTGGCCACTTCTCCGCCACCTGCAAAATTTAATCCCAGAGATGAAAACTCGGACATTAAACTGGATAGTGAGGTTTTGTTCTCATCTAATATGACAATAGTAGCATCACTCTTGTACCATTTTGGTATGACTAGTAAAATGATAACAGTGAGGATACCTACTATAGCATAAATGCCAAATAATAACTTCCAATTCGATATCACTAACCGAAGGAAGAACATAGCATTGTTCTTTGTCTCTTTATCTGATTGGCTATCCATGGAGTAGGTAATAGTTAATTTCTGATATTTTGAATGGCTACATAAGTCGTAATAATGCCCGTAATAGTACTTATACCGGTCAAAATTAATTGAATGCGAGTATTCTTGATCTGTTCTTTCTGTACTTCGTAGGTACGCTGAGCATTGAGCTCATCATACGGCTCCCGATCCACAAAAATTCTATCTCCGGATTTGATCTGAGTTTCATTTGGTCTATACCAAGTACTGCTTCCTGCTTTAATAATGAAGGTGCGTTCTTCATTTGCAGAAAGCGCAAAACCACCCGCCCGGTTAATATAATCTCCAACAGTTTGATCAGTTTCAGTAAAAGGATAATAACCGGGGTTATTAACTTGTCCGAAAACAAATACAGTTTGCTCATCACGAGGGATATACATCCGGTCTCCATCATAGATCTTCACTCCTGCTAATTGTTCCTCATCGCTGATATCTATATAAACTTTATTTTGGCTTAGCTTGGTTTCCAGGTCCAGGTAATCAAATCCCTGAGCCAATTGATCAGAGGTTCGTTTGAGAAGTTCGGTATTATACTCATTAGGGATTTCATTTTCCTGTGAACCGGCTCGAATTAAATATGAAGCAGACGGCAAAGCTCGATCAGTAAGGTTCCCGGAGATAGTCAGTAATTCTAAAGCAGTTGTTTCTCCATTTTCTATGGGAAAATTACCCGGGGTTACTACTTCTCCGTATACCCAGGCTGAAGCGGAACTTTTTAGGCCTTGATCGGCGGGCACTATCAATCGGTCATTTGGTAAAATGTCGAAGCTACTCCAGTCTTCCCGAAGCACTTCAATTTTTTGCTGTGTGCCATTTTCATTCCTGAAAACAAATAGTTTTGAAGTATCAGCTTCCGGTTTAAAACCGCCCGCAATCCTAACGAGTAATTCCGGAGTGTCGGATGAGGAATATTCAAATTCATTTGCATCAAGTACAGCACCTGAAATACTGACGCGGGGGGCTTTATTAGATAAACGGCTGACCGAAATTTGGTCTCCGTATTTAAGGATAGGATTTTTATGAGACTCACCTGCTTTAAAATAAGCAATTAAGTCTGCGGTATCTGTAGTCCCATCCCGATGATCAATAGTTATATTTCGTAGTGAAAATGAACCGGATGTGTTTAGCAGGTTGCCAAGGCTGCCGGATTCGGTTGTTTCAATACTATTCCCATTTACAGCTTGATAAATAGCTGCATCAACTCTTGAAAAAGGAGGAACAACATGTTTTCCGGGGAACTCAACCCCACCTGTAACCTGAATTGACAAAGGCCGGGCACGTTCTAAAGAGATTCTGGTATTTGGGGCTTTGAAGATATTCTTTGCCTTTTGATCTATAGTCTTTTGCGCTTCTGCTATGGTTTGATTGGCTACCTTAACTGCTCCAAGCATCGGGAGAATTATATCACCCTGAGGATTAATTAATAGCGCACGAAGTACAATACTTTCAGTTCCCTGAAGGCTTACCGTTATAAGATCATTAGGGCCAAGTAGGTATTCATTAATGTCAATTTCACCATCCGACATAAAAAATTGATCGCCTGAGCGGGCACTTAGTGCATCCAGATAGTAGTACCCAGCTGTAAAAGGATTGAAGTTAAGGTTGAAATTACTTGAAGGTGGGTTTGTTACCTGTCCATTTTGTTGCGCTTTCACCCCGGTATTTAATAAAAGTAAAAAGCCGGCAAAGGATAGGAGAAGAACAAAATATTTAGAAAAGTTCATTTTTGATGTACCTGAAATTGACTTTTAAATTTTGAGGGATTCAATCGGGCTAAAGCAATACCTGTGATCACGAGACCAGCTCCAATATATTGAAGTGGCGTGAGTTCTTCACCCAATAAAACGAGGCCAAAAACGAGGCCTAGTACCGGCACTAAATTCTGATAGGCTGCCGTTCGCACCGCACCAATCTTCTTTACTCCATTATTCCAGATTATATAGGCCAACCCTATAGATAAAACCCCACTATATAAAATCCCGCCGTAACCTATCACTGAAATACCGCCCCAGTCTAAATTGATCATAAAGGGAAGTCCGATAATAAATAACCCAATTAAACCTATAATAGACATGAAAGCTGAATATTGGAGGGGGCTGTAAACTCTTAGGTATTTTCTGGAAAGGATGGTAAAGGTGGCCCAGCAAACAGCTGCCATAAGTATAATGATGTTACCCAGAAAAGTTTCAGACTCAAAAGACAACGAATCTTCACCGCCCATAATAATGAATGTGACGCCTAAAAAGGCAAAAAACACCCCTAGTGATTTATATAGAGTTAACTTTTCATCTGTAAAAAACTGAGAAAGCAAGGCTACCCAAATTGGGATGGTCCCTAACATTACGGCTGCATTAGCGGCATAAGTGTAATTCACGCCAATAATAAAGAAGAGTTGGTACATCACATTTCCAATGACCCCAATCCCAGCCAGTTTCCAGAAATGTTCTTTTTCCACAATTAGTGAGTATCCTTTCTTGCGGGCGAAGTAGGAAAGCATAGCCGTCGCAAAAATAAAACGCAGGGCGTTAAAGCTATAAGGATCCATTTCCTCCAGCGATATCTTGACGATACTGAAGTTCAGCGCCCAGATAATGGCAACCAGGATGAGGCTTAAATCAATTAGGTATTTACGAAACAAGAAATCAATGTTTTAGTTGTGCCAAAGGTACGTGGAATTGATTTTTAAACCGAACCTAATCTTGAGTATAGCGTAGAGTTCATCATTTGATAACATGAAGGCTCCTTAGAAAATAATGTCACCCCTCTTTTGCATAAGATTAATTTTGTGAAAAAAAGTGGGAACTATTTAGAAATAACCGTAGTTTTGTGACCCTAATTCAAAAAACGACTTTGAGTCAAATAATGGGAACATCTGAAAGAAAGGAACGAGAAAAAGAGCGAAAGAAGGCTTTGATACTTAAGTCAGCAGAAGCTTTGATTCTTGAGAAAGGGCTTGACAATCTGAATATGGATGAAGTAGCCGAACGGGCGGAAGTAAGCAAAGGTTCTCTTTACAGCTACTTCAGAAGCAAAACTGAATTAGTTCTCGGTATCTGTAATAAGGCCACAGGGATGTTATCCAGGGAGATTTCAGAAGTATTGACGCAGGACATTCCGGGTATTAAAATGGTTTACTCCATAGGGGCCACCTTCTTGAATTTTGTAAGGGCACATCCTGAATTCTTCCGTTCCATGCGCTTTTTTGATAATCTTAAAGATACGGATCAACTATCTGAGAGTGATTATATAGAAATGTGTCAAGGAAATATGAACACTTCATTTACCAGTATGGTCCGTGCTATTCAGGTGGGGATGCAAGATGGTTCCATACAAAGTTCATATGATCCCAAAGAGCTGGCTGTTCTGTTATGGAGTACTTCACATGGGTTAGTAAATATGGCCTATCTCCATCAAAATACCCCGCATTTTCAGTTGCTTAAAAAGAATGACATAGACATGAATTCCTTGTTTGAGGCCTACATGAAATTGATAGGCTGCGGAATAGCAACGGAAGGTGAGGTTGTTCATGATGACTTGAAGTCAATTTTTGAAACAGAAAAGAAATAAGCTCGTAATAAGCCATCGATTTTTACCCAATTTAGAACTGAATTATACATGATACCAAATAACTATATGCGCTCCCTTTTAATAACTGTCGGATTAATAGTTTTTAGTTTGAATGCATATGCGCAGGTAAAGACAGATAGCTTGCTCAATGATGCTGAACTTACATTGGAAGATGCCATACAAGTAGCTGTGGCAAATAACCCTGAGGTAAATCAAGCTATACTCTCCGTAAAAGATGCTGATGAACTTGTTGATATCGCTTATAGTGAAGTGTACCCGAATATATCATCATCATTAAATTATACGCGCAATATTGAAATCCCTGTAAGCTATCTGCCGGCTCAAATATTTGATCCGAATGCACCGGAGGGCCAACTTATTGGAGTTCCATTTGGAACAGATAATAATTGGCAAGGAGGCTTTACGGTTCAGCAAAACATCTTCAGGGGAGAGGTATTTGTAGGGTTGTCCACTTCGGAGATTTATAAAGCTGTTCAACAAGAAAATCTCAGGGCGGTAACTCAGCAAATTATCACTCGCACCCGAGTCGCTTATTATCAGGTGTTGATCGCAAAAGAACAACTGCGGCTTCAGCAAACTCAGATCAAAAGATTGGAGCAGAATTTAAATGATAACCAGGCACGAGAACGAGCGGGTTTGGTTGATGAGTATGCCGTTCTACAGTTAGAAGTGCAATTAAGCAATCAAAGGCCCCAGCTTATTGAAGCAAGATATGCGGTAGATGAGGCGTATAGGAATCTAAAAGTAGCCTTAGGGATACCGCTTGAAATAGATTTTGAGATAAAGGGAAACCTGAACTCATTTGATATTATTGCAACTGATGTAGTATCCGATGAGAATGCTGGAATCAAAAGAATCGATCAAATGAATCCGTTTACTTTCGAGAAAAAGAATGACGAATGGTCATCATTAATAGAAGATCGCGGTGATGTTCGGGTTTTGGATGCGCGTTTAAGTCTAAATGAGAAAGAAATTCAAGCTGTCAAAAGTAGATTTCTCCCTACTATTACCGCTTCCTATAATTTACAATGGAGTGCAGCTCAGTCAGGATCTCCCAAGTTTTTTCAAAACCCAGAGCCAAATACAGCTCCAAATCGAATTCAATCGCTGGCCATAAATGTAAGCCTCCCATTATTCGAGGGTTTTAAAAGAAAGTCAGATGTGCAGCGTGCACAGATTGCCCGAAAGGATATTGAAGTACAGCAGCGTGCAGCGAAGTTAGCTGCTGAAAATGAAATTGCTTCTTCTGCTGAACAACTAAACAAATCTTATGAAACTGCAACCGCACGTAAACAAGCACTTTCCCAGGCCGAAGAAGGATATCAGCGGGCCTTAAAAAGATTGGAGAATGGTATTGGTTCACAAATGGAAGTCACGGACGCGGAACTACAAGTGCGTCACGCTGAAGTGGATTATGCGTTGATGGTATTTCAATATTTAAGTGCAAAAGCACAGTATGACCTGGCAACAGGTCAGGTTCCTTTTGTAGATACAATAGAAATGGATATAGAATGATTTTTAACAGAAAAGACAAGAACACAATCAGAATGAAAAAATTTAATTATCTAATTGCTCTATCACTGTCGGTATTAGTAAGTGCTTGTTCCGGCGATAATGCTGAAATGGCTGAAAGTGGAGATGAGCTGGTGAAATCAGTAAATGTAGTTACTCAGGATGTAAAGCCTCGTACATTTACCAGCTATGTGCGGGTTATCGGTACTGTGGAAACATCTAATGATATTATGATCTCTGCAGAAGTAAATGGCAGGGTTATGTCCTATGCTGTATCAGAAGGTGAGCAAGTTCGAAAAGGCCAGACCATTGTTAAAATTGATGATGCAAAACTGAGGCAAGAAAAAGCCCGGTTAGAGGCTCTTGCCAGTCAGGCGAAGGAAAATTACGAACGGTTAAAAAGGATATATGAGGAAGATGGAATTGGGTCGGAGATCGAATACCTGAATGCCAAGTATAACTATGAGCAAATGAATTCATCACTTGAGTCCATAAAAGTTGACTTAGCAAACACGAGTATAAAGGCTCCTTTCAAAGGTAAGCTTGAGTCCAGGATGGTTGAAGTTGGTGAAATGGTTGCCGCCGGGACACCCGTTATCAGGTTGATTGGATCAGAGGATTATATCATATCCGCTGGAGTGCCAGCCCGATATGCCGATGTTGTACAGACCGGAGATGACGTATCTGTATGGTTTGATACGCAAGACAGTGACACACTTAATACACCTATCGCTTACACGGGAAGCAGTATCAATCCGCAGAACAGAACTTTTAGGATCGAGGTGGATCTACCTCAAAAAGCGAATCAATACAAAGTAGATATGATAGCCAACCTTCGACTAAATACGCTTAGAAGAGATAGTGTTCTGGCTATAAGCGAAGAATATATCTACTCCAAAAGAAATGGATATGTAGTGTATGTGCTTTCTCAAAATGAAAAAGGAGATCCTGTTGCAAGCGAGATAGTAGTAGAATTGGGTCCATCCTATAAAACGGATGTAATTATTGAAAAAGGGCTGATGCCGGATGACAAACTGATCACCATTGGCTCCGCCTTTTTAGATGATGGCATGCGGGTGACAGTTAAGGAATCAGCTAGCACAGAAATAGCATCAAATTAATTTTATTCGGAAATCATTATGAGTACCGATCAACAAAAGAACGGACATTTAACAAAAGGGGCCTCTCTGCCAGATGCGGACAACCGCAAGGAATTTTGGTTATCTAGCTTTTCCATAAATAACCGGATCAGCGTATTGGTTTTGATTACACTGGTAGCGGTAATGGGAGTCGTGTCCTATATCAACATTCCAAAAGAGAGTTTTCCAAGTATCAACATCCCAAATATTTTTGTGGTTACCGTGTATCCGGGAGTATCACCTGAAGATATGGAGAGTTTGATAACGCGTAAGCTCGAAGATGAGCTGGGTAATATCTCAGATGTTAAAACAATGACATCTACATCTTCAGAGGGATATTCAAACATCAACCTGGAGTTTGAACCTAGTGTAGACATTGAAGATGCATTGCAAAAAGTGCGGGAAAAAGTTGATCTGGCAAAACCTGAACTTCCCGAAGATGCTGAAGATCCGGTAGTACAGGAAATCAACTTATCAGAGTTCCCGATAATGAACGTGAACCTTTCTGGAAAGTATGATGAAGAAATACTAAAAGAGATTGCGGAAGATCTGCAAGATAAAATAGAGGCCATCCCATCGGTTCTTGGTGTAGACCTGACCGGCGCTTTGGAGAGAGAAGTTCAGGTAGATGTTGACCTGGCGAAAATGAAGTATTACGGTATTGCATTTGGAGAAATAATACAGGCAATATCTGCAGAAAATGTTACTGTTCCCGGTGGGGATATATCTGTGGGGACTAAAAAATTCTTACTTCGCGTACCCGGGCAATATGATGATCCTGCTCTTTTGGAAGACATCGTTATTAAGGGTGAAGAGCAGAGCCCAATCTATATTCGTGATGTGGCAAGTGTGACTTTTGGTTTTAAGGAAAGGGAGACCTATTCCGAACTTGGAACAGCTCCGGTAGTAACGCTGGGTGTTAAAAAGCGGACTGGTGAGAATATCCTTGAAACAGGCGAACGAACGAAAGAAATCCTGGATGAAGCCATCCCCACTCTTCCTCCAACAACTACCTACACCATCACAAACGACCAAAGTGTTGAAGTTATATCGATGGTGAGTAACCTTGAGAACAACATCATTTCAGGCCTGATATTGGTGGTTGGCGTATTACTGTTTTTCCTTGGAGTGAGAAATGCTTCTTTTGTCGGAGTTTCTATCCCTCTCTCTATGTTTTTATCGTTTATTGTGCTTTCTGCAATTGGTATTACCATGAACATGATCGTGCTTTTTTCACTGATCCTTTCATTGGGTATGCTGGTTGATAATGCCATTGTGGTGGTAGAAAATATTTATCGTTATTTGGAAGAGGGTTACGATAATTTTGAAGCTGCTAAGAAGGGAACCGGTGAAGTTGCCGTGCCCATTATTGCGGGTACTATGACTACTATTGCAGCATTTGCACCTATGGTGTTTTGGCCGGGAGTGGTAGGTCAGTTTATGAGCTATCTGCCAAAAACGCTCATCATTACACTTTCAAGTTCACTATTTGTTGGGTTGATTATCAATCCGGTGATCTGTGCGCTCTTCATGAAGGTGGATGGTCAAGAGAACAGAGCCTCCCTAACTAAAAGCGGAAAACGAATTCTATTCGGAGCGGCAGCCTTTTTTGCGGTAATTGCCCTGCTTTCAAGTTTTGTTAGCTGGATGATGCTCATCATATTAGGAGTCGCATTCTGGCTAAGTAATAAATACATCCTTGAGCCTATTGGTCGCTGGTGGCAAAGAGATGGGCTAAACAGTGTTATAAATAAATATGAAACATCGCTTGTTTGGGCTCTTGATCACCGGAGAAGTACAATCGGTATTTCAATAGCCGTGCTGATCTCAAGTGTATTTATGTTGATGGCATTTAATCCCGGAACAGAGTTTTTCCCGGAAGATATCCCACCTAAAGATGTATATATCCAGATTGAAACACCGATTGGGTCAGATGTAGAGTTCACAAAAACGATAGTTGATGAGGTTAGGGACCGCGTTGAAAACCTTCCCAACTATGTGGATGTAAATAGTGTGCTGGCAACATCCGGTGCAAGTATAACTGCCGATCCTGGCTCAAGCGGGGGCGGGAATACCCCAAACAAAGGTACAGTTGCGTTAAATTTTGTCGATTTCCAGGAACGCGAGGGTGATGTGTTTGAAGCCATGGAATTCCTCAGAAATCATATGACCGAAAATATCGTAGGTGCTAAAATTACGGTGGAGCAACCGCCAAATGGCCCTCCAACCGGAAAGCCGGTAAATCTTGAAATTTATGGTTCCAATATGGACCAACTTACGACCATTTCAGATCGTGTTTTGGCCATTCTTGAAGAAGATTCAGTTTTCGCAAAAATGGATGGACTGGAGTCGAACCTTCCCGAAGCGCGCCCTGAAGTAAGGATTGAGGTAGACCGTGAAAAAGCAGCATTATATGAGTTAAGCACCAATACAATTGGAATGACCATCCGTCAGGCAATTAACGGTGTTGAAGCTTCGAAATTTCGGGACGGCAAAGATGAGTACGATATCATTGTCCGGTTAAGTGATGAATACCGAGACGACATGAGCACCTTAAGTGACTTGACTATATTCCAAGAAGCAAACCAGATCCCTCTTTCAGAGGTAGCAACTTGGAAAGTTAGTGATGGGCTCGGTGGGATCAATCACAAAGATTCCGAAAGAGTAATTACCATAAGTGCTGACGTACGCTCCGGATATCAAGCCAACGCCGTATTAGCTGAAGTTCAGGGAGTACTTTCCGATTATCTTGAGGATCTTCCTGAAGGGTATAACTACGGGTGGACCGGGCAGCAACAAGAGCAGGATGACTCATTCGAGTTCCTGGGAGTAGCCTTCCTGATTGCCTTGTTTTTGATCACCTTTATATTGGTTTCTCAGTTTAACTCGGTAGCAAAACCGCTCATTATTTTAAGTTCAGTTATCATGTCTATGGCCGGAGTATTCTATGGGCTGGTAACTTTCCAGATGGCATTTGGTTTGATGGCATTTCTTGGGATCATTTCTCTGGCGGGTATTGTAGTAAATAACGCTATCGTACTTATTGATTATGTGGATATCCTCCGCGAACGAGATGGTTTGAATTTACGAGATGCGTTAGTAAAAGGCGGTAAAGTACGTTTCCGCCCGGTAATCCTGACAGCTATCACCACAACACTTGGACTTGTACCGCTGGCTATCGGTTTCAACTTTGACTTCATCGTTTTGGTAGGAACGCCAATCGAGTTTTTAACAAATCTGGGTTCGTATATTTACATGGGTGGTGAGCAAGCGGCCTGGTGGGGGCCAATGGCCATAGCCGTAATTGTAGGGTTAACCTTTGCCACCGCGTTAACATTGATTCTTGTACCAGTGCTTTACAGTTCAATAGAACGAACCCGCCGGTCCTTGAATAAAACCATGTTTGGCACTACCGAGCCTGGTATCATTAAAGATCAAAGTGAACTTAACGGGGAATCAAAAACCCGGAAAACGCCGGAACTTGCAGTCGATTAAAAGATCAAAAATGTTGAATAATGAAGTCCGTACTTTTAACAGGTACGGACTTTTTTATGTCTGAAAACTTTTATCTTTAGCAAAAACTCAAAACCTATTTCCGTGATACAACGACTTCAGACCTTATTTCTAATACTCGCAACATTGCTAAATGTAACAGTCTATTTTACTCCTATTTATGAGAAAGCCATGGACGATCCTCAGGCATGGATTGGTATCGGCCTGGCAAGTTCATTATTGATCGCTATGGCACTGAATATCACAAGCATATTTCTTTATAATAACCGGAACACTCAAATTACGTGGGTAAAACGTGCGGCTCTCTTTCAGGTGATCGGTTTTGGCTTTTGTATCGGGGTTTTGTTCTCTTTGGGTGGTATTGGGACATATCTTTGGGATGAAGCTTTGGGAACAGGGCTTGTTTTTGCAGGCTTGATCTTTCAAATTCTTGCCATGCGTTTTATTCGGAAGGATGAAGAGCTGGTGCGTTCTATGGACAGGATCCGGTAGGTTATTTTGGATCATCCCTACTCCAAATTAAAAGTTTACGGTATTCTTGCTGTTGGTCTTTCAACTTTCGGAATTGCACCGGTTCTGGTAAAATTCGCTACGGATTATTCCGCTCTCCTCCTTGTGACCATCCGCACCATTGGGGCATTCCTGATGTTGATTCCCGTTTATTTGTATCAAAAGAAGAGTAAAAAATATGATGTCAAATCTGTTGGCAATGAAAGCAAATGGATGGCATTAGCCGGTATTGCATTGGGGTTGCACTTCACGCTATGGACAAGCTCACTGTTCTTTACCTCCGTTGCATCAGCCTCTGTTTTGGTAACTATCCATCCCATCATGCTTATAATCGCAGAGCGGGTTTTATTCAAAATGAAGTTTGCATCAACTGTATGGATCGGCGTATTTATTGCTTTCTCAGGCTCTGTTCTATTGGGTTACTCTGATTATAGCAGTGAGTCCACTTTTGCCAACCCGGTGTTGGGTAATGCGATGGCTTTTGCCGCAGCGGCTATTTTCGCCGTGTATTTTTTAATTGGAAGAACGGTACGGCAAAATAGATCATGGCTGGGATATGTATTTCCGGTGTATGGTTATGCGGCAGCTACCTGTTTGGTTATTTTGTTGGTTGTGGAGGGAATACCGACACATATTGAACCGGTAGTACTTTGGGCAGGAATAGCACTAGCTGTAGGACCGCAGCTGATGGGGCATGGTTCACTAAACTATGCTGTAAAATATGTATCACCTACTTTGCTATCCACCTTGATTCTGACAGAACCGATATTTGCAACCATTCTGGCCTTTTTTATTATCGGAGAATTGCCGGAAGTATTATCATTCATAGCTATATTTGTCACATTAATAGGGGTGACGTTAACCTGGAAAAAGAAGCCAAAACGTCTGAAAACAAATTCTGAGTAGTATAGACGATCATAAGATTAGAGAGCTCTATAACTCTAAATGTGATACAGAACCTTTTTAAGAATTAGAACGCATCTCTTAAGTTTATAAAAAACAGAATTCTACGAATGTTCGTGAACCTTTTGGCATCTTTAAAAGTTTAAAAGCTCGAATAAATTAGACAATGCTAAGATTGAAGTAATTCACACAAATTAAGTGTAGTTTACGTAAGGTATTTGGATTTGTAGATTCATTATAATTTAACATTGATAATGAGAACAACCTTAATACATGGTTATTAAAAATATACATATCAGCAGGGCATCAAGGTATTTGGTGCTAGGCGGAATTGGGGTGCTTTTATTCATGGGGTGTTCCGGTGATGTCGAGAAAACCCAAGAGAGTGATATTACATTACCTGTTACGGTGATGGAGCCGGTCGAAAAAGATCTTTCCAAGATCAAAAAGAATGGTGTGCTCCGAATGATCACGAGCTATAGTTCAGGATCTTACTTTTTGTATAGAGGGATACAAGTAGGTTTTGAGTATGAGTTGCTCAAAGAGTTTACAAAAGAAAATGAGCTCGCGCTGGAAGTAATAATACCCGGCCCGGATGAAAGTCCTTATGATCTTTTAAATAGTGGAAGGGGCGATATTATTGCAGCTAATTATACTATTACACCTGAAAGAAAACAGGTAGTTAAATTTACCCGTCCATATAATATTGTTGATCAGCAGGTTGTAGTTTCAGATGATCTGGGGTTCAAGCCTGAAAGTATAACAGATCTTGAAGGTATCCCAATTAGCGTGAGAAGAAACAGTTCATATTTCGTGCGCCTGCAGGAATTGAGAGAACAGGGTTTTCCGGTTCAGATCAATGTAATACCTGAAGATATGGACACGGAGACCGTGCTGTTTCAGGTGGCAGATGGGACCCATCAGGCCACCATAGCTGATGACAACATTTACGAGGCAGCCAGTAAATATATGTCAGGATTAGTGAAAGGGCCCTTGATCGCCGAAAGCGATACCATTGCATGGGCCATTCGTACAAATGCTCCTGATCTGGAACATCAACTGAACAGGTTTTTGTATAAGCATTTTCGTTTTGATGAAGATGGTGTTCCAAAACGATCTGCTTTTTTGAATGTACTCCGAAAGAAATATTTTGAGTCCGGAAATCAAATTGCCGATTATTTTAGCCCGGGCTATCAGGAAGGGCAGATTGGGACGTTCTCTCCATATGATAATATGATCAAGGAAGTAGCTACGGAATTTGACCTGGATTGGGTGATGTTAACTGCTATTGCAGCTCAGGAGTCTAAGTTTAATCCCTCATCGGTTAGTTGGGCCGGCGCTGTTGGGATCATGCAGGTTTTACCTCGTTTTTCAGAGATCTCTTCTGATTCACTATACATACCTGAAGTAAATATTAGAGAAGGAGCTAAAATTCTATCCTCTCATCTAAAGCATTATTCATATATGGATTCCACCAATCGATGGTCATTTGCTTTGGCTGCTTATAATGTAGGTCAGGGCCATTTAGCGGATGCGCGTCGCCTCGCGATCGATCACAATAAAGATCCGAATGAATGGAATAATGTTTCAGAGGCATTGCTCAGGTTAATGCAAAGGAAGTATTATCAAAATGCGAGATATGGATTTGCCCGCGGCATCGAAACGGTACGATATGTGAATGAGATCATGAATCGATACAATACGTATCAAACAGTATTGGCTTACAACCAAGCTAAACAATCTACAGGTTCAGGCGGCGTATTGGGGCTTCAGACACTTAATTGACTTTAAGGACCATCAAAGTGATATCATCATACTGCACCCCATCTGAGAAATCTGTGATATCTTCAATCACAGCGTCCATAATATCCTGAGAAGGTTTTTTTAGGTTCTTTTCAAGACAAGCTATTAAGCGATCCTCTTCATACTCTTCTGTATTTTGGGGATTCATAGCTTCAGTTACCCCATCAGTATAAAGGACCACTACATCTCCGGGCTGAAATTCTACGGATGCTGATTCATATGGTGCTATGGACGGCATAGCGCCTAATATAACGCCTCCTTTATCAAGCTCGATAGGTTTATTATTTCCTTCCCGAAATAAAAGTGGATTATTATGCCCGGCATTTACATAGTCAAACTTCTTACCATCAGCTGATATCTTACCCCAGAAAAAGGTAATGAACTTATCAGGTGGAGTATTCTCATATATAATATTGTTAATACTTCCTGTGGCTTCGGCTAAAGTGATATCTATGGGAGCCAGTGCGTGTAACATAGACTGCAAGTTTGCCATTAAAAGAGAAGCGGGGACTCCTTTTCCTGTTACATCAGCAATAGCAAGTATACTTCCGCCATCGGGGGTTTCCACGATATCAAAATAATCTCCCCCAACCTGTCTTGATGATATATTGGTAGCTTTGAGATCGAAACCTTTGATCTTTGGAATGGGTGATGGTAACAAGCCTTGCTGAATGGTTTTCGCCAGGTTCAGCTCTTCCTCCATGCGTTTTTTCTCGACTTGTTCTTCCAGTAAAAGAGTTTTTTGTATGGTGAGGAGGGCTAAATTTCCAAGAGACTGCAGAAAATCCACCTGCTCTTTGCCATACGACTCATTATTAGCAGGAGCACCAACCCCAACAACCCCGATCTTTTCATTCTGAAAATACAAGGCGATCACAAGACGAATGTCATTTTTATCCAGAAATGGGCAATCGTGATTTTCTTCACAATAGAATACATCTTCAAGTTCAAATAATGTATTCAGTTCTTTTTTGGACGGTTTCTCTTTAAGTCCGCTGCTTGCTAAAATAGATTTTTCATCTTCAATATCCAGAACAAAGAAGAATGTCCGTATCAACATTTGCCCAAGCATGGCAAACTTGAAAGTGCGGGCGATCTCATCCCTGTCAACCATGAGGTTAAAATCTTTGCTTAGCTCAAGAAGGGTATGAAGGTCATGTACTTTTCTGTCAAGCTTTCTATTTATAAGGCGAAGTTCCTGAAACATCCTGGAATTAGCTATGGCCACTGAAGAAATAATGGTCAGGCTTTCAATAAACTCTAATTCACTATCGGTAAGAGGTTTTTTGGTGCCTTTGGGGCCCAAGCATAAAAATCCGAGATGATGGTTAGTGGTGCGCAGGTTGAAGAAAATACTTTCGTCTGCAAGACCTAATTTTTTTGTGATCTCAGGATGATCTGTACCCTGAATAATAGCATCCTCCAGAGTCATTTCCGGGAAATTCAGTTGGATGGTATCATTTTCTGAAAGTGAGCTTCTTCCTTTGATCTTACTCACCTGATAAAAATGATCAGAGCCTTTATTGATAAGGATCATACCCTTTGGAACCAAAAGCTTGCCCATTGTGATGAGTAACAAATTATTCAAGACAAAATCCGGCTCCTGCGATTCAATAAGCATTCTGCTAGTTTCAAGCAGGGTACGCAGTTCAAACCGGCTTTGGCGTTCTTCAGTATTTGAAAAAGTTGATTTAGTGTCCACGATACGTCAAAGGTTTTTGACCATTCGTATTACATTGGTATGGCCTTTACGATTGTATTGCACCTGATCCATTAATTTTCTGATGAGGTAGACCCCCATGCCGCCACGTTTTTTTTCTTTGATCCGCTTCATCAGGTCTGGTTCAGTGTAAGAACTGGGATCAAAGCTTTTTCCTTTATCCATCAAAGTGATCCACAGATGATCTGAATCGGAACCGATCTCAATGTTTACTTTTTCTTTCGGGGTATTTTTGTAAGCATGTTTTATGATATTGGTATAGGCTTCATCAACAGCAAGCCTGATCTCGGAAATATCTTTTTGGGTCAGCCCAATATTCTCAGCATGTGCAGCAACAAAATCCCGTACCTCTGCCAGGTGCTCTGTAGAAGCCTCAACAGATAAGGTTTTTATTTGTTTAGTTCCTGCCACTCTCTTGCTCTTTAATTCTCAAAGCTTGTTAATGCTTCTTTTTCATCTTCCAGGATATCATATAGTGTTGGGAAACCCAGTAAATCAAATACATTATAAACTCGGTCATTCATATTGGTGAGTTTGATGTCACCGCCCAGACTTCTTACATCCTCAATGTAGGCCATGAAAACACCCAGTCCGGCACTTGCTATATAATCGAGACCGGAACAGTTAACTATGATTGAATAACTTTCATCATCGATCAAGGATTTGAGTGCATTCTCCAACTGAGAAGCTGTATGCGCGTCAAGCTCTCCGCTGATATCCAGTATAGTTACGTTGTTTTTTTGCCGTGTAGCGATACTGAAATTTTTCATTTCGCTTAAATTGAAGTTTCTGAATAATGTTGAAGGTGCATAATAACGTAAACCGTAGAATTAGAAAAGTTTTTAGGGTCGAGGATTACGAATGATGGAAAAAAAAGATGCAAAAAAATAGGGCATTGCATTTTTCATATGCAATGCCCTGACTATTCATCAAGAGAGACGCTACTTGAGCGCTCCTACAATTAAGCAAATGCTTGGGAGAGATACAACTATAAATTCTAACCCGCTATTTATGAATCGTTTCCTGATCGCTGAACTTTAGAGACCCAATAACCAGTATTTAGTTCATTGCCCAAATCAGCTCCAAATTCTTCAGCCTCTGCTTTAGATGCAAAGAACCCCACGCGCAACCGAAACCAAATATCCCCGGTTTCTTCCTCACCGACCTTTACTACATAAACATGAGGATAATCACGGTCACTGAGTCTGTTCTTATATTCATTAGCTTCACCTTCAGAACGGAAAGCCCCAACTTGAACGGCATATTCACCATCCTCAGCAAATTGAGTTGAATCTTCTTCTTCCATTTGCTCTTGTTGAGCCACACGCGCAAGACTATCCTCACGTGCTTGCATTAGTTCAGCGATGCGCTGTTGTTCAACTTGTCTAAGAGAATCCAGTCGAGCTTGTTCAGCAGCTCTTCGTTCTTCTTCGCTCGGTCCGCAGCCTTGTATCATTATCAGTGTAAAGGCTAACAGGAGGGTGTAGATGCTTATATTTTTCATGACTATTAGTTTGTTGATATTTGTGAATAAGTTGTAATCCCGAAACAAATTAAACTTACATTATCCCGCCCTGTTTCACAAATATTCACGTATCAAAACTTTCAGAAGTACCGGAATAGTCCTTATCTTATATAGACTGAATCTAAATCAAGATTTTTTGGTTCAGTAATCATATGGAAAAACCTCTCTTACACATAACCGGATTAACCAAATCTTTCGACGAAACAGGCCCAGTTGTTAACAACGTGAGCTTTGATGTCGGAAAGAATGAGATATTTGCACTTTTGGGCCCTTCAGGTTGTGGAAAAACGACTACACTTCGGCTTATAGCCGGTTTTGAGCAGTGCGAAGCCGGAGAAGTTTTTATTGAAGAGGAGCTTGTAGAAAGCACAAATAAGCGGTTATCACCGCAGAAAAGAGAGATCGGTTTTGTATTTCAGGACTATGCATTGTTCCCTCACATGAATGCTTTGGAAAATGTAGCATTTGGTCTGCACGAAATTGAGCGAAAAAAACGCCCGGTTCTTGCTGAAGAAGTACTGTGCAGAACCGGAATGGAAAAATATAAGCATCGAATGCCTGATGAGCTTTCCGGTGGACAGCAACAGCGAGTGGCCTTGGCGCGAGCTATTGCTCCAAAACCAAGGCTCGTTTTAATGGATGAGCCTTTTTCAGGCTTAGATGCGATGCTGCGAGATACCACAAGGAAAGAAGTTCGTGGGATCCTGAAAAAATCAGGAATGAGTGCGATTCTGGTTACGCACGATCAGGAAGAAGCCCTCTCTTTTGCCGATCGTATAGCGGTGATGAACAATGGTCAGATCGAACAAATAGGAACACCCGAGGAAGTTTATTATCATCCCAAAACACAATTTGTAGCTCAATTTCTGGGAAGAACGAATTTATTCCGTGCACACGCAGACGGCTCCAACAATGTGGAAACGAGATTGGGTCCGGTAAAGATCAACAAAGAAGCGGAAGGGCTGATCTTGTGTTCTATTCGCCCAGAGCATTTAACGATCGAGCGTTGCAAAGCAAATGGAACAGAGAGTGGAATTATCGTAGGACGGGAATTTCGAGGCCATGATATCACCTATCATGTATTGTTTAAGGGTGATAAGTACATTGTGCATACTGATAACCGTCTTTTATTTGATGTAGACGAGCATGTAATTGTGAAACCTCTGGAGCCTGCCGTAGTATTAGAACAAAAGGCGTGACCTATATTTGTTAATTAATTAAGGAGTATTATGTCATTTTTTGGATTTTTAGTGTTATTACTCATAGCTGCTATCTGCGGTGGAATTGGCCAGAGTATCAGTGGTTATAGTTTTGGCGGATGTCTCATCTCGGCCGGGGTTGGTTTTATAGGCGCCATTTTAGGAAAATGGATCGCAGGTGAACTTGGGCTGCCGGAATTATGGACCATTCAAATTGACGGGAGTCCCTTTCCCATAATATGGTCGATCATTGGTGCGGCACTTTTTACAGCTGTTTTGGGAACATTATTTCGTGGTAAAAAATCAATTTGACTGATCTCAGTAAACTATGCATTTCAAAAGCTGTCCTTTAAAGAATGAACAACATTGAAGCAGTAATTTTTGATATGGACGGTGTGATCGTGCATAGCAATCCTACTCACAAAGAAGCAATTCAGGAGTTCTGTGTTAAATACGATCTGGAGGTCACAGAAGAAGAGTTTAGGCAAAAGGTTTACGGCCGAACCAATCAGGATTGGCTCCCCGCTGTTTTCGGAGATCTGCCTGATGAAGAAATTCAGAGTTATGCTGACGAGAAAGAGGCCATATTCAGAGCTGCATTTGATCCAAGAGAACATAAGGTATCCGGAATTATAGAATTCCTTGATCTGCTCCGGAAAAATGATATCAAATGCGTTGTGGCAACTTCAGCTCCGGCTGAAAATGCGGAGTATATCTTAAGTGAGCTCTCCTTGAACTCTTACTTTTTGTCGGTGTTAAATTCCTCGCACGTCACGAAGAGTAAACCTCATCCTGAACCATATCTGAAAGCGGCTAAATCGGTTGCAGCAAATCCTGAGAATTGCATCGTGTTCGAAGATTCTATATCAGGAGTGGAATCAGGATTAGCGGCAGGATCTAAAGTAGTGGGAGTGGCAACAACCCATACCCACGAGGAGCTAAGTAATTGTTCTTTAGTTATCGATGATTTTAAAAGCCTGGAACTCCGGGAACTTCAAAAGATCCTTACTTGAAAGCCTATGTCAAGTCACTGTTTAGGGGGAATTGTTCCAGAAATTGTCTTGTGACTTCAATCTGACATTTGGCCCTCACCAGATTGTGTTCGGGATGATCACATGAATAATAAATATTACCCTGAAGGTAGTCGGTGAGAAACCGAATACCCATGATCAATGCCATATAAGGTGCGGAAAAGGGTATAAATTTAATTTCTTCTTCTGTCAACCAGCCTGATTCATTTTCAATATATCCTTCCAGGAATGCATAATGAAAGTCTTCTCTGAGTTCGATCTTTCCAAGGTTCGGCTCATCTTCAGGAGTAGAGGGGGTAAGCGTTCTGAGGCAGTCGCCGACATCAAAGTGGATGATTCCGGGCATAACGGTATCCAGATCAACAACACAACGGGCTTTATTAGTTTGGTCAAAAAGAAGGTTGTTGAATTTAGAATCATTGTGAGTGATCCTAATAGGAATCTCCCCGCTATCCATGGCATATTCCAGGGGGAGCAGAAGTTGAGTGAATCCCGCTATTTGTTCGGGAAGAGGATCAATTTCAGAAAGTTTTACAGGTGTATTTTTCAGGGCAAGTTTAAATTGTTGGTATCGTTTCTGCAGAGAATGAAAATCAGGTAGGGTTACAGAAAGTTGTTCGGGGTCTGTTTGTGAAAGAGTCTTAGCAAATTGGGCGAAAGCTTTTCCGGCTTCAACTACCATTTCTTTATTCTCAGGAGCATCATAGCCCACCAGGTGTTCCTTAAAATGATAGATCCTCCATGCCTTAAATTCATGCTCATAAAACAATTGCCCGTCATTGGTTTTTAATAGCTCAAGGCTTTCATAAGGTGAACTCTGAAAAGCATCTTTAAGAATGGTTGTTACATGGGCAATGTTTCCCATCAGGGCTTCAACATCCCTGAAAACGGAGGTGTTGATCTTCTGAAGGAGATAGGATTTACCCTGTCTTTCAATGACCTTATAAGAAGTATGGATCAATCCTGTTTTAACTGGAATAACCCGCACCTGTTCTCCCGAAATGGGAAAGCGTGCAAGGATCTCTTTTATGACTTGATCAGAGTCCATCAGGATAAACTCCTGATTCATGAAGTTCTGTAAGCTGCCGGTTTACCCATTCTTTATCCTCACTATAGGTAACGCCAAACCACTGACTGTTGGTAGGAATTACCGAAACGTTTACTCCCTCATTTAAAAGCCGGGTTAGCACATTGGCGAGATAAAATTCCGCGGTGCTTCCCGGATTGAGGTTTTTATAAAAACGATCGAATCCTTCGCGAATAGCATCAAAGACAGAAGGTGTAAATCCCATTAAATTCATGGAGATCAGATCTTCCGACCGAAGTTCTCTTTCTTTTTTATCTGTTTCAGAAATGATCTTACCAAGTCTCTCTTCAATGGATTTCAGTTCTTCAATATTAATCAGGTTCCCGCTCTCATCAACATGACAAAGACCTCTTGAAACCGAACCGTTTGGACTCAGGGTATTCCCCAATTCATAGCCGATAATGAATGCACCGTTTTTATCAGAAGACATTTTCTTAAGCTGATCACAGGTTTTCTGAATGGCTTCCCTCCCATAAAAATCATCGGCATTGGCGATGGCAAAAGGTTCGTTGATCTCATTTTCAGCCATCCATACGGCGTGTGCGGTACCCCAGGGTTTGGTTCTGCCTTCCAAAGGCTGGTATTGTTCGGGAAGGGAATCCAGTTCCTGATAAACTACTCTTAGATCGATCCTATCTTTCCATTTATTGAAAACTGTCTCATTGAATGCAGGCTCAATTTCTTTTCGGATCACCACAACGATCTTTTCGAAACCTGCTTCAATGGCATCCAAAATGGTGTAATCAATAATAAGATGGTCATAGGGACCAAAGGTTGAAAACTGCTTGGTGCCGCCGTATCGGCTTCCCATCCCGGCTGCGAGTAATACAAGTGAAGGCATTTTATGCGGTTTGAAAATTGAAATTCCAACTAAGAGCGGAAGTTACCAATCACCCAAAGCAAATACAGGTTCGCGATGGATCCAGTTTCCATCTGTGAAATCGGGAATTTCCTGAGGAGTTCCTCCTTCCCTGATCGATACTTCAGATAACGGGGTGATCACCCGCATCACAGCAGCGTCATAAACATCAATGACGGCCGGGGCACTAGCTTTTACACTTTCAACAAAAGCGCGGTCGAGAAAATAATCCATGCCTCCATGTCCTCCATCGATGGCGATCTCACCATATTTTCTCCAAAGCTCGTGATCGTACTTTTCAAACCATTCTTTCCATTCATCCCATTGGTGATTTTCTGAAACACCTTCCACATGAACTCTTCGGGTGTGATAGTCGAATTGGGCCAGTCCTTTAACACCTTGAACTCTGAATCCAAGCGAATAGGGCCGTGGAAGGTTGGTATCGTGCGTTAGAATGATGGTCTCGCCATTAGCCGTGGAGATATGTGAAGTGACGATATCTCCCAGCTTCCAGTCAATGTTTTCATACGGGTGATCTTCACCGCCATCGGGGTGATCGAGTACAAATTGGTTTAGCCCTTTAGCCTTGGTGGCAAAAGATGAAATAGAGGTAAGCCGATTACCTCTGTTTACATCCAGCATGGCATTAAGCGGTCCGAGACCGTGTGTTGGATAGAGTTCCCCGTTTCGGCGAATGGAGTGTTCAGTTCTCCAACGGGCTTCCCCGTAGCTGTCCTTCCCAAATTTAAGTCCGCCTTGCCCGTCATTGAATTTCACCTGTCGAAGATCATGCTGATAACCGCCTCTTAGATGCAGAAGTTCTCCAAATACATTATCCCTTACCATATTCAATACAGCCAATACATCCCGACGGTAATTCACATTTTCGAGGAAAAACAAATGCGTTCCTGTTTGTTGATGTGTACGAACCAACTCCCAGCATTCATCCACTGAAAAAGCTCCAGAAACTTCAACCCCGGTATAAACTCCATTGCGCATTGCAGCGAGACTCATCGGTGTGTGCCATTTCCAGTTGGTGGCAATTATTACACCATCCAGATCTTCTTTTTCGAGCATTTCTAAGTATGCATGATCATTTCCGGTGTAAACTTTGGGCAGGTCCTTGCCTTTATTTCTGAAGATGTCCTTGGTTTTGGTGATGGCCTCTGGGTCGATATCGCAAATAGCGGGGCAATGCACGCCTTCATAACTAAGGATATTATTCACGTGATTCCGTCCTCGTAGTCCCGTTCCAATAAATCCAATACGGACATCATTCATCGTACCAAGTGAACTGGCTCTTACAAAAGATGGCAGAGTGAATGTTCCTGCTGCAAGAACTGATGCCGATTGAAGAAATTTACGTCGTGTAAAATCACCCATTAGAATTCAGTTTTAGTTAAATATTGTTGAATGATATAAGCCGATACAATGAAGACCAGCGTTAAAATTCCTGCGGTAATATAGTTTCCATATAGAAAATTTCCAGTCCCTATTAGTGCTGAATAGGTTCCAATGCATCCTACAAAGACCATCAAAATGCCTTGTGGAACTCCCCAATCCTTGGTTTCGGCGATCTCATCACCCCGCTTTTTAGATTCCCGGATCAGTTTTTTCCAGCCGGGTCCGCCGGGGTGAGTGAGTTCATAGAATTTGCGAAGTGTCTCATAGGATTCCGGCCGGGTAGTAAAGGCGGTAACGATCCAGACCACCGAGGTGATGAAAACGGCCAGTAATAACTTCACCGTGAACCCATCCAGATAAGTAGTGGCTAAGGCGTCATCACTCACAAAAAGGACCAACACAAAAGCGGTGATCGTACCACTGATCATAGCTGTCACTTCCGTTAGGGCATTAATGCGCCACCAGAACCAACGGAGCAGATAAATGGCTCCGGTTCCTGCGCCTGACAATAGTAAGATGTTGAAGGCCTGCGTGGCATCTCTCAACAAAAACAAAGCAAAGGCTCCTGAGATAACCATAAGTAAGAGTGTTGAAATTCGCCCCATTCTAACCAATTCCTTTTCGGTGGCATCAGGCTTCACAAAACGGTTGTAAAAATCGTGAACCAGGTACGAAGAGCCCCAATTCAAATGGGTACTGATAGTGGACATAAATGCCGCGATGAGTGAGGCTGTTACCAATCCCAGCCAGCCCGGTGAGAGTAAGGTCAGCATGACCGGGTAAGCGATGTCATCTCCCAGATATTGATCTTTGATATCCGGAAAAACTTCATGAATGGAAGCCAGATCCGGGAAAAGTACCAGGGATGCCAGTGCTACAATGATCCAGGGCCAGGGGCGCAAGGCATAATGTGCAACATTAAAGAGAAGGGTTGCTCCTACCGCATGATTTTCATCTTTTGCAGCGAGCATACGCTGTGCGATATAACCGCCACCTCCGGGCTCAGAACCGGGATACCACACCGACCACCATTGCACAGCAATGGGAATAATGAACATGGAGATGACTAGTGAGGGATTATTCATACTTGGAAATATATCCAGTTTGCCCTCCAGGTTGGGGTGATCAAACAATGCAGCCAGTGAACCGATCTCGGGCTGTTCAATAGCTACGTAGGCAGCATAAAAAGCCCCAACCATGGCGATCCCAAATTGAAAGAAATCCGTCCATATCACCCCTTTGATCCCGCCCAGGGCTGAGTAGGCGACTACTATGGCCGATCCTCCAACTACAATGATCCACGGAGAAAGCCCGAACATAACGGAGCCGATCTTAATGGCAGCCAGCGTCACGGTTCCCATGATCAGGCAGTTGAATAAAACACCGAGGTAGATCGCGCGGAAGCCCCTCAAAAAGGAGGCCGCTTTTCCGCTGTACCGGATCTCATAGAATTCAAGATCTGTAAGCACATTGGATCGCCTCCATAAACGGGCATAGATAAATACGGTTACCATACCCGTGATCAAAAAAGACCACCACACCCAGTTTCGGGCTACGCCGCCTTCACGCACCAGTCCTGTCACGAGATTGGGCGTATCGGCGGAGAAGGTGGTGGCCACCATTGAGACTCCCAAAAGCCACCAGGGCATGCTTCTTCCCCCAAGAAAAAACTGTTCCTGATTTTTGCCGGCTGTTTTGGATGACCACAATCCAATGACAAGTACAACAGCAAAAAAGACAGCAAGGATGGTCCAGTCTAAGGAATGAAGGAGCATGTTTGATTCAATGATAAATTTCGGTTTAGATCATCTTTAACAGATCAATCAAATATTGCCCCTATAAAAAGGTATTCTGAGGAAAAATACCAATGAATGTTTTAAGAGCTTTTATTTGAAGAGCAAATGTGACCCCGCCGGGAATCGAACCCAGATCTAGGACTTAGGAGGTCCCTATTCTATCCAATTGAACTACAGGGTCATTTGTAAGTTTAATAAAAACAATATCTATTAAGCTTACTTATAAAATTCATAATCGTTTCATAATCATATTACGGATTTTTGTTATACTATATCAACGAAAATCTGAGAATATGAAAAAGAAAGACTTTGGTTATTCTAAGGACATTGTAAAGTACCTTCAAAGTGATGGTACAATTCCGAATGGTTCCTTCACTATTCAAAAAAACAAACAGGGTGGAAAAGTATATCACTACTGGTACTATAACAAATCAAAGGGTACAAACAGACTGATTCATTTGTGTTCTGTAAATGATAAAGGTGATGAGGAAAATTCTTTTCAGAATAGTGTTAAAATCTTAAAGGATAAACTCAAAGGAATCTCAAAAACAAAAAGGAACCAGACTTTTCTCAATGTTATTGACGATTATATTGAAAGATTAGAAAAGGAAGGTGAAGAGAATGTACGGGGTACAGAACGGACTAAAAAAACAACTCAGGATATCATTTCACATGTAAGAAAACTCCGAGACTATGTGATTGAAACCCCCATTTCATTAAGAGGAGTTCAAAGGGAAAGTTTTAGAAATTATTTTGAGGACTTTGTTAGTTATCTCATCTATGATTACGAAAAAAGTAATGGTGAAAAGGAGTTATCTGATAATTCTATAAGGGTTATCCTTATACATATTCAACAGTTTTTGGATGAATTAGTTGAACCAAGTAGAGGGAATAGAGTGATAAAATATCATCCTATTACACCAAAATTTAGAAAAAACCTATTTTCTGTTAGACGAAAAGAGAAGTCAATTCCTGATTTCTATACTGTTGAGAATTACATAGAGTGGGTAGAAAAACTATCTGAAAGAGTTCGTAAGGTTTGGTTGGAATTTATCAAGAACCCTAAAGTTAGACCTGAAAAATACACCTCAGTTTATTTTACATCACTTCTTCAAATACTTTATGGGTTTAGAATAGGTGAATTAGTTTATTGTTATTCAAATAAAAAGAGTATGGAGAGGATTCATGGGAAAAAGAAAAGTGGGTATTCATATATTTCACCAAATAAACACATATACACCTTTGTTATTTATTGGAAGAGAAAGTTTGGGAGAGTAGGTGTGGATTATAGTGTGTTTTCCTGGACTAAATCAGACCAACTAAAACAGGAAAAAATATTCCTAAAAGAACACCATAAAAAACCTACCTATAAAACAAATATTATAGAAGTAATAATGTACTTGTATTCTGATGAAGACAGATTATTTCCATTTGACATGGGAACTTTAAGAAAGAATTTTGACAATTATGTGTTGGATGAACTTGAGTTGAAACATACAGGTGTAGAAAGAACACATGACCTGAGAGATATGATGATAAACTTTAATCTATACACTAAGGGTGTTTCAACATTTGATTTATCACAGGTAACCAGGAATTCAGTTCAAACCATGGAAAATTATTATATCCATACAAGTAATGAGATAAGTATTTCAAACAGTGAAAAACTTTCAATTAAGAACCGAATAAGTGAAGTGTATAATCTTAAAATGGAAAAGGATAACTAATCTCTACTGTGTCAAATAAATTATGGTCTTTTGAAGTATCCATATATTGACAGATTATGTACTAAGTCCATTTGATAATACTCTGAAATACATATTCAAACCCTTACCTGTTTGTTGATAGATAAACACTTTTTTATGGAATATTCTAACAGGGTAATCAAAAATTAGTTTCTTGTAACTGAGAACTTTTGTTTCCCCAAACACTTGGTCTGACCCGTTTATATATCGAGGTCAATTTTTTTGGTCTATAGAAGTTATAGAGTAGTTATTCTCACTCTGAAAAATATATATAGATATACGGTTCAGTAGGTAAGTTGGTATCTGTTGAAAAAACGAAAAAGATGGAAACAAGTCCCCCAGAAGAAAGTCAGAAAAAGAAAAAACGAGTTCTAAAGTTTATTCAATCTCACTTGATGTAGGTCATTACATCTCTTTACCTGTTCCAACATTCCCACCTCAGTTTTTCGAAGGATATGAAGTTTAGTATCACCTGATACACCTATAAGTATGAGGTCGGATGAGAAAACGAATAAAAAAATTGAAAAAAGTTTGAAATAGTTACTACCTGACCATCTTACGAGAGAGTTTTTGGAGGGTATCCAACTCTCGTTCCGTCTTTTGAAGTGACCTGAACACCTTCTTGAAAAACCCATTAATCTTCCTGACAACTTTACTTAGAAATGAGGATTCTCCGAGTCGTTTAACTCCAACCGAACTGAGTACCCGTGAAGTTGATATGGTGGATTTTAGGGGGTTTTTAAGGAGTTTTCGTGTTTGCGAATTCACCTTGGCCAATGACCCCTTAAATGATTTTTTGTACTTGTACCACTAAAAGAGTGTCCTTTTTGAACATACCCTCAAACTGTCGGTTTCCCCAAAACCTGCTCCTAATTAATAGTGTCAGTAGTGTCCTCAGGAGTAGACTCGGTTTCAAAAGATAGATTTACAAGAGATACAAAAATTATGAGAGGTAGAAGGGTATAACGTATGATAAATACATAAATAAGGTTTGTACAGGAAGTGGAAATACTTGTACCCCAAAAAACCTTCTCCCAAATCAATGGGAGGAGGTTATTGGGTTAGGTTATGTTTGAAAGATAAACACCCAATATTTGAAGTTAATCATTTAAAGGTCTTAGGGTATAAAACTTGTACCCCTAAAAACCAATATCAATAACGGGGTATTTATATCAATAAAAGTTATTAGATACTTGTTTATTAGTTGACAAGTAATTTCTAAAGGGGGTCAGGTAATACCTGTCTATTGTTCTATGAGGTCAGTATTTATATGAACATCCTTAAACCTCTTATCAATGGGATTCGGTTCAAGAGTTATGAGGGTACCAGAAATACTGTTGATGTGTTTAAAAACTTTATTTTTTATTTTCGAACGATATGAGGGGGAATGGTCAGGGAGGAAAAGTTTATCATCAAATTCAGACATTGAAATAACGGTACTCCCTTTGATATACATAGAATAAATTACTTCCCAGGTTCTTCTCACATAGTCATCTGTGATAGGTATCAACTCACCATTTTGGAAAACATGAATTTTGTCGTCCTCATAATTGAGATAAAGAGGTGATTCACTTTCTGTAGTTTCAAGGGTACTCTTTTGGATATATCTGATATAAATAAAAACTAGGAGTACACTAAAAGTTAGAACTGTGAGAATCCACCACAGGTATTTGGATAATATAAATCCAAATCTACTGTAGGTCGGAATTTCAGAGAGTGTGAACTCTGAATTAGGTATTCTTTTAATGGTAAGATTGGTTGTACTGTTTTCCCTATCAGAACCAACGAATATCCATTGGTCACTTTTATCTGAGTAATAAAAAACAAACCGAGTTATGTTAGTAAGAGTAGGGTTCTCTAACTGATAGAATCTACTTGTATTAGTATTGAGAAAGTACTTTCCATCTATATGGGTGATATTAGTTGAGTCATTTCTCGTATAACTGGTTCTCACTAACAGATAATACCCAAGGTTAATCTTATGTTCTGTTGGAATTATCCATTTTTCACTGACCCATTTTTTCTTTTGGAGATTGTATGTACCCAAACTATAAGAATCTTCATCTATCCACTGACTGTTTGATTTCGTCATATAGAGTAATTCTCTGTTGTCTCTATCGTACCAAAGTGAATTTTGGGTCATATGTGGAACCACTTTTAAGTCATCCCCGTAGGACTCCAATAACCATTCGTTTTTGGAAGTGTATTTCAAGAGGAAATTCTTAACCTCCCAAAAACCATACCCTCCCTGTACGAATATGTTGTTATTTTCATCTATGACCCCTCCGTGATTGTACATGTATTTATGAACACTCGTGTTGGATATGTGTTGAAGAGACTTGGTCTTAATAGCATATTTGTACACTTCCCCTAAACCAATTTCCCAAAAGAAAAGAGTAGACCCGTCACGGGAGGTTTCCATGTAATGATATTCATCTGAAAGTGGAAATTGAAGAGTATTGATAACGGAGAAAGACCCATTTGGTTCAATCTGAGTAAGTTCTCCTGACTGATTGTTTAACAGGTATATAAACTCAGATTCAGGGTTGAATGAAATGGATAGGTTTGAAAGAAAAGAAGGTTCCTTCTGAGGAAACTCGACAAGAATATTGTCCTTGATAACTTTCTCATCGTCAGATATCGGTTGAGGGGTTGGTGAAAAGGTGGAAAATAGTACTATTAACAAAATTCCAATCATTATAAATCGTGTGTTGTCTTAATGATATCTTAGGTACAGTGATAATAACTAAGTAAAGTCTTATTTACTTAATTTATCCATTCTTTTCCACCAGGGGTTTTTCTTGAACTCATTGTGAAAATCTGAAATTCTAAGTGGAGGTTATAAGAACAGAATTTATAATCATGACCCTTATTAATTGTAAATCAGACACGATTTATAATCGGATTCATAATCATTGATAAAGCATGTTAAGTAATTGATATTATAGAACTTATGCTTATTACAATTCTCTCCAATTGAACTACAGGGTCAGTAGTCAAGACAATCTTTGTGGAAAAGATACGTAGCTTAATGTAACTAATCAGCTTCTTGTTAGTAGAAGTTTATTGATTTTATTCCACAAACAGATTTTCAGGGCGATGCAAAAAACAGCTATAGTATTTACTTTTCTCCTTCTCTTAACGGCATTTACAGAAGCGGCCGCGCAAACCACAGTCACCGGCAGAATTGCAGATGCCGAAACCGGAGAGCCTCTTCCGGCAGCTCACGTGATCATCAAAGATACCTACAAAGGAACGATCTCGAACCAGGATGGTGAGTTCAGCATCATTGTCGGCGAATTACCGGTGACATTAGTGGTACGTTTCATCGGCTTTGAGAGTCAGGAAAAAGTTGTTACTGAAGAGACCGATTTCGTGGATTTCTTACTGAAGCCGTCGGTGGCGGAAATGGGTGAGATCGTGGTGACCGGTGAAGATCCTGCCATAGCTATTATGAGAGAAGTGATCCGCCGAAAACAGATCTGGCGGGAAGGTCTTAAGACGTATAAAGCCGAGGCGTATACCCGCCAGCAGCTAAAGAATGATACGACCATCATTTCTATTTCTGAAAGTGTGTCCATCGCCTACTGGGATAGGGAGAGAGGTCACCGGGAAGTACTGAAGTCAAAGCGACAAACGGCCAATATTGATGAGGCAAGTAATTTTGCCGGGGTAAGCTATTTACCGAATTTCTATGATGACAACCTTGATATCGCGGGTTTTGATATGGTTGGGGTAACTCATCCGAATGCGTTGAGCTATTATGATTTTTACCTTGAAGATATACAGTCGCTGGATGGACAGGTAGTATATGAATTGTCAGTAACATCAAAGCGAAAACTACAGCCCCTTTTTGAGGGGACGATCTTTGTGCTGGGTGAAGAATATGCGTTGCTAGAAGTAGACCTGAAGCCTAATTCGGTAATCAGTTTTCCTCCCCCGGTACAAGACTTTAACCTTACTTATTCCCAGCAATTCAATAATTTTGGGGGCGATTACTGGCTTCCGGTAGATGTCCGGATCGAGGGATTGGTTGAGGTTGGTATCGTAGGGCTTAGATTCCCTCCCATAGGCTTTAAGCAAGTCGCTAAGCTGAACGACTATGAAGTGAATACAGATCTTCCTGATTCGCTGTTCAGATCAACGCAAATGTTGATGGTAGATTCCACAACGATCAATAGCGGTGATTCTCTTTTTGTCAGTGAAGTTGATGTGATTCCCTTGGATCTTCAGGAGAAACGTGCTTACGAGACGGTGGACAGTACAGCGACGCTGGAAAAAGCATTCAAACCTACCGGTTTCTTTACCCGGTTTATTGATTGGGAAGATGAGGATGATCCCGGTTATTCTATAGAAAGTAATGGAGGCAGCAGCAGAGGCAGTAATAACTCTTCAAATACACAAAATAGTCAGGGGCCTTCAATATGGTCTAAAGTAACGCGAAACATAAGTCCTTTGGCTCGTTTCAATAGGGTAGATGCCTTTTATGGTGGAGTTAAACATGAACGACGATATATAGATAACAGGCTTTCATCGGAGGTTTTTGGTGGATACAGTACCGGTTATGAGGCGTTCTCTTATGGAGCTAAAATAGGATGGTGGCCACTGAAAAAGACCCGCCGATTTGGACTTTCTGCCGGTTATAGTGCTACTACGGAAACCCGCTATAATTCCGATATGTATAATTCTTTCATAACCAGTATGCCGAACTTATTGGGCTATTCTGATTACTTTGATTACTACCGAAATGAAGGAATTGAGTTTACGGCAGCTTACCGACCGGAGAAGAGGTTTCGTGGCACATTTCGTTTGAATTATGCGTATGAAAATCATTCTGCCATAAATTATAAAACCAGTTATGACATCATTGGCAGAGATCTGATTCAGCGCCCAAACAGTTATATAGATGAAGGTACTCTGAGTGCTTTTAAGGTATCCTATAGCATAGGAGAAGACAAGAAAGCTTTTGGTGCTATTGGCGCCAATGACTTCTCTGTAAGTGTTGAGCAGTCCGCAAAACTCATTGGAAGCAGCTGGGATTATACCCGGTTTAAACTGGATATATATCGCCGGTACGAGACTTTTTATCAGCGGCGGTTTTTCCCAAACACATTGGATATGAGATTAAATGCCGGAACCTATCTTGGCGATCTTCCTATTCAAAAAAATGAAGCATTGGATGTTGCTTTGGGAGTAGTTACACCTTTTGGAGCTTTCAGAGCCAAGCGTTTTATTCCTTATGAAGGAGCAAGTTATGTATCATTAAATGCAGAGCATAACTTTAAAAGTGTGCCTTTGGAGATGCTGGGCTGGAGAAATGCTACACAAACCGGACTTAGCATTATCGCATTTGGTGGGGTAGGAAGAACATGGATCAAAGAACAACAGGTAGACGAGTTTAATAACCGTTATGGGTTCTCACCTGTATCAACAGATGACTGGCATATGGAGGCAGGACTTTCATTAAGTAATATCTTTAATCTCTTCAGAGCCGATGTCGCTTACCGAATAGATGATCCGGGGTTCTATGTTGGGGTGAGTGTAGCCCGGTTCTTTTAAAGTCGTTCCTAAAGGCAAAATTAAGTACATAAAAAAAGCCCGCTACCATAGGCAGCGGGCTTTTTAAATTATTTACTCTAACTGATCAGCTTAGTTATTTGGCTGATACTTGAGTGTGCTAATAGGATGAGACTCAGCGCGGCGGTTTCTTTCACAGCCGGGAGTATTCGCATCCAATTCAGCTTCAGTACACTCAACAGGAGCTTTACCTAAGCCACTTGACTCAATGCGGTCTTCAGAAATGCCGTTTTCTACATAGTAGTCAACGACAGCATTTGCTCGACGCAAGCTCAAGCGTAAGTTGTATTGATCTCCACCAACATGATCAGTATAGGCATCTATACGGATTCGGAAAGCTGGAGCATCTTTGAGTAATTCAACATTTTCAGCGAGGGTCGTTTGAGCATCACTGCGGATGTTAGAACGGTCAAAGTCAAAGTTGATAGTTCCGAAATCGTCGGCGTTCAGGAACACAGGGTCACTGGAATCCATAGGATCTGTTCCCATATCAATTTCCTGCATATCAGTGAAGCCATCACCATCAGAATCTGCGTTGTTAGGATCTGTGTCATGAGTCATTACTTCGTCATAATCATTTAACCCATCGTTGTCAGAGTCTGAACTGTTAGGATCGGTGTTATAATTGTTTACTTCGTCACCGTCAGAAAGGCCGTCTTCGTCAGAATCAGGATTGTTAGGATCGGTGTTGTAAGAATTTACTTCATCACCGTCAGAAAGGCCGTCACCGTCAGTGTCAGCGTTGTTAGGATCTGTGTCGTATTCATTGATCTCTTCACCATCGGTAAGGCCGTCACCGTCAGTGTCAGCATTTAATGGGTTGGTTTCGTGAACTCTAAGCTCATCATAGTCACTTAATCCATCAGTATCAGAGTCTAATGTTTTTAGGGTCTCGTCATCTAGGGAATTTAAGTACTCAATGGTACGCTCGGATGGAGCAAGTAATTCTTCGGTCCCTGAACAGTTGGTCATAAAGACCAATGCAACGGCTACCAAAGAAAAATGTAGGATAGATTTTAAATTTGTCATCTTCTTGGATTACGGTTTGAATTAACTTTGCGATGTTTGCTTACTAAAATAGCGGTTTAACAAAGAATTAAAAAGAGTTTTTTATCAACTTGGCATATATTATAAAACAAAGTTTTAAAGCTCAATAAATGAAATTAAGAATAAATAAATTTGTCATGTTATTTGGGTATAAATTATTTATTTTTGTCGTCCGTTTTTTACGGGGCTATAGCTCAGCTGGCTAGAGCGTCGCGCTGGCAGCGCGAAGGTCCGGGGTTCGAATCCCCGTAGCTCCACAAAGCCTTTTTCCATTACCCGGAAAAGGGCTTTTTTTTATTTCTTTTATAATACAAATGGTTATCAGTGTATTTTTCCAAATATTAGAGTCTTCGCATACCGCTTGTTTGTATGCGGCTATTACTTTAAAATAAGACTCAAATAAAATTACGGGATTAAATATGTTTGAGAGATCACTTAAAAGTCATTCTATAGCTCTTGTACTGTTGATTGCCTGTGTTGTTCCCTGCGAATTAGTAAATGCTCAGGACATCAATCTTGAGCTTGAGCCCAGAGCTACCTTAGAAAACACTCAGGTTTTAAGTTTAACAGGATTGGGAATAAATGGTGATGGAACCGGGCCTGTACTGATTTCGGGGTTTTTAGAGAACCTGACAGCTGAAACCATCAATAATCTTTATATCGAAGTAAAGGTAAATGCGGCAAAAGTAGGTGATATTATTGAATTTAGGTCTTATTCCACTCTTCCGATCTCATTGGAACCTTATCAGTCAGTGTATGCAACCAATAATGATTTGGCTAACGAAAGAATTCCGGGAATAGACCAGCAAATACAGTTTTCAGGCGGATTCACTCCGGAAGGGGATGAGTTTTTCGAAAACCTGTCAGGCTCAACAGCCCTGCCTAAAGATATTTATACCATCCAGGTCATTATTTTCAGGGTAACCAATGCTTTTGGTCGGCAGGACCTTGCGAGTAGCACTATCGAGATCGGAGGAGGTGCCACTTCATCATTTGATGAGAGTGAGATCTATCTTAAAACACCGGGAGATATTTTTGGTGCTCCTGCATAGATCACTAATCCATATCCTCAATTTAGTTGGGAAGGGGCGAGTGATGTGTCCTACCGGTTGTTGGTTGTAGAAGATAACGGACAGGATAGTCCGGAATCATTGCTACAAGGTGCAAAAAGTTCAACACCGATCAATGACGGAGGTTCCTTACTTGAATTTGAAAATCTTGCCGTTACCGGGAACAAATCTACTTCACGTCCTTTATTGATAACTGATCTTTCAGGAACTGAAAGCAATCGAGATGATTATTATGTACTATCAAATAACGTGACTGAAAATAATTTTCAAACCTATGTAATGCAGACCGGAGCTCGTTTCAATATTGATAATTATCATTCACTGGTATTTGACGCAAACTTAACCAACGTAAGTGGTTCAGGGCGCGCAAATGATAGAATTGTACAGCTCAGATATGTATTCAGGTTCTAAGTTAAATGGCTAAAAATAAAAGCAGTAGCAAAAAGCTGATCTCCATTCTTCTGATAGCCATTACTGCATTTATAGCATCGTTCATTTTGATGATCTTCAAGCCGGTTCAAATTCTGGAATTGAAGTATAGTGACCAGTTATTTGAGTGGAGGGGCCCGCTTGATGTGAGTGACTCTTCCATAGTATTGGTGGCTATAAGCCAGGAAGCAGATGAGGAAATTCTCCAGAAATATCCCTGGCCAACCAGTATTCACGCCAAATTGGTTGAAAATCTAAATCGTGCCGGAGCCAGGGTTATCGCCTTTGATGTCATCTTTGATAATCCGGATCAGTATGATTTTAAGAATGACACTCTTTTTGCGGAGGCACTAAAAAAGTATAAGAATGTGATCTTGGCAGGAGAGTTACAGCGAAGTATCACAGATCTTTCAGATGAGACCTCGCCCATGTTTCCCATTCCGGTATTAACTGCCAATAATCCAAATCAGGTTGCTTTAGTGCGGGTGCACCCGGATCTGGATGGTGCCGTTCGATCTTACCGATTTGGGCAAGAATATCGGGAGCAAAATTATTACAGATTATCATTGGAAGCACTAAGGCTCTATGCAAATATTCCATACGAACAGATAGATCCCATAGGCCCGAATCCGGAAAGCGATCACTTTGCTTTGGGGCCGTATCAAATATTGAAGGATGGAGCGAATTCGTTTCTTATCAATTATTATGGGCCGGAAGGTACGTTCCCTGAAGTATCTTATGAAGAAGTGATCGATGATTCTTCTTACACAACAGTATTCGAGTCTGAGCTTGGCTTTGCTGTGAATAGTTTTGATGATCCTGATATTGGTCACCTGAACCTTGAGACTTTTAAAGATAAGATCGTGATCGTGGGGGCCACCATGCCGCTCCTCAAAGATTTCTATGCAACCCCTTTCGCTAATGAGGGTAATAATGCACGTCCGGGGTATCAACTTCATGCTAATGCTCTTCAAACCATCTTAGACAGTAACTATATTGAGCGATTCCGTGGCTGGTATACGCTGATGATCATGTTATTCTTCTGTTTCATGATCACGATGGTAAACCGTTTTCTAAGTGCAAATTTTGGGATCCTGATTTCGCTGGTAATGGGCGCCGGATATTTTGGGATCACATACTGGGCTTTTATTCAACATAATATCCTGATGGTATTAACCGGACCACTACTGGCGGTTACAGTCACCCAAATAGGTATGGTTAGCTACGAATACTATATAGAGCAAAAAGAAAAAAGGCGCATTAAAGGAATGTTTTCATCCTATGTATCTCCTGACCTGGTCAATCAGATGATAGAATCAGGAGAAGAACCACAACTTGGTGGAGAAGAAACTTACATGACGGCTTTTTTCAGTTATATCGTTTCTTTTTCTACATTTTCAGAACAACTGGAAGCCAAAGAGCTGGTTCAGGTCATTAATGAATATTTAAGTGCCATGACCGACATCCTGAATGATCGTGGCGGCACCCTCGATAAATATATAGGTGATGCTATTGTGGCTTTCTTCGGTTCCCCAGTGTATTTGGAGGATCATGCCTATCAGGCTTGTATAACTTCCCAATTGATGCATAAGGAATTAGAAAGGTTAAGAGAGAAATGGGAGAAAGATGGACGCCCTGAAATTGTTTCTAATATGCAACACCGTTTGGGGATGAATACCGGTATCATGGTGACCGGGAATATGGGATCGACCCGGCGCTTTAACTATACGATCATGGGAGACAATGTAAATTTAGCTGCTCGCTGTGAGAGTGGAGCTAAACAATATGGAGTCTTCACGATGGTAACGGAATCTACCAAAGAGGAAGCGGAAAAATTTGGTAACGAGTGTCTGTTCCGACAGTTAGACCATATTGTAGTGAAGGGTAGAAGCAAGCCGGTAAAAGTATTTGAGATCGTCGGTCTTAAAGAAGATGCAGATCAACAGCTTCTTGACTGTATTGGATTATATGAAGAAGGCCTGCAACATTATCTGGATCAAGATTGGGACAAGGCCCTTTCGAAATTTAATAAGTCCGGAAAACTTGAGAAATACGTCAAGAATCCATCCGGTATTTTTATGCAACGGTGCGAGTTCATGAAGGAAAATCCACCGGGTGACGAATGGGACGGAGTGTTTATTATGGAGAGCAAATAAAACTCTTAAAAGAGCTAAAATGTGCGGAGAGGGAGGGATTCGAACCCTCGATACCTCGTTGGAGGTATACTCCCTTAGCAGGGGAGCGCTTTCAGCCACTCAGCCACCTCTCCGTTTTTTCAAGGGCAACAAATATAGCCACCTTTATGGACTAATAGCAACTTTTATGAGCGCGAATATGAAGACAATTTTCTTTAGTTTTTTTGAGCTTCTAAAAAAGCCTTAATAGGTAATTTTATAATAAACTCAGTCCCTGTTTTTTCTTCAGATTCTACACTGATACTTCCATTGTGGAGCGTGATCATTTCCTTACAAATAAGTAACCCGAAACCTGAACCCTTTTCATTATCAGTTCCGGGTCGGGAAGTATTGGAATCTAATCGCAGTAAATTTTCTGCAATTTTCTGAGGCATTCCAATACCATTATCCTTAACACTTATCAGATAATGATCATCCACTTTTCTTAATATAAGCTTAACTTTACCCCCGCTTTCTGTAAACTTCAGGGAATTGGAAACAAGGTTTAGAAGTACTGTTTGAAGCATGTTTTGATCCGCAAGTATTCTGGCCTGCTCAGGAGCTGAAACTGTTATACTGATTCCTTTTTGGTTACCAACGTGTTCCAGAAGTTTTTGAGTTTGATTCAGTAAGTCAGAAAGGTTGATCCATTCTGGAGCCAGTTTAATTTTACCTGTTTGGAGAGATGCCCATTTAAGTAAGTTTTCAACAAGTTCTAAAAGTTGTTTTGCGGAACTTTTAATGTTTTGAAGGTTTTCGGTGAGTTCTGAAGAGGTCGAATCGTCTGCGTCCATTAAGGAAAGCTCAGTGAACCCTAATATAGCCTGGAACGGGTTTCGCAGATCATGAGCAATGATGGAGAAGAATTTATCTTTGGTCTTGTTGCTTTCCTCAAGTTCTGTAGCTTGCCTTCGTATGATCTGGTTCTTAACCTGAAGATCATTTCTTTCTTGTCTTAGTTCAGCTGTTTGTTCCTGAATGATGGTTTCAAGCTTACGCTGTTTATTTAATAGATATCGGTAGCGGATCTGAGTAGAACCAAAATAACCTGCTGTTATGAGAGCAAGAACAAGGATAAAAAACCATGGTTGTTCATAGAAATAAGGCTGAACAGTAATAGAAGCAGTAGCAGGTTGTTCACTCCATACTCCATTGTTATTTGCTGCTATAACTTCAAACGTATAATCTCCGGCAGGTATATCATTATAGGATGCAGATCGTTGGTTAGATATTTCATTCCAGGAATCATCAATACCGATCAAGCGGTATCTGAACCTTGCTTTTTCACTTGAAGGAAAGGTCAGTGCGTGAAAATTGATAGTGAAGCTTTTGTATCCTTTATCGATTACAACTTCATTGGATGTGTAAGAATTTCCACCGGCAGTTATGGAGTTGACCAAAACAGTTGGGGGAAAGGCCTGGGATTCATTCTGGTCTTGGCTGAAAATGGCGACCCCTTCCTGCGTTGAAAACCAAAAGTCTCCACTGCTTGTCCTGAGTCCTGCTTCCTGAACCGAACCATTTCCCTCAGGATTACGCATTCCTTCCGCACGTCCATAATGTAATAAGGTGAATATATCAGAATCATTATCTAAATAGGCATTCAGTTCAGATTTTTTGATCTTAAACACACCACGGTTTGAGGACATCCAAAGCCAACCGTCTTCATCTTGAGATATCCAGTGTATGATATGATCGGGCAGGCCATCTTCCATATTGATATATGAGATCTCACCATCTTTAAGACGGTTCAACCCATTGTTTTCTGACCCTATCCAAATGGTGCCGGCGTCATATTCATCAATATAAATAGACCGGATATTATTGGAAGAAAGGCCATCTTCGACCGTATAATTTGTAAAAGAACCCTCGTGAAAACGGGATACTCCTCCATCCAGACTGCCAGTCCAAAGAGCACCATCTGGGGCTTCGGTAACGTACCTTATCTTAACACCGGATAACCCATCATCTTTATCATAGATAACATGGTTGGAATCGGAAGGATCGAATTTTATCAATCCTCCGTAGGTACCAAGCCACATTTCCCCGTTACTGTGAGTATAAATGGAGCGTATATCATTGATCTCAACATTATTTCCCGGGGTATAATGCTCTAAGCCGTTTGGCGTTATTTTATTTAGTCCTTTTTGATGATGCCCAAACCAAATATTCCCATGTATATCTTCCCCAATAGATTGGACTATGTTTGTTTCTGCTCCATTTGTTACATCATAATGAGTAATGGAATTGCCTTCAATCATGTTTAAACCGGCACCTCGGGTACCCACCCAATAGCGCCCCTGACTGTCTTCCAGCATAGCGAGTATATTATCTCCTGACAGACCTTCCGGGGTGCCTAAATTTTGAACTTTACTTTCGCTTACAGCAAGGAGGCCATTTCCACTTGTTCCAAACCAAAGTTTTCCTTCGCGATCTTCAAATACGCTGTTGAAATAATAGTCACTGTGATCCGGTATTTCTGTAAAGGGACGAATTTTTCCATCCTCAAATAAAGAAAGTGAACCTGAAGTTCCTACTAACCAAAATCGTCCTTCCGAGTCCGTATAAAATTCTCTATATACCTCCCCTAACTCTAAATAATTGTGTTGAACTTTTGAGATATTGCCATTTGAATTGTAAAAGACTTCCCCGGCCGAAGAAAATAATGTTTTGTTATCGTCGTGGAATATATCATAGATTGGATGATCGGCTGTGATGGCATACTTTTGAGATTGGACCAATTCTTTTTCCCGCAATTCATATACACCGTCATCGGTTCCAACTGTTATGGTTCCGGCATTGGTTCTTATAACTTCCAAAATGCGATTTTCCTGCTGTTCGGAACTTTTGTGATACTCAGCTAATAGATCTCCGGTTGGAGTAAATTGAAGAAGACCGTCGTTTGTTGCAACCCAAATACTCTTATCATGGTCTTCATAAATATTGTGAACCTGATTTTGTTTGGGATTATCGCTGTTATAGAACCTGGAAAACTTTTCATCATCAAACACATAGAGTCCGGAATGAGTAATGAAGAACATCCTGTTACCGGATAACTCATACATTTGAGTCAGGTCAGAATCGGTAAAGTTTGTTTGGTTTCCAAAGTGTTTGAACTCCCCATTTTCTTTAAGAAGGACTCCGCCGTATTCCAAAGCAATCCACATTCGACCGTTGTCCTGCTGGTATATGATAGTGGTGCGATTATGGGGCATTGCAGGGGTGTTGGAATAATTGAATAATTTGAATTCCAGTCCATCGAATCTAACAAGTCCGTCATAGGTGCTTATCCATAGGTAACCGAGGCTGTCTTGTGTGACGCGCCCAACGGTATTCACAGGAAGGCCGTCTTCAAGGGTCCAGTGTTGGGCGGTAAGAGTTGGTTGTTGCTCTAATATTGATAGCTGGAAGGCTTTCGCCGACACGCAAGAACAAACCAAAGCAAGTAGTAATATGACTTTTCTAATCATAGCAACAGCGATAAAACACCCATTTATACACAACCGGGTGCTGTTATTTAGCCTTCATTATCTATTACATAAATCTGAGAAAGGTTGCGTCCTTCCTGGGCATAGTCTAACCCGTATCCCAATACAAAAGCATTCGGAATTTCAAAACCAACGTAATCTAATTGCACATCATATTTAGTGGCTTCTTTTTTGTGAAGCAAGGTGCATACAGAAACTGATGCCGGGTTATTTTCTTTCATTCGTTTAACCATGTAATTCATGGAAAGGCCGGTATCCACAATATCTTCTATAAGGATCACATGCCGGCCTTCGATCTTAGCATCAATGTGTTTTAGTTCGGTAACCTGACCTGAAGATACTTTTTCATCACCATAACTGCTTAGTTTCATAAAATCCACTTCGCATGGAATACTAACATGCCGCATAATATCTGCCAGAAAAATAAAAGCACCATTAAGGATGCCGATGAAAATAGGTTTTTTACCTTTGAAATCTTTGTCAAGCTGATTACCAAGCTGATTCATACGCTCGTCAATTTGCTCTTTAGTAATAAAGATCTTGAACTTTTCACCGTTACATGTCACGGTTTCCGGTTGGTAAAATTTAGAACTCATAGTTAAGTGAAATTAATCGTCAAAAAGGTTTCTGTTGTTGATTCGCATTTAGCTCTCTCTGAAATAGCACCATGATCTCCGTCTGCTGTTAAATCAGGGTAAATAATGGCGTAAATAGTACCATCTGATCCGCACAATACCAAGGCTTTTTCACGGGAGGTAGTCGGAATTTTTCTATTGGTCAGGTGATCAGAAATATTTTGAGAGCCGCTCATTCCAAGCGGTTGGAAAACGTCTCCTGCATTCCAGTTTCGGGCCTGAAGGGGCCAATTCAGTTTCGAGGAATCCAAACGTAATGCCGGCAGGGGTATTGGCTCAGGCTTTAGTTCAATAAGAATGTTTTTCGATTTCCAGCCATTTCGGGCCTGATCTTCATCGATCTCTTCCGAAATAACTGGTGATGTTTGTTCCGCCTGAAGGTGAATATGATCCCGGTCTCTGGTTAAAGTCATGGGCCCGATCTTCAGGCTCTTTCCGGTCTGAAGGAATTCAATTTCTGAGAGTTCTTGCAATTGTCCACGCGAATAATCCCCCTTCATGCCCGCTTGATCAAGGATGGTTTTGATAACGGCCGTTTTTAATTCTTCCGGTAATTTGGTGAATTTATTCAATAAAATGGTGTTCTTGGAAGATACCTGATCGGAAATATAGGTGATGCTATGTTCGAAGGTTTTACCAAGCCGCGGAAGATCAAGGATATTTTTTTGCCAGCCCGGAAATAAGTTGTCCATAGCATGAATGAATTCATTACGGATGAAATTTCGGGCAAATTCAGAATTCTTATTAGACTTATCTATTCTATAGGGGACGGCTTCAGCTTCACAGAAGTCAAGGATTTCTTGTTTAGTGTATGATAAAAGTGGTCGGAAAAGTTCACCATTCCAAATACTCATTCCCTGCCAGGTTGAAGGGGAACTGCCCCGGAATAATTTCTGCAAGATCGTTTCTAACTGGTCATCCTGATGATGAGCGGTAATGATGGCATCAGCTTTATAAGCCTCTTTAAGATCTCTGAAATATTGATATCGCTGATTACGAGCCCAGTTTTGAAAATTCTCACCCTTTGAAGCTTCAGGTTCAAGCCGGATGGAACAACATTCAAAACCCCAGGCGTTTGACATCTGCTCTACTAACTCCTGGTCCTTATCAGACCCTTTGCCTCTTTTTCCGTAATTAACATGCACTGTTAAGGCTTTTACGTCCTGAGTGTGTAAGAGATAGAGTAGGGCCATGGAATCAGGACCACCGCTAACGCCAACGATGAAAAAACTGTCTTTCTCAAAAAGATCAGATAGAGATCCTGATAGGTTTTTTTTAAATGATGTTGTGCTGGTTTTTGCCATGAGAAAAAGTACGTGCTTAATGGCAAAATATCGAACCGGGAACCGAGAATATTCAAAATTCGAAATTCTCCTAAAACCGACTATCTTCAACCGAAATTCAACTCCCAAATACTATTTCAATTTATGTTTCCTGACAGATCCTGGATTTACCATCATGATGAACCCCTTACCCGTTACTCGCTGGGGCAAGACGGGGAAAATCCACTGATCTGTTTTGGGGTGAATCCAAGTACGGCCAAGCCTGATGATCTTGACCCAACAGTGGCTTCGGTGGCTCGTTTTGCTCGCGATCATGGGTATGACGGCTGGCTGATGTTCAATCTCTATCCGCAACGGGCTACCAACCCGGATAAAATGCACAAGCATTTTCAGAAGAAGATCCACCAGAAAAATATGGATGTGATCGCCGGATTAACCAACGATTTATCTGCGGATGTCTGGTGTGCATGGGGAACGCTGATTGAAAAGCGATCGTATCTTTCTCGTTGCCTGCATGATATTTATGAAGTGCTTTCTCAAAATAATTGCAATTATTTTAAACGAGGCCGAATATCAAAAGCCGGACATCCCCATCATCCACTCTATCTTAGAAAAACTGCCCCTCCTGAGATTTTCAATATGGATAAGTATGTAAAAGAAATTATTTAAGAAGGCCGGGTTGAGCTGTTTTCTTGTGTGGTTAAATAAGAAGGTCGATATTCACTAAAGTCTATTCAAAAAAATTAAACCAAAATGCTACGATATTTACTGCCAATAATTCTTCTTATTTCAGCTTGCACCCCATCACAGCAACCACCCATTGACTGGGGTGAATCTCCGTGGCCGGAAATCAGAAAAGAGCGTATCTCAAATTTACTTCCACAAGCTATGGAAGCAGCTAACGTGGACCTTTGGATCGTGATCTGCAGGGAAAATAATAATGACCCGATCGCCGACCATATTGGAGGTGAGAATGCAGGAGGTACCGCAGCATTTCTTTTTTATAAAGATGAAAATGGGTTTCATTCCCGGATTTATTCACCTTCGGGAGAATCAACGGCACTGGCGGAACTGAAAATTCATGATGAGGTAATTCCGGTAGAACGGGGAATGTCTGCCATGGAGCAGGCAGCCGATTTCATCAAGGGGCAAAACTTTGAGCGAATTGCGATCAACTCGTCTCCAAATAATGCACAAGCAGATGGCTTGAGTTTTACTCAGCGAAAGGCTCTGGAATCAGCATTAGGCACCGGACTTTCAAGCAGATTGGTTTCCTCTGAAGAATTGATCTATGAATGGTTGTCGGTGAAACTCCCTGCAGAGGTAGAGATCATGACAAAAGCAGCAGAGCTTACAGCTGAATGGGAGTTGGAAGCCTATGAGATCATAGAACCCGGAGTTACGACGGATGCAGAGGTTGCTGCATTTTTAAAGAAAAAAATGAAAGAATATGGGGTGAAGGATGCCTGGAACCCCAGTCAAAATCCTAATGTGAATTCAGGCGCTGACCGCGGCCATTCACATGCAACAGATAAAGTGATCATGCCCGGAGATGTGATTCAAACTGATTTTGGAATTAAGCTCTATGACCGTTGGGTAAGTGATATCCAGCGTTTTGCCTATGTACTGAAAGACGGAGAGGTAGAAGCACCTGAAGATATTCAATACTACTGGGAATCCGCCAGGGAGGGTAACCGGGCTGCTTTTAACGCGATGAAGCCGGGAGTGAAAGGGGTAGAAGTGGATGCTGCCCAACGTGAGCTCATGGAGGAAAATGAATCGGAATATGTTATGTGGAGTACCGGGCATCCGGTGGGTTATGTAGCTCATGATACGGGGCCAAACCTTGGGGGCTCGCAAGCACCTTCCGTTCGCCCTGCTGCACAAAAGGTTCTCAAGCCCGGGATGGTTTTTGCTTTTGATGGCTTCCACAGCTGGCCTTTGACGGATAGCACCTACAAAACCATCAGCGTGGAAGAGATGGCTGTGATCACGGAAAATGGCGCCGAGTTTTTGATCGCTCCACAGGAAGAACTTATTCTGATCGATTGAACATCAGTTACCATTACTGAACTAAGAAGATCAAACCACTTTAAACAAAGAAAATAACCATTCCGGCATAGGCAATTACAGCCATGGTTCCGGCCAGAATAGCAAGTGGGAACTGAGTTTGAACATGGTCCATCAGATCGCAGCCGGTTGCTAAAGAGGACAGAATAGTGGTATCTGAAATAGGAGAACATTGATCTCCAAAAACGGAGCCACCAATTACCGCTGAAAAACAAAGTGTAAGGAAAAACGGATCAGGAATCACAGCCCAGGCTAATGGGATTGCAACGGGAAATACAACCGCATAGGTTCCCCAAGAGGTGCCGGTTGAAAATGCAATGAGCATGCATAAGATCATCAGCAGACCGGGTAAAAGAAATGGAGGAATCACATCACCAACAAGATCAACCACATAGGGGGCTGTCCCGACGGCATCAGCTACCTCTTTAAGGGAAACAGCTAAAGCCAAAATAACGGCACCGATGGTAACACCTTTACAACCGTCAATAAATCCATCGATCACTTCTTGTAATTTCATGCCTTTGGCAAGAGCTATTCCAAATCCAACCAATACAGCCAGTATGAAAGCTTCGGCAATAAGTAAAATTGCATTTTCACCCATATTCATGAAGAAACGTGTAACAACGTAGGGTATGATAGCAACGCCCAGTAATGTTCCAATAGGTCCAAAAAAGTCGATGAGTCCGGGTTGATAGGATTTTGGAATCTTACTTTGTGTGAGCTCATCTGCGGCCATAGGAGTAGCCCCTTCCCGGTCCAGCCCGTGTCCGGCTCGAGCCCGCTTGATAGCCAGCCTCATTTTCTTTCCAGGGATGTAAGGAAATTTGTCCCAGGCAAAGAGAAGCGTTAGTAAAATGGCGAAGATGGCGTAAAAATTATAAGGTAGAGCAGTGAAGAAAAAAGCGATACTTTCTTGAGTAGTTTCGAACATGGGCAAGGTGCCTATGATTAATCCTCCTACATAAAAAGGCCAAACATTGAATGGGATCAAAGTTGCAGCTGGAGAAGCAGTGGAATCGACCATATAGGCTAATTCTTCATGAGATACCCGGTGCTTATCAGCAATGGGGCGAACTGTTGCTCCCGTCAGAACGGTACTTATGGTTCCTCCCTGATGAAAAATAAGCCCCATCATCCAAGTAAAGAACTTGGCGGTTTGTGGCCCGCGGACCATTTTTTTACTGGCCCAGGTTGCAAACTTCTCGGCACCTCCGGTTCGTGTCCAGATACCGATCAATCCACCCAAGGCCCATAGATATACAATAATGATGAGTGCAAAACTTTCAGTTCCTACAGAAGGGATCAAAAAACCTTGTACAATATTAAGCTGTCCGGATATCACACCTCCCAAACAAATACCAATAAAGAGTGAGCTTACCACTTCCCGGGTATAAAAAGCTAAAACGATCGCTACCAAAGGGGGCATGATAGACCAAAAACCGTAATGCCCGTTTTGTTCCGGAAATACCGAATTCAGTCCTGCATAAACTCCGGCAACAACTAATGCGAGTACGGCACCAACACCAATACGGCGACGTGTTTCAGGATTTTGCCATTTCTTTTTTGTTCCGGCGAAGTCGTTGCTCATATTATTGATTGTTTTGTAATTTTATGCAACAGGATGGTAGTAAATGCATTATTGAATGACAAACAAGTATCAATATGATAAATACCCATCGTAGCTTGTGATTTCTTATTATTTTGGTGAACTAAAAATTAGTGCATATGATCTCGATAGAGTTTTTGTCTACTTTTCTTACAGTAATAATTGCCCTCACTATTATTGGGCTTTCAATAGTTAAATTTTTACGAATATATTGGGTGCTGAGAGCAGGAAAGCGGCATTCTGTATTAAAGTTGAAGGGACACTATTTTGCTAAATCATTAAAGGTATTCTGGGCAGCAACAATGATTCTAACACTGGTTGCGGCACCTGTTTTTATTTCTATCAGATGGCCTTTAGGAGGATTTGTTTCAGCTGCCTTGATAAACATAGTAGCCATATTCGTGATATTTTTTGCTCTTATTGAATTGGTACTCAGTGTTAGTTTATCGGAAAGCCTTATTCAAAGAAAATTTAAAAAAATAGTACTTAGCATAAGTGTTTTAGTACTGTTGCCAACAATGATCTGGCTGGTCAGTTCGGTTGGACAAGTATTTGAGTACCCTGAAATCGAAGATAGTTATCTAATAGAACTTCCTACTCAGGGAGCCTGGATGGCAGGACATGCCGGAGGTTCTGTTTTGACAAACTACCACAATGCCATTGCTTCACAGAAATATGCGATAGATGTAGTTAAGGTAAATGAGGATGGGTGGTTTTTTCAGAATAGTGGGGAAGAGCTGACGGATATATATTCTTTTGGCGAACCGATTTATGCTCCTGTAGCAGGAGTTGTTACAACGGTTGTTGATTCACTTCCAGATCATGAAATTTCTTTCTCTCCTTCAGATTCTTTGAATCCGGCGGGGAACCATGTAGTAATTCATTTCGATAAGGATAGATACCTTTTTATGGCTCACTTAATGGCAGGGACTATTGAAGTTCAAAAGGGAGATTCAGTTTTAGCAGGGGATATTATAGGTAAGATTGGGAATTCAGGTAACACTTCCTGGCCTCATTTACACATGCATATTCAGAATAAGCCTGCAATAAGAATGGCAGATACGCAGGCTTATCCATTCAGGTTCAAGGAAATGGAAAGGAAAAGATGGTTTTTCTGGCAAATGACGGAAAATGATTTCTTGCTGCGCAATGATTTTTTCAGGGAATAGCTCATAAAAAAAGGCGCATCGATCGATGCGCCTTCTATCTATAATTGGATCATGCTGTTTAAGGCTGTTATCAATCAAACAACTTCTTTATCCAGCCAAAAGCACCGTCAGATTTACCGGGGGTAGGACGTTTTTTATTTTTCTTACCTTCTTTTCCTCCTGAAAGCCCTTCATAGGAAGGACGGGGTAGTCCGTTGGTTTTTTTGTTTTTTTGCTTTTTAGGCTTCTTACGTCGTTTACGATCGCGATCGTCATTCTTCTTACGGCTGTTCTTATCTGATTTTTTTCTGTTCTTATCATTATCAGATTTTTTGCCTCTTCCTTTCTTCTCTTTGACTTCTTTTGGAAGCGGAAGTTCTGTCGGAGCATATCCTACTTTCTTTACGATCTCATCGATGTCGTCTTTGTCCATCTTTGAAACCAAAGAAACAATACGTGCGGCTTTACCATTACCCACCAGTTCAGCCCGGTATTTGTATTCTTCAACTTCGTTGGGGACATCATAATTAATAACCTGCTTCACTTCATCAAGCTCAACTTCCGTTGCTGACAATCCACCCACAAGCAAGATCTTCATCTCTCCTGAAGTGAATTTCCCAAAGCGTTCGTTATAATACTCCTCCTTTAATCCTTCGTTGATACTCACCACTCCCCAGCCTTTCTTACGAATGATGCGGAAAAGGCGGTCGGTGGTACGCTTGGATGCAGCGAATACCACGATCTTATCAGTTAGGTTTTTCTCTAAGTGAGCAAGAAGGGTAGATATCTTGGCTCTTGGAGGTACATAGATATAAGCCTGAGCCAGATCTTCAGGAACAGGATCAGGGTCTTCTTCAGTTTTTGAATCTTCTGCCTGGGCCTGGGTTTCTTCAGCTTCTTCTTTTTCCTCGGGATTCAGAACAACGCTTACACTTGCTTCTGCAAGTTTGCGGTTCACTTCTTCCTGATTCAGTTCAAACTCCTCATCCGAGTCAGTTTGTTTGTCTGAAGAGGACTCTTGTTGCTTCTCTTTTTTGGAACTGGAAGTTTCCTTGGATCCTTCTTTTTCAGAAGATTGTGTATCATCAAAGCCAAGTACAGTCGGATCTTTTAATAAAAAGTCAGCAAGCTGCTCCGTAGCTTTGTTATGAGATTCGGAAAAAATAAGCGATTGAGGAGCGCCATCCACATATTTAAGGATGTCCTTAACCCGGCTAACCAGGTTATAGTTCTCCATTCCGTGGGCCTCATCAATAATGATAAGATCTACGTTGGGAAGCGTTAGCTTATGGTTTTCCAGTATTTCAATTAGCCGGCCGGGGTTTGCCACCACAACCGGTGCTCCATCTTTAATAGCTTGTTCTTGTTGAGTACGGATTCCTTTCATGGAAAGTGCCGCACTGCTGATCTGTGCATGGTAGCCCATGCCCCAAACCTTTTCGTCTATTTCTTTAACTCGCTCAATAGATGGTGTTAATATTAAAACTCGTGTGCCAGTAACCTCTCCGTTGGTCGTCAGTTTTTGTAATGCAGGTATCAAAAATACTCCATCATCACCGGCTTCATGTTTTACAAGCATATGTTTGCCTTGTAGTGCCGGTGGAATAACTTCATTCTGGAGAGGTGTGGGTTGTTCAATTCGTACGTCGGCCAGCCCACTCAATAGTTCAGGGCTGAGGCCAAATTCTTCAAAAGACAATGGTTACACCTCTTTCATTTTTGGCGTTATAGTTCAATTTTCAAAGATCGTGTCTTTTAATAAAGACAAACCAATATACAAAAAATGTGAAGCAAGCTCAGGGAATATCGAATTTTTGATATTCTATACTTAATTTTTTGGGATTTTAATGCTCTATTTTAACCGCAGGTTTGATTCCTTTTTATAAACATTAACTTATTAGTTAGTGCTCTCTTCAGAAATTTCTTCCTTTTGAAAAGCAGTCCTGAAATTTTCGGCATAACCCAATTTAACTCCCGTTCTTTTTAAATAAAGAATGGAGAGCCCAAGAATAAATAGCATTCCAAATATTCCTATCAATCCTGCTTCGGGGCCAAAAGCTCCCCCTGTCCACCATTCAGGACCACCTTGCTGTATCTGGATGATGGAATGCCGGAATTCCATACCGCTTACCCTAAACCCGAAAACTCCTCCCTGAAAAAAATTCCATGAAAAATGTAGTCCAATGGATAGTGCCAGCCGCCCGGTTATTAGGTAAGGAACGGCCAGCATTACTCCTGCAAAAATGATGTTTATTACAGCTGTAACAGAGGCATTAGGGTTGCTTGCATGTAAGATCCCAAAAATGGAAGAACTGATGATCACGGCAATTACAGCCGCTTTTTGAGGAGTGATGTTTCCAAAGGTAAATCCTTCAATAATATTGGGAATGAGGTATCCTCGCGCCATCACTTCTTCGTAGAATCCAACAGAAGCCATTCTTATGAAAAAATAAAATAGAGGAACCATCCAAAAGCTTTGCCCATTACGATCCCATCCGTACCCGGTAACTTCCAACCCTTCGGTTAGCCATAATGATAAAAAGATGAGCCCCATAGCTGTTCCGGCAATAGCGACTCCCATCAGACATTCTTTAATCCATGTTTTGGTCATGATCAACCCGGAATCTCGCCAGGCTCTCTGATCCACAAACCGAAACATCATATAAAATAAGCCAAGCGTCATAACGGACTGTCCTATGAATTGAACAGGCTCAAAAGGGATGAGAAAAGGGATGCTTACAGCTATACTAAAAAGAAAAATGAATAGCAGAACCCTAAATAAAGAGCGAAGACGCTGTTCATCCGGATTATAAAATGGATTGGTCATGATGAAGATTGAATTTGATTTGGGAGGAAGGTAATAAATTTTTCGTTTCACGCTGAGATGGCTAAGAAAGCGCAAAGGCCGTAAAGTGTATGTTGAAAAACTGAACAATACCTCAGACTTTTTACGTTAACCTTATAAATCAACCAAATTAAAACTCATGAAGCGATACGTTTTAGAAACTGATAGATATACTATTAAAGAAGTGTTTGGAGTAAGCTCAGATTCGGAGATCATGTATGAACCAAACTATAACGTAATGCCTGGCCATTCGATGCCCGTAATTATTGGAAATGATAACAGAAAAATAGTCAGGTCCATCTGGGGTTTAGATCCTGATAATTCAGAAACAAGTGTATATGAATTGGAGCATGAAGCTTTCACAAAAGAGAACTCTGAATTTTCCTTGAAGGATTTTAGTCCATGCTTAATTCCTGCCTTAGGGTTTTATAAATGGAAGGAAACAGTAGATGATCCACTACCTTTTTATTTGAGGGTGATCACTCAGGATGTTTTGGGAGTCGCGGGGTTATGGGATACTCAAAGTGAAAGTTTTGCAGTTTTAACAATGCAAGCAAATGCCCTGGTAGAACCACTTGACAATCGAATGCCGGTGATCCTGGATCCTAAAGAATTTGAAGAGTGGCTGAGTGAAGGCGTGAGCGATATGATAAAAAATGGTTTCTCAGGAAATCAATTATTACCAAACATGTCTGTTTTCAGGGTGCCGGAGCTGGTGAATGATCCATCCAACAATTCAAAGGAGCTTATTCAGCCTATTCCTAAACTCCGAAACTATGATGGGGAGGATGAGGATTAGAAATTAGGAATTCAATACTACTAATCTCCAGAAGGAATAGTGCTCGGTTTACCTTCTGAAGGGTTGTCGTAGTAACGAATGGTTGGGTATGCAAAATCAATATCGTCATGTTCGGCAAAACGGTCCAAGACGGACTCCCATATAGATTGGGAGATTCCCCGTCGTTTCCGTGGATCGGAGAGATATCGAATGGAGAGGTTAATACCGCTATCCTTAACACTTGTATACACGATCGGGGTTAAGTACCGATATTGAATAAGATATGATTTCTCGGCTTTTTTAACCTCTTCCTTGGCCTGCTCGACGAACTCCTGCATATTTTCTTCAACAACTTCCTGCAAGATCTTTCTCGCTTTCTTCCAGTCACTTTCAAATGTGACCAGGACCCCCATTTCATTCCAGATAAACTCAAAGTCGCTGGTGTAGTTGGCAAGGTCATCAGTAAACACTTTATGATTTGGTATGTGGATCACTCTGCCGGTACTTTGATCAGCATCTACCCAATTTCCTATTTCCAGTATCGTAAACTTAAATACCCGAATATCGATGACATCACCTTTGGAACTTCCAACCTGAATGCGATCTCCGATATCAAAAGGTTTTCTCCAGATCAGGAATAACCAGGCTGCAATATCAGTGACAGGGTCTTTCAGGGCAATGGCAATACCGGCTGAAAGAAGGCCTAAGAAAGTTCCTAATTGCCCAAGAGCAGCAAACCAAACCTGCCCTAAGATCAGCACACCTATAAAAAAGGTGATATAGGTAATATTTTTACGCCACTTATATACGGTTTTTTTGGTCTCTACATTTTTCTGTAGAAGCCGAACAGCAAAGATTCGTATTCCCCATAGAACTAAAATAATGACCAAAGTCTCAACTATTTGCACGGTGAGACTTGGTGAGCTTGCTATGAAATCAGTGATGTCATTTATGAACTCTTCCATTCGTGCAATTTAATTATTTTTTTGAGTAGCTAATGCTTGGGATAGTATGCAAAATTGGGTATCTTTTCACCCTTCAAAAAGATTAAGAAATTAATTACATGCTTTATAATATTATTGTAGGAGTTATTGCTGTTATATGCTTCCTGTTGATCGTGGTTGTTTTACTTCAGCCGGGACAGGGACAAGGAATTTCCGGAATGGGCGGAGCAGGGGCCATCGGTGGCGGTGGCGGACTTGGTGCTCGCCGAACAGCAGACTTGCTTTCGAAATCAACATCTATTCTTGCTGCTATTTTTCTGACCCTATGTGTGTTGGCGAACTTTGCCATCGACAGAGGTGATGCAAATAGAAGTATTTTACAAGAAGGTGCGCCTGGAATGAATGCTCCAATAGAGGCTCCTTCGGAAACAGCTCCGGCTATCCCTCAGCAAGAAGATAATTCAAGTGAGGAAAACGAAAACTAAGTAGTTTCCTTCCAGAAATTCAAAGCCACTTACATTACTTATGTGAGTGGCTTTTTTTATGATTTAGATCTTGGTTTCAAAGATGAAGGCTGAAATATTGAAACTTCAAATTACTACCTGAGCTAAAAAACATCTTCTTTTCGTAGATAATAGTAAGCAGAAGCTCGAAAAAATATCAACTAATAGAAAAGAAAGATGATTAGAAAAAAGTTAGGATTACTGTCGGTAATTGCTGCGCTCTTAGTTACAGGATGTGCAATGCCGGGAGCCAATATGTTAAACAAAGTTCCCATTAATTCGGTGGATATAGAAGTGTTGGATGTGGAGGGGAACCCAATCCAGGGAGCACAAGTTGAAGCATCCAATGGAAGAAAAAGTACGACTGATGAATCTGGAATGGTGACTATACGCTTCGGAACTGTGGGTATTCATAATATTACGGTACTTGCAGATAATTATATGCCAAATAACATGGTGGTCACGATGCCTAAAGATAATGGATCTACCATAACAGCAAGACTTACTAACGAAGTAGAGATCGGAGCGATCAGTTTTACCGGAATAAACTTTGGGGCAATGAATATGTATCCGATGATGTTCAACTATCTTTTTACGGGGTATGGATATCAGCTGGAACTTGAAGACTATCCCGAAGGCGGATGGACCGAGTGGAAAACGGATGATTCGGAAGAATCCTACATGAGAAAGGCACTACTTAAAAAACTGGAAAACGGACAGGAATGGTGGCAGATCATTCTAAAAGGAGATTCTGATGATGACGAAGAGCATTATATCGCAGAAGTATTATTCTCTGAAGGTCGGCAGTCGATCGTAAGAATGCGTGAGAAGATCGGAGATAATGAGGCGCAGGAGAAGCCGGTATCAGAAGGATGGTATAATTCCCCTCAAAAACTAACGGAAGAATCAATGGAAGGAGCTCTTTCCGAACGCTCTGTTTCTGTTAGTGTGCCGGCAAGAACTTTTACGGCAGACCTGCTGAACTTTGGAGTCGCTCCCGGTATTTCGATGAAGATGTGGAGAGTTTTCGCAGATCAGGTGCCCGGCGCTATCGTGAAATACGAATATGCTGAAGAAGAGGAAGGAGAAAGTTCAACCATGGAGTTGGTTGATTTTGGTACCGACGCAACAACGCTACTTGAAAGTTTCTAGGATAAACCGATTCACAATTTTGAGCCTCGTACTAACATACGAGGCTTTTTTATTAACTAATGATCAAATAATGCCGAGCTTAGATACCGGTCACCACGATCACAGGTAATGCAAACGATCACACCTTCAGCTAATTCTTCAGCTAATTTTAGGGCAGCCGTTAATGCTCCACCGCTGCTCATTCCCGCGAAAATTCCTTCTTCGATGGCCATTCTACGGGCCATTTCAGTAGCCTCTTTTTCACTTACGTCAATAGTGCGGTCAACGCGTTCGGCTTCAAAGATCTTTGGGAGATATTCTGGCGACCACCTGCGAATTCCCGGAATCGAAGAGCCATCAGTCGGCTGAGTTCCAACGATCTGAACTTCAGGATTTTGAGATTTCAAATACCGGGATACACCCATAATTGTTCCGGTGGTGCCCATAGCGGAGACAAAATGCGTGATCTTGCCATTCGTATCTTTCCAGATCTCAGGACCGGTGGTGCGTTCATGCATTTTATAATTATCGGGATTGGTAAATTGATTGAGCTGAAAATATCCGTGGTCATCAGCCATTTCTTCAGCCAGCTGTCGTGAATACTCAATGGTTTTTTCAGCGGGGGTGAGGATCACTTCAGCTCCAAAAGCCTTCATGGATTTGATGCGTTCTTCGGTGGTACTTTCCGGCATCAGCAATTTGATGTTGAGCCCTTTCATAGCTGCTATCATGGCGAGTGCTATACCAGTATTTCCGCTGGTGGCCTCTACCAATGTATCTCCCGGCTTTATATCTTCACGTTCCAGTGCCCCATTGATCATCCCTAAAGCCGCACGGTCTTTAACACTCCCTCCCGGATTTTGTCCCTCCAGCTTACAGTAGATGGTTACTTTTTTATTGGATGGAATATTCTGCAATTCAATAAGTGGGGTGTTGCCGATAAGTTGTTCTATCTTCATAGGTATGAGTTTTCAAAAAATGATCCTGCTATTTATAAATAATGGTATCCGTTTCTCCTTCAGAATTCGACATCTTTGCCTGATAATAGATCTTGGAATTAGCGGGTACGCTTTTCGTCAGCCATACATTACCGCCGATGATACTGCCTTTGCCGATCACCGTAACGCCACCCAAAATAGTTGCCCCGGCGTAGATCACTACATGATCTTCAATGGTTGGATGCCGTTTCTTGCGGGCATCTTCTTTATTAACGCTCAACCCACCTAAAGTTACACCCTGATAGATCTTTACATAAGAACCGATCTTTGTGGTTTCACCGATCACAATACCGGTTCCGTGGTCTATACAAAAATGATCTCCGATCTCGGCTCCGGGATGGATGTCAATTCCCGTTTGTCGATGGGCATATTCCGAGATGATCCTTGGAATCAGATTCACCCCTAAATGTAGTAACTCATATGCAATTCGGTGAGCGGCCATAGCATAGAATCCCGGATAGGTACGAATAATCTCCCCTTTAGACTTAGCGGCAGGGTCTCCATCAAAGATCGCATCAACATCCTGTAAAAGCATTTTACGGATAGAAGGAAGTTGTTCAAAGAACTGGTCTTCTAACCCACTTATACCGCTTTTTACACATTCCTTGTTGTGATCAAGGATGGTTCGGAGTTCTGTTTTACAGTGAGTCAATTGTTCCTTTATGGCTTGTTCATCTGTTAAACGGTTGTAGGTAAATTCAGGGAATAACAAACCAAGAAGCTCATCAAAAAATGAAATAACCTTTTCCGGGGGAGGGCATTTGGAAACATCCCGGTGAGCTTTTGTCAGATCTGAAATAAAAGAAGTTAGGTCTTCCAAAATATATAATTAGTTCTGTGTCAGGAAGTTATAACAATAAAAATATGCTAATCAGTTCATCCAAAACTGAGTTTAACAACGGGAAATATTAATGCTGTGAAAATCTGAATATTTCCCTAAAACTTTATTACTTTCATACTAATAACATAGTTCGGGGAGTTGCCTTTTTACAGGTAAAACATGCAGATATCTGTAGATCTTTAGGTAATCCATTCTTTTGCTATAAATATCAACAGTGACGCGTTATGGGTCACACAAAACTTAAATTCTTATGAAACGCATAATAACGACGTTATTTGTTTCCCTGTTATTCGTGAGTACCGGATTCGGGCAAACACAACTCATTGAGAAGGTCACACAAAGTGACAACGAACTGGTGATCCCGTATGAGAAATATGTTCTCGATAACGGATTAACACTTATCATCCATGAAGATGATTCTGACCCATTGGTCCATGTAGATGTAACTTATCATGTAGGTTCAGCTCGTGAGGAACTTGGAAAGTCAGGTTTTGCTCACTTTTTTGAGCATATGATGTTTCAGGGTTCTGAGAACGTTGCCGATGAAGAGCATTTTAAGATCGTTTCTGAATCAGGAGGTACCTTGAATGGAACCACCAATCGTGATCGCACCAACTATTTTGAAACCCTGCCAAGTAATCAGCTTGAGGTCGCACTTTGGCTGGAAGCAGACCGTATGGGTTTTTTCCTGCCGGCTGTAACGCAGCAGAAGTTTGAAGTGCAGCGTTCAACTGTAAAAAATGAGAAACAGCAGAACTACGATAATCGGGCTTATGGATTGTATAGCGAACTAAATGCGGCATCGCTTTATCCGTATGGTCACCCGTATTCATGGCTGACTATCGGGAAGCTGGAAGACCTTGACCGCGCTAATCTCGAAGACCTGAAAAACTTCTTCCTTCGCTGGTATGGTCCCAATAACGCTGTACTGACTGTTGGCGGAGATGTAAACCCGGAAGAAGTGGTGGCCTTGGTTGAAAAGTATTTCGGAGTGATCCCAAGTGGACCGGAAGTGGAAGAAATGAAGCTTGAACGGGTAACTTTAGAAGAAGATCGATATGTATCTTATGTAGATAACAATATCCGCTTTCCGGCGCTTATTTTTACTTACCCGACCGTCCCCCGCTTTCATGAGGATGAGGCACCTTTAGATTTCCTTGCCCAGATTCTTGGGACAGGAAGAAGTTCATATTTTTTCCAAAAGTTTGTACAAACTCAGAAAGCCATTCAGGCATTTGCGGGTAATTCATCCAGTGAACTTGCGGGTGAATTTTCCATGTTTGTATTGCCATATCCGGGACAAACGCTGGCTGATTTTGAGACTGAAATGAGAGGTATCCTCGAAGAATTTGCTGAGGATGGAGTTTCGGATGAGGACTTAATGAAGATCAAGGCCTCTTATGAGTCAAGTTTTATTAACCGTTTGGCCAACGTAAGCGGAAAGGTGTCACAACTTGCCAGCTATGAGACCTTTGCAGAAAGTGCCAACTTCATTCAAAGTGATCTTCAGCGATATCTTGATGTGACCAAAGAAGACATTATGCGTGTGTTCAATAAATACGTATATCAGCAGCCTGCCGTTGTGCAAAGTGTGCTTCCAAATGAAGATACCGAACCTGCTAAACCTGACAATTACACTCCTCCAACAGAGGGTGAAAATCCATATCCGCAGGCCGATTATACCGGGCTGGATTATACACGTCCTACGGGAGATGACTTTGACCGAAGTGTGAAGCCTGAAGCTAAAACAGCACCCCTTGTTCAGGTTCCTGAATTCTGGAAAGATAACTTCGATAATGGAATAGAAGTTATTGGGACCAACTACAATGAGATCCCAATTGTTACACTCCAGTTATCTATTCAAGGAGGACACAGGATGAATGCTTACGAGCCGGATAAAGCTGGTTTGGCTTCATTGACAGCCGCTATGTTGAATGAGTCCACTGAGAATTTTACGGCGGAGGAGATTCAGGAAGAGTTGCGTAAAACAGCAAGTACTGTTCGTGTATCATCAGGGAGTTCTTCCACTACGGTGTATATCAGTACACTGAAGAAAAACCTTGACCGAACGCTGGAACTGGCAGAAGAGATCATGATGCGACCCGGTTTCGATGAAAATGATTTTGCACGTGTTAAAATGCAACAACTTGAGGGATTGCGATCAAGCTATCAAAATCCCGCATCTGTAGCGAGCATGGTATATAATCGTTTGCTCTACGGAGATGAACATATCTACTCTGTTTCCTCAAGCGGACTTGAAGAAACCATTGAGCGAATTACCCTGGACGATGTGAAAGCATTTTACGAGAAATATTATGATCCGCAGCTTTCAGAGTTGGTTATTGTAGGTGATATCGAGGAGGACGAGATCCTTTCAAAATTAGACTTTCTGAGGGAATGGGAGCCTAAAGGTGCGGAGGTTCCCGACCTTCCGGAGGTTGAACCTGCAGAAAACACTAAGATCTACCTGGTAGATAAAAAAGGAGCTCCTCAGTCTCAGATCCGAATTGGAAATATGACAGATCTGACTTTTGATGCCACCGGAGAATATTACAAAAGGTCGCTTATGAACTATGTATTAGGAGGCGCCTTCAACAGTCGGATTAATCTGAATCTCCGCGAAGACAAGGGCTGGACATACGGCGCTCGTTCTTTTTTCAGTGGTTCAGATGAGCCGGGACCATTTACAGCATCTGCAGGTATCAGGGCTTCCGCTACCGATAGTGCGGTGTACGAATTCATGAAGGAGATCACTGAATATCGTGAAGATGGTATCACGGAAGAAGAGCTCGAATTCATGCGAAACTCCATCGGACAGCGTGATGCCCGGGAGTACGAAGCCCCTTATCAAAAAGCAGGGTTCTTACGTCAGATTATTCGCTATGATCTGGATGAGTCTTTTGTAGATGAACAAGCAGAGATCATTCGAACTATTTCTCAGGATGAGATCAATGAGCTTGCGAAAAAACATCTGCAAACGGATGAGTTCTACATTCTGGTGGTTGGTGATGCCGAGGCACATCGTGAGAACCTGGAAGCTTTAGGATATGAGGTGATCGCCGTAACCGAGAAAGGTGATATCATTTCTGAATATCAAGAAGGGAATGCCTCCGGAGAGGGTGAGCAGTAAGCTTTACTTTTTCATAAACTGATAAAAGATCCCGCTTGATTAACTTCAGGCGGGATTTTTTTATTCTACTATTTCCCAATACAAAACCGCGAAAAGATCGAATCAAGCACATCTTCATTAGTGATCTCGCCGGTAATGGTTCCGAGTTCTTTTAATGCTGCACGAAGGTCGATGGAAAGAAAATCCCCGGTCATGCCCTGATCCAATGCCTGTAAGGCAGACTGAACGTGCTCTTTTGTTTTTTGGAGGGCATCGCGGTGGCGGGTAGAAGTAACCAACAGACTGGAAGCATCATAATGCTTGTTTTCCAAGGCTCGATCTTTCAGCAACTGCTTTAGCTCTTTGATCCTTTCTCCTTCCAAAGCTGAGATCTTCAGGTCAAATTCCGTTCTCCATTCTTCATCTGTTTCAATATCAGCTTTGGTTCCTATCAGGATGAAAGGAGTGTCTTTGGCGCGCGACTGAAAGTCGGCGATCTCTTTTCTTTCAATATCTGAAAAGGGCTGAGACAGATCTTTGAGGTAGATCACCAGGTCGGCTTGTTCAAAGGCTTTCTGAGAGCGCTTCACCCCTTCAGCTTCAATGACATCTTCGGTTTCACGAAGCCCGGCTGTGTCTATGAGTTTGAATAACAAACCATCATAACTCCAGTCGGCATCAATGGTATCTCGGGTAGTACCGGCAATCTCCGTTACAATGGCTCGATCACTTCCAACCAAAGTATTCAATAAGGTTGATTTTCCAGCATTAGGCCGGCCGATCAAAACCGTCTTAACCCCATCTTTAACCAAGCGTCCGGTTTCATAAGTTTCCAAAAGTTCGGTGATCTCTGAATCCAGTTCTTCCAGGAGTTTTTGAAGCTGCTCCTTATTGGCAAATTCTACATCTTCTTCTATGAAATCCAGTTCCAATTCCACCATGGCGGTAGCATCAATGATCTGCTGCCGGAATTTTTTGATATGTTCTCCCAGTCTTCCTTCCAGCTGCTGATGGGCGGCATCTACTGCTTTGGAGCTTTTGGCATGAATGAGATCGGCCACGGCTTCTGCTTGATCCAGGTCAAGTTTCCCATTCAAAAATGCACGCTGAGTAAATTCACCCGGTTCAGCGGATCTCACACCAAGAGCAAGGATCGTTTCCAAAACTGATTGGGTAACCAAAACCCCGCCGTGACAGGAGATCTCTACGGTCTCCTCACCGGTATAGGATCTGGGAGAACGAAAAATCGTAACCAACACTTCATCCACAGGGAACCCTTGCTTGTTCATGACCTTTCCGAAATGGACGGTATGGGTATCCTGTGTATTTAGGTCTTTACCTTTGAAGGCCTCATTTACTTTTGCAATAGCATTAAGTCCGGAAACACGAATAACGGCAATTCCGCCTTCTCCAACAGGAGTGGCTATAGCAGCAATAGGTGGTTGTTGAGTGATATCTGACATGTTGCAAAGATAGGCAGGATGTTATTAAAAGACGAAGTGAGTATGTATTCAGAATGAACGTTAAAATTATGGATCACATTATGTAGCTATAGACCAACTAACCACAATAAATTCAATCCTATGAAAAAGATATTTTCAATAATCATATGTTCGTTTTTTGTCGTGACTACAGTTTAGGCTCAAAGCTTTTCGCCCGACCGGCCCGGAATTGGGAATGGATCATTCATAACGCCACAGAATGTGATAGGGTTGGAAGCCGGTGTCCAATACACAACAACGGAATCTTCGGATCAGATAAATATTGGTCAGGTGCTACTAAGATATGGAGTAATGGAAAAACTTGAGTTAAGGGCCTTAATCAATTCGTATGTATCAACCACCTTTGATGGTCCGGTAGAGTCAATTAGTGGGTTTCAGGATATGTCAGCAGGTTTAAAGTATAATTTCATTGGTGGAAATCGAAGTACCAGTGTCTCAGGTTTGGTGGAATTTAGTTTTCCGGTAGGCTCGGATGAATATACCAATGATGAGGTGGTGCCAAGTATGGTAATTCTTGCAGATCAATCATTAAATGAGATATGGGGTATTTCGTCAAATTTTGGATACAATTTTGGACCAGGTAGTCTTGATGACAATTGGTTCTATACGTTTACACCGAGTTTTTCATTTCCATCAAAAGAATACATTACAGGATATTTTGGATATGCAGGAATGTATTTTGGAAATAGTTTCAATCGGCACTGGCTGGAAGGCGGGATGACCTATGCATTAAAAAGCGGAGCTCAGCTTGATATAAATTTAGGATATGAAACAGAAGGTGAAGTGCTCTTTATAGGGGGCTGGATTCGCTAAAGGGTTTTGACTGAAAAGACGATTATTGAGTACTGATCTAAAGGGACAAGTATGGCTTGGTACTTTTTTTATATGCTGAAAAAAGTGTATTTACAAAAGCAGTATAATATCTATGAATAGAATTATTGACTGAATAGCTGAGTTGTAATATCAACGGATTAAAAGGCAACCAACCAATAGGCAGTTATGGAAAAGTTTATCTTAGCATTAGACCAGGGTACCACGAGTTCACGGGCGATGCTCTTCAATAAAAAAGGAGAGATCGTTTCGGTAGCACAAAAAGAATTCAGACAAATATATCCTGAGCCGGGTTGGGTAGAACACGATGCGCAGGAAATATGGTCGTCACAAGCGGGTGTCGCAGCAGAAGCGGTAGCTTCAGCCGGAATAAACGGGAAAGCAATTGCAGGCATCGGAATCACAAATCAGAGAGAAACAACGGTGGTTTGGGATCGGAAATCGGGTAAACCTATTTACAATGCCATTGTTTGGCAAGACCGGCGGACTTCAGATTATTGTGATCAGCTCAAGAAAGATGGTCATGCCGATATGATCCAGAAGAAAACCGGGTTGGTCATTGATTCCTATTTCTCGGGAACAAAAGTGAAATGGATTCTTGATAACGTTGAGGGGGCCAGAGAAAAAGCAAAAAATGGCGAGCTTGCTTTCGGCACTATTGACAGTTGGCTCATTTGGAATTTTACGCAGGGAGAATTACATATTACTGATGTGACAAATGCTTCCCGGACTCTTTTATTTAATATAAACTCGATGGAATGGGATGATGAATTACTTGAGTTGATGAATATTCCTAAAAGTATGTTACCGGAAGTGCGTCAATCGAGTGAAAAGTATGGAAGCACCAAGACCACCTTATTCGCGAGTAAAATACCCATCGCAGGTATAGCCGGAGATCAACAGTCTGCACTTTTTGGGCAGATGTGTACTGAGCCCGGCATGGTCAAGAACACCTACGGAACCGGATGTTTTATGCTCATGAACATTGGGGATGAGCCTGTAAAATCTGAGCAAAACCTGCTTACGACGGTAGCCTGGAAAGTGAATGGCCAAACAACGTATGCTCTGGAGGGATCAGTTTTCATTGGCGGTGCTGTTGTTCAGTGGTTGCGAGACGAAATGAGCATTATTCAGGAGTCTAAAGACATTGAATATTTTGCCAATAAAGTGGAGGATTCAGACGGAGTGTATTTAGTTCCTGCATTTGCTGGTCTTGGTGCGCCTCACTGGAATCAGCACGCAAGAGGCATAATGGTAGGGATGACGCGAGGAACAAATCGGGCTCATTTGGCACGTGCTGCACAAGACTCTATTGCCTATCAGGTGATGGATCTGCTGAACGCCATGAAAGCTGATGCCGGAATTGAGGTCAGGGAACTGAGAGTTGATGGCGGGGCTACTGTGAATAATACATTGATGCAATTTCAAAGTGATCTGCTGGGGGAAGTCCCGGTAGTTCGGCCTATGATAACAGAAACAACGGCTTTGGGAGCTGCCTATCTGGCCGGATTGGCCGTTGGATTTTGGGATGATATTGAAGAGATAAGGAAACTTTGGAAAGCCGATAAAACTTTTGAACGAGAGATGGAATCGGATAAAGTAAGAACATTAACAAAAGGTTGGCAAAGAGCCGTTAATGCGGCCATAACCTGGGCAGATGATAGATGATGTGGAAGTATTTGATGAGAAGCAAATAATGAATCCTTTTTTAGCTGAGTTTATAGGAACGTCTATACTCCTTTTATTCGGGTGCGGTGTAGTTGCGAATGTCATCTTGAATAAGACCAAAGGAAACAACAGTGGGTGGATCGTGATCACCTGGGGGTGGGGTATGGGAGTGTTTATTGCAGTTTATACCATGGGTCAGTTTAGCGGTGCTCATATCAATCCTGCCGTAACCATTGGCTTGGCAACAGCCGGTTTGTTTGAATGGGGCATGGTAGTGCCATATATATTAGCACAAATTGCAGGGGGATTTTTTGGGGCTTTCCTGACGTGGCTGGCCTATAAAGACCACTTTGAGGCTACCGAAGACGGGACAACAAAACTGGCTGTTTTTTCAACTATACCTGAGATAAGGAACTATAGCTCAAATTTTATCACAGAGACGATTGGCACTTTCATTCTGATCTTTGGAGTATTGTATTTATCCAATCCCGGTTTTATTGATGTGGATGGACAATTTCTTTCTACAATTACAATCTCCGGGGAAGAAATTGGGTTTGGACTTGGTTCGCTGGCTGCTCTGCCGGTAGCATTGTTAGTATTTGGAATCGGATTGGCTATAGGCGGTCCAACCGGGTACGCTATAAATCCGGCGCGTGATCTTGGTCCAAGGATAGCACATGCTTTATTACCATTTTCAAACAAAGGAAGCAGTGATTGGGCGTATTCGTGGGTTCCTATTGTGGCCCCATCAGTTGGTGCGGTTTTAGCGGCATTGGCTTTCAGAATACTTTAAAGTTTCTAAAACGAAATAATCTGAATCAGGGAAGAGAAATGAATTCATCAAATAGAATGAAATCATATTCAGTGGTTATTTTTTGTATGCTTGGTTGGTTTGCAATTTCATGCCAAACATTAAAAGCTCAGGAAAATTATGTTCCCGACAGGCCTGGCATTGGTAATGGTTCATATGTAGTTGAACCGGGTGTTTTTGGCTTAGAAACAGGGATCCAGCTTTCAACGGCTAAGTCGGTAAACCAATTTGATATTGGGCAAATGCTGCTTCGTTTTGGAGTGTTTGAAAATCTGGAAATGAGGGTATTAATGAATTCTTATTCAACTCAGAATTTTGATGAAACAGACATCACAAATTCAGGTTTTCAGGATCTTGGGTTGGCAACGAAATTCCAGTTTTTTGAATCAGAAAACAAAGAAACGAGAGTTTCTGCAATTGGAAAAGTGAGTTTACCGGTTGGAGCATCTGCCTTTACGAAATATGAGGTTATTCCAACTCTATTTCTAGCGGGAGATCAGTTATTAACCGAAAACTTTAGCATGTCTTCTAACATAGGGTATACTTTTGGAGTGGGCAGTTCGAGTGATAATTGGTTATTTACGCTTACGCCCGGATTTACATTTCCAAATCAGAAAAATCTGGGGGTTTATGCAGGATATGCGGGTATTTACAGTGGAAATAAGATCAACGAATACTATGCAGAAGCGGGCATTACATTGATTGTAAATGAAGGAGCTCATCTCGACTTAAATGCAGGTTATGAATTTGAAAATGAGTCTCTATTTATTGGGATTGGATTTTCCCAGGGCTTTGACCGGTGGGTCAAATAAAAAAGGCCGAACTTTTGTTCGGCCTAAAGATTCATGGAAAAATAAATTTACCTCACATTCCCCATCAATTTGCGAATGGGCTTACTTAACAACAGCATCACAAGTCCACCACCCACTGTTGTGATCACAATGATCCAAAACAGATCAGGAAGCAAGGTAGGGTCGGCGGCTATATCATCCTGATTAAATTGACCGGCTACACGTCCGGCTATCAGGTTCCCAAAGGCAATAGACATAAACCAGATACCCATCATCTGTCCCACTAATTTTTTTGGTGCAAGTTTGGTTACTGCACTCAATCCAACCGGACTCAAACAAAGCTCACCGATGGTGTGAAAGAGGTAGGTCATGATCAACCAAGTAGGCAGCACTTGATTGCCATCAACTACGTAATACGAGGCAAACATCATTACCAAAAACCCGACGCCCAGAAAGATCAGGCCCAATGCAAATTTCACCGGAGTGGAAGGTTCAAGCGTTCGCTTAGCCAGCCAAACCCAAAGCCATCCGAAAACGGGAGCCAGGGTAATGATGAAGAAGGCATTTACAGACTGAAGCCAGCTTGCCGGCATCAGCCAGCCAAACATATCACGATCGGTATAACGCTCAGCAAAAAGATTCAGTGAAGAGCCGGCTTGCTCAAAACCAGACCAAAAAATAGCGGAGAAAATGAACAATGCGGCGATCACCCCGATCTTTTTCTTTTGATCGGTGTTAAGATCCTCTGCCACAAAAACATATACAAAGTAGGCGATCACTAATCCAAAAATAACGACACCGGAAGCGTCTGCAATAGCCACGGGATCAATTGTAATAATACCACCCATCACTAATCCAATAAAGATGGTTAATGCAGCTCCGATTCCCCAAAGCGCATTTTTAATACGGGAATGACGATTAGCCTGCTTTACAGGATCATCCAGTTGTTCGGGTTTCATTCCAATATCACCTAAGTAATTTTCGGTTAGTTTATACTGTACTAAACCGAGAACCATTCCTACTCCGGCAAGGCCGAATCCATAATGCCAGTTAATACTTTCACCGAGCCATCCTGTGGCAATAGGGGCAATAAAAGCTCCGATATTTATTCCCATATAGAAAATGGAAAATCCGGCATCGCGGCGGGCAGGTTCATCATCACCATACAAACCACCTACAATAGAACTGATGTTTGGCTTGAGAAATCCTGTTCCTATTACAATAAGTAAGAGACCCAGATAAAATGTTTGATCTGTAGGAATAGCCATGGAAAAATGCCCCGCAGCAATGATAATTCCTCCATACCAGATGGCATTTCTAAGCCCCATGAATTTATCCGCAAGCCAGCCACCCGGTAAAGCGAGCAGGTAAACGAACATAGTGTAAAGGCCGTATATAGCGGTTGCTGTTGTATCGTCGAGCCCAAGCCCGCCGGTATTTATGGCATCTACCATAAAAAGCACTAGAATTGCTCGCATTCCATAATAACTGAAACGCTCCCACATTTCAGTAAAAAAGAGGGTAGCGAGTCCGCGTGGATGCCCGAAAAAAGAAGTTGAGTGGCTGTCTTGTTCGCTTGCCATAAAGTTAAAATTAAGTTAGTGTGAAATTCATGAAGTGTCCGATGATACCTAAACAGGAGAACGGTTGCAAGAAGGGATTGAATTCAAGGATTGAACTGACGACATTAGACTTTGTATTTAACTCGTAAATAATTGTCTCAGAATAAGTTTGCAAATTTTTTCTGAGATAGAGTTTTGACTTTCGCCCAGTATAGCTTTGGAAATGTTATACTGGAACTAATTAAGAAGAAAAACATGAAGAACGTTAAGATCAGTAGTTTATATAAGGATATTGAGGATTCGATATCCAGATTGAAAAAAGACCCATCTTCGGTTTTGAGGTCTAGAGCAGTGGTGGAAGAAGCACTAAAAAAAAATGAAGCTTTTTACGGCATCAACACCGGCTTTGGGATTCTTGCCAATAAACGGGTTGATGCTGATCAATTGAAACAATTACAGCGCAACCTGATCTTGTCTCATGCAGTTGGTACCGGCGATCTGATCTCAAAAGATATTTCCCGGCTTATGCTTCAGCTTAAAATTCATGCCCTTGGATTGGGGTATTCAGGGATCTCCAAAGAAACCTTTGACCGTCTTATGTACTTTGTCGAGCAAGACCTCATTCCTGCTATTCCTGAAAAAGGAAGTGTCGGCGCCTCCGGTGATCTGGCTCCCTTAGCGCACATGTCACTTCCACTTTTGGGGTTTGGGTCTTTCTGGAACGATGGTGGAACCGAAACTATCCCAGCCGGTGAAGTGCTGAAAAAGCACGGCCTCGAACCTATCGATCTTCAGCCCAAGGATGGACTTTCTTTGATCAATGGTACACAGCTCATGAGTTCTTATGGAGCCTTTATTTTGGAGAAGACACTTAAACTTTTAAAAGTAGCGGACCTTTTAGGAGCAATGAGTTTAGAGGCGTTGCAAGGAAGTAATAAACCATTCGATAAACGCATTCATGAGATTCGGCCACATTCCGGACAGCAGGCAGTAGCAAAAAACGTAAGGCATTTATTAGCGGATAGTGAGATCCTGGAATCACATCGAAATTGCGGCAAGGTACAGGATCCATATTCACTTCGTTGCATCCCACAAGTTCATGGAGCCAGTCGGGATGCTATCGCACATTGTGTAAATACGGTTGAAACGGAGATCAATTCCGTTACCGATAATCCACTGGTATTTCCTGATGGGGATATCATTTCAGGGGGTAATTTCCATGGGCAACCTTTAGCTTTGGTTTTAGATTATGCGGCAATTGCTTTGGCTGAATTGGCAAGCATTTCAGAACGAAGGACTTATCTATTGCTGGAAGGACATGATGGATTACCCACTTTGTTGATGGAGGAGACAGGCATCAACTCAGGGTTTATGATCCCTCAGTACACAGCTGCAGCTTTAGTTTCTGAGAACAAAGTACTCTGCCACCCCGCTTCAGTTGATTCCATTCCAACCAGCCTGGGACAAGAAGACCATGTAAGTATGGGAAGCATCGGTGCGTTAAAATTGCTGAATGTATTTAAGAATGTGGAGCAGGTCCTGGCCATTGAAATGTTTACTGCTGCACAAGCTCTCGACTTCCGTAAACCTCTAAAACCGGGGAATGGGGTGGAAAAAGCTCATCAGATTATACGAGAACAAATTCCACATGCACAAGAAGATCATTACTTTAGAGATGAGATCAATTTGGCTGTAGATTTACTATTCGATCATAAACTAATTGATCAGCTTGGTTAGCAATAACTAAGATCGCCAAGTTCTGAAAAGAAAGAAACCGGCGTAATTTTTGTCATTTTTGATGAAAAAATTACAAGTGATAATGGCGGAAGGTCGATCCTTTGCAGACTTTGGATTTAAAAAGCTATTGGATATCATACCAAAAAATGCCCTTTAAAGCTACGAAGTGCCTAAAACCGTTCATAAATTAGTTAATACCCACTAATAAGAATTGAATCAATATTGTAAATTAACAAGGAGTTTGAAATGGAGATCAAAGTAGAAGAAGGAGTACAGATCAGTGAGGAAGCAGCGAAAGCATTGCGAAAACACGCTGATATGATCGAGTGCCAATGCCCTAATAAATTGATAGACATTTTGGATGTTGTAAGAGATTTTACCAGTTACACCGAAAAGTGTATAGAGAAATATCCGGAAGACAGAGATACTCACAAGTGGCTTAAGTCCTCTGGAATGAATATTGATCAGCTTATTTCAACTACTCTTATTCAACTTGCAAGATTCGAAGGATTTATCAACGAGAATAATGAAATTATAGATCGTGATAAAATAGACTGATGACCTTTCATAGAACGATGCTTTTATTATAAGAGTGACTTTCGTTTCTTCAGCCCATGAAAACAAAAGTCCCCCGGCATATTTTGCCTGTCATCGTATTTTCACAATTTGCCGGAACCTCTCTTTGGTTTGCAGGGAATGCTGTAGTCCCTGACCTTATTCTGGAACTCGGCTTGAATGAAACAGCTATAGGGTATATTACTAACGCTGTTCAGACAGGTTTTATAATTGGGACTCTAGTTTTTGCTTTACTAAATGTAGCCGATCGAATTTCCCCTGTTAAAGTATTTTTAGCATGTTCTCTTCTGGGAGCAGCATTTAATGCTCTTACCATTTATGGATCAGGTTTTGGAGAGTTAATGGGGGCTCGGTTTTTGACCGGTTTCTTTTTGGCCGGTATTTATCCGGTAGGAATGAAGATCGCTTCAGACTGGCATGAGAAAGGTCTTGGAAAAGCACTTGGATACTTAGTTGGAGCGCTGGTGGTTGGGACAGCCTTCCCTCATTTTCTAAAATTCGCAGGCGGTGATCTACCCTGGCGATTTGTTTTAATAAGTACATCTTTGATCAGTATAACCGGAGGTCTTGTGCTATTCTTTACGGTTCCTGACGGACCGTTCAAGGGAAAAGCAGGAGTTTTTAAACCATCAGCACTGTTTACCCTGTTCAGGCAAAAAAACTTTCGCTCCGCAGCTTTTGGCTACTTTGGTCATATGTGGGAATTGTACACTTTTTGGGCTTTTGTTCCGGTGATGTTAGCATATTACAATGGGGTATCTCAAGCTTCCCTAAGTGTACCTCTTTGGTCATTTTTGATCATAGCAATAGGTGGGGTGGCATGCGCCGTTGGTGGGCATATTTCACTAAGTATGGGAAGTAAAAAAGTCGCTTTTACATCACTTATGACGTCGGCTTTATGTTGTTTGTTGGTACCCTATATGTTTCAAACGCCGGTTTGGGTATTTATAGCATTCTTATTGCTGTGGGGAGCCGTTGTCGTTTCAGATTCCCCTCAGTTTTCAACGATGGTTGCCGGTTCAGCCGACCGTTCGTATGTAGCAACTGGTCTGACTATCGTTAATAGCATAGGCTTTGCAATTACCATGGTGAGTATTCAATTAGTTAGTAGTCTTTGGATCGTGGAAGGGTCACCAAAAATATTTTGGATCTTATGTTTAGGTCCACTGGCAGGTTTGTTCGCTTTGCGCAAGTTTAAGAGTTCAGATTAAACCGAAACCTTATCAGCTAAGAAATCGTATAAAAGGCATGGAAATAATTTGGATCATATTAGGTGCTGTATTTGTTGTAGCCGGACTCATTGGAGCTTTTCTTCCCGTAGTTCCGGGATTACCTTTCAGTTATATCGGTTTGTTGATCCTTCAGCTTTTGTACACTCCCTTTTCCACCTCTTTTATGTTGGTTTGGTTAGCCGTGGTTATAATCTTTGGATTTGTTTTAGATAACGTGATACCGGCCTGGGCAACCAAGAAGTCAGGAGGAACTGCTTACGGTGTTGCCGGAAGCATGATCGGTTTAGTAGCAGGACTTTTTTTCCCACCGATTGGTTTTATAGCAGGACCGCTTATTGGTGCGTTTGTTGGAGAGATGGTATCAGGTCAAAAATCAGACCGAGCGTTAATATCAGCATTAGGGGCGTTTGCAGGATTTATGGCCGCAACCGGGCTTAAAGTTATGGCAGCGGGAATGATAGCATTCTACTATTTCACAAATCTGAGTTAGGCGAACATAATCTTCTCCGCTTTAATATTCTATCTTATTTTGATATGAATTGTATTATTTATTAATTCCCGTTCAGATTAATAAACGGGTCAAATAATGCGGTTTTCTAATTTTCTACTCCTCATAGGTCTTCTCCTTATAGCATTCTCTTGTACAAAAAAAGATCAATCTTATACGGTGATCAAAGGTGCTACACTTTATGATGGGACCGGGGCAGATGCTATGGAAAATAGCGTGATCATCGTGAGAAATAACGAAATAGATTGTGTAGGAAAAGCTGAAGACTGTTCAATTCCTTTAGGAAGCAAAGTAATTGACGCCGCAGGTAAATATATTACTCCCGGCTTGGTTGATGCGCATATGCATTTTTTCCAAACAGGCTTTTTTGATAGCCGCCCTGATGCCATGGACCTGAATGGAACTTATCCTTTTCCTGAAGTAGCCGCTTACCAGCAACAAAATCCACAGCGTTATTATAAAACGTATTTGTGTTCCGGTATCACTGCAGTATATGATGTGGGTGGGATGAGCTGGTCAGTTGGGCTGCAAGAGGCAGCCGAGAAAGATCCCATGGCTCCACATGTAGCTGCGGCCGGTCCTTTGCTGACTCCAGTTCCCGGAGCCCCCTTCGATCTCCCATCCGACAGAGTGTTGGTGCAACTTGATTCAGAAGAAACGGGTAAGAAGATGGTTCAATATATGTCGGCTTTGGGGAGTACCGGAATCAAGTTTTGGGGAATAAGTGCTGATGACCCTGAGTATATGAGTTACGTGGAGGCGGCGGCTGAAGAAATTCGAAAAAAGGGGAATCAGATGATCGCACATGCTACGACTCTTGAGCAAGCAAAAGCTACTTTAAGGAATGGTGCCAGGTTATTGGTTCACAGTGTCTCGAATACTGAGATTGATGAAGAATTCATTGAGTTAGCAAGGGAGAACGAAACCTTTTATAATCCCACCTTAATTGTTAGTGCAGGTTATATGCTGGCATATCGTGCTGCAGCTGATATACAACCTATGCAAATAAATGATCCTAATGGGTGCGTAGACCAAAAAACCATGGAGTTGATACAGACAGCTTCTCAGTTTAAAGATCACTCAAGACTGACAGATGAATTTAAAGAAAGGTTGCGAAACTTTGATCCACAGACCCAGATGACAACAGATTTGATGCTGGTAAATCTCAAAAAATTATATGATGCGGGTATTCCAATAGTTGTTGGAACGGATGCAGGTAACCCGGGTACACTGCACGGGATTTCAATATTTGATGAGATGGAAATGATGCAAGAGGCAGGTATCCCTGCGGAAGATCTCATAGTTATGGCGACTAAAAATGGAGCTGAGTCAATGCGACGATTAAATGATTTTGGAACCCTCGAGCGTGGAAAATTAGGTAACTTGATCATGATGAATAAAGACCCGGCAGAAGATATTTCAAATATAAGATCGTTGACCCATGTAATGATCAAGGGAAACTTGAATGAGGTTAAGGGTATTCAAAGAAATTAGGTTGACCGTAGCTAACCTTTCCAAAGTTACAACGAGCTAGAATAAACCAAGGTTTATCAAGTAACTTTGGAAAGGTTACTTAAGGGGGGTGATTTATATTTCAGGAAGAATAGTATGCTAAAACTTGAGCCGAACAGATATTATCACATATATAATCGGGGCAATAGTAAAGAAAAGTTGTTTTATACCACTGATAACTACAGGTATTTCTTGAATAGATTTGGTAAACATTGTACTCATATATTTGAAACTTATGCCTATTGTTTAATGGGGAATCATTTTCACATGGTTGTAAGTGTTAGGGATATTGAAGAGCAAGAGAAACTTTTTATCGAAAGCGATCTTAGGCCAAAAAAATTAAGATCACCCTCTAAGCATTTAGCACATTTTTTCAGTTCGTACACCCAATCCATAAATAAACAGGAAAATAGAACCGGAAGTCTGTTTCAGAAAAATTTCAAACGAAAAGAAATTGATTCAGAAGAGTATTTCAGGCAGATGGTAGTGTATTCTCATATTAATCCTATAAAGCATGGATTTTCTAAAAGCTTAACTGATTATCCATTTTCTTCTTACCAGATTTATTTGAATTCTGAAGAAACCTTTATTCAGCGTGAAAGAACTTTAGAACTGTTCGGAGGAAGAAAAAAATTTATTACAGCCCACGAAAATGTTATTGCTAGGTTTTAGTTTATTTTAGTCCGTAGTAAACTTTTTCAAATTTATAACGAGGTGGAATAAACCAAAAAATACCAGGTAACTTTGGAAGGGTTGCAAAGTGATGAAAATTCACAACTTCATATTTGTCTGCCTTTTTTTGTATATCATTCAATAAGTCTAAATCTCTAAATTTCAGCGATATGAAATTTTATTCTGCTTGTTTATTGATAATAATTGCTTCATTGCCCCTTTTGACCATTGATGTAGCAGCCCAGGACAAACTTTTGGGTAAGATTGATTTCCCTAACTCAGGTGCTGAAGAGGCACAAGATAACTTTATCGAAGGGGTAAAGTTTCTTCATAATTTTGAATATGCAGATGCAGCAAGGGCTTTTAAGCGGGCACGTCAAATAGATCCTGATTTTGTGATGGCTCATTATGGAGAAGCCAAATCCCATAATCACCCCATTTGGTTTCAGCAAGATAGACAAGCTGCTATGGAGGTTTTAAATAACTTGGGAGAAACTGTGGAATCGAGGCAGTCCAGAGCGGTAACACAACGAGAGAAAGATCTGTTGATGTCACTGGAGATTTTATATGGGAATACTCCTGAAAGTGAAGATGTCTCAAAAGAGGAGAGGGATGACTTGTACATGGCATACATGGCTGAGCTTCACGAAAAGTACCCCGGGGATCATGAAATTACGGCGTTCTATGGTTTATCGATCTTGGGCAGTGCCCATGAAGGCCGAGACTTTTCCATTTATATGAGAGCTGCTGCCGAACTTTTTGATGTTTGGAATGAGAACCCGGAGCATCCCGGTGCCGCACATTATTTGATCCACTCTTTTGATGATCCTGTCCACGCTCCGCTTGGACTACCAATGGCCAAAGCATATTCTAAAATTGCTCCAGCGGCAGCTCATGCTCAACATATGACTTCCCATATTTTTCTTGCCCTTGGGATGTGGGATGGAGTCATTGACGCAAACATTGTGGCACGTGATGTACAAACAACTCGACAGAAGGAATTGAACGAAGAACCTACGGTCTGCGGTCATTATACATGGTGGCTTCAATACGGATATTTACAGGCTGGAGAAGTAGAAAATGCGACGAAGGTATTGAAAACATGTACTGAACGTATTAAAGCTGAGCCAAGCTCCAGTGAAAAATGGCATTTTGCCATTATGCGGGGGCACCAAATCGTGGATACCGAAAATTGGAAAAGAGCTTTGGAATGGACTTCCGATTTTGAAGCAGGCACAAGAGGAGCTGTAAATTATTTTTTCACAACTGCACTGGCAAATATTAAAACAGGAAATATACAAGCAGCACAAGAAAGTTTGGATCAACTGATGAAAACACCTGTGAGTGTTGAGCGAGATATTCAGGTGGATCAAATACAGAGTTTGTTAATGATCGAAGAAGGGAATACAAGGGAAGCTGTTGAATTACTGAATCAAGCGGTGGTGTCTGAATCTGAATTGCCGTTGGATTTTGGCCCTCCGGTCATTATAAAACCTTCCTATGAATTACTTGGAGATGTTATGATGGAAATGGGTAATTATGAGGAAGCGCTCGACGCTTACCAAAACCAACTTGAAAGAACTCCGGATAGAATGCGCTCCTTAGTAGGCAAAGAACAGGCATTGGCAATGATATCAAAGCAGTGATTAAACCTAAATGTATTCCCAAAGCAGGTTATTGGCCAAAGCGTAGCTCATTATCTTAAGAAGATGACAGATTCAGAAAAGAAAAAGCTTATCAAGATCATAGCGAAGAGGATCGAGTATACTAAAGAAGAGATCGAAGAGCTCAAAGAATTGGTAAAACCCATTCCACTGGATGCCTCCATAGGCCGTGTTTCACGGATGGATGCGATCAATAACAAAACGATCAATGAATCTTCTCTGAGAGAGAAAAAGCAAGAGCTTAAGAAATTGGAACGTGCGTTTGAAAATTCCGAATCCGAAAAATTTGGAATCTGTACAAAGTGCGGTGATGCAATTCCTTTTGGCCGTTTGGAATATATGCCCCATACCACCCGCTGTGTCAAATGTGTTGGGTGATTAGCAGTAATAAACCGGTCAGATCTAATCTAAATCGGCAAAACATAAAATACGTTTGAACATTGATGTTTAGACATTATATTCAGTGCAATTAATTTCATCTACAGAACATGCACTATGGAAACTTCTACAGCAAAGCAAAGTGAGAAAGGAGTATGGAAACAACTACGAGAAAATATCCTTGAAACCGAAGTTTGGCTCCGCACTACACTTAAAGAATTTCTGGATGAATTCAACATAACCCAGCAGCAACTTTCCATTCTAAGGATTTTGAAGGATGCGAATAACGAGCCAATGTCAACAAAACAGATACAGGCATTAATGCGCGACAAAAGTTCGGATACGTCCAGATTGGTGGATAGGTTGATCGATAAAGAGTTGGTGAGAAAACGCAAAGACCCTAATGACGGACGATTGGTTCAGGTCTTCATTAAGTATGAGGGACTTCGATTACTTGCCAGGATTGAGGACCGGCTTGAGGAACTTGACCTTAAGTTCGAATTACTATCGGAAGAAGAGGCTGCTCAGCTCATTTTTCTGTTGGAGAAAGCTCGTTCTTGAAATTTACTTTCCTTTAACCTACTATCGGTCAGTTAATTAAAAAATTAGCCAAGAAGAAAATATGAAAAATGCGATAAACTGGTTCGAGATTCCTGCGACTGATATAGAACGTGCCAAGAAGTTTTATGAGAATATATTCAGTTTTGAAATGCATGAATTGGATATTGGAGACGGGCTTAGAATGGCGTTATTTCCTGCAGAAAGTGGTACCGTAGGAGGAACGATCATTCAAAATGAAGATTGGTATAAGCCAAGTGATTCGAAAGGCCCGCTATTATATTTGAATGCCAACCCTGATCTGCAAACTGTATTAGATCGTTTGGAAGCGGCCGGAGGAACAGTCAATATTCCCAAACGGTTGATCACTGAAGAAAATGGCTATATGGCCGTGATCATAGACAGTGAGGGGAACAGAGTGGCGTTACACTCTAATGAATGAAACTGACTATCTGTAAAACTCTTTATTCTTCATCTGTACTGAAGCGGCATAATAAGCTGCTCCCACAATACTGGCATTGTTCAAAAGACTGGCGGCTTTGAATTTGGTTTTGATCTTGATATAGGGAAAGGTCTTGTCGGCTTTTTTGGAAAGCTGCCCGCCAAGAATAAAAAGGTCAGGATGAAATAATCGCTCGTACTGTTCAAAGACGAGTTGAAGACGTTTTCCCCAGGTCTTTTTTCTGATTCCTTCTTCTTTACGAACCCGGTTGGACGCACGCTCTTCAATACTGATTCCCTTTATTTCAATTTGACCAAGTTCAGTATTGGGAACCAGAATTCCGTCAATAAAAAGAGAAGATCCAATTCCGGTGCCCACTGTTAAAACGATCACGGTTCCCCTTTGCCCTTTACCGACTCCAAATTTCATTTCGGCCAGCCCAACGGCATCGGTGTCGTTGATCACACTGACATTACAGCCTGTTATTTCTGTGAAGAGATGGTCGGCGTCGGCATCTACCCAGCCTTGGTCCATGCGTGTAGTAGAAAGTACAATTCCTTTACTGGTAGCGGCGGGGAATGCACAGCCAATAGGACCATCCCAGTCAAACTTCTTAACGACCTTGTGTAATTTGGAGATCAACTTATGAGGACGCGTGTCATCTATTTTATCAGTGGTTTTTTTCTTGGATACGATCTCACCTTTTTCTGTATCCACAATGGCACCTTTAATGCCATAACTCCCAATATCGATCCCTAAAACTTCCACGTATATTTGGTTGGTTTAATTCGCCCATAAACATAGCGAAAAAATTAATAGGTACATAGCAGGGAAGCAAAATCTTGCGTCCCTGCTATGTTAACTTGGCAGTTATTTTTCAACCAAGATCCAGCCTTCTTCTTCGACCATGCGTTTGGCGTACTTCCATTTTACTTCTTTGTTCTCACCGGTATTCATATTCTGAACAGTAACGTAGTCATTACGACCGGGTTCATCGGCAACTTCCACAGGCTGTCTTTTAGAATTACCGCCCTGTGGTTTTTGCCCGCCTTGTTGTGGGGCCGGCGCTTTGAGTCCCATTCCGGTAGAATCGGCATGTTGTGTTTCCATAGAAGAAGTATCAAACCTGGACTTTTGCTTTTGAGCTTTCTCCAGTTTGGAATCTTCAGCTTGTACTTCGGGAACTGCTTTCCAGATCAAGGAGATGGCTTCCTGATTGATATCATCCAATAGCATTTTGAACATGTCAAAAGCTTCGCGCTTGTATTCAAGCAGCGGGTCTTTCTGGGCAAAAGACCTAAGCCCTATACCTTCTTTCACGGAATCTAATTCCCGCAAGTGTTCCATCCATTTTTGGTCAATAATGGATAGTATGGCACTTTTCTCAAGTGAACGAGCCACTTCACGTCCTTCATTTTCAAGTGCACTTTCAACATCTACCACAATTCTCATACGGCGTATTCCATCGGTGAATATCACCTGAACTTTATCCGGACGATTATCAGGGTTTGCTTCATTGATACGCTTCATTACCTGATAAAGCGGTTTTGCCATGCGATCTTCTTTCTTGCGATAGGCATCCAGCGCATTGTCAATAATATGGTCAGTAAGGTCACGCTCATTCATGTTGAACCAGGATTCCTTATCAAAATCGACATCCACAGCGAGATGACGAAGGAGGTTTTCGTGTAGCCCCTCATAATCTCCGGCGGCAACATGCTCTTCCACCAAAGACTCGATCAAGTCATCCAACATATCCATGATGTCTGTTCTAAGCTGGTCACCGGATAGGGCATGCTTTCTGCGGGCATAAATTACATTACGCTGGTTGTTGAGCACATCATCATATTCCAGCTGTCGTTTACGAATGCTGAAATTGTTTTGCTCAACCTTAGACTGTGCTCGTTCCAGGGATTTGGTGATCCATGGATGGGTGATGACTTCCCCTTCCTCAAAACTGAGTTTATCCATGACGTTGGCAACACGATCGGACATAAACATTGCCATCAGGTCATCTTCCAGTGACACATAAAATTGTGTTTCACCGGGGTCACCCTGACGTCCGGCACGACCTCGCAACTGAAGGTCAATACGACGAGATTCGTGGCGCTCGGTACCTAAAATGGCCAATCCGCCTTTTTCTTTCACCCCTTTTGCCAGCTTGATATCCGTACCACGACCGGCCATGTTGGTAGCTACAGTCACTGCCCCGGGTTCACCGGCTTGTTTAACAATTTCACTTTCACGGGCGTGTTGTTTCGCATTCAACACGTTATGAGGAATGCCGGCACGCTGCAACATACGGCTCATGGTCTCAGAAACATCTACACTGGTAGTACCAACCAATACGGGTTGACCTTTTTCATGGTATTCCTGGATCTTCTCGATTGCCGCATTGAATTTTTCGCGTTTGGTTTTGAATACGAGATCTTCTTTGTCATCCCTGGCAATCGGTTTATTAGTTGGAATTACAACTACATCCAATTCATAGATCTCATTGAATTCACCCTCTTCCGTTTCAGCTGTACCGGTCATACCGGCAAGCTTATGATACATTCGAAAATAATTCTGCAAGGTTATAGTGGCGTATGTCTGTGTAGAGGCCTCTACCTTCACTTCTTCTTTAGCCTCGATTGCCTGATGCAATCCGTCCGAATATCGACGGCCTGAAAGTACACGTCCGGTGTGTTCATCAACAATGTTTACTTTTCCATCCTGAACGATGTATTCTTCTTCACGTTCAAAATTTGTATATGCTTTCAACAGCTGATTTACGGTGTGAATACGATCGCCACGTTCTGCAAATTTACGGTGTAGCTCATTGAATTTACGTTCACGCTCCTGGCGGATTTCCTGCTTGGTCTCTTCAATTTTTCTCTCTTTATACTCTTCACTGAACTCGTCATTGTCTTTGATCTCTTGGATCTTTTCTTTCTCAAGTTCTTCCATCTCCTTTTCAATTACGGCAGTTTCTTCTCCGAGATCAGGAATTACAAAAAAGTCAGGGTCTTCTCCTTTCTTGGTAACGAATTCTCGTCCTTGCTCAGTCATCTCAATGGAGTTCATCTTGGGATCCACTGCGTAATACAAGTACTCATCAACAACCGGCATATTCTTGGCATTATCCTGCAGGTAGAAGGATTCGGTGCGCTGTATAAGTTTCTGAATTTTTGGGTCTTGTTGAAGTTTTCTCAGCTGTGAATTCTTTGGGAAACCTCGGACGGCACGGAAAAGTGCAAGTCCGGCTTTTTCCTCATCACCTTGATCAAGCAATTGTTTCCCTTCTTTGACAAGATTGGCAACCAATTTCTTTTGAGCAAGAACCAATGATTCTATCCGTGGCTTCATCTCAACATAGCGATCCGATTTATTTCCTTGCGGAACGGGACCTGAAATAATAAGCGGAGTACGAGCCTCATCAATAAGAATGGAATCCACCTCATCAATAATGGTGTAATGATGTTCGCGCTGAACCAGTTGTTCCTGCTCGACCACCATATTGTCTCGAAGATAATCGAAGCCAAACTCGTTGTTAGTACCGTAGGTGATATCAGCTTTATAAGCCTTTCGTCTCTGCTCGGTACTTGGCTGGTAACGGTCAACACAATCCACATTTAATCCGTGGAAATTAAAGATCGGCTCATTCCACTCGGCATCACGCATGGCCAGATAATTATTAACGGTAACCACGTGTACTCCTTTTCCTGCCAAAGCATTCAGGTATGCTGGAAAAATAGCCACAAGCGTTTTACCCTCACCCGTCTTCATCTCTGCAATGCGTCCCTGATGCAGCACAATAGCACCAATAAGCTGTACATCATATGGAATCATTTCCCAGGTGGTCTCATTACCGCCCACTTTCCAGGATTTCCCGATAAATCGACGGCAGGTATCTTTCAGAACGGCAAATGCTTCAGGCAAAATGTCATCTAAAACATCTTCAATAATATCCAGTTCTTGTTGTTCAAGCTCATCCAGGTACTCGGCCATTTCACGATGCTCGCCGGGCGAAAGATTTTCGAGATCATCCAGCTTCTCCTTGATCTCCTTAATTTCAGCCACAGTATCAGCGGTAGCATCTTGTATTTTCTGCTTAAATCCTTCGGTTTTAGCTTTCAGTTCATCGTCAGACAGCTTCTTAATAGCCTCTTCGTAGCTTTTGATCTCATCTACTATAGGCTGGATCTTCTTAATGTCCTTTTCACTTTTAGAACCAAAAACTTTAGTGATGGTCCTGCCGATCGTGTCTAATATATCTATCATAGTATAATACTGGTGCTCTGAAAATTATCTCTAAAATATGAGTATTAAGTTAACCTTATAAACAGGGCGGTTCAACTGTTAGAACGTTAATGCTTACAAATATCTTGCCATAATACATGTTGGCAGGATTAATAAGAGAAAAGTGTTGGTATTTAATCCCGGTAATGGGGCAGGTTGGGAGAATTGAGTAAGAATTCACAGAAAAAGTAGTTTAGGTAGTCGGAATTATTTCAAGGAACATTGATAAGATTATTATACTTTTAATGACGTCTGAAACTGACAGTAACAACGCAATCACATATTTTGTTTGATAAAGAGCTTTTTGAAAAGCATTTGGCTACATCCTGGCTAGGACGTAGCTTTTATTTTTTTGAGGAATTGCCATCAACTAATTCTTATGCTAAGAAAATAAAAGACATGGGATCTTTGCATGGTGCTGTGGTCTTAACGGACCATCAGACCGGAGGTCGTGGTCAATATGACCGGAAATGGCACACTTCAGCAGGTGAGAACCTGACGTTCAGTTTGATCTTTGAGCCTCAAAAAGCTGAACGCTTTAGTTTGCTGACCCTGGCGTGTGCACTTTCGATCACGGAAGTGATCAATGAAATGTGCGGCATCCCTGCAGTTCTGAAATGGCCAAATGACATTCTGCATGATGGTAAAAAACTGAGCGGCATCCTCACAGAGACCTTATTTCTGGGGAATCATCTTGAACGCGTGGTGGTGGGTATTGGATTGAATGTTTATCAGACAGAATTTGAAGGGAATCTTTCTGACCAAGCGTCTTCATTAAAACTTGAAGCCAAGGCCGATTGTCCAAGAGAAGAATTGTTGGCTAACATCCTCCAAAAAATTGAATATAGATATCGCCTTTGGAATCAGCATAATGCTAAGTTGGTAAAAGAGATAAATAAAGTAATGATCGGGTTTGGAGAATGGAAGAGCCTAAAAGTAAACGGGGAGAATCTTCAGGGGAAGTATAAATTTCTGGGTGTGAACGAAGCCGGCGAACTCTTGGCTTTAAACAAGGATCTGGATTTAAAGACTTTCGCTTACGAACAAGTAAGAGTTGTATGATCGTATTAGAAACATAAAAAAGCCCGTCTGGTTTTAATCAAACGGGCTTTTAAAAATCTAACTAAGCGTTTGTTTATGCACTTAGTTTCTCGGCTGCCTCGAAAACGTAATCTTTGATCGCTTCGAAGGCCTTTAATGTTTTTTCGATGTGAGCATCTTTATGAGCTGCAGTTGGAATCAGGCGAATCAAAACAGTGCCTTTTGGTACTACCGGGTAGGCAACACCACTCACAAATACACCGTGCTCTTCACGTAGTTTGCGCATGATATCCTGGCAAAGATCTGTGCTTCCCTTTGTTAAAACCGGAGTTACAGGACTTTCTGATGGAAGAACGGTATAACCGATTTCACGCAATCCTTCACGAAGTTTTAGTGTGTTATTCCAAAGTTGCTCACGCCATTCAGGGTGCTCACTGATCATCTTCAATCGCTTGCGGGCTGTAACAACCATAGGAAGCGGAAGTGATTTTGCAAAAACCTGACTTCTGGAGTTGGCTTTCAAAAATTCAATTACACGCGGTTCAGAAGCAATAAAAGCTCCAATAAGAGCAAATGATTTTGCAAAAGTACCAAAGTAAATATCAATGCCATCCTGAACACCAAGATGAGTTCCGGTTCCGGATCCGTCTTTACCCATGGTTCCGATTCCGTGAGCATCATCAACCAATAAACGGAAAGGAACTTCTTTTTTCAGTTCGATGATCTCCTTAAGAATACCAAGGTCGCCGGTCATTCCGAAAACACCTTCAGTTACAACAAGAATGGAAGAATTATCTTTTTTCTTCTTAGCTGCACGATACAGCTGCTTCTTGAAACTTTCGATATCATTGTGCTTGAATACGGATTTATCGGCCATGGAAAGCTGTTTTCCATCTACAATACAAGCATGGCTGAGTTCATCATAGATCAGGAAATCATTACGGTCAACTAAGGCATGAATGGTACTCATGATTCCCTGATATCCGTAATTCAGCAATTGTGCAGATTCCTTATGAACAAAAGCTGCCAGTTCTTCTTCCAGTTTCTCATGTTCGGTAGAGTTACCTGTCATCAGACGGGCACCCATTGGGGCACTTAAGCTGTATTGTGCTGTGGCAGCAGTATCTGTTTTTTTAATTTCTTCGTTACTGCCTATGCCGAGATAATCATTGATACTCCAAACGACCATGTCTTTGCCGTTGAATTTCATTTCCGGCCCTAAAGGTCCTTCTAATTTTGGGAAGGTATAGTACCCATACCCTTCAGATGTGAATGGGCCGAGCGGACTTGGGCGGCCTTCAAGCTTGTCAAATAAATCCATAAACTTGTGCTGAGATTTCGCTTAATTTTAGATTGGAAAAGGGTGAAAAAGCCCTTCGTAAAACGTGTCAAAGGTACACAAATATGCTCTCAACTCAAAAGTTCGACTGTTAATGTTTAAGGGATTAACGATTCGGTAATATTGAAACGGAATTAGTAGAAGGTCTTATTCCAGTTCAGGCTTAACTATGAATAATCCGGATTCAATATCACTTAATATAACAAGGCCGCTTTTGAAAAATGGATAGTTACTCCATGTTCCGTTAAAGTTTGCAGCATCTGTATTAGGCTGGGTATCAAAATAAGCTACCCGTTCGATGCTTGCAGCAGCTACGTCTGTAATGTCCAAAATCTGTAGCCCTGCATTGTAATTGGACTGATAAACATAATTACCCTTAATGAACAAATTGTGGTCGATGGAAGATGTTGAATGCTCATAGTATCCAAGAAACTCAGGAGCTTCCAGGTCTTGCACATCCCAGATGTACGTTTTGGTACCACGCCCCAGGTTGCGTTCATCCAACTCATCGTTCATCAAAAAATAGGATTGGTCTTCAGTCAGCCAACCCTGATGGGAGTATTGCATATCAGCTTGTCTGTTAAAGCCTATTGTGGTTGGGTTTTGCTTATCAGAGACATCTGTAATTACTATATTTCCTTCAGCAGAATTGAAGCAAACCTCTTTTCCCTGGTGCTCACTGTCAGGACCGTTATAGTTCACACATTGGGCATCATGGATATATCCCGGTGCGATACGATAGTATCCGGGGGTGTCATCGATATAACACCCCGCAAATTCCGGGTTTCGGGGGTTGGTGAGATCGATCATGTGAAGTCCTGACTCACTATTGCTGCCACACATATCAGCCTGAGTCACACCGGTAGCAAATGCAAAGCCTGACTCTTCATTGATAACAATATTGTGAGCCGAAGCCAGGCGGTCATAAAGAAAGTCATGCTGGAGATTGAGTATCTCACCTGAGTAATTTCTGAGTTTAGTTAAGTCTAACACCTGCATGCCATGTGGCTGATTATCGCTTACTATATAGGCGTGATCCTCATAAACTTTTACGTCTCTCCAGGAAGAACCTTCAGTAATCGATTTTGAGCGCTGGGTTTGCCCTAATCCCAAATTACAGGCAGGATATTGACCTTTAGCTATTGTTTTATATTTGGCAATAAGATTGGATTCGGGAAGCCTGCCAACTACTACAGGGTTAATAGGGTCAGAAATATCTACAAATGACATCCCATTTGTAAGCCCAACTAATGCGTATTCTTTTTCAGTTTCTGGATCGGTCCAGCCCCAAATATCGTTTAAGAAAACACCTGATGATTGGCCGCTTAACTGGGGTATGGAAACCTGAGCATAAAAATTCACATTTTCACATGGAAAGCCGTTTGCAAAACCATCATCACATAAAAAAGGTGCTTCCTGAAGTGTGGATCCGAGATCAACGGGTTGCCTTGAATCATCCTCGGAGTTATTCAAATTACAGGATACTGCGCCTCCTAAAAACAGGACAAAAATAATTCCAAAAATGAGTTTGTTACGCATTATAAGCATGAGGTGAAGATTGTATCAGCCAATATAGCATAAAGAACAGATTTTTAAAACTGAAAGTATACGGAAGTAATATAGATCTGACTTTCATTCCTTGTAATGACAGGAAATTGGAGTTAATTTGAGTTAAATTATTTATGAATTGATCACTAAAGGAGAGAATATATGTTCTTGATTATGAAGTATTTTGCCAAACTGCTCAAGGCGTTGGCATCAGAAGCTTCACCCGGACAAATAGCCGGAGGTATTATTTTGGGAATGATCATCGGACTTACCCCTGTGTTTTCACTGCACAACCTTTTTATTGTGATATTGATATTGGTACTGAAGGTACACATTGGTATGGCGTTACTCTCCTTTATGGTTTTCAGTGGGGTTGCTTACCTGGCTGATCCGATTTTTCACAGTTTTGGGGTTTGGTTGCTGGAACTTGAAAGCATGCAGCAAACGTGGACAAATATGTACAATAACGATTGGTGGGCACTTACAAAATTCTTCAATACCGTAGTGATCGGAAGCTTTGTGACTGCAATAATTCTATGCTTTCCGGCCTTTCCATTGGTGAAGTATGGGGTTGTTCAGTATAGAAGACACATTCATGCAAAAGTACAAAAGTGGAAGCTCGTACAGGCTTTTAAATCCACGAAATTTTATTCGATCTATCAAACTGTAAGCAGAGTAAGAGGGTAAGGCTATGAGAATTGGAGGAATTATAACGGTTTTAGTATTGATAGGAATTGGGTTTGCAGCCGCTTTCTTAATTACGGATGAATGGGTTGAGAGTAAGATCGAGTATCAAGCCAGTGTATTAAATGAAGCCAAAGTTGAACTCGATGGATTTGAATTTAGTCTTCTTAATCTGCATCTGAAATGGGATCGGCTTCAGGTTGCTAATAGAAATAACACTATGGAAAACACTTTTGAAACAGGAGAAACAGAGTTCAGTATGCAATTCTGGCCTTTGATCTTAGGTAACAAAGTGATCGTCGACAATGTACGGCTTACCGGTTTTGAACTTGAGACGGAACGTGAAACGGACGGTTATTTTGAGGTCCCTGAAGAGGAGGAAGATACAGAGCCGGGATTCCTGTACTCTGTGGTAAATCAAGTTAGTAATGAAGCTCAAAAAAATGCTGAGGTAAAATTTACAGATGTTCGTGACGATCTGAATGTTGACAGCCTGATGGCTAAGGTGAACATCCAAACACCTGAGAAAGTAGATTCTCTTAGAAACGGTATTCAGCGCACTTATACCAAATGGGACAGTACCTTCAATAATACCCCCATCGAAAAAGAAATTACGATCGCCAGAAATACGGTGGAAGCAATTAAGATAAATGAGATCAAAGACCCCAAAAAAGCTATTGAAGCTATTGAGAATGTACAAAAACTCAGAAAGCAAGTAGATTCTCTTAAGACCAAAGCTGAAAATCTGAAAAATGATTTTGAGCAGGATTATGGAAGTACCCGTTATAATATCGGCCAGATAGATAACTGGATCAGGGAAGACTATCAACGGGCATTGAATGTTGCCAAACTTCCGGATCTTGATGTTCAGAACATCGGTACGGCATTATTTGGGCAGAATTTATTAGGTGATTACGCGGCTTATTTGGAATATGTAGCATTGGCAAGAGAGTATGGAAGCCGCCTTGCTGGTGATGAAGAAGGGAAAGAGAACATCCCAAGATATGAAGGACTTGACTACGAATTTTCCGATAAATATGAATGGCCGGGTTTCTGGTTCAAGAATATAGAACTATCAGGGCGAACAAAATCGGATATAGGGATTCAAGGATCAGTTACAAATATTAGCGGTAGTCAGATTAAGACCGGAGAACCTGTGATCTTTAGCCTTTCGGGAGAAGACGAGAATCAGGTTTCCTTAAGCCTCAGTGGTGAATTCAATTATTTGGAAGAGGCACCAAGAGAAAGTTTTAATTTTAACTATGCAGGCTTTACTCTTTCTGAAGCACGACTTTCAGGTTCCGATTTGCTGCCTTATGAATTGAAATCAGGTAAAGGCGAGTTAAACCTCAATTTAAATATTGTGGACAGAAGGATTGACAGCCGCATTGATTATTTAGCTAAGGGTATCAGTTTTGATTTTGAGGCTGCAGGTGCACCAAAAAATCGTGTTGAATCACTGATCAGGAATGCGATAGCTGGTGCTGATAATATTGATGTTACGGCATTGGTTGATAATACCGAAGGCCCGCTTCGGGTTCGTGTACGCTCTAATGTAGATGATCTTTTTATGAATGCACTACGCCAGACAGTAAGCCAGGAAGTGGAAAATGCCAAGCGAAAGATCGAGGCTGAAGTTCAGAAGCAAGTGGAAGGAAGAAAAGAGCTGCTGGCTGAATTTAAGCAGGAGAAAGAGGCTGAAATCCGAGAGCGCTACAAAGAGCTTCAGGCAAAAGTAGATGAACAGGTGAAACGCATAGAAGAGAAACGCAAAGAGCTTGAAAAGAAAAAGAAAGAGCTTGAAGAAGAACTAAAGAATAAGATCAAAGACCGAATTGGGATCGATTTTCAATAACAATTAAGCTATTTCGTCAATACCATTTTGCGAGCATAGGTTTGCGTATCAATCTGTAACTGATATACGTAAATGCCACTAGAAAGTCCGCTACCTTCAAAAGTAACATTGTAGCTGCCGGCTCTTTGTAATTTACTGTCTACCAAAGAAGCCACTTCCCGCCCAAGAATATCAAACACCTTCAACCGGACGTCACTGTTTTCAGCAAGCTGATATTTGATGACAGTAGTTGGATTGAAAGGATTTGGATAATTTTGTTCAAGGGTAAAACGATCGGCTATTTCCGGATTCTCTTCATTGGAGGAAGCCAGATCAATAGACTGATTGGTATTCACTTCTCCCTTGGTATGGGATTCCACAAGTTCCCAGCTAAAATCAAGGTATGATCTTCCATTACCCATTAGAGAAAGAGAGCTTCCGGCAGGGGTGCTGCTGTTACTTTGTGTAATGCCGATATCCGTACTGTTGAGATTTTGAGCGGGGCCTTTCACTGCTGTGAATGTCCCTCCATATGATAAGAACTGAACGATCTCGCCACTAATGTCCAGGCTCATTCCATCAGGATCCCCATTCTGGATCCCATTTACTGGCAGATCAACATAATAGAAGGAAATGCCTTGTGTAGTACTTCCCCTTTTAAAATCATTACCAGAATATGAACTATAAACTGTTCCTCCATTTCCATTATACAATGACAGTGTAACAGCGTTGAGGTCCGGGAATTCAGCATCCACTCCGATCTCAATAAACTCTCCCTGATCGGTGCCTGTATTTTCATAATGAAATTCATTCACCCACACATCATCAGGGCGGTCACCGTCGTCATCCTGCAGAGTTACAGTTAAGGTTTCAGGACTTCCGATGCCCGCATTTTCAGGGCCTTGAACATTTTGAAGATCGAACACGATCGATTCTTCCGTTTCTTGTATATCGTCATCAAGAGTAGTGAGTGTGAAATATTGACGTTCAAGAGAACCTGCCGGGAAAGTTATGGTCTTGGTAGAAAAGGACTGATAGTCTTCGTTTGCTGTGGCTGATTCCCCTGAAATTACGACATCTACAAAAGTTTCGAGGTCAGGGTCAGGATTTGATATTGAAACCTGAATTTCAAGTTCTCCATGTGCTTCTCCAATGGTAAGAGCAGAAGCTGTAAACTGAACATTGGTCTGCCCTATTTGACCTTCAAAATATGCTCTTTCCACAAGGGTAGGGTCAATAACAAACGGATTTACTTTGCCATCCTGAAACTCAGCAATGGCACAAGTTCGCTCATATTCACGTTGAGAGACTACATCGAGCCCATTCCAGGAGCGGAGGAATTCTTTCTGGACTTCGAAGAAAAAGGGATCGGCTTCATCCGCCTGTGTTTTATACATGGTATAGAAATAGAACATACTTCGGGCAATGTCCCCTTCTACACTTTCACGCGGCTCCCAGCTTCCGGAATAGCTTGAATTTGGATGGCTGTTTCGCTTTTCACTGTATTGGTCAATGGAGTCAGCAACGGGTGTTGAAAACTGTGTCTGGTATCGCCACCATCCATCTGTTTGTTGATCAGGAATTTCATAGTAGGGGTGATTGCTTCGAGAGCTGTTAGCACTTTCATAGGCCGGGTAGAGGTGGTGCATATCGGAATGAGCATTGGTTCCCTCGACGGCGCCTTTGCTTTGTGGCCAGCTGTGTTCAGCATTGATGCCTACATCAACGGCCTGTAAGCGCGGGTTATCACCTGAGGGGTCAATTGCTGCTTTATATCCTGTGTAGATACCTTCTACAATTCCATTCTTGTTATCAATGGTACCATATAACTGTTCTCTTGCCGAATTATAATTTAATACAGTTACAGATTTATATTCTGCTACCAAAGTGTCGATAAGTTCTTGTCCCGATAGTTCGGGAAAGATCTCGGTGCCTTGTGCAGGACAACTTTGCGCAGAGACTGCTGCCGGGTAAAAAAGAACGAGCACAAAAAAAGTGAGCACTGTTCGTTCTAACAGTGTGGAAGAAATTGCCATGCCTTCTAAAATTCAATGATTTTTTTGAGAAGTGGTCGGCTCAATTTACGGTTGTGCCGGCGGAGGCTTCCCTATCCTTATTGCTGGGAATTAAACTATAATTACCTCCAAATATACTGCTTTTTAAATGTTAAGATGTAAGGATTTGAAAAGGTAAGATTCTGGATAAACACACTGACCAATATTGGTATTAAATAATACTTCTTTATAACAGCTTTTAATAAGTTAGAATGAATGATCGTCTGCCTTTAAAAAACACATAATGAAGAATAGAAATGTTGAACAACTAAACAAACATGCGATCAGTATATCGGTATCAGTGATTCTGTTGATCGGATGTCTTTCCTCCTGGCCAGTTTTGGGACAAAGTGATCCAAAAGTATACAGTGTCTCGGAAGCACTGGCTGATGCTGATGGCGATGGCAGCATAGACTTATTAGGCCAAAAGGTGAAAATTAGTGGCAGAGCCACAGTAGATAATTTGGTATTTAACGAACAGCGGTTGTCGGTATACATTCAGGATGAGGTAGCCGGTATTCAGGTTTTTAGCGGAACTTTGGAAGCTGATATTCAGGAGGGAGACAGTTTGATCGTGGAAGGAACTATTCAACTGTATTATGACAAACCGGAGATCATCACAGATACTGTTGTTGTAGTTGATAGCCCCGCCTTGGTACCTGCTCCCAAATCATTGAATACGGTTATTAACGATCCGGAAAAATATTTGGGTATGCTTACGAAGGGTATTGGAGTAGTCTCTCAAAAGAACGCAAGTTCGGGTTATAGAGGATTGAAGATCTCGGTAGGGGATTCGGCAGAGCAAATCATAGAAGTGTACATCTCTCAATCGCATGCTTATAAAGATGAATTTAACCTGGAATTATTAAGCATTGGGGATGAGATTGAAATAACCGGGGTAGTCGGAAAGTTTGTATTTCAAACGCGCGATATGATTATAAATCATATTATGCCCAGAACACCTGACGATATAAAAACAAAGGGATTTCCTGGTAAGTATTTTAAGTATCTGATTTGGGGAGGAGTGCTATCTCTGTTTTTCGTAGTGGGCTGGATATTTGTTTTAAGGAAAGAAGTGAGATCTCGAACCAAAGAACTATCGCAGGCACTGGAAGAAAAAGAAATTCTGATGCAGGAAATTCATCACCGTGTTAAAAATAATCTCGCAAAGATATCAGCACTTCTGGATCTGCAGATAGCTGCGGCCGATCATCCTGCTGTAGAAGAAAGCCTGGCGAATAGTAAAAGCCGTATCAATTCCATGGCACTAATACACGATAAGTTATATCAAACACAAAAGTATCGTTATGTACGGCTGGATACGTATCTGAAAGACCTGGTAACCACTATCTATGATACGTTCTTACATGAATCGGAACACGTTGAAGTAAATTTCGACTTGGAACCCGTAGAATTCTCTGTGGATAAAACGGTGGTTTGTGGACTAATGATAAATGAACTGATCGTGAATGCGTATAAGTACGCTTTTGGTGAAAACGAATTCGGAAAACTTACGATCGGGCTAAAAAAGAAAGCTGGAAGTATAATTCTCACAGTTTCAGATAATGGTCCGGGATTGCCGCAAGATTTTGAAATTCTTGTTGGTAAAGGCTTGGGTTCTGTATTGATAAAGAGCTTTGCTGAACAACTTGAGGCGGAAATGAAGGTAGATTCTTCTGAAAAAGGAACAACGTTCACATTTGTATTAAAAGAGTAAAAGGTGAATTAAATGATAACTGCTAAATGTTAAATGGAGGGTATTCAACATTTGGCATTAAGAATTTAGCATTTCCCGAATATGCTTGATCTCGTCTTCGTTCACAAGATGCCCCATACCCGGGTAGAGTTTCTTGGTGACATCTGCATTTAGCTTCATAAAAACTTCTTCAGATTCGTTTACCCGCTCTTTGGGAATATGAGGATCAACATCACTGCAACCCATAAAGATGGGGGTCTTTAGCAGGTCGCCTTCATAATCATCCGGATGAACGGCATCTCCAACACCGATCATGCCACCACTTAAAGCGATCAAGCCTCCATATTTTGCAGGGTGGCGCGCAACAAATTCAGAGGCTAAACAAGCTCCTTGCGAAAACCCGAGAAAATAGATGTTCTCTTCTGAGAACCCATTTTTCTTAAGATCCTGGACGATATCGTAGATCTTTTGGAGCCCGGATGAAAGTCCCGGCTGGTTTTGTTCGGAAGGTGCCATGAAAGAATTAGGATACCATGTGTTTCCACTGGCTTGTGGAGCTCTTAACGTGAGTTTCCTGTCAGTGTTGAATTCACCGGCAAGTTGAATGATACTTGGTGCTGTTGCTCCACGACCGTGTATCATGACCATTGCAGCATCAGCTTCGGATACCGATGCACCACTCTCAGCTATTGGTGTGGATTGATGAGGGCCGTTGAAATTAGTGTCGTCAGTTACTCGAAATAAACTCATTGGATTCGTTTTGTTACTCTTTTTCAATTTATGATAACCGGCAGGTACGTATTGCAATGCGTGCCTGCCGATTCAGGTTTGTTCAGGCTTTGGTAGCTACGCTAATTTCAGGCAGCATCTGTTCAATTCGATCTCGTTTGGACTCCAGCCATGGTGGCAGGATCAGCTTCTCACCAAGGTGCTCGAATTCCTCGTCTACGGTATACCCGGGATCATCTGAAGCCATTTCAAAAAGCACGCCTGCAGGTATTCTGTAATACACGGAGTTAAACCAGTGCCGGTCAATAATTTGGGTTGGGCCCAATCCCTTTTTACCTACTTTCTGACGGAGCTGATCCAGCTCCTCTTTATTCTCAGCCCGGTAAGCAATATGGTGAACGATGCCGCGACCGTTTTTGCCGTATTCGGATGTTTCAGCCTTCTCGATAATTACATAACGTCCTATTGGAGCATCGGTTTGATAAAGTGTCTTATTACTATTAGAGTCAGCTTCTTCAAACCCAAATAATTCACCGAGCAACATCTCTGTATGTTCTTTTTCGGTGAGTAACATTCGTGCTCCCCAGAATCCTTGAATGGTATGCTCTGCAGGGACGATATAGTTCACATTATCAACTTCAGGCTTAGCTTTGCCTTCAAACACGATATCAAGTTCCAGTCCGTCAGGATCTTCGAAACGCAAAGCTTTTCGTCCAAACACGTCGACAACCTCATAGCTGATATCATTTTCGCTGAGTCGGATCTCCCAGTAATCTTCAGAACCTTTCGGCACCTGAAGGCCCACATTCACAACTTCTCCAACACCCGCTTCACCTTTTTGGGCATTCGGCCATGGAAAGAATGTCAGGCTGGAACCGGGTTCGGCTGCTTGATTTCCATAAAACAGATGATATGTTCCGGGATCATCCTGATTTACCGACTTCTTGACCAGCCGCATTCCTAATTTTTCGGTATAAAATTCTGCATTTCGTTGGGCATCACCGGCTAAAACCGTGATGTGATGAATTCCTTTATGATGTTTCATGATCTTAGGATTTATTTGCTTTGATTATATAGCCCTAATATACGATTTATAATTTAATAGTTTAACATTAAACTAATTTGTTTCATTTATAAGGCTGATAGGCAGAAAGGAGGGATTCGAACTTTTTAAAAAAGTAAGACTTAGGAGAAAAGATTGTTCATAATGTGAAAGCCGGAATACCCCAATTTGATCGCAAACTTTGTACCTTTGTATCTAAAAATAAAGCCATTCATAAAATAGAAGCATGAACATCTACGCCATCATTATACTGGCAACCATTGCCATTGATTTTATACTTGATCTTACCTCCAATTTCCTGAACCTGAAATCTCTTTCTAAAAAACTGCCTGATGAATTCGAAGAGGTGTATGATGAAGAAACATACGCCAAATCTCAGGAATACACGAAAGTACGCACTAAGTTTGGGTTTCTGACCGGTGGTTTTGATCTGGCCGTGGTGCTTGGTTTCTGGTTTTCAGGAGGATTTAACTGGCTGGATGAAATTGTGAGAGCCTGGGGATACGGTGAATTGGTAACCGGGTTACTTTATATAGGAATTTTGATTATCGCGAAGACGATTGTCAACCTTCCGTTCAGTATTTATTCCACTTTTGTGATCGAAGAGCGGTTTGGATTCAATAAAACCACTGCAAAGACTTTTGTGCTGGATCTAGTAAAAGGTTTGGGGCTGAGTCTTCTTATCGGAACTCCTTTGTTGGCAGGAATCCTGTGGTTTTTCATGTATGCCGGAGATCTCGCCTGGCTATATGCCTGGGGGGCTGTCACAGCTTTTACACTAATTATGCAGTATGTGGCTCCAACCTGGATCATGCCATTGTTCAATAAATTCACCCCGTTGGAAGAAGGAGAGCTGCGAACTGCTATCGAGGATTATACCGAGAAAGTGGACTTTCCTCTTCAGGGATTATTTGTGATCGACGGTTCCAAGCGATCCAGTAAATCGAATGCATTCTTTACGGGCTTTGGCAAGAATAAACGAGTGGCACTTTATGATACTTTGATCGAAAATCATACCAATGATGAACTGGTGGCAGTATTGGCACATGAGATCGGTCACTACAAGAAAAAGCATATCATAAAAGGGATGGTGATGAGTATTTTGCAGACCGGGGTTATGTTCTTTTTACTTTCCATTTTTTTGAATGCGGAAGGATTGTTCGAGGCTTTTTATATGGAGAATATGTCGGTGTATGCCGGACTCATTTTCTTTGGGATGTTGTATGCCCCTATCGATATGATACTTTCGGTTTTCATGCAAATTCTATCCCGAAAACATGAATTTGAAGCGGATACTTTTGCAGCCGAAACAACAGGTGAGCCGGAAGACATGGTCTCCACACTGAAAAAACTTTCTAAAGATAACCTCTCGAATTTAACGCCACATTGGTTTTATGTATGGCTGAATTATTCACACCCGCCGGTATTGGAGAGAATTCGTTCTATCAGATGCGAAGGTTAGCCTCCACTGCTTCCCGGTGAATCCGACATTTCAAACTCGATCTCAAATATTGCACCGGAATTTGACACTCTTGACTCATATTTATAATTAGCATCAAGCTGTAAAGCAAGGGTTCTTATCAATTCCATCCCAAGAGAGTTTTCATTCTTATTATCATAGTCTTCCGGAAATCCAGGACCATTGTCTATAACCTGAAGGCGAAGGTTACCGTCCCCGCTTTCAAGATTTAGACTAATAACGCCTTCATCACCTTGTTCAAAGGCATGTTTGATAGAATTTGTAAGAACTTCATTTACGATCAAGGAACAAGGGATAGCCTGATTAATATTGAGTAAAATAGGCTCAAGATTAAATTCTGTAACGATATTTCTCCCATCGTCAAGGGTCTCTAATATAGTATTAACGAGGTTCTTAAGTCCTGTATCAAAAGCCATATTTGAAAAACTATGGGATTGATACAGCTGCTCGTGAATACCGGCCATCGATTTTATACGCAGTGTACTGTCCATTAATTTCTTACGAATCTGATCATTCGTTTCTTTGTAGGATTGCAGTTGGAGCATCCCCGATACTACGGCAAGATTATTCTTCACCCTATGATGGATCTCAGCTAAAAGGGTTTCTTTTTCACTCAAAGAGCTTTCCAGCTCGTTTTGGTGTAATAGTAATTTACTTTCCAGTTCGCGTTGTTCAATGATCGTATTCTGAAGGCCGCTAAAAAGCATTGGCATGAAAATTACAGCCATGGTACTGAGAAGGATGGAATTTCCGGAGATCAAAAACCAGGAAATTACTTGAAAGCTGTCTCTAAGAGGATAGTCGACGAATCCATTAAAGATCAGTATTGCATGAATGCAGCATAGTCCAAAGTTAATTACTACGGTGATGATGCCGGCATTTACTGGAAGTATAAGTAACGCAAAAACCGTAACTCCAAAAAGGTAGGTGAGCCCGGCTCCATGCTTCCCCATAAAGAAAATGAGTGAAATGGCAACGAGATATAGTAACGCCAGGAAAAAGTATTTCCTGAATTTTATAAGCATTCTCCTGTAAAGAGCAATAAAAAGAATAGTTACAGCAAAAATAGCGTAAGCGACCGCTAACCCTAACAGGTTCATGAAATAGGTCATGATAATAGAAGGAATCAATAATATCATGGCCAGGAGCGGCAGATATAAAATGATGGTATAAAAAAGTTTATTGCGCCAAAAGTCGAGCCCGTCTGACTGAGAAAATTCCCCAATACAATTTTTATAGACTCTCGATTTGTACAGTTTCCAGAGTTTTGTCATTTCTATCAGAAATAAATGCTTAAAGGGTGAAGAGTAATGTTCACCTAAATAAAACTACAAAGAGCGATAAGCAAACTTTAAAATTTATATAGCTTATCGGCAAGGATTGTAATTACCAAAGGATCGGTGATACTTGTAATAACAAATAAGCAAGTATAGTTCAAAATTTCCTTATTTTAGGCGAAATCAATGTGGACATATTATGAAAAGAAAAAATATAGAAACGATCGCCATACACGGAAGTATGAAAACCAGCTCCATGGAAAACGACACTATTGTTCCGGGGATAGAAGTGTCTACTATTTATGAACATCGTAATGGGGGGCATAAGGAAGGGGATGACAAGTATATTCGTCTTTCAAATCCTAATCGAGACCAGCTTGAAAATGTGATCAAGGAATTAGAAGGAGGTGACTCCTGTGCTGTTTTTTCTTCAGGAATGGCAGCTATTTCATCCGTATTTCAGACTTTGGAATCGGGTGCTCATGTATTGGTGGCTGATGATGTGTATTTTGGAACACGGAAGCTGATGTGGGAATTTGGTGACAAATGGAATCTGGAAGTAGATTTCATAGATATGACCGACCTTGATAAGGTAGACTCATCCATGAAAGAGAATACCAAACTTGTTTGGCTTGAAACACCCTCTAATCCCAGATTGTTAATTACTGATGTAAAAGCAGTAAGCAAGCTGGCTAAAGGAAAGGGAGCTCTGGTAGCTGTAGATAACACCTGGCCCACTCCATATAATATGAGACCCCTGGAAATGGGAGCAGATGTCTCAGTGCATTCCACTACTAAGTACCTCGGTGGTCATAGTGATATTTTGGGTGGAGCTGTTATTACTAAAGAAGATGGGGAGCTGTTTGAAAAGATCAGGCTTATACAACGTGTACAAGGAGCTGTTCCATCCCCAAGAGATTGTTGGTTGCTGAGCAGAAGCATTCGTTCTTTCCCATATCGTATGCGGGCTCATAACGAGAATGCACGAAAAGTGGCTAATTTTTTAAGTAAGCATCCTAAAGTTCAAGTCATCTATTATCCGGGATTGGACTCTCACCCCGGTCATGAAATTGCAAAAGAGCAAATGGATGATTTTGGCGGGATGATCTCTTTCTTAATCGAAGGCGGATCGAAAGAAGCCATTGAAATTGTTTCGAGATCAAAGATGATAAAAGCAGCCACAAGTTTGGGCGGTATCGAGAGTATCTGGGAACATCGGAAATCATCGGAAGGAGATGAATCTCCCACCCCTGATAATTTGATCCGCTTAAGTGTTGGACTTGAACATCCGGATGACATCATCGAAGATCTTGAACAAGCATTAGGCAATTAGCTTTTGGGAAGTATTGATAATAATACTTTGACCTCTTGAGTTAGTAATCAGAATAAGTAATCAATCATTTAAAACTTAGCATGCAATTTTTATCGAAAATAGGTGCGGGAATCCTACTCCTTACATTAAGTATTTCATTTACCGGCTTTGCACAGAATTCTAATAATACAGCAAAGGATAAAATTCCATTCAACTGGAAATCAATGGAGGAGGCCCGGGAGCTGGCGCAGCAAGATGGGAAAAAGGTACTCATCTATGCGAATGCAGTTTGGTGTACCTATTGCAAGAAGCAGGAAAAGGAAGTTTTTAGTCAACAAAATGTACAGGAGCTTACCAATGAGCACTTTTATACGGTATGGCTCGATATTGAATCGGAAGAAAAATTGATCTTTCGTGGAGAAGAAGTCTCCCAAAGGGATTTTGCCCGGGCGATGAGAATAACAGGAACCCCTACTTTTATCTTTCTGGATTCGGAAGGAGAGATCATTGCAGGACAACCCGGATTTATTCCTGAAGACCTATACCTGCAGATACTTCGGTTTGTAGGAACGAATGCGTATTTAGATCAGTCTTTTGAAGAGTTTGCTGAGTTGTAAAGGGAAAAGACGATCAAGCCTTTTTCCATGAGTTTATGGAACAACTTGCTTGATTAGTTCGTCTGAATGTTATCAGAATTTGATGGCTCTCAAAATTTAGTGCCGCTTATAAGTTGCTGACAAGCGTGAACCATAACGTCTTGTGATATCCCAATCCAAAACATGGTAAAAATGATCAGGTTGATCAAGTTCACTTTCAGATAACTGTTTTCTTCATACTTTCGGGGAGACGATCACATCTTTGGGCAAAATTTTAAATGCCCCTCGTTCTCTAAGCCGACGTATCATGTCAAAATCTTCCATGATGGCGTAATTCTTAAATCCGCCCAGCTCCTCAAAAACGGTCTTTTTAATAAATAAGGTTTGATCACCACCTCTGCACATTAATCGGTCGAAGCGGGTAAACCAGGCGTTGATCTTTAAAAGAGGATGGTCCGAGTTGAAAGTGAAGCGATAACAACCTGATTCCGTACCGTCTTGAATGGAGTTTACAATATCCGAAGCATAGGTTTCCGGAGGGATGGAATCGGCATGAACAAAATACAGGATCTCCCCTTTGGCTATTTGTGCTCCAAAATTCATTTGAGTTGCCCTCCCTTTCTGTGGGGAGATGAAGCAGTTGAACCCGGCTTCTTTTACTTTTAGAACCGTATCATCAGAACTTTGGCCATCTACTACTAAAATATCAGCCACAGAATCATTTGCATACTTCTTGAGATATCGCAGCAAACCTAAAATACCATCCGCTTCATTGTAGGTAGGAATAATGATACTGATATTCATACGTGATTTATTTATTCCTTAGAAAGGGTGATCGCGCCAAACCAGGCCTTAGTAGATTCTTCAGTATTATCAGAGTCGGTCATGATAGTGATCCCGGTAATTTGCCGTGGGTCTTCTCCAAATGCTTCCCGGTAGTCTTCTACAATATTTCGTTTTAGGGAAGTCCATTCTTCGGCTTCTTCATTTCCGGAGTTCACTACAATATATTGCACCCAATTTGTAAAAGGACTCTCCGTGATCGTTCCAATATCTTCCTTGCTGGCCCATACATAATTTAAGGAACGAAGGGGAATATCAAAGGAAGTGAAAGCTTTATACGCCCGATATTTCAACTTTTGTCCAAAAGGAAGTTCGCTTACCGGGTAGTCGAAAGTAACGTAGATACGGGCAACAAAGTCATCACCGCTTTTCTTAGTCAGATCTCCCGATTCAAGTACTTTCTCGATCTTCCATTCCCACTCAAGATAGCTGAATTCAAATGGATCGGCTCTTAGAGGTGTTGTCACACTTGATATAGCCTGATCACTTGTTGCTTTTATGACCGGCGTTCCATCTTTCTTTCGCGTTCATAAACAGCTTCTTTTTTCCTGCCAAAAGGTTCATGGCGAAGAATTCGGGCATTTTCATCATTAGGATCAAAATCAGCAGGATCCAGCACAAACTGATCGGTGCTGTCAGCATTCAGAAGTATCGGTTCCTGCGATAAACATGTATCCGGAATAAGCTGAAAGAACAGTAGCAATAAAAGTAGTTTTAGTAATTGCGCTGATAAATATTTCATGAGAATCCATCCTATTTCATGTTTACTACGTATATACCTTATGATTGGATGGTTGGAGATGAAAAAACTTACGAATCAGCATGTAAGATACACCGGCTTTGTCCCGTCCAACTATAAATTCGATACATTACTAACATGATATTAATAATTTTATTTGGATTGATAATACATTTTGGAGTCCCAAATTCAGATGTACAGGTGAAACAGGATTCTTTTGATAAAGTGAGCTACACTGAACTTTCTATGGAGTTGGTAAGAGCAGTTCGGGATGGGGATGAGGTTGAACCCATTACTCAAAGACTGGCTTCTGTTTCAGAGGATGAGCTATATAACGACCTGGAAACAGAAGCTGAGAAAAAAGCATTCAGGCTGAATATTTACAACGCTTATGTGCAAATTCTGCTGCTGGAAGATCCCGAGCTTTTTGAAGACCGTAACAGTTGGTTTGGGTACAATTTCTTTACCTCACCTCAAGTGGTGATTGCAGGGAAAGAGTTGAGCTTTGATGATATCGAACACGGAATTATGCGTCGTTCCAAGATCAAACTTTCTCTGGGGTACCTGGATCAATGGTTTGTGGATGATTTTGTAAAACGCTTTTGGTGGAATGAAGTTGATCCCCGGATCCACTTTGCACTCAATTGTGGAGCGGCAAGTTGTCCCTTCATCGCCGTTTTTGATCCGGATAGGGTGGATGAACAGCTTGATATCACTACTAAGAATTATCTTGAACAGACTACGGATTACTATCCGGAAGAAAATGAAGTGGAAGTAAATAAGCTCATGAGCTGGTTCAGGGCCGATTTTGGAGGACCTTCAGGTGCTATTCAAATGCTCAAGGAGTACGATATTATCCCTGAAAATGTAGATCCATCCATTTCATATAAGGAATATGACTGGACATTGGAACTTGGAAATTATCAGGATATCTGATCCTAAATTAAACTGTTAATAAACCATATCAGCCTGGAAGTTGTATGCTAAGAATAAGCATGGGCTGCATCATTTAACTGAAATGAAATAACGGGCCAGAGCAAGTTAACCATGAATCAGCTTCTTTTTGAGTAATAAGAGTGGGATCGTCAATGGACGGAATCCCATCTTTTGGCGGTCCACCGGATTTAAATTCATTAAGATGAATACTCTTTTCTGTGAAATTAGTATCCCATCCCCTAAATTGTTGTCTGGCTGTAGAGGAAGTGCTTCAAACCATAAATAGCAGTAAAGAATTAACGGAAGCATGGTGTGTTTCAAAATACAAGTTCCCATGGTATTTATTATTAAGTAAAATTTAACCTGAAACTATTTTTAAATGCTTAACTGGTTTAAAAGACGTGGTAAGAGCTCGCGGTCTTACTCAAATGAAGAATGGATCGAAAGTTTGAGCCCACCCCCCGATGAAGTTGCTATCGAGGCTCTCAGAAATCATTTGGTAATTGGATTACGAAGCTCGCTATATAAATATGTGAAGAGAGACCTTAATGATTTTGTAGAAGACATTACACAGGATTCTGTTCTCAAGATCCTGGATAAGCTTGAAACCTTCAGGGGAGAGAGTAAGTTCACAACATGGGCTATGAAGGTGGCCGTGAGGGAGGGGTATTCTGAACTGCGCAAAAAACGGTATAAAGATATTTCTCTGGAACAGTACAGTAGTTACGATCCGGATGAAAAACAAGCAGTGGAAATTGAACATGAACAGGCGGGGCCGGATCAGGTTACTCACGAGTCGATGCTCGTGCAAAAGGTCATGAAGATCATGGAAGAGGAACTTACCGATAATCAGCAAAAGGTGTTACAGCATCTTATGATCGATCAGATCCCAATGACCGTAGTTGCCGAAATGATGGACAGTAATCGGAATGCGATCTATAAGTTAGTGCATGATGCGCGACTGAAATTGAAAAATCGACTAGAGATCGAAGGAATAGATCCGGAGGAAATTTTACTGGAAATGTAAGAAGTATAAAACTTGAAGCATCTAACCAGAGATTGAATAACAATATGATGAAATTGAACACAGACGTATTGAAAATGTTGATCAGTAAATTGCCAGCAACTCACGAAGGAGAGATCGGTTGCGATGAATGTTTTGATGAATTGCATGAATTTGCTGAGATGGAATTGAAAGGAAAATCCCCGGAGCAAGCTATGCCACTGGTAAAGGAGCATCTTGATAATTGCGGTGAATGCCGGCAAGAATATCAGGCTTTACTTGAAGCTTTGAAGGCACTGAATTTCCCTAATAATTAAGAGAGTAATGAACAGCAGAAAAATTGAATTTCCGGGTAGTCAAGGTGCGAAACTATCCGCCCGAATTGATGAACCCGATAATGGAGTTACAAAAGGAGCAGTCCTTTTTGCTCACTGTTTTACCTGCAGTAAGAACTTAAAGGCACTAGGTGAGATCAGTCGGACACTTTCGGAGGAGGGGATGGGCGTTTTTCGATTTGATTTTACAGGTCTTGGTGAAAGTGAAGGCGATTTTTCAGATACCAATTTCTCATCCAATATTGAAGATCTTATAGCTGCTGCAAACTATATGGAAAAAGAATGGGAAAGCCCGCGAATGCTCATCGGTCATTCATTGGGCGGGGCTGCTGTACTTCAAGCTGCTCATAAAATTACATCTGTTGAAGCTGTCACAACCATAGCGGCACCGTGCAGTCCCGATCATGTAACCCACTTATTACTTGATAAGAAAGAAGAAATCGAAGCAAATGGTAAAGCAAGAGTGCGGCTTGCCGGTCGTGACTTTACCATAAAGAAACAGTTTCTGGATGATCTGAAAGAGCAGAATATGAATCGTATCATCGAGGGTTTGGATAAACCCCTTCTGATCTTTCACTCCCCGATTGACCAAACTGTTGGAATTGAAAATGCAGCTCACATCTATAAATTAGCCAGGCACCCCAAAAGCTTTATATCTCTGGATGATGCAGATCACCTGCTGTCTAATCTCGACGATGCCGCCTATGTAGGTTCCGTTGCCGCTGCCTGGGTGAAGAGGTACTTCTAGTCTATCAGCGAAACACCGCGCCTAACTCTGCGAAACTCTGCGTTAAACTAAAACTCTAGATCCGCTCCTTTCCCTGTACATGCCTCTTTCTTTCTCGCAGAGGTACGGGGATGTATCGCTGAGTTGCGCAGAGTTTAAGTTCGTTGAGAGATAGGAAAACTCTATATAGTCAATAAGTCTTATATGTGGAGGAATCAAGTAATACATCCTTGTTACGCTGCATCAATATGGTGTAGTATTTAAAACTAAGTTGAACAATTATTATTAAAACAAAGACTAACGATATGGACTTTACTATTTATAACGCTGAAAACGCACCGGAAAAAGCAAAACCATTTTTAAAAGGAGCAAAAGAAAAATTCGGTTTCGTGCCAAATTTATTAGGTGAATTCGCTGAAGCACCTGCCGTGCTTGAGGGCTATTTGAAACTGGATGAGATCGTGGGGCAAACAAGTTTTTCGCCAAAAGAACAACAATTGGCAATATTGGCAGTGAGTATTGAAAACCAGTGCCATTACTGCTCAGCTATTCACTCAACAATTCTCAAAAACCAGTTGGATACAGATGAAGCTGTTGTAAACGCTGTAAAAAACGGAGATCCTGTACCGGATGCGAAGTTGAATGCTTTGGTTAAATACGTTAGAACTGCTGTAGAGCAGCGAGGCCATGTTGAAGCATCTGAACTTCAGGCATTTATAGATGCCGGCTACACTAAACAAAATATGTTGGAAATAAACCTGATAATTGCACTGAAAACGATCAGTAATTACACAAATCATATTGCAGGTACACCTCTTGATGAGGCTTTCCAATCTGAAGCAGTAGAGTTTGAAATGACGTAAATATCAACTCCATGCTTTTTAATGGTAAAACCCGGTTGTAGAATCAATCGGGTTTTTTTATTACCCTGAAAATAATTCAGTTATTTAATAGAGGGGAATGAAGGTCTCCGATTTGTAAAAAGTAAGAATACTTAAAGTAAAATCGTCTTTAATGTAGTAAGTCTAGCAATGTAAATGATGTAATGTTCAAAAAGTCTTAACGGAAAGGTTATTATTTAGCTAATCAACTATGAAATCTATTTCATTTTCTCTTATTATTTTTTTCACGTTAAGTGTTGTTTCTTGCGATAAGGTAACAGACTCCGATCCCGAGACTGAATTTGAAGGGCAAGACTGTAGTGGTGGAAATTGGCTTATCCCTTGTCAGCAAGTAGTTGATGGTGGGCCGGATCAGGATGGTATACCTTCTATTGATCGTCCAGAATTTAGTTCCGTTTCAGAAACTACATTTTTAGAAGACTGGGAGCTTGTGGTGGGTGTTAAAGTTGGAGATGTTATAAAGGCCTATCCACATGTAATCCTTTATTACCATGAAATTGTTAACGATGAAGTAGGTGGAATTCCCATTGCACTGACTTTTTGTCCACTTACCGGATCAGGTATAGGGTGGGAACGTACCATTAATGGAGAGGTTACTGAATTTGGAGTGTCAGGGTTAATACATAAAAACAACCTAATTCCTTACGATCGCAACACGGGCAGCCGATGGTCACAAATGCTTAATAAAAGTGTAAATGGAGACCTTAAAGGTTTGGACATATCTACTGTGAAGGTTGTTGAAATGACTTGGGGAAGCTGGAAAGAAGCATTTCCAGATTCTGAAGTTTTAAACACAAATACAGGATTCAGTCGCAATTATGATAAGTATCTATACGGTGAAGATTATCCCACTAATAGTTCAAGGATTCTTTTCCCAATCTATCAGGAAGATGAAAGGTTGGATCGAAAGACATTAGTACATGGTATTAATATTGGATTTGTTTCTAAAGTTTATCCAATATCACTCTTTGACTCACAGTTACAAGTCATAAACGATAACTTTGAAGGGGAGAAAATACTTATTGTGGGGAGCTCCGAGATGAAAGTGGCCGTTTCTTTTTTCAGAACGCTTTCGGACGGTACAGAACTTGAGTTCGAACCCGTGAGTGAAGATTTACCTGTAATTGCGGAAGATCAGGAAGGCAATCAATGGAATATTTTTGGGGAAGCGGTGAGTGGCCCACGCAAAGGAGAGAAACTAAACCATACCGGTGGTTACAATGCTTATTGGTTTGCCTGGGCTGATTTCTTCAACTTTCCTGAGATAAACAGATTTTAGTATAAAGCATAATTATTTGATGCTAATGATATTAGAACAGGCCACAAAATATCTTTTATTGACAGTTTGGATAGTTGCTTTCTTTTCCTCTAAAGGTACAGCCCAAACCTGTAGCTGTGCAGGAGCTCCCTTGCTTGGTGCTCAAAGCAGTGCCCCTGTGTTTGGTGGAGATCTGTTGATTGGGCTATCACATGAGTATCACGATATCTCAAGATTGTATGTAAATGGAGAACTGGTGGAGAATGAAAGTACTTTTAGAACTACCCAATCGACCCTCCTGGAAGTCCATTATGGATTGTCAGCGAAGCTGTCACTTTCCGGTACATTTACTTATGTGAGAAAATATCGCCAAACAGGACTTCAGACTCAGAATCCACAATCATTGACCGTATCCGGAGTAGGAGACGGACTCTTATTACTAAAATATAAATTGTTTAACAGGCTCAAACCCCCTTCTTTGCAAGCGACCATTGGGAGTGGCTTAAAAATTCCCTTAGGTAGTTTTGATATACGAAATAATGGCTTTTTACTGAATGCAGATATGCAACCCGGTACCGGGGCTTGGGATGGTATAGTTTGGTCAGAGCTAACTTCAAGCTTTGATTCTTCATTTCCTCTGAATTTATTTTTAATAACTTCTTACCGCTTTACGGGTTCTTCAGAGAGATTTGGTACAAATGATATATATCAATTTGGGAATGAATTAATTACAACTGCAGGGGGGAGCACTTCTTTGGGAGAAAAAATAGGATACACGGCGGTACTGCAATATAGATCTACCAGTTCTGACAAGAGAAATGGAGTGCCACAGCCAAATACAGGTGGTTATTGGGTCAGCCATATAAGTAAACTTAGCTACAGCATTAATGATCGCTATTCAGCACATATTGACGGTAGAATTCCGCTTACTCAAGAGCTAAATGGTTTGCAGCCGACAACAAGTTATGCTATCTCGTTTTCATTTTTTGTCAATCTCTCAAAGAGACTTGAACGGATTTATTGATCGAGTTACAGTGTGTTTACGTTCTGCCGTATAATAATTTAGGATGAGCTTTCCTGATACTTGCTGTATATTCCTGCAGTGGAATACTTTGCAAGAATATAAAAGGAATGCTATGTCCAGAACAATCAAGGCACCAACGGGAACAACACTAAATTGCAAAAGCTGGCTGACGGAAGCTCCTTTCCGGATGATCCAGAACAACCTCGATCCGGATGTAGCCGAGAAACCGGAAGAGTTAGTGGTGTATGGCGGGATAGGCCGGGCTGCCCGGAACTGGGAAAGCTTTGATAAGATCCTGACATCTCTGAAGTCTATGAGTGATGAGGAAACTTTGCTGGTTCAATCCGGGAAGCCGGTTGGGATCTTCAAAACACACAAATATGCACCCCGTGTTCTGATCGCCAACTCTAATCTTGTTCCCAAATGGGCCAATTGGGATCACTTCAACGAACTCGACAAAAAAGGACTGATGATGTACGGTCAGATGACCGCCGGTTCGTGGATCTATATCGGAAGTCAGGGGATTGTACAGGGAACCTATGAGACGTTTGTTTCAATGGGAAAAAAGCATTTTAATGGTGATTTGTCAGGGAAATGGATTCTTACGGGCGGACTTGGAGGAATGGGCGGAGCTCAACCCCTTGCTGCAAAAATGGCCGGCGCAAGTATGCTGGCTGTAGAGTGTAGAGAATCTCGTATTGATTTCAGGATTCGAACCGGATATGTGGACAAAAAAGCTACGTCGTTGGATGAGGCACTTGAGATGATCCAAAGATCTGTTCAGGATAAAAAACCGGTTACTGTTGGCTTACATGGAAATGCAGCTGATATCTACCCAAAATTATTAGAACGGAACATCACACCCGATGCTGTTACTGATCAAACCAGTGCCCATGATCCTTTGAACGGATATTTACCATTGGGAATGAGTGTGGAAGAATGGGAAGACAAACAGAAATCGAGTCCTAAGGAAGTAGTTGAACAAGCAAAAAGATCTATTGCCGTCCAGGTTCGTGCCATGCTGGATTTCCAGAAACAGGATATTCCCGTGTTTGATTATGGGAACAACATCCGGCAGGAAGCTTTTGATGAAGGGGTGAAAGATGCCTTTAAGATCCCCGGGTTTGTACCGGAATATATTCGTCCGTTGTTTTGTAAGGGAATCGGCCCGTTTCGCTGGGTGGCACTTTCGGGAGATCCTGAGGATATTTATAAGACCGATGAGAAAGTAAAAGAACTCATTCCGGATGACCCTCACCTTCACAACTGGCTGGATATGGCCAAAGAGCAAATTCATTTCCAGGGATTGCCTTCTCGCATTTGCTGGGTGGGACTGGGACAGCGCCACAAATTAGGTCTGGCTTTCAACGAAATGGTGCGTACCGGAGAATTGAAAGCCCCGGTAGTTATCGGCCGTGATCACCTTGATTCAGGCTCAGTGGCAAGTCCTAACCGCGAAACGGAAGGAATGAAAGACGGCTCTGATGCCGTATCCGACTGGCCGATCTTGAATGCATTGCTGAATACTTCTTCAGGGGCAACCTGGGTTTCCTTTCACCATGGTGGTGGTGTGGGAATGGGCTTCTCACAACATGCAGGACTTGTGATCGTCTGTGACGGAACCGAAGATGCCGACCGAAGATTAGAGCGAGTGCTTTGGAACGACCCTGCCAGCGGAGTTATGCGTCATGCCGATGCCGGTTATGATATTGCTGTGGCTTGTGCGAAGGAGCATCAACTAAAATTGCCGTTTTTAAAATAAATTAATTGCCCCTACGTGAAAATAAGGCAACATAAATTTAATTGATCATGTCCAACCTACTCATCCAAAACATATCCCAAATAGCCACACCCAAACCGGGCGTATATCGGGGGTCGGAACTTCGGGGATTGAATATATATGAAAATGCAGCGATCTATATTTCTGAGGGGTCTATAAAAGCTGTCGGTGCACTTTCTGAAGTACTCGAAAAAGTTGAAGGTCACCCGGTAATCCTGGATGCTGAAGGAAAAGCCGCAGTACCCGGATTTGTAGATTCGCATTCCCATCTGGTGTTTGGGGGAAACCGTGCTGATGAATTTGCCATGCGTTCGGCCGGAATGAGTTACGAGGAAATAGCAGAGCAGGGCGGTGGGATCGTTTCAACGGTTGAAGCGACCCGTAATGCATCTAAAGAAGAGCTGAAGAACCTGGGGCGTATCCGACTCCAAAAAGCGCTGAGACAGGGTATCACTACCATGGAAATAAAAAGCGGTTATGGGCTGGACCTTGAAACTGAGCGTAAAATGCTGGAGGTGATCAACGAACTGAAAGAAGAACAGCCGATCGAACTTACGGCAACTTTTTTAGGAGCACACGCGGTTCCCAAGAATTCATCCAGGGAAGAGTATCTGGAGGAAGTATTGACGATGATACCGGAGATCGCTGAACTGGCTGAGTATTGTGATGTGTTTTGTGAGAAGGGATATTTTTCCGTTGAAGAAACCCGGAAAGTACTTGAAAAAGGAATGGAGTACGACCTCAAACCCAAACTTCACACCAATCAATTCAATGACATTGGTGGAGTGGAAATGGCGATCGGGTTGGGAGCTGTTTCCGTAGATCATCTGGAAGTATTGAGCGAGGAAGACATTCAGAGGCTCGCCCGTTCTGAGACTGTGGCTACGATTCTTCCCGGGGTTTCCTATTTTTTGAATATCCCCTACTCACCGGCGCGAAAATTATTGGATAAGGGAGCACTGGTTGCTTTAGCTACGGATTTCAACCCCGGCTCTTCCATGACCATATCTGTGCAGTTACTTATGAGTATGGCTTGTACAAAAATGGGGATGTCAGTGGAGGAAGCGCTGTGCTGTGCCACGCAAAACGGAGCCAAGGCTTTAGAAAAGGAAAAGCTCGGCTGTATTGCAGCGGGGTATCAGGCAGATATTTTATTATTGGATTCTGATAATTATAAAGACCTGGCGTATTTCTTTGGGGAAAATCACGTGCATACCGTCATCAAAAAGGGAGAAAAGGTATGGGAATCGAGAGGCTGAAAGATATTTTAAGACCTATTCCGGAAGAATTGACCGAGCTCCGCTCTCACGATAAGCGAGACCACTGGCTTGTGGAAGAAATTCTGTTTAACGAAAAAGAGTATTCAAAGGCCACTCACGTATTGATTGGATGTCCTCAGCATGAAGGTGTACAGCGAAATAATGGACGGATCGGTGCAGAAAAAGCTCCAAATAAGATCCGTGAGCAATTATATAAATTGCAGGTTCAGAGAGATCAACCTCTAAAGCTATTTGATGTAGGTAACGTGATCACAGATTATTTTGATTTCACTGAGGGTACAGATCTTTCCGTTACAGAAAAAGAGCAAGATGCATTAGATCACATTCATAATGCATTGACCAAAGCAGTTTCGAAGTTTTTGAGGGACGGCAAAAAAGTGATCGTGCTGGGCGGAGGAAATGATATTTCCTATTCGGACGTGCGAGCTCTTTCAGAAACGGAGCGTGATATCTCGGCCATTAATATAGATGCCCATTTGGATATGCGTATTGCCGATGAGATGACGAGCGGTACTCCGTATCGAAAAGCGATAGAAGATCATTATTTGGCACCACAACATTTTTATGAATTTGGGATCCGGCGGGAATCAAATGGGGATTTCTATTTAGGGAACGCCAGAGAATTGGGGGTGAATATTCACTACCTGACTGACCTTATTCAAATGGGAGTCGTTTCTTCCTTTAAAAAGATCCTTGATGAACTTGATGAACGACCTTTATTCCTGGGATTGGATATGGATTCCATTCAGGCATCGGATGCTCCCGGGGTAAGTGCTTCTTCTCCTACTGGACTATCGGGCAGGGAAGTGATGCAGATCATTCATCACGCCAAACAAAAAGAAAAGCTGAAGATTTTTGAGATCACAGAAGTAAATCCAAAATATGATATCGATGATCGAACAGTGAAGCTGGCGGCGCAGTTGGTGTATGGGCTTATCTTTGGGTAGCTGTAGACTGGAAAGCGGATGACACGCAAATCGCGGATTTATTGGATACGTATTTTATCAGCGATCATCCGCTCAATCAGCGTTACCCGTGTTCAATAAAAAGCGAATTCGGGAAAAATTACTCCCAGACCACCGTTGTGCCCACATCCTTACCATCCACCACGATCTTTTTCAAATTGCCGTTCTTATTCATGTTAAAGACAATGATCGGAGTTTGGTTTTCGCGACAAAGAGTAAAGGCAGTGAGATCCATGACTTCTAAACGGCGCTTTAAAACATCATCTCCGGTAATCACATCAAATTTTTGAGCATCACCATTTTTTTCAGGGTCAGAATCAAATATTCCGTCCACACGGGTGCCTTTGAGGATCACGTCCGCTTCAATTTCAATGGCGCGAAGAGAGCCTGCGGTGTCGGTGGTGAAGTAGGGATTTCCTGTTCCTGCTCCAAAAATAACCACACGCCCTTTTTCAAGGTGTCGGACAGCACGCCGGCGAATATAAGGTTCAGCTATAGCTTCCATTCGAATAGCACTCATCAGCCGTGTTTGGACACCAATTTGCTCCAGGGCATCTTGTAAAGCCATACTGTTGATCATGGTAGCAAGCATTCCCATGTAATCACCCTGAACGCGATCCATCCCCTGGGTTGCTCCTTTTACACCCCGAAAAATGTTTCCTCCGCCAATTACAACGGAAACCTGGACACCCGCTTCCTGAATGGATTGAATTTCTTTGGCATATTCGCTGAGTATATCAGCATCAATTCCGTGTCCCTGTTCACCTAATAACGCTTCTCCGCTGAGTTTGAGAAGCACTCTGTTATATTTATTTCCCACGTGATCCTGTGTTAGTAATTATAAGACAAAAAAAAGGCTGTCAATTCTGACAGCCTTAATGTAAAGAAAATTTATTAAGCGTTTTCGCCAAGTTGAAGTCGATGGAACGACTTCACCAGGGGAGCACCATTTTGCTCGAGGTAATCCTTAACGGATACGCTGTTATCTTTCACGAATTTTTGTTCGAGAAGTACACGCTCTTCGTAGAAACGGCGAAGTTTACCTTTAGCAGCTTGCTCGGCAATATGCTCAGGCTTTCCTTCATTCAATAGCTGATCTTTTGCAATTTCGAGCTCTTTCTCAACAAGAGTAGAGTCAACACCGTCACGGGTTACAGAAAGAGGCTTCATGGCAGCAACTTGCATGGCTACATCTTTACCGATTTCAGCATCGGTCAGGTCGCCGTCAAATTCTGCAAGCACACCCAATTGGTTGCCGGGGTGAATGTAAGAGATCAGAGTTCCGTCAGTAGTTATAAGTACTACATTGTTGATCTCGATCTTCTCACCGATCTTACCGACCATTTCTTCAAGGTGCTTTTCGATGGTAAGACCATCTACTTCTATTGAAAGCAGATCTTTTGTGTTCTCTGTATCATTCTCAAAAGCAGCGTTCAGGAATGATTCCGCGTCATTCTGGAATTCTTCGTTTCTGGCAACGAAATCAGTTTCGCAGTTGATCTCCATCATAACAGCTTTCTTTTTGTCATCGCTGATACGGCTAAGGATCAATCCTTGGTTAGCTTCACGGTCTGCTCTTTTTTCGGAAACTTGCTGTCCCTTTTTACGGAGATATTCAACCGCCTGGTCGAAATCACCATCTGCTTCGGCGAGGGCTTTTTTACAGTCCATCATACCCGCGCCAGTCATGTCTCTAAGTTTTTTTACGTCAGCAGCAGAAATACTCATTTTTTGAATAGTATTTAATGGTTGAAATTATTCTTCTTCGTCATTGCTGTCAGCGTCAGCTTTTGCTTCTGCTTTGTCAGCTTTTTTATCTTCTTTTTTATCGCCTTTCTTTTTGCGGCGAGAACGTAGTTTAGTTCCTTTGGCAGCGTCTTTGACGTCAACATCATCACTGTCTTTGCTTTCACCTTTGGCTTCAGCGGCAGCTTGTTCCATTACGTCTTCTTCTTGCTGTGCTTCACGTTCTGCAGCACCTTCAATAATGGCGTCTGCGATCTGGGTTGTTACCAATTGAATGGTACGGGCCGAGTCATCATTACAAGGAACGATGAAATCAGGAACGTCAGGGTCACTGTTGGTATCAACCATAGCAATGATCGGGATATGAAGCTTGATCGCTTCATTAACAGCCAGATGTTCTTTAATAATATCAACAACGAAGATAGCACCGGGCAGTCTTCCCATGTTTTTGATACCGCCAAGAGCATCATTCAATTTATCTTGCTCACGCTGAAGCATTAAACCTTCTTTCTTGGTGAGTTCTTCAAAAGTACCATCTGTTTTCATTTTTTCGATCTCATCCATACGAGAGATACTTTTGCGAACGGTACTGAAGTTGGTCAGCATACCACCCATCCAACGGTGGGTAATGTGAGGCATTCCGCAACGGAGTGCTTCAGTTTTAATGATCTCAGTAGATTGCTTCTTGGTACCTACAAAAAGGATGGTTTTACCGGCACGTGAAAGTTTTTGAACTTCATCAAGTGCTTCTTGCAGGTAATTACGAGTTTTTTTGAGGTCAATGATGTGAATCCCGTTTCGCTCCATAAAGATGAAGTCTTTCATTTTAGGATTCCATCGGCGGGTAAGGTGACCGAAGTGTGCGCCTGACTTGAGCAGGTCTTGTATAGATGCAGCTTTTGGCATTGTATTATGTATGTAAGTTTAGGTTAATCCTCTATGTGGGTCATCCCCGAGAGCGTTAATCCTGAGTCAATTAAGCCCGGGACACCAAACGCAGGGTCACCACATATGTGTGATTGAGTATTGTTTGAATAGTTATCGGTTAAAAGAGTAATGATTAATCGTAAACGAATAACCATTACAAATAACGAATAACAAAAATTATCTTTTAGAGAACTGGAATTTCTTACGAGCTTTAGGCTGACCGTATTTCTTACGTTCTACCATTCTGTCATCTCGTGTAAGAAGCCCATGTCCTTTTAGGACATCATGCATTTCTTCGTTCTCTCCGTCCAAAGCACGAGCAAGTGCGTGAGAGATGGCGCCGGCCTGACCGGTACTTCCACCACCACGAACGGTGATCTTAATGTCATACTTGCCTTCTGTTTCAGTCACAGACATAGGTAACAAAGCAATGTTACGACGTGCTTTTACGGGGAAATATTCTTCAATTGGTTTGTGGTTGACGAGAATGTCGCCTTTACCCGGTTTGATGTACAAACGGGCGGTGGCTGTTTTTCGTCGTCCTATATAATTCGCTTGCGCCATTTAATTAATTCTGTATGGATTAAAGCTCAATGATTTCTGGTTCTTGTGCAGTATGCGGATGTACCGGGCCTGCATAAACTCTCAGGTTGGTTGCAATTTTGCGTCCCAACTTGGTTTTAGGGAGCATTCCTCTTACAGCTTCGGTAACTAATGATGTAGGATCTTTCTCCATTTTCTCTTCAGCTGTGGTAAATCGCTCTCCGCCGGGATAGAAAGTGTGATGGAAATAGGTTTTATCCGTCATCTTTTTCCCGGTAAGCTTCACCTTCTCAGCGTTAATAACGATCACGTTATCGCCGGTATCCATATGCGGGGTGAAGGTCGGCTTATGCTTGCCTCTCAGTATTTTTGCAATCTCGCTACTCAGGCGGCCCAATGGCTGATCTTCAGCGTCAAAGAGCACCCATTTCTTCTCAATATCTTTGGGTTTCGCTGAGTATGTCTTAAAACTTAATGTGTCCACGATTATACTCGTTTATTTTGTCTTATTGGAAAGTCGAATAAGATAGAAGTAATTATCGTAGATATCAATATCAGATTGCATAAAAAAACAGTAATGTATAATTGGTGTTAGTAATTAGGGGTCGGTTACTCAAAAAGGGAGAATTTATAAGCTGTTTTACTAAATCACGTAAATTGATAATCACAATAGATACTTGCTAAAGACAAAGCCCAAAAAAATTGGTACCTTTGGGGATAAGGAGAAAGAAAATCTAAATCGAGATAATAATGAGCGACAAACTAAAGAAAACCAGAGTAGAATTTGAAACCGGTTCAGGCAAAGCCTTCCTATACAGCCTGGAAAAATTAAAGGAGCAGGGATATGATAATATTGCCAAGCTGCCCTTTTCCGTAAAAATATTATTGGAGGCCGTTCTTCGTGAATTTGACGGCTATGCGGTTACTGAAAAAGACATTGAAGCACTGGCAAACTATAATGCCAAAGATCCCCAGGGTGAAATTCCCTTTAAACCATCACGGGTAGTTCTTCAGGATTTTACCGGTGTACCTGCCGTTGTTGACTTGGCAGCTCTCCGTTCTGCTATGAAGCGCATGGGTGGAAAAGCCACCGACATCAACCCTCAGGTTCCGGTTGATCTGGTTATTGACCACTCTGTTCAGGTGGATATGTTCGGACAGGACGCTGCACTCATGTTCAATGTTGAAAAAGAGATGGAGCGTAATAATGAGCGCTATGAATTTCTGAAGTGGGGTAAAGAGGCATTTGATAATTTCCGTGTGGTACCTCCGGGACGTGGAATTGTACACCAGGTAAATCTCGAATATTTAGGTCGCGGTGTTTTCACCCGAAAAGAGGCCGACGGTTCCACAACCGCTTATCCCGATACCCTGGTGGGAACCGATTCTCACACTACTATGATCAACGGACTTGGAATTTTAGGCTGGGGTGTTGGTGGAATTGAGGCGGAAGCAGCCATGCTTGGACAGCCTATTTCCATGCTGGTTCCTGAAGTGACCGGAATGAAATTGACCGGAAAACTTCGTGAGGGAGTAACAGCAACAGACTTAACACTTACCGTAACCCAGATGCTTCGTCAGCATGGCGTGGTAGGTAAGTTTGTAGAATTTTATGGAGACGGACTCAGTAACATGAGTTTGCCAGATCGTGCAACCATCGCGAATATGGCTCCTGAATATGGAGCTACCATGGGCTTCTTCCCAATCGATGAAGAGGCACTGCGATACATGAGAAGAACCGGACGATCGGAAGAACTGGTGCAGTTGGTAGAGAATTATACCAAAGCTCAGGGCTTATACAGAACCGATGATACTCCTGATCCTGAATTTTCTTCTACTTTGGAATTAGATCTGAGTACCGTAGAAACTTCGCTTGCAGGACCAAAACTTCCGCACGACCGTATTGCATTAGGCAATATGAAAAAGGCTTTCGAAAACTCTCTGACATGTGATAATCCTACCATGGGATTCAATCTTGCTCAGGAAAAACTGGCTAATAAAGGTATTTATAAGAACGGTCAGGAAATTGAGATGAAACACGGTGATGTGGTAATTGCCGCAATCACTTCCTGTACCAACACTTCCAACCCAAGTGTAATGCTGGGTGCGGGTATTGTTGCCAAGAAAGCCTATGAAAAAGGACTTAAAGTTCCGGCTTATGTGAAAACATCACTGGCACCGGGTTCACGTGTCGTAACCGAGTATTTAAATGAAGCCGGTTTAACCGAGTACATGGATAAGCTTGGGTTTAACCTGGTAGGTTACGGATGCACAACGTGTATCGGTAACTCCGGTCCGCTACCTGAGGCGGTTGAGAAGGCCATTAAAGAAGGCGATCTGATCGCAGCCGGAGTTCTTTCAGGAAATCGAAACTTTGAAGGACGTATCCATCCGTATGTGAAAGCAAATTATCTGGCTTCACCTCCGTTGGTTGTTGCTTATGCACTAGCCGGAAGCGTAGATATCGATCTTGCCACCGAGCCTCTTGGAAAAGACAAGGATGGAAACGATGTATATCTGAAAGATATCTGGCCAACAACGGCAGAAATTGCAGAGCATCTTGATGCCGCCATTCGTCCGGAGCTTTTTGATAAGATGTATGGCGATATTTTTGAATCTCCAACCTGGGAAGAAATTCCGGTATCAGGAGGAGATTTATTTAACTGGAGTGAGGAATCAACTTACATTCAGGAACCTCCGTTCTTTATGGGAATGAGTGAAGATCCTGAGCCGATCAAGCCGATTAAGGGAGCACGAGCTTTGGTGAAGGTGGGTGACTCCATTACAACCGATCACATTTCTCCGGCAGGAAATATCGATGAGGATTCTCCGGCAGGTATTTACCTGAAAGATCACGGTGTAGAGAAAGCTGATTTTAACTCTTACGGTTCACGTCGCGGTAACGACCGTGTAATGACACGAGGAACATTTGCAAACGTTCGTTTCAAGAATCAATTAGCACCCGGAACGGAAGGTGGATTCACGAAGTATTTCCCGGATGATGAGATCACAACGATCTATGATGCGTCTCTGAAATACAAAGAATCCAACACACCGCTTGTTGCACTTGCCGGTAAGCAGTACGGTACGGGATCATCTCGTGACTGGGCTGCCAAGGGAACGGCACTTCTCGGAGTGGAAGCAGTGATCGCTACTTCATATGAGCGAATTCACCGTTCTAACCTGATACAGATGGGAGTACTTCCACTTCAATTTAAAGAAGGAGAAAGTGCTGATACCTTAGGTTTAGATGGTTCTGAGACATTTGACGTTCACGTGGATGATAGTGTTCAGGCTCGTGATGAGATCAAAGTGACTGCCACTAAAGAAAGCGGTGAAGTGATCGAATTTACAACCGATTGCCGAATCGACACCCCGGTAGAAGTTGATTACTACCGCAATGGTGGAATTCTGCATACGGTACTTCTTGATTACCTCAAGAACAGCAAAGCCTAAAGCAATCAGAAAATTATTCTGAAGGTAAAAGCGCAGTCATTTTGGCTGCGCTTTTTTTATATAAGTCATATTCGGGTGAAAAAAGGCGAATTTTTTATATATTTAAGCTCTAAAATTTTATTCGGGTATAATTATTAGCAAAAAACACACAAATATTATCCAATCGGATATAGGAAAGTCAGCAAAAGACAGTCTTCTCTTGCATGTCGTTGAAGGGATAAACAGAACGCTGGAACTTAAGGGAGTTCTTTATAATTGCATGGAGGCGGCCAAGGTTGTAATGAATGCGGAAGCAAGCTCATTAATGCTTTTGGATGAGATGACCGGCGACCTTAATGTGAGTATTCCTACCGGACCGGTTAAAGATAAGATCATGGGGATGGCTATCCCTAAAAGTAAAGGTATTGGCGGCTGGGTGATCTCCTATAATCAGCCTTTTATTTCCAATGATGTAACAGAAAGTGATATTTTTTGGAAAGATCTGACCGATGATTTTACTACTAAAAATATTATCTGTGTGCCTCTTCGAAATGAGCATGGAGAAGCATTTGGGGTTCTTCAGGCTATCAATAGAAAAGATGGCAAACCATTTGTGAATGAGGATGTAGCTATGTTTGAATCGTTAGCATTGCATGCTTCCAGTGCCATCGAGCGATCCAGAGAATATGAGAGTATGAAGGGTAGGCTGCACGATAGAGAAGTTCAAATTGCTGAGATCCACCATCGTTTAAAGAATAACCTTTCTACGATTTGTGCACTGTTAGAGTTTGATCTAAATGAATTATCTGACTCTAAATCACGGCGGGCAATAAGTGCAGCTAATTCCAGACTTCGGGCAGTTGCTATTGCTCATTCCCTGCTGTACGATCAAGATGAGATAGACCAGATTGTTCTTAGCAAATATCTGGGTTCAGTAATTCAGAATATTGAGAAAGTTTTTAAAGATCCTGAAAAGGAGATCTATATACAGTCTTCTATTGAGGAAACAGACCTGGATGCGAATCGGGCAATGTTGTGTGGAATGATCGTAAATGAGTTATTGACCAATGCATATAAGCATGCTTTTGAAGGGAAGAGAGGTGGAGAAATTGTGGTTACGCTCAAGGAAGCACCCAATAATGAAATTGTACTTATTGTAGCAGACAACGGTATTGGCTTTCAAGATCAGGGTGATAATTCTTCCACAAAACCAACCGGACATTTTATATTGAAAGCTCTAGCAAGAAAACTAAAGGCAGAAATAAGTTTTAAAGAAAATCCTGAAATTGGAGCAGCCTGCTTATTAAAGTTTCCGGTTTAGACCCACCAATGCTCTAAACCGCGCATTGTGAAAAGTTCTGCTATCTTGTTTTTAAGTGGCGATCTGAGTACCCCTTGAATAAACAAATTTCTCAAAGCCGGAATAGATCGTTTTCTCCCCAGTGCCATATTTATTTCTGCCCTCCTTGCTACTTTTCTAACAACCTTTTTCTGCTTTTCAGAATAAGAGTTAAATGATTTGGGCTCGATGTTATTTCCTTCTGCGCCTTGCCTGTTCTGTTTGAATATTCTTAGGATCTCCCGACAGTCAAGCCAGCCAGAATTCATACCCTGACCTCCAATGGGGCTTACCACATGAGCTGCATCACCTGCAAGAATCACCCGTCCTTTTGCAAAGGTTTCTGCCATAAAATGTTGTACACCAAAACTGCTTATCATGGTGCTCTCAATGGAATGAAGGTTATAGCCGAGCCGATCTTTTACAAGTGTAGCAATATCTTCCTGAGTAGGTTTTTTAATGTAGGAGTCCGTTTTTATAACCCACCTTCTCATTCCGCTTGGCAGCGGGAAGCATTCTATCAATCCATCTTTAGGTAAAAATACAGCAGCATCGTCGCCAAAGTCTGTCGTATCGTCAAAATCTCCCATAATGTAGGTGTCATGATATCGCTTGCCTGAATAATGAATAGATGCCTTTTGTCGAACTAAGCTATTCTTACCATCACAACCAATCAACCAGTTTGTTTTTACATTATGAAGTTTGTTCTCATCTGATCTGTAGCTGACATTCAATGAATGGTTGTTTTTGCTAAATTCCAGAAATTCGGCGCCCGTGATCAATGCTCTTTCATCAAGTTTCTGTAACTCATTCCGCAGTATTTTTTCTGTAGTGAATTGAGGGCAAGCTAAAATATAATTGTGAGGCCCCGGGCATTGCTCAAAAGAGATCTCACCAAGTTTTTTAAGACCGGTATGGGCGATGCCCTTTTTGATCTTTAGCCCGGATTCTAAAAACGGAGCTGTAATTCCCAATTCGTCAAAAAGCTCAAGGGAAACAGGGTGAATTCCCAAAGACCGGGAATCAGGAATCGGATCTCTTCGTTTCTCGAGAACCTGACAATGAATGCCTTCTTTCAGTAAAGAAATAGCAAGAAACAGACCAACAGGCCCTCCGCCAATTATAAGTACATCAATGTGGTCTTCAGGATTTTTCATGAATCAGTAATAAACGAAATGGAAACATCCTTTTTACTTTCCAATCGGCTGGAACAATGTTTGTAAGTTCTTCCCGGGTAAAACTTCTTCTTATGGATATCAATCCATCTTTGGTAATAAACGAATGCCTGAAGAATACCCTGGAAAAAACATTGAACAATGCATATCCGGTCTTACTGCGTTCAATATCACTAAAAATGATCTTTCCGGTTGACAGGCTTTTTGCTTCCTTTAGAAGAGTTAAAATCTCACCATCCTGAAGGTGATGCAGCAGATGATTGGAGATCACAAAATCAAATTTTTGCTTTTTCTGTGAAAGAACTTTCGTTGAAACATGCTTCCATGTAACCAATCCTTCCGGGTATTTTGAGGTAGCAAATTCATACGCCCGCCGGTCCGTATCAATGGCAGTAATGTTGAGCTGGATCCCATCTCTTTTAGCCCATTGTGCAAGTTTTATGGGGATATCTCCTCCTCCAAAACCAATATCAAGAAGGGAGTAAGTTCGATGCTGCTTTACAAAAGGCAGGATCTCATTCTTATAAACACGATGCCATTGAGATAGCAGTCGGTTTATGACCGGAAATTGTTTGTATGTGTTTTTAAGCAATACAGGGTTACAATCATCCCTATCCATGTGTTCCACAAGAGAAGGTGTTCTTTTTGACAGGAAAGAAGACATGTAATTTTATTTAGGATGATAGACGGAAAATAACCCGCTTTCAATAGTAAGGCCTGGACCAAAAGCCATTGATAAAATATTCTGATCAGCGGACAGGTTAGTATTTAACAGTTCCTTTAATACAAATAAAATAGTGGCACTGCTCATATTTCCGTAATTAGCGAGTGTTTTGCGGGAGGCCGAAATTTGTTCGGGTTCCAGCTCCATTGCGGTTTCGATCTTGTCTAAAATAGCACGCCCACCGGGATGGACTGCCCAAAAGTCAATGTCCTTTGCTGAAAGTTCATATTTATCATAAAGAGGCTGAATTGCAGGCTGCAGGTTATCACGAATGATGTCGGGTACGTAGGTGGATAGAATCATATCAAAACCGGAATCACCGATGGTCCAGGCCATATCCTTTTCCCCTTTTTGTACTAAAGAAGAGGCAAACTGATCGATCTTAAAACTTTGTTTCTTGGGCTCTTTAGATGAGATGAGCATACCTGCAGCTCCGTCTGCAAACACCGAGCCGGAAAGTAAATTATCAACATCATTCTTGAACTGAAAATGGAGTGTACAAAGTTCTGCACTTACCACTAACACGACGGCATCAGGATCAGATATGCAAAAAGATTGTGCCATTTTCATAGCCGGAAAGGCTGCATAACATCCCATAAAGCCCACATGATATCTTTGAGTTGAGGGATCAAGTTTTAAAGCTTTTACGATCTCATAATCTGGACCGGGAGCAAAAAAACCGGTACATGAAACCGTGATCACGTGGGTGATCTCTTCGGAAGAGATATGAGCATTGTCGGCAAGTAACTGACGGGCCGTATCCACGAACAGCTTCTTGGATTCCTTCTCATAGACCTTATTTCTTGCTGCGGTTCCGGGATCAGTTTTTGCCTTTCCATTAAAGAAAAGGGAGCCATTTTCATTGGCTGTAAAATCTTCGATCACAGAATGTCTTTTTTCGATCCCGGATTGAGAATAAATTCGATGAATAATAGCCTGGGTTTTTCGGTCGGAACCAATATGCTCCTTCATAACCTCGCGAATCTGTTGTTGATCGCTGGAAAATGGGGGTGTGGAAGTTGTAACATCGTGAATAAAAACAGGCATGACTCAGAATAACAATTTATGTGTGTTATCCAAACCCATTGTCAGTAGAGTTCATTCAGGTAGCCGTGAATCTATTCTTCTTTTTGGTGAGTTTGTTGAACCTGTAATTGTGAAGAATGGCTGCTACTGTTAATCCGCTAATAAGTCCGACCCAGAGTCCTTCGGGGCCAACCTCAAGTGTAATGCCAAGCAGGTAACCGATGGGAAAGCCAACGATCCAGTATGAAATAAAATTAACGACCATCGGTATTCTTGTGTCTTTCAATCCGCGAAGCGCGCCAAATGCACCCACTTGAAGGCCGTCTGAGATTTGAAAAACTGCAGCCAAAAAGATCAGGGATACGGCAACCATGGCTACTTCTTTATCATCGGTATAAATGCTTATAATGAAATCAGGAAAAATAAAAAGAAGTAGAGCTGTAAGGGTCATAACTCCCGCACAAATTGCGATACCTATAAATCCTCTGAAGCGGGCTTTTTCCATGGAACCCTGCCCGATAGAAAACCCGACACGCTGAGAAATAGCCATTGAAAGCCCGAATGGGATCATAAACATGGTAGCGGCAACATTAATAGCAATCTGATGTGCAGCAGCAACTTTTACACTTAGAGTTCCCATCAATAAACTAACGGCTGCAAATAACATGACCTCCATTGAAGAACTGACACCATTGGGAACTCCCACTTTTATTAGTTCACCAATATATTCCCACTCAGGGCCTTTAGTGCGTGCAAAAATATTGAACCTTTTAAATGGTTTGAATGAGGCTGTAAAGGCAATGAACACAATGGCTGCAAAGAAGCATACTATGGCAGTTGCATATCCTGTTCCAACAGCCCCAAGCTGAGGAAAGCCAAGTTTACCGTACATGAGTACATAGTTTGCCCCGATATTTATAAGCAATGCTGCTGATGCAACATACATAGCCGGTTTGGTGACCGAGAGTCCTTCACTGAAATACCTGAATCCTGCATAGACCAACAGAGGTAAAATACCCCAGGATATTGCTTTAAGGTATCCATCTGCAATGGGAATGATCTCAGGAGTCACATCGATCCATATCATTAAACCCTCCAGATTTCTGAGCAGAAAAAATGCAGGGATAGACAGCATCAGTATCAGCCAAAACATCTGCCGTGCACTCTTTCCGATCTCTACAAATTTACGAGCCCCCAAAAACTGTGAGACGATCGGATTAATGGCGATCAGTGTAGCCATACAGAATACACCGATGGGCATATACATGGCATTTCCTATTGCAACAGCAGCCAGATCTAAGGCAGAGAGATTTCCGGCCATCACCGTGTCGGTGAAGTTCAAGCCCATGCTGATCAGCTGGGTTGCAATAATGGGGCTGCCTATAGTTAATAGCTTTAGCCCTTCTTTCTTTATTTCTTGATGGGAATTTTTCATAACGGAAGGCCCAAAAGGTACGGACAAATTTGCACGAAATGCGACAAACTTTTATCTAAATAATTAAGTAAGTATGGTGTATCGAAGCTACTCTTTATGAGGAAGCTCAATAGTGAAGATGGTGCCTTCCCCTGCCTTGGATGTGAATGAGATACTGCCCTCATGCTCCCCAATAATTTTTTTTGTGATGGCCAATCCTAATCCTGTTCCACTGGATTTTGTTGAAAAATTGGGCACGAAGATCTGATCTCTGCTCTCTTCAGGAATCCCGGAGCCATTGTCTTCTACATGAATGAAAATGCTGTTCCGGTCTTTATCCAATTCAGAAGATAGGGTGATCCTTCCCTCATTATTGATAGCTTCAAGAGCATTTTTAACGAGATTAACGAATACTCTTCGAAGTTCATCTTCTGCTCCTTGTACCCAAAGTTCTTCACCGAATAATTGGGTTTTTATGGTGACAGACTCTTCGGCAGCATAAAGCTCAGCAATGGAGGTGAGCAGCCCGTTCATTTCAACCGGAGAAAATTCTTGCTCAGTTGGACGGGCAAACTTGGAAAAGTCGGAAGCGATCCTGTTTAAAGATTCGATCTGCCCGATCATATTTGCGGCAATTTTTTCGATGTTTGGCTTTAACTCGTTAAAATCTTCACCGCTTGTTTTTAATTGCCGCTCCAGATGCTGAAGATTTAATTTCATCGGAGTAAGCGGGTTTTTGATTTCGTGCGCCACTTGTTGAGCCATCTCTTTCCATGCAGCTTCTCGTTCAGCTTTAGCAAGATCATTCTGAAGATCTTTCAGTCGGTAAACCATAACATTATACGCATTGGTAAGTGAGCCGATCTCATCCTGACTTTTAACGGGTAAGGTAGTCTCAAGGTCTCCGCCGGATATTTTCTTCAAGCCCTCTCTTAATGCTTCAAGTGGAGTAGTTAACTGCGTTGAGATCAATGCCGCACCAAGAATGAAAAGCCCAAAAATGATTACATATAGACCGAGCAGGAAACTGGTTGTTGAAAGTACCTGTTCAATGAATTTAGGGGCTTCTAAAAATGTGGGAATGGAAACTACACCTGCAATTTTTGAATCTTTGTCAATCCAGGGCTGATATCCTATAAGTAGTTGCTGATCGCCCAGAACAACCTTTCGGGTAACCTGCGCATTACCTTTAAAGTAAATGGATTCATAAACACTCCATGGAATTAAACGAGGAATCAGATGTTGGCTGTATATTTGTCCGGTAGTAGATATATCAACTAATTTATTCTTATAGAGTGAAGCATCTGCATCCAGTGTTGATGTTAATTGATTCAATGGAATTTGTTCCCCGCCGGATGATTGTAACTCAAATTCAGATACAGCTTCAGTCAGATTATCAAGCTTGCTTAAGAGCTGATCCTGAACGGACTTTTGATTTTGATCTTTTATGGCATAGTAGGTAGTAGTAATTAATGCCATTAAACAAATAAGTGAGGCAAAAATAAAACGGTCAATCAGCCGGTCTCGGAATCTGCGATTATGTCCTAAAATGTGTATATCGCTTTTCCAGAAGACCGTCCCCAAAACAAACAATCCGGCTATCAAGACAGTAAAAAAGAACCTAAGTACGGAAAATAAGTGATTATCAATCCTTGGATTTTTGGTAGCGGCTCTTATGATCTGTTCATTTGAAGTAGCTATGAACAACTCACGTACCTGTTCTTGTTCATTTCCAGATACTCGAAAAACAACAGAGTCTCTCTGTATCTGTTCTTTGAGGTTTTCAGATAGCTGTACATATCCCGGGAGTTCAAGCGGGGGGCCGACTACGTTCCTTCTGGCAGAACGCCCGTCAATATATTCGGTGATACTGATGGATGCATTCCAGTTTTTAGTACTTTCGTATGCAATGACTGCGCGAAGTGGTTTCTCAAATTGTGGCCGCTCGCGATAAACTGAGCATAATATCCAGCCTATCCGAAGATTAGAATTGCCCCGTTCATAAAGCGGGATCCAGGCTCTTCGGAAAGAAGAATAATTGGAGTTCGCTTCATTAAGGGGTCTTTCCCGTACTATAGGCCGAAGATTATTTATACGGATTTGTTCTTCTTGAAACGGGATCACCAACGAGCGCATGTTAAAAGCCCGGGTCCATGCAGGGGAGTCGAGATTCGATGAATATTCACCTATGATCTCTCCTTCATTATTTACCAACTGTGTGGATATTGAAAAACGCTCCCATTCTTCAGATATCAATCTTTGTGTTTGCTGGGTAAAAAGGTTTGCGACAAAAGCGGGTCGCTCTGTAAGGTCTTGAGCTGAAATAACCGAAACAGATTGCTCCAAACTTGTAAGGAGGTCTCTTACTATCCGCTCAGCTTCCGTTGCCTCCTCATCAATAAATAGCTGAGCCGCCTGATTCATTTGGTCATTAAGCCGATCTGAATATCCTTGATAAACGGCTACATATGATATGCAGACTGCAATGAAGCTGTAAAGCAGAAATAATCGAAGTCTGGAACCTTCAGAAATAACTTTAGGCCTGCGAAAGGCTAGTAAAATTGAAACCAAAATTAGGATAAAAAAGAAGATGGCTCCTAATAAGATCCACCCAGAATAGGCGGGGTATAATTTAAAGCCAATGACCATGAGCAGACCTGAAATGAAACCCAATGACATGACCCCTAAAGGAATGAAATATAATTTCTGGCTTAGATCCAGTAAAAATCTTCCAAGTAAAGTTAGCAGTGTTATTGCAGAAATGGTAAAAACACCTGATGCAACATAGAACAGGAGTGTAAGCCAACCAGGAAAAATCTCCAGGTCTAATACTGGAATAGACGACTGTAAAAATAATGAGTAGGTTTCTGTAAGAAAAAAGAAAATCAGGAACGAACTTAAAAGACCAAAAAAGAAATTTATTACAGGGAGGATGATTATTGAAGTTTCCTCTAAGTTGAGCTTAGCGGAGCTGAGGGGTTTTAAGCAAACAAGGGTGATCAGGAAAATAAAAACTGCATGAATACAGTATCTGATAAGGAGGGTTAAAGCAAAAGTATCGTCGCCTCCAATTGTACTGAAAAGTTCAATCCACCCTACTCCGTATTCAATGTTTGAGAAAAAAAGCCATGCAGAGATAAGAGCAAAAAGTTTAAGAAATAGTGAATTCCAGGTACTCAATTCACGGGAAAAAGAGATCAAAAAAAGAGCGATCAATGAGATGAGTAAAGCATAAAAGATCGCACGATAGATAAAGAATTGATTCTGTTTTGAATTTTGATAGGTCGCAAAATCTTCCTCAAGTGTATATAGAACTCCCACAGAGTCAACACTATGGGTTGAGAGAGTACTGCTGAACTGTGGGTTCTGTGGAGGGGGCTCAAAAAAACTAAACCGAACCGGATAACTGTAGCCTATTTGAAAAAGGTTAGAAGGGGATAGTTCTGAGGCATTTCCTATAGGTAAAATATTTTCTTGCTGTATCTTTTTACGAGTAAGTAAAACGTACGAGGAGGCAGAGTCGCTGTCTTCGATAACCAATGAGGCCCGATAACTTAAGAACGTAACGTTATTTTCACGGTCAATGGTTAAAAAAGGCCCCGACTCAATTTTGTCTGAATTAAGAGGTAAATTTCTGGCTCCGAAATCAGTCCAAAGAATAAGTTCTTGATCTTTGAATAATGACATCCCCCAAAAATCATGATTCTTAGTTGCTACTTCCGTGAGAAACTCTAAGTCTGCACCTTCCTCTAGTTGTTGTTTAGCAGACTCATAAAATTTATTGCTTTGGAATAAAAAATCTGCTTCAAACTTAGAATATTGCTGTAGTGCACTGTTAATTGATTCATTAGCCAAAACAGCTTTTTGGGATTCATCGGGTCCACTATGTTCCGCCCATATCTCAAACAATCCATACCCCAAAGCTAAAAGAGTGAGCAAGAGCGTAAGTAACCAGGTCTTATTTTGTATGGGAGATTTCAAGATAGCGCTACTCATAAATTAAAAACGAATATGAGCGTTATTTAACGGCTAATCAAGTTTGGTATTTCAGGATCTGGCTTGCCTTCCAATACTGAAGAGATCGCTTTGGCTGCCAACATCCCGATGGCCTCTCTTGTTCTATGAGTAGCGCTGGCTATATGAGGAAGTAAAAGCGTATTAGGGGCAGTGAGTAATTTAGGGTGAACGTCAGGTTCCTCTTCAAAAACATCCAATGCGGCTCCGGCTATGATATTATTATGAAGAGCGTTAGCTAAAGCTTCTTCATCAATTACAGCCCCCCTTGAGATATTGACTAAAAGGGCGTGTTCAGGCATTAGCTTTAATAACGCCTCATCTACAAGGTGATGTGTTTCCTTGGTAAGCGGGCAATTTAAGCTAAGTACATCACTTTTTGCGGCGAGCTCTTTGTGGTCAGGGATATAAGTAGCGTCCAGTTTTTGCTGGATTTCCGGCGCTATGAGAGAGCGATTGTGATAAATGATCTTCATTCCAAAAGCACGGGCGCGATGAGCAAAGGCCTGCCCAATCCTTCCCATGCCTATGATCCCCAAAGTTCTTCCCCGAAGCTCCATACCTAAAAAACCAAGTGGTTCCCATCCATTAAATTTTCCATCTCTGAGATACTGTTCTGCCTCTTTTAATTTTCTGGAAAGGGAAAGTAATAATCCCATGGCATAATCTCCGCAGGCTTCAGTGAGAACATCGGGAGTATTGGCGACTTTAATATTATACTTTTGAGCAGCCTTTATATCAATATTATCATATCCAACGGCAAAATTTGCAACGATTTTAAGCTTTTTACCCTGCCTTAAAACATTCTCCGAAACAGGTGTGGAAAGCATGCAAAGCAGCGCATCATAACTTGAAATATCATTGATCAGAGTCTCTGCAGACTGATAGGTACCCTTTTCTCCAACGGTTACTTCTCCAATTTTCTGTAAATAGGAAATAGCTTTTTCGGGAATAGGCTCGGTGATGAGAATATGTGGTTTAGAAGAGCTCAACGTAACTTTTAATCTTCGTCATTATCTTTAATGTAGGTCACTTTTGCGTCATTCCACATACGTTCGATTCCGTAGAAATCTCTTTTTTCTTTGCTCATTACGTGAACCACGATATTTACAAAATCAAGAATAACCCATGACCGGCCTTGTAACCCTTCTTTTTTCCAAGCCCTTTCACCTATTTTTTCTCGCATGTCATCTTCAACAGCGTCTGCCAAAGCTTTAATTTGAACATCTGAGGTACCGTGGCAAACAACAAAAAAGTCGGTGAGAGTAGTGAGTTCTGAGACATCGAGTACGGTGATGTCTTTACCCTTCCGGCTTAGTAAAGCCTCTGTAATGGTTTCAACCATTTCCTGGGAATCAGGACTATCATCGGTGTATGAGTTTTGGAATTGTTGTTTAGTCGGTTCCTTAATATCTGTCATAAAATTTAATCTGTATTTAGTTTTTCATAATCGTGGCCAATGATCACACTTACATCAAGATAAAAGTCGGGTGAAGATTCTTGGATAACATTGTCTTCAGAAACTCCCAGGGCACTGGCAACCCGGTAGGCATTATCTATAACCCCACTTCTTGAAATGATAACGGTTTCCTGTAGGTCAAAGGTTTCAAAATTACCTGTTTCAACAACATCAAACCCGTTTGAGCGAAGAAGTCCGGTATATGCATTTGCTATACCTGAAACACCACAACCGTTCAACACCTCAATTTGTATGATCTCACTTATTAGCTCTGATTGTAATTCAGCTCTCTCGTTAAATATTCTCGGATAGATAATGCGTGTAAAAAGAGCAGCCAGTAAAAGTAATAAAAGGACACTCAGAAAACCGATGGCTGTGTTTAAATAAAGTTCTTTACTGTCGGTAGGTTTTGAATTATTAATTTCTGGCATCAACTATGAGTTAGCACTAGTACCAAGGGTTGTATCTATCATAGCGGTCGAACATTCCATAACCGCGATTGAAGAATCCATAACTGCGAGGCATTTGCTGGTATTGAAATCTTATGTGTGCGTTATCGGTGATCTGATAATTCAGTTCTGCATTTCTGATGATGACTTCACCATTAAGATTGTTGTCAGAATTAACAAAGTCAGAACCGCCAAATGGAGAGTGAAGAAATGAAACATCAACACGACCAGTTAAGTCTTCCGAAAAAGCGATGTTTAAGGTGTTCGTGTAAGAATTCACATTTTGATAGCTTCCTCCAACAGCTCCGAAATTCATAGCATATGAATGACTCATGGTCACATTGTTCTGGAAAAAATTATTAAGCCATGTTTGCACAGTAGGGGCTTGGTTATTTATGATCGGCCCTGAAAATTCATACGATTTAGAAAGGTTTTCTCGCAATTGTGCCGACAACTGAGTGCTCAATAATACAGAGAAGATGAAAGTAGTAAGTAATAATTTTTTCATGGTGCTCAAATAATTTGTAATTCAACGCAAGAGCATACCTTTAAGTATAACGAATTGGGCTTTAATAATAAACAACAGAGAAAGGAGTGTTTGATTGAAAACCCTTAAAAAAAAGTATATCTTTATCAACTTTTCAACAGTACCGCAAAACCTATAGCTAGCTAAATGAAGCTTACCGATTTTAAATTCGAAACTGACGACTTTAATATACCAGAAGAACCGCTGAAAAAAAGAGATTCAGCAAAACTAATGGTTCTTAACCGCGCCGAAAAAACAATTGAACATACAACCTTTTCAGAGATTCATAAATACATCAATAAAGATGATATTATGATCTACAACAATACTAAGGTTTTCCCGGCTAGGTTAAATGGTAAAAAGGAAAAGACCGAGGCAGATATTGAAGTATTCTTACTTAGGGAATTGATGCCTGAAAATAAGTTGTGGGATGTTTTGGTTGAGCCTGCCCGAAAAATCAGGATCGGCAACAAGTTGTATTTTGGAGAAGAAGATGAAGAACTGATGGCTGAGGTTGTAGATAATACGACATCTCGTGGAAGAACCATCCGTTTTTTATATGAAGGGCCGAATCAAGATCTTTATGATCGCCTTGATGAGTTAGGGAAAATGCCTTTGCCTCCATACGTAGAACGGGAGCCTGTTGAAGAAGATAAGGAACGGTATCAAACTATATTTGCAACAGAGCGTGGTGCTGTTGCCGCTCCTGCAGCAGGAATGCATTTTACTCCGGAGTTAGTTAAAAAGCTCGAGAAAAAAGGGGTTGAATTCTTGCCAACCACTCTTCATATTGGTTGGGGTATCTTCAGAAATGTTGAGGTTGAAGACCTTACCAAGCATCGAATGGATTCAGATAATTACTTCTTATCAAAAGATACTTCCGATAAGATCAATTTGACCCTAAAGAAAAAGAAAAACAGAGTTATCGCAATCGGATCAAGTTCGGTTCGCACCATTGAAACCAGTGTAATGGCCAGCGGGATGTCTAAGCCGGGAACCGGGTGGACAGATAAATTTATTTACCCTCCGTACAACTTCAAGATCACTGAAGGTCTTATTATTAACTTCCATCAACCAGAATCAACTCGATTGATGTTAGCTGCTGCTTTTGCCGGCTATGATTTTTTGATGGAAGCATATGAAGAAGCTAAAAAAGAAAATTACCGAATGTTTACTTTCGGTGATGCAATGCTGATCCTTTAAATTATGTCTAAACTGTCGGTCATAATACCGGCGGCAGGGTCGGGTGTGAGAATGGGATCGGATATTCCAAAGCCTTTTTTGAAGGTTGGAGGCCGAACGATCCTTGAACATACTATTTCCAGGTTTTTGGAAGTCCCTGAGTTGACAGAGATAATTATAGCGACTTCTAAAGATCATATTTCGGATATTCATTCTATGTTTGAACGGATATCCGGTGATGTCATTTTGAAAGTTGTGGAAGGTGGAAGCAAGCGTCAGTTCTCCATATATAATGCCCTTAAAGAAATTTCAGATGAAGCAACTCTTGTGGGGGTTCATGACGCTGTTCGTCCTTTTATAAGGCCAAAGTTGATTATAAAGTGTTGCAATATTGCAGAAGAATATGGAGGGGCAGTTTTAGGTGTTCCTGCTAAAGACACTATTAAGCAAGTAGACGATAAAAACGTTATTAAAGAAACTCCTGACCGTTCATTTTTATGGCAAGCCCAAACCCCACAGGTTTTTCAGAAGAAATTGTTAAGAAAAGCTTACGAATCTGCATTGGAGTCTGATTTCATTGGTACAGATGACGCTTCTTTGGTTGAACGGATCGGCGGTAAGGTTCAGATGGTAGAGGGGGATCGGGAGAATCTTAAGATCACCTATCCGGTTGACCTTAAAATTGCGGAGTTAATTTTAGGAACAGGTCAATGAAAGCAATTCGAATTGGATATGGATATGATGTTCATCAATTTCATAAAGATCGAAAATTGATTCTAGGAGGAGTGGAAATCCCTCATAGCAAAGGCTTATTGGGCCACTCTGATGCAGACGTATTGCTTCATGCGATTACGGATGCTTTATTAGGGGCAGTTGCCCTGGGAGACATTGGAACTCTCTTCCCGGATACCGATGAATCCTACAAGGATGCTGATAGCCGGATTTTACTAAAGGAAAGCTATGACCAGGTAAAACAAAAGGGATATGAGCTGGTTAACCTCGATGCAACCGTAATCGCGGAGCAACCTAAACTCAGGCCTTATATAGATACCATTCGCAAAAGTATAGCTAAACAACTCACTTGCCCTATTGATGATATTTCAGTGAAGGCAACAACTTCTGAAAAAATGGGATTTGCCGGAAGAGAAGAAGGAGTTATTGCTCAAGCCGTAGTTCTTCTAAGCAAAGTGGAGTAATGGCAGATCAGATCGTTCAAAATATTATCGAATGGATCAGCGTGGTTCCACCTTCTGGGATTTACCTTATCTTTTTGGGAGTAGCTTATTTTGAAAATTTAATCCCCCCAATGCCGGGTGATGTGTTGGTTGCATTTGGAGGATACTTGGCGGCAGAAGGGGTGATCGCGTTATTCCCAATTTGGAGTTTAACCATTATCGCTTCTGTTTTAGGGTTTATGACCATGTATTGGTTGGGGCATAAATGGGGGGAGCAAATTGAGAGTAATAGGGAAAGTCATTTCATACTTCGTTTTATCCCTTATAAATATTTCAAAAGAGGAAAGAAGTGGATGAGTAGATGGGGGCAGGGAGTCGTCGTCGCCAATAGGTTTCTGGCAGGAACGAGGTCGGTGATCTCGCTCACAGCGGGTATGTCTCATTTGAAAATCACACCCACAATTTTGAGTTCCGCCATCAGTTCAATTTTATGGAATAGTCTTTTAATAGGTATGGGCTGGGTCATACGTGACAATTGGCCAATTATCGGGCAGTACCTCTCAAACTATGGAAAAGTAATTATCGGGCTTATTGTACTGTTCATTGCCGGTAAAGCGTATTTTTCTTACATGGGGAAGAATTCGCGAGGCAATGAACAAAAAGAGTGAAAGTTTTTAACAAAAGTATATTGACAATCAAAGCAATCATACTTAATTTTGAAGTCTTTCGCGAAAAGCCAGTGTAGCTCAGTTGGTAGAGCAACGGTTTTGTAAACCGTCGGTCATCGGTTCGAATCCGGTCACTGGCTCAGCGAGATTTGATTTATTGATCTGGGGAGATACCAAAGCGGCCAACTGGGGCAGACTGTAAATCTGTTGTCGTAAGACTTCGCAGGTTCGAATCCTGCTCTCCCCACGCGTAAGCGAGCGTAGCTCAATTGGTAGAGCGTCACCCTTCCAAGGTGAATGTTGCCGGTTCGATTCCGGTCGCTCGCTCAGATACGCCGATATAGCTCAGAGGTAGAGCACTTCCATGGTAAGGAAGGGGTCGTCGGTTCAAATCCGACTATCGGCTCAGGTCAAAAATTTTTGATAATTATTTTAACGCAATACTAAACAAAACAGCTTAATCATGGCAAAAGAGACCTTTCAACGGAATAAGCCACACGTGAACGTGGGCACGATTGGACACGTAGATCACGGGAAGACGACCTTGACTGCGGCAATAACAACCGTAATGGCGAAGACCTACG